>JAZOTN010000015.1:0-92917 GCA_045657665.1 Lachnospiraceae bacterium | reverse complement strand
TCCATTACCAGCTGCCAATACTCTATGCGCTCCTCCCTCGTCATGTCATCAGTAATCATAATATAAAAGTCCCCCTTCTGTTTTTATTAAGTATAGTCGTGAAATGGAGACTTGTATCTATATATGTTTAGTACTATTTACAGCATCACGATACCCGAGCTGATCGCGAAGCCGACTGTACCGTTCATACATAAATATCACCCAAATACAGTTAACTCTTGAACAACCATATTATAGAAGCTTTTTTTTCGCTTATCAAGAGGTGCTTTTGGCACCTCTTTTCAATTTGGGAAATCCTAAGTGCGCAGAAATGACGCTTCTTCAACGAAAACAGTAAAATATATTATTGAATAATCAGTAAAAAATATTGACAAATTGGGATATCGGAATTAGTATAACCTTATACGTCGGGAATTCCCAATACAGTAAAGTCTTGAACACACTTACTTTTAACAGTAAATTCCTGACGTTTTATAGCGGGGAATGATAGCTGTTCCCCGGAAGAACACCGGAAGAATCGCAGAGGATTATTGCGTCTTCCGGAGTTTTGGTATCGTAAATGCGAAAAAACGCATTTCGTATCTCTTTTGTAATCCCAAAGGACTTTTCGTTCCGTTTGCCGGAGGCATTCAGACCGAACTGTCCGGATGTCCGGTATCTCGCCGGACGCGGGTTAATATAGAAGGGAATGGGGGAAGCGCTGGCACGCGGCAGGACTTTCGTTTCCGAAAGAACAGACCGGGTTTCCCGGACTGAAAAAAGAAAAGGAGAAAACAAAAGTATGAAGACAGTTTTAAAAGCAACAAAACGTTTTGCGGCTGTGTTCCTCGCACTGGCGATGATCGTGCTGTCTCTGCCGAGTTCACTCATGGAAGTGCAGGCAGCTGCGGCAGGAACAAACATTCTGCCGGCTACAATCTCAGGTGGATCGCATGTCAGTTTTGCGATAAGCCCGACGACAGTAACGGCTTCTGGTAGTGGAGTCGCAACAGTTACTGCTACGACAGAAACTGGGTATGTATTGCCGGATGCTTCTGAAGTAACAACGTGGACAGTTACATTGGCACCTGCAAGTGGGGGAACAGCTGCTGCCACAGTGGGTGCATTTAATAGGAACGACGATACAACAGCTACAGCAAACATAGACATGACTGATATAGGTGCTGAAGATGAGGCAACTATGACTGCTACGCTAGGAGGAGAGTATGCTGGTGTAGCGAGTACTTTTACCGTTACACCGGGAACGACTGGCACGGCAACTGAGGGGACGGATTTTTGTATCGGAACTACTGGTTCGGCAACTTCTACCGATGTTGATAGCGCAACCTATGATGCTGATCTGGAGTTCTATATTGTTCCGACAGCTACGGCGATCTCAGGCGAATTAAATGTAAACAAAGTGTTTTTCACATCTGCAGCTACAGCAGTGGGTACAGGGAAACAAGCTGCAACAGACATGGTGATTTGGCCGGATCAGGATGGAAAATACACGATTCCGAACAAATATGTAACCGGAAACATCACCATTAATGTGGATATGAGCACCACGGTAAATACGATTGTAGGAGTAGAGACACCTGCAAATGTGGATGTGACTGTTTCCGGAGCAGGGTATGATAATGTAAGTGGAGTATGGAGTAGCGGTACGCTTACTGTAGTATATGAACTGGCGTCTGGAGACTATTCGTGGGCAGTTGCTCCGACATCAGCAGACCAGTTTTATGTGAGCGTTTATGGTGGTTTGGACGAAAGCCTTAGCGATATTACGGGAGCTACTTTTAAGGTACTAAATGGTGTCGCGACCATTACGCTTCCGGCCGATTTGATAGGTAGTCCTACATTACCGGATAATGATATCGTAATTTCAACCGACATTGCGGCATCCGGCGCGGCTGGGACAGTCACGGTAACTCCTGCAACAGATAATATTTATGTTGATGCCGGTGAAACGCTTCCGACCGGAGAGGATGCTTATTCCTATACTGCAGCTGTTGCAGGCGATGATGATCCTTCCGTAACATGGGGACTCTATGATGGAAACGATATTTCAACTGCAAATAAGGTAAATATTGATGGAGTAAGTCTTGTTGCGAGCGGAGTAAAGGCAACCCTTACCGGAACGCCTACGGATTGCTCTCAGTCAGGAACGTACTATGCAATTGCTAAATCCGGGACAGAGACCGGGTATGCGACGATAGTACTGAATATCTATTCTCGCGATACGGATGCGATCATCGTTTCCGATACCGGAAAGGAAATTGGTCCGAGAAACTTTAACTTCGGAGAGAAAGAGGTCGGATACAGCGCGATTACAGGGAAAACCGTAAAAGTAAAGAATAGCGGTAGCAACCCGATTAAGGATGTTACATTTGCGATGTCTGGTGGAGCATCGAGTAGTTTTACCGTTAGCCCAAGCAATATTACCGAACTTGCAAAAGGACAGACTGTGACCCTGACGATCACGCCGAAGACAGGACTTAATGCAAAGGCAGACGGATATGGTGAAACGCTGGTAGTTACTTCAAAGGCGTTTTCCGGAAGTGTTACGCCAATTACAGATGCTCGGGGGACGACGGGAGCGTCTATCGATAATTCTGTAAAGATTGCAGATGCAGTTTTCTCTGTGAAAGATGATGTAAGCTTCTACGTTGGAAACAAGGAGGTTGAGCTTAGTGATACTCCGTGGCAGGCTGCTGCTCCGGATGGATCTAAGGAGTTTGTGATCGGTACGTATACTGTTGGTCAGAAGATTCCGCAGGTGACAATTAAGACAACGGAAAGCGGAGTGACGCAGGGATTGGACATCGATATGACAGAAACCGATGCAGCAATGGCTGCAACGCCTTTCAGTGATATTGTTGTGCTTTCTACCAGCGCTATCAAGCATAAGAAGACTGATGCGTCTGCCAAGACAAGTTGGGCAAGTTTTGATATTCTGACATCAGATCGCCTTCCGGCTTCTGCATATGATTTTAGTGCTGCGAATGTTACCGCTTATAACACAACTCGTCCTGGTGCAAGTGGAAAAGATGTAAGAGTAGCATATAATTCCGACCTTGGCGTAACAGAGTATTATCTTCCTGTTCATGTAGTGGATGAGGCGGGGATTAACCGTATGTACTACGGCATTATTCGCGTTCAGCCTACAAGCAGTTATACGGTAAAGGTTGGAACGAAGACATTAACGGATGGGAGTACCTACTCATGGTCTGATTCTACGAATTCTCCTGTGACGGTTGAAATTACGAATACCAGTGATGTGGATCTGACATTTAGTGCGGCTGAACTAGCTAATACAAATCTTACATTGGCAGGGAACAGCGATATTACAATTCCCGCTGGAGGGAGTGATTCTTTCACCGTTAAAGCGGCAGCAGCTACTGATACTAAAGAAACAGTAACGATTAATGGTGGCGCTTCCGGCGTGACAGCACCGCCGCTTTACTCCAAGGGAATTGATCCAATTCAGATTGGCTTTAGTTTTACTAAAAAAGGAGATCATATTCGTATTACTACTCCGAGCGATGTAGCTACTACGAAGACGACCTCAACGACTTCTGAACTTGATGACGGTGCATACGGTTCAAGCTATCGCTTCCAGTTTGAGGCAAGTGAAGATGCAAAGTGGTATCTTCTTGGTAACGATGTAACCTTGACGGATGGTAGTGGTGTACCTGGAATTACCACGACAGGCACCGGTACTACATATTGGTACAACAGCCTGACAGCGGATTCTGCAAATGGTTTGACCACCCCGGCAAGTTCATTTACAACGTTTGCGACTCCGACTATGATGACGGATTATGGGTTTACGCTTGTTGCGAATAGCGGTATCCTCACTGCACCGGCTATTCTGAATCCGGATGCAGACGGGAAAATCATCGCCGTTCTGGCTGTAGACACTACTAATAATGAGGCTGTTGTAGGATACTATAAGCTTTCTGTGACGGATGCTACCGCTGCGCTCACTGTTGTTGATGAGAGCGGAGAATCGGTCGATGAGGATACACCATACGCTACAAGCACAACAACAAGTGGCGGAAAGATCGTAGAGACCTTCACGGTAACAAATACATCAGCAGTTGATCTTGAGAAAATCTATGCAAACTCTGTTGCTTATACACCGGATGGCGGCGCTGATGCCCATAATGATGTAGAATTGAAATGGGTGAAAGACGATGGAAGCAAAGTGGCGGCCGATACAACAGGGATAGATATTGGAAGCCACCAGAGCGTGACTCTTGAAATGACATTCAAGGATGATACGTTCAAAGGTGCCACCTCGAAGAAGACCTACGGAGCAAAAGTGCAGTTTTCGAGAACAACAGCTATCATGGATTTTCCGGTAGAAGTTGAGGTATCTACACTTCCGGGAGTAACGATTGATCCCAATGCTTTGGATGCATATGGCAAGATCACCATGAATCACTCCGGAGACCCCATCACGGTTGATGATGAAATTACTTCCGCAAAGGGTATCCAACTGACAGGAACGGTTGTTCCGGGAGGCGAACCGATTGATAGTCAGTATGCAGAAATTATCTGGAGGGCGCAGTCAGGGAGCACGGTACCGGCTGGTCTTAGAATTGAAGGAAACAAGATTGTTGGAACGCCCACTAAGACAGGAACCTTTTTGGTTACTTTTGTTGTCACGAACAATACACCTGGGGATCATTACGGAGAGCAGGGAGAAGTAGATGCTACGATAGAGGTATCAGGCGCTACAAGTGTTTCTCTTTACGGAAAAAGTACAGATCTTGTCTCCACATATGGTGCGTATACGGATCCGTTCTTGTTTGACGGAGTCATTGCAGGAAGCAGCACGAGCCTCGCTCCTCTCAATGTAACAGTGAAAAACGAAGGAACTGTTGCTACGGGTGCGCTTGTGATTGACATCGATGACTCTGTTGATGGAGATGGCAAGACGGTACGCGCAGATGACAGTGGGATTGATCCCGGAAGCAAGAACAAATTTACACTGAGTACAACAGGCCTTGATTCAATCGCGGTGGGTGGAGATCTCAGCTTCACCATCGTTCCAAACGAGACGGTGGCAGCAGGTACCTATAACGCTGTAGTTACAGTTTCCGGGGACGGTATAAAGAGCGAGTCTTTCTATGTACAGTACACAGTAGTTGAGGAGACTCAGCAGATTAATATCAGCAGCAAACTTTCCAAGACAGTGGGTGATGCTCTTGATGAAGGGTTTGTAGTATATGGTGCAGGCTCAGATGATGATGAGAATGGCCAAACTGCTGAATATTACATGAATGTCAAGAAGGATGGAGTGCCGGATAAAGATGAGACCTGGGCTCTTGTTGAGGAGCTTCAGAAGGTTGGCTTCCAGACCAGTGCTAGTACCGCGGGAACAATCAAAGCAACAAATAAGAATACCGACTGGACTGGTCATGGATACAAGATTAATGGTGGAAAGTTTGCAGTTGCAGCATTGAAGGGCGCTGGTGATTTTGAATTTGATGTGTATGCATATGTGGACGAAGTTGATTCAACTGCAATGAAGGTACCGACCCAGTATGACGAAGAAACTGTGAATATGACGATCGCACCGACAACAAAGGTGTATGTCCTGGATACAGAAAATTATAATAACGGATCGGTAGAGAGTACACCTGTCAGCAGTGCAACCGGCGCAGACAAGAAGGTAACGAGTTATAAGTTCCAGAATCAGGCTCCCGGTTATGATGTGGGTGCCGGAAACGTCATTGATACAATTACTGTCAAATTTGATAGTACGCAGACAGTGAAGTTAGATGCAACTGTAGTTAATGCCGATAAGACTTCTTCAGCAAATTTCACCATTAGTGATAAGACGGGTCTTAACGCTGTTGGAAACGGTGCTAATGGTACGTTTACGATTACACCGAAGGCGGGTGCTGATAAGAACGAAAAACTGGAAGCCTTTATCCTCATTAAAGCAGATACAAATGATAATCCGGGCGCGTTTGCGGATATCATGATTCCGGTGAGTATGACCGTTGAGCCTGCGGTATATGCATACAAGATTTTTGATCCTTTGGATGCAGAAGAACTTCCTTTGACGAAGATCGATCTTGGAAACATTATTAAGGGTGATGCGGCTGCATCGACTAACTTTACGATCAAGAACACCGGTAACACCAAGAATGCAGGAACGATCAAGTTCACAGAAGTGCTGGATGCGGAAGGCACTACTCTTGGAACGAAGGATACGCCTAAACTGTCAACAGCGCCTGCATACAGGATTTCTGCTGATATTGCAACTTTGAACCGAAATGCAATGGATACGATTACCATTACACCGAAAAAGGTGGACGAAGTCGGAAAACAGACCGCGTATATGATGGTAACATTCCCGAATCAGACAGAATCTCGTGTGTTTGAAGTAAACTACACAGTGATCAGCGATGATGCAAGTGCGTCGCTTGATCCGAACGGAGCAGTTTCTCTGACAACGAAAAAGGAGAACTACAACGAATTCAGCCAGACGTTTACCATCAAGAATACCGGATCTTCTGCGACAGATGTCCTGAAGAATGTTACGGTAGTTCTTGCGGGTCATGGTGCATTCTCGCTTGACGAGGAAACAAAGGCGATCATTGCGGAAAATGGGAATGATATTCTGGTGCCGGATCTTGAGAAAGGTAAAGCGAAGAGCTTTAACCTGGTAGTAGCAGAGGGCCTTGAGACCGGTACGTATGCAGCGACACTGACAGTGGATGCAGACAACCTGAAATCACCTATTATCGCAAATGTTACCTTCAAGGTAACTGCAGATGAGAACTTGTCCGTAAATGCAAGCGCGAATATCGGAGGCAGTCTTACCGGCGAGGTTCTGAGCGGAACACGTGCGACAAGACTTATGAAGACCCTTTCTGATATGTTTGCTGATGAGGATGTACACGTTTATCAGAATAACATAAACAGCTATACGGTGAACTTTAATGGACCTGCATCAGCCACAGATTATGATGTCAGCGTGCAGCGTGTAGATTCGAAAGTAACGATTGCCGTTGGATCCAAGTGTGATGTTACCTCAGCAAAGAACACTCTGACAAATGCTGGTTATGAGTCCGCAGATCTAGGAACTGCATTCAAGAAGGTTGACTTCACGATTATGGAGTATGTAGTCATTGATATGATGAATGCTTCGAATACGGCTTTTGTGAGAAATGATGCGGATACTGCATATGTAGAGTGGACAGATGCGGACACTGCGGCATATGGTACGAATGGTCAAAAGGTTGTATACAAAGTGCCTTATGGTGAGACGATCACGTCAGCGCAAGCTTCTCTTTATAACGCTGCTTTAACAACAAAGTCAACGAGACCTAGTTTTTCCGGTCTTCCTGAAGGAATGGTATTTGCAAGCGATAACACCGTAGGAACTGCGGGCGATGCATCTCTTGACTCTTGGTTTGATGGCGATGCACTGGCAGTATTCGATGAAACCGCGGCGATTACTAAGAATTATACGAATGTGTTCCCGAAGAAGCATGTTCATACTTATGCGAAAGCAAAAGCTGGAGATCAGAATTATATCAGCTGGAGTTGGGAAGACGATTACAGTGCAGCTACGCTGTTCCTTACCTGTGACGCAAACGATTATCAGCTTGAGACAGTTGCTGTTGTAACATCTAAGCCCACGAAGCTTACCTGTACACAGGATGGCTCCACAGAATATACTGCTAAGGCAACTGTGGATGGAGTGGAGTATACGGATGTTAAGCAATCTGCTGTAACTAAGGCTACAGGGCATAAGTGGACTTATGTGAAGGATTCCCTCAAATGGTCTGCAGATAAGTCGACAGCAACGATCACACTGGAGTGCCTGTGTGATGAACATGATGCTGCTATTGATGGTGTGCCGAAGATTCGGACTAATGTAGAACCTGACTCCATTACTCCTTCTGCAAGTGACGCATCATGCATAAAAGAAGGTACTTATAAGAATTATGCAGTGTGGTATGATAATGGGGATGTAACCAAGATTCTTTTTGAAGCAACATCTTCCAATATTACCGGATTTGGACCGCATAACTACAGCAAGAATGGTACCTTTACGTGGAACTTCCCGACAAACGGAACGCCGACGGCATCACTCAACGTGAAATGTCTCAATGCTGCGGATAATTCTGCACATGATCTCAACGTGCTGGCATCAGGTGTGTCCATGAACAAGTATCATGAATATTCAAATGGTGACACGGTATGGCAGGCATACTACTTCTATGACAAGGATCATGAATACAGTGAGCTGAAGACCGTAAAGGCAAACGGCAGCATTGTCAGCGGAGATGATAAGAGCCTTGAATATGACGGACTTGAGACGGAGGTTTACTACAATAACGGCAAGGCAATTACGCAACCGAACCTTAAGGTGTACTGGGGCGATGATCTTCTTAAGCTGAATACTGACTATTCGCTGACCTATGCTGACAACAAAGAAGTAGGTTCCGCTACGGTAACGATTACAGGAAAGGGTAACTACGCAGAAACCAAGGTGCTGAACTACCGCATAGTCCCGGCATCGGTTGAATGGGCACAGGTAACGGCTGGTGTTGCAACAAAGAGTGCAGCAATGCCTTATAAGGAAACCACAAAACCGAAGTTGACCTATGGCGGTAAGGCTCTGAAGATGGATACGGACTTCTATGTAGTGGATTCGGACGGCGAAGGCTATGGCTTCGATGAAAATGGTGTGAAAACCGTTACTCTGAAGGGACTTGGCAACTTTACCGGAAGCACACAGGCGAAGATTTATGCAACAGATAATAAGAACGTATTCCCTGCAAGCAAACTTACGGTAACGATCGATTCGAAGAACGTTGCCAGCACAGAGAGCTTCGAAAAAGTGTATCCGAACAGCATCACGATCTCCTATGGCAAGAACTTCAAACGCACCATCACGAATGAGCAGATGAAGAGTGACGGTGGGTCGGGTACCATTGGAAATGACGGCGATACCGTGAAATTCAATTATGAGATTACGAATAATTACATTCCTGGTACGGCAAGCGTTACCATTTTCACGGATGAACTGATTACCGTAGACAGCGGCAAGCAGATGATCGGTGCTACGACCAAGACGTACAAGATTGCAGGACAGAGTCTTACGAAAGCGGTCGCAACCTTTGTCGATAACAGTGGAAAGACTGTTGAACTGACAAACAAGACCGAGGTTCCGTTCATGGGTACTGATAATCCGTATGTGGCAAGTAGCTTTACCGACTTCAAGGTGACTGTTGGTGCGAAGGAGCTTACAGAGTATACGGATTACTATGTGACGTATGCAAATAATAATAAAGCAGGAACGGCAACCTTTACGATCAATGGTATGGGTGCATATACCGGTGCCAAGGTAAATAAGACCTTCAAGATCACCAAGCCTACTTTTGCAGGCAATACCGAGATCAAGGTAACCTTTACTGATGGCCAGACATACGCAGAAGTACCGTATGTACAGGGTGGCGCGAAGCCGTCGATCCAGGCAGTATGCACCGTAAATGGAAACGTTCTCGTAGAGGGTACGGATTATACACTTTCCTACAAGAACAACACCAAGGTGGGCCAGACCGCTACCGTAACCGTAACCGGAAAGGGTAACTATCAGGGCAAGAACGCAGAAACCCTTACCTTCAAGGTTACGCAGAGAGAGCTTAACTGGACACCAAGCGGCATCGGAGAAAGCAATTCCCTGAATTATGGTCGTACGGATGTGAAGTTCAACAGCTCAAAGCTTGAACTGTCATACTACCTGAAGGGCAAGAAACCGGTTGTAAACGAGGTGGTTGGATACACAGAAGACGGATTCGAGGTTGTCAAGAAGTTGACCGAAAACCGTGATTACACCTTTACCGGGAAATGGTACTACGATGATGGAACGCTTGTTGGTTCCGCGGATACTGTTAGCGCAGAGTCGGTATACACAGATGGTCTCCTGCTCTATGCAGAGATCATTCCGGGCGGTACTTCCGGCAGCTATAAGGGAGATGCGGTTCTTCTGCCTTCCGTATTCATCTATGGAACGCAGATGAAAGCAAACATGATCGAAGTGAACCAGAATATCTTCTTTACCGGTGGTCGGATTACGCAGGAGTCTGTTGAAGGTGGCATTATCACGAACCTTGACACAGAGGACTACGAGATCATGGGTTATAAGAACAACACGAAGCAGGGAACTGCAACCGTGACTGTACGCGGATGGGGACCGTACGGAGGAACTGTCAATAAGACCTTCCGTATCCAGAAAGCGAACATCAACAAGCAGTAAACTGCAAAGCAACTTGCACTATTATTCAGGGGCGGCTTTATGCCGCCCCTGATCTTTCGGGAGATTCCTATGACAGAAGAGACGAAAAGGAATAAAGTCACCATCCATAAAAGCGGCTCATATCGCTACGCCTGCACGCAGCCTTCCTACATCGACCCCAAGACGAATACGCGCAAATACAGGCGTATACACTGGGGAACGGTGGACGAGAACAACCGTTTTTATCCGAACAGAACCTATATCGAGGCCGATCCCGGCGAGCGGGAAAGTCTTCTGTTTCCGTCGGATTGGGATCTTTCCGAGATTGAGATGATCAGGATGGGAGAGCAGCGTGTGATTCCGCTGCATGAACGAAGGACGAGAGCGCTTCGTGTGGGTGTGTTGGAGCCGGGCGAATCCTCGCCGCAGGAAGAGATCCCATCAGGAAAGATGATCCTGCGCCTTATTGACCGGCTGGAAAAAGAAGAGATCCCCAGTGATAAGATCCTGGAGATCGTGAAAAGCATGGGCGAGGGTTAGGAAAAAAGGAATACCTCAGGCAGATTCCAAAAGATCATAGTTGATGTTGAAACACCACTGGTCAAACCATCTTGTCACAGTTTCTGCTGTGTTGCAAAACTCATTGTCCCAAAAGAAGAAATCATACAATTCCCATTCTGCGATTCGAAAGGTTTTTTTGACTTTTTCCTCAAAATTGTTGTTTTCTTTTACAATGGCAAGGCACTCACGGACAAATCGCAAAGATTTCAGGAGTGCTTGGAAGCGATGCTCTTTTTCAGGATCATCGAGGGCAGTATCTGCCCATTTCTGATAATACTTTCTGGACTTGTCGACTTCACCCCATACATCCATCATCTGTGTGTAGAAATTACGACTCTTCCAGAATGCGATCGTTTGATCATCAAAGACAAATTCTTTCAGATCATATTGGTTATCCCGAATGAATTCGTCATACGGTATTTTGTGATCTGTTATTTCTTCATTTAGAAAATCCATTTTACTTCCTCATTATAGAATTACCCACTCGAGAAGACAGGAATTGATGATTTCAATTAAATCCGGATCCATGATTAACCGGGGATTTGGGTATTCTCTGCGATGAGTCTTGTAGAAACTGCTTTTTTTGTTATGATAGACGTTTAGTGTAGACTCATATTCAATGTGACCGTCTTCGAAAAAAATATTACCTCCATACAGCTCTTCCTCCTCGCCGTTGTTCAGATCACATTGAGCATGAATATCCATGCCGAGACAAACCTTGTTTTGCTCTTTATGAATGACAAATTTGCAAAAATCCTCATTATATCTGGGAGTGATGGTTTTTATAAATGACAAATCTACATTATCGGTCAGGATGATGCCTCGCCGATCGGTTTCCGGATTCATTTGATTCATAATATCGTATCCTTATGTATGATTGGTTACTATTATTATAACCGAATTTGTCAATTCAGCGGGATTTTTCATATTCTGATCCATTATCTCACCGTCACAACACACTCATCCGTGCAGCCGCCCGTGGCAGTGCTGATCCTGGCTTCGCCGGGACTTACTGCAATGACATAGCCTGCTTCATTGACATAGGCAACGCCCGGATTACTCGAAGTCCAATCCGTAGCAGTCAGTTTTGTGTTGCGAAGAGAGAGCTTTCTTTTAGCACCGGCTCTAAGTGTCATGCTTTTGGCACTGAGAGTCGGTTTTTTTACGGTAATCTGTGAGGTAAAGGGCTGCCCGTTATAGGTGGCGGTAATGGTGGCGGTGCCTTCTGATAATGCATAGACCCGGCCGCTTTCATCCACAGTTGCGATCTGCTCATTGGAGCTGCTGTAGGAGGGCGTTAACGTTCTCGAAAAGACCTTCAGCGAAAGAAGCGTGGAGGTACCGGACTGTATGGTTGCCTTTTTCTTATTCAGGGCAGGAACACCGATGCGGACGGAGAAGGAATACTTTGCGGCATAGCCGGTATTCTCGCCGAAAACGGCTGTGATCCTTGTGGTTCCGCTCGTGAGAGGTGTGATCTGTCCATCTGCGCTGACCGTGGCAACTTTCTCGTTGGAGCTCATCCAGGAATCGGGAGCGGTCTCACTGACAAGGTAGTCGTTCGCGTTGGCAGTGTCCGTGGAAACAAGATCCAGTCTGGTGACCGAGAAATACGGTTTCGTGATCGAAAGTTCCACGGATGCAGGGGAATCCACCCACGCTCCGTTCTGAAGAATCCGTCCGGTAACCGTGACGGGAGCAGAGCCGCTGACCTTCTTTGCAGTCAGAACGCCGCCTGAAGTAACGGAAGCATATCCTGCCGGAGAAACACGGTAGGTGAGATATCTCTGGTCATTCAGAAAAGCAGTGATATCCATTTTCTGGTTCACGGTAAGGGAAACCTGATACACGGGGCCTTTTGCCGGTTCCGGAGTGGTGGTTTCCTCCGCTGGCTCCGGAGTGACGACGTCATCCCCGGACTCATATGTTTTCCCGCCTTCTACCGGAGGTGCTTCGGGTAAGGTGGTCGTTGACGTTGAGGGAGTAGTAGGAGTGGTTGTGGACGTTGTGTTTCCGGGGGAGGTATATGTTCCGTCATAGGCACCGGTACTGTACTTCGGGAAATAGGTGTTCATTGCAAGATTTCCCCTTGTGACGCCGACAGCCTTGGCATTTGCCGGACGCTCAAAGGTTTCGCACCAGTATGCTCCGCAGAGATAGGCATCTTCAGCGGTATTCCCGCGGCTCTTCATCCCCCGGAGGATGGTCGGGTAGGATTTGTTCAATTCATAATTCAGGAATTTCAGCTGGCCGTCCAGTGTTGTCCAGTCAAGTCCCTGTGCTGTGCAATAGTTTTTGAGATCGGTCCACCTGGTGTTGTGCCACTGGCAGATTCCGTAGCTGGTTCCGTTGTCACCGGTTGCAGTCTGGTTGAAGCTGGATTCTGCCTGAATGTTTGCAAGAACGCCGCAGGCTGCCGCGCAGTTAAAACCCATGACACTGGTAAGATACCGGTAGATCTGGACCTGGTTGTTTGCCTTTTCGGTGCTGCTGATGGAAGCACCGAGCGCCTGACTGCTGACAGTGACGGAGTCTTCCGATACAACGCTGCTTCTCAGTGCAACAGGTTCATCCGTGAGAAAGACACTGATATAGGGAGCATCCTTATAAAGCTCCAGACCATCTGCAAGAACCACACTTTCGTCCCACTTCGGGCTGAACTGGAAATAGTAGCTGTCAGAGGTTGTATAATCTTCTCCGACTGATTCCCAGGTTACAGGAAGCGCTTCTGCCGTTGTGGAGCCGTCATAATAGACCGAAAGTGCTTTCGGCATACCGGAAACAAGGTCGGAAACAGAAGGCTTGCTCTGCGCCGGGAAAGTCAGAGACTGTTCTTCGTTTGTAAGCGGAACAAATCCTGTGATATGACGGAGAGCAGATGAAGACGCGTCCGCAGGGATTGTACCTTCTATGACCGCAGGTGCTTCTGTTGACACTTCTTCTGCGAAAACCGTTCCGGTTCCGGTCATCAGAAGGGAGATAGAGAGAAGTACCGCAAATATACGTTTTTTCATAACTTTCACGTCCTTTCACAAAAACAGATTGTGATCTTTACGGTCAATGTAACACAAAAAAATCTATTTGTCTAGTACTTTTATCCTAAGACTAATTTCCTAAGACCAATTTCCTATAAAATGGCGCTTTGTTCGGCCTTCCTTTGCAAAACACTGGAATTTCCTTAAAAAATATAACCCGCATGAAATAAAGAAGCGATAAAAAATAAATATAAACATAATTTTCTTCAAAAATCCCTTGCATTCGTTTTTCGAAATCGCTAGAATAAAAGCGAGTAACTGGATATTGTGGTTTATGGGAACGAAAAACAATATATCTAAACAATCTTCGAAAGACTGAGAGGAGAATTATGAAGAAAAAAATCACAGCACTGGTTCTGGCATGCCTGATGGCGCTCCCAATTGGAAATGTCACTGTCTACGGCACGGAAACGGCTGCGCCGGCGTCAGCTGTACAGACAGTGACAGAAGAGGGAACGGCTTCCGACGGGGTTGTAGATGCCACGCAAACAGATCCGTCAGGGGCTGCAGTCACCGGGACAGCAGGAACCGGATCAGAAACCGTTACGGACGGGACACAGGCCGGGGAAAACGCAGGCGAGACCGAGAGTGTGACGGAGACCGAGTCGGAAGCTCCAACAGAGGACGTGAGTACCGCGGAGCCTGCATCAGATGCTGCACCGGAAAAGTATAAGGAACATCTTTCACTGCCGGGTTTTTCCTACCATGACGGCAAGCTCTGGTACCAGGATGCGGAACTGGACGAAAACGGATGCTATGCGTACACAGATCAGGGCGGCAGAAAACTTCTCTTTGATTCTCTGGATCCGGAATTCCCGGAAACCTACGCAGCTATAAAAAAGAACAAAGTAAAGACCACTGCGGACGGTGTGCAGGTCAGTAATTCCGCGCTGGGTGCAAATACCGGAGATATTTATATGGGGTTGAACGGTGCTCAATATGCGCATCCGGCCGGTGCGAATGGAAAGGATGTGCTGCACGGCATCGATGTTTCCTACGCACAGGGCTATATCAACTGGGCCGGTATGAAGCAGAGCGGTGTTCAGTTTGCGATTATCCGTTCCGGCGCGAGAGGATATGGAGCGGAAGGAAACTTCATTAATGATACCTATTTCACGACAAATATGGCAAACGCTGCTGCCCAGGGAATGAAGATCGGCGTTTACTTCTTCTCCCAGGCGGTTTCCGAGGCGGAAGCGATTGCGGAAGCCGATCTCTGCTATCAGCAGATCATGAGTTCGGGTTACAAAAGCAGTGTGACACTTCCGGTTTACATTGATTATGAATACGCGGAGCCTAACGGAGCAAAAGGCGGCAGGATGTACAATGCCCGTCTCACTCCCGCGCAGCATACCGCGATCTGTAACGCTTTCTGCGCGAGGATGAATCAGTACGGCTTCCAGTCCGGTATCTATGCGAATAAGGACATGATCCTCAATGACATGGTGTATTCCGGGATCCCGACGAATTATTCCATCTGGATGGCAAACTGGCAGAACGTTACTTCCTATACTGGTCGCCTTGATTGCTGGCAGTATCATGTCAGCACGGCTCTTGCAAACTGGGTTTCCAATGCGACAAAAACCGTGGATCTGGATTTCGGATATTGGGCAGGGACAGCGCTTTCTGCGGCGGCTTCTGCGAATCCGGCCACACTCACGATGGATCTGACGAAAAACGAATACGTGGAAACGAAGCTGACGGGATCGACCAATAAGACAGGATCGACGTTTGCCTGGACCATTACCATGTCGGACGGCGCTTCCGCAGCCGGAGCGTATACCCAGACAACGCCGGTAACAAGCGGGACCACGAACACATCGACGCTTCGGTTTACAAAGCCTGGTACATATAAAGCGACGGTAACGGTAACAAAAGGAAATGAAAAAAGTACGGCTTCTGTCCTTATTAATGTGAAGTGCCCGCTGCAGGAGGAGTGGTTCTCGACTCAGAGTAATTCCTTTACCTATGACGGAAAAGAACATGAGATTAAGGATTTCATCAAGACGACGGCACTGGCTCCCAACGGAAACGCGTTTTACAACGTATACTATCAGAAATCAACCGTAACGAAGCTGAAGGATGTGCTCCGGAACGCGGAAGGGAATGTGATTCCTTATGATGTGACAATTGTCGGCACAGGCGCTTGTACAGGTACTTTGACACGACAGGTGCTCGTGAATCCGAGAAACATCGGCGGTGGAGACTGCGTGATCACGGTTCCGGAGGTACAGGAATACGTGCCGACAGCGAGCGCCCTGCAGATGACCGTTGTGGACAACGGAATCTTCACCACGGATAAGAACGGGACAAAGATTCCGACAACACTGGAGTGCGGAACGGATTATGTGATCGGTGAGTCCGAGGCCGTAAAACTTGGGACGATCTATGTGACGGTAGAAGGTGCCGGGAACTATGCAGGGACACTTCGTTCTCCGAATCCCATAGAGATCGAGACTTCTTCGCTATCGGACGGGATGATCGCAACGATTCCGGATCAGATCTTTGAAGGCGGACCTTTGACGCCGGCTTTGGAGGTTTCCCAGTCCGGAGTTACGCTGACGGAGGGGCAGGATTATTCGGTTGCTTATGAAAACAATGTGAACGTCGGTACGGCAACGGCGACGATTACCGGTCTCGGTCTTTACACCGGTACGGCAACGGCATCCTTTAAGATCAAAGCAAAGCCTTTGACGGAGGATATGCTTGTGGCGGTTCCGGATCAGTTCTTTACAGGCGCAGCCATCAAGCTGGATACCGGGTTGACGCCGGTCCTTAAAAACATGGTAACGGGGAATCCGCTGGTACTTACTACCAACAACAAAGACGGGGATTTCCGGATCACCTATGCTGCCAATACGAATGTAGGAACAGCCACGATCACGATGACGGGTCTCAATAATTACAGCGGATCCGTAAAGGGGAGCTTCAAGATCGTGCCGGCGGATATCAACGCCGGAGACGTCACGGTTCTTCTTGCAAACACGGAAGACTTCGAGACGGTCTATACCGGGAAGGAGATCAAGCCGGCAGTCAAGGTGATGAGAAACGGAAAGGCAGTTGCGGCAACTCAGTATGCGATCACCTACCAGGATAATACGAATGTCGGAGAGGCAAGTGTTGTACTTACAGGAAAAGGAAATTACGGCGGAACAAATACAACTACCTTTACCATTAACCCGAAGGCATTATCCCTGAACGGGAAAGCGGGTACCGGGATCAGCTACGGCACGATCGCTGCGAAAACCTATACCTCTGCGGAACCGCAGGGTATGAAGCCGCTGCCGGTGGTGAAATACGGAGGGACCACCCTTGTTGAGGGAGTGGACTATGCGCTGACCTATGACAAGGTGATGACAAACGAAAAAGGCGCCGTTGTATATGACGCAGCGAAGCAGCCGGTGATCGATGAGCAGGGGCTTGAGAGGATCACGGAGGCGGGAACTTACCGCGCGGTTCTTACAGCGGAGGACGGCAATTACGAAGGTGAATATGTTTATCCGTCTGTTTTCAAGGTGAACCCGGCCAAGATTGCCGCTAAGAATGTGGTGATGGAGAATGCGGCTCTTAAAGTAGGAAATCCGGATCCCGGTATCAAGGTGGCGGTAGACGGAGTTGAACTGGTAAAGGGCACAGAGTATGAGATCACGTATGTGCTCGGAAAAGCGGAGTCGGATGAGCCGACGGTCCCCGGACGTTATACTGTGCGGGTGGATGGAATCGGAAATTATCAGGGACGTGTCAATCAGACGCTGACCGTGTATGATGCTTCGACGGTCGTATTTGACACAGCAGACTTTGATATCTCACTCCCGGATGATGCTGATTTTGATTACAGCTTTGATAATACTCCGAAAAAACCTCCGGTGACCGTTACGAACAGATCCACGGGTGCAGAACTGGTACTCAACAAGGATTACAGCCTGGCTTATGCGGATAACAAGAATGTGGGAACGGCCACGGTGAAATTGACCGGAAAAGGCGCGCAGAAGGGAACGATCATTAAGACCTTTACGATCAAGCCCTGTGAAGATGTCACGCTTTCTCCGGATGTTAATAAGCTGAGCTTTAGTGTCAATAAAGAAAGCTTCGTTTTTAACGGAAGGGTACAGAAGGCGCTCCCTGTTGTGAAGCTGATGACGGTGGATGCAAAGACGGGGAAAGCCAAAGTGGTAGCGACGCTGAAATCCGGTACCGATTATACGGCTGATTACGAGAATGCGAACAGCCGGGATGCCGGAGATTATGACATTACGATCAATCTGAAGGGCAATTACAGCGGCAGTGAAACAGTGTCCTATGAGATCGCGCCGTATGAGGTCAGCCGTCTCACCGTTTCGGTTCCGGTACAGTATTATGACGGAATGGAAAAGACGCCGGATCTTTCTGCCATGACGATCCGCTGCGGTGGAGTTCTGATGACGGATGAGGATAAGGAAGGACTTTCCATCGACAGATATGATAACAATATCAACGTTGGCAGCAAGGCTCAAGTGACGATTTCCGCGGAAGAAAACAACGGGAACTTTACCAATGCAAGGACAGAGCGCTCCGGAACGATCGACTTGCCAAAGGTCCAGTACTTTACGATCAACAGGAGAACTGTTGCGGATAAGAGTCTTGTGATCACCGTGGGCGGAGCAGCGGTTTCCGATAAGAACGTGAGTGAATATAAGACTGTTTATGAAGAAGAGCTGGATGCAAAAGGAAAACGGGTTGCAGTTGGCCAGGAGCCGGAGGTCGTTATTAAGGATGCGGCTGGAAACGAACTGGAACAGAATGTGGATTACAAGGTGACTTACGCGGGTAACAAGAATGTCGGGAAAGGTGCTTCCGTAACTATAACAGGTATCGGCGGAAATACCGGAAGCCGGAGGATCACGTTTGAGATTACCGGAAAAGATATCAGTGAAGTGGTTCCGTTGAGAGGAGAAAGCATTGCGCTGACAAGCGTGAAGCTTTATAAAACGGCTGCCGGCGCAAAGAAAGCGGATGCGTCTGATCTCGTGAAGGACGATTCCTATGTGTACTCCGCAGCCCAGATCAGGCCGGTACCGGTAGCGGAATACCAGGATCCGATGATCGGGACGGTTTCGCTTGTCAGCGGGACAGATTATGTTCTTCAGTATGTGAATAATGTCGATGCCGGTACGGCTACGGTAAGGCTTACCGGAAAAGGAAGATACACCGGAGTTGTGGAAAAAACCTTCAAAATCAATCCGGTAACGGAAAGCTGGCTGAAAGCGAACAAAAAGACGGTGACGATCAGCGATATTCCGACGCAGACTTATACCGGAAAGGTCGTGGTTCCGAATGTGACGGTAACGGCGGCCGGACGGAAGCTTACGAAAGGAAAGGATTATACCGTCAACGTGACAAATTCCGTACGGCTTTCCGCAACGGGATACGCAACGCTCCAGGTAAGCGGTATCAGAAACTATTCCGGAATGCTTGGAACACCTAAGAACTTCAAGCTTCAGCTTGCGAAACCGGTAGCGCCGACTCTGACCAGCACCGGGGTGGTTAAGGGAAGAGTGGACGCATCATGGACAGCGGTGCCGGGAGCAAACCGGTATTATCTGGAGTGGTCATCAAGTGCTTCCTTCCCGGCAAATGATTGTAACGGAACAGAGGTGGAAAATACCACCTGGGCGCAGGCGCGCTGCGGGACGGGTAAAAAATATTTCCGTGTTCAGGCGATTATGGAAACAACCAGTACGGAAGGAAAACTGATCCGTCTGGAAAGTCCTGTATCCGCCACAACAAGCGTGACCGTCAAATAAACCGAAAGAAATAAAAAAAGCACTTGCAATTCCCTGGTACTTATGATACAGTACAAAAGTACTAATACCAAAGTACCAGGGAATTTTTATGTTTCAGTCGATTGTTTTATGAGGAAAGTAAGAAAAAGATGAGATTCAGCAAACTTCCGGTATGGAAAAAAATCCTGGTGATCCTCGCGAATCCGTTTAGAACAGCGGGCAGAAAGTTCATGGGTCTTTCCATGACAAAGAAGGTGATCGCGGGTATCGTTGCAGCGGCAGTGACCGGCACAACAGTGACGGGCGGTGTTGTATTTGCGAAAGACTACGGTTCAAAGGCTCCGGAGCCGCTGGAAGCGGTGCTTGAGGTGGTTCCCGTTGAGGAGACGGAAACCGAAGAGCCCGTAACCGAAGAAGTGACGGAAGAGGAAACGGAGGAAACTTTTGCAGAAGAATTGAAGCTGGTTGGCGTTTCCATTGAAAAGGATCTGAAGGTCAAGATCCAGAACAGTCTGGATGAGGACGTGACGGGCTATGAGTTTGAGATCACCGTGACACCGGATGGAAAAGAGGAAGGCAAGACCTATGATGACGGCGATAAGGATGGTGTGATCTATATCGCCGAGATTGATGCAGGCGATTATAGCGTGGCACTGACCGGTTTCCCGGAGGACGAAGAATTCATTGTACCGGAGCCGATCACAGTTACGGTAAAAGATAAGATCGAGTATAAGAAGGTGGATGTTTCCGATCAGATCAAGAAGGACAGCCAGGTATCCGCCTCTGAGGACGCTCAGAAGAATAATGCGCTTCCCGTCGAATCATCTGCGGCCGCAACCGTGGAAAGCATGACAAAGCAAAATGCCGCGTCAGCACAGACCGGGGGGAATACGGTCTCGGGAAGCTCTGTTACGATCAGCGGTCTTCCGCAGGCAACGATCACCACTTCTACGGGCAGTGTGACTCTGGATCTCGGAACTGAGACCGTGACGCCGGCGCCTGCTGTGGAAACTCCGCAGCCTGCTACAGTGCAGGAAACACCGTCGACAGAGGTACCTGCGACCGAAACCGTCCAGGAAACATCATCTGCAACCGGCGCCTCTTCCGCTGAAACGGCTCCGATCGGGGTTGCGACGGTAAAACCACTGATGCGGAGAATGCTGCGTACCGGAGAAACGATGGTTTCGAAGACGGCAACACTGACCTATCCGACCGGTGCTACGCTCTACAACGGACTGAATGCCACGACTGCAAGCGGGGCGCTTAGTGTGAGCCCGGCTGTGGATGGCCTTTCCGTTACATGGACGAGTCTTGATCCTGCGGTTGTGACCGTGACGGGAAACGGGCTTTCTTTCACGCTGAATGCAGTAGCAGCAGGAAAGACGAGCGTAACGGCTGTGATCACCTATAACGGAAAAGAAGCGGGAAATGTAACGTTCCCGGTGGAAGTACTGGATCTTTCGGGAACGGTCCTAAAGGATGCTTCCGGAAATACCCTATACATGGATGCTGCATGTACGGTTGTTGCAACGGCAAAGGATTATTCTGAATCGGCAACCTATTATGTGCAGCCGACAAATACGAATACGACCGGCGGCGCGAGGACCGGGATCGATGTGTCAAAATGGCAGGGAACGATCAACTGGGCAGCAGTAAAGGCTTCGGGTGTCGATTTTGCGATCATCCGCTGCGGATACCGCGGCAGCCAGACAGGAGTTCTTGTGGAGGATCCGACTTTCCGGCAGAATATTCAGGGCGCGACGGCGGCAGGGCTTCGTGTGGGTGTCTATTTCTTTACACAGGCCGTGTCCGAGGTGGAGGCCGTTGAGGAAGCAAGTATGTGTCTTCAGCTTTGCTCCGGTTATAATCTGGCACTTCCGATCTTTATCGATACCGAGGACGGCGCGAGAGCGCAGGGACTGGACAGGGGAACGCGGACCGCGATCATGAACGCCTTCTGCCAGACCATTGCGAACAGTGGAAGACGCCCCGGTGTATACGCAAGCACCAGCTGGTATAACACCATGCTGAACGCCGGGTCTCTCGGCGGCTGGACGATCTGGGTGGCGCAGTATGCCGCGGCGTGCCAGTATAAAGGCAGCTACTCCATGTGGCAGTATACCTCGAAGGGAAGCGTGCCCGGAGTCAGCGGAAGCTGCGACATGAATGTGAGTTTTATCTGAAGCTTTCGTCTTCTTTTCTCGGGAACCGCCACTTGTGGCGGTTCTTTTTTTTTGATAAAATGATGTCGGGGTCAAAAGTGGCATGTGACTTTTGACCCCAGCATCATAAATGAAAAAACCAGAGGAAAGAGACAGTAAGCATAAAATGTCCAATGACGCTATATTAAATGAAGAATTAATAAATTGGATACGGACAAATCATGCCGAGGCGGAAGATGACCTCAAAATGGTGGCGGATGTCCGGCTTTTTGCGCATGACTGGGAGATCAAGGATTTTTCAGGAATCGCTGACAAGGATTCTTATAATCCGCTTTATGCCGGGCAGAGTGACCGCATCAAGGCGCTGAAGCAGAAGCCATACTGGAAGCTGATCAACCCGGTATACCGGCTTTACGCGAACGTCAAAGTACGGACGATCCTCTTTATGAGGATGGATAAAAAGACCGCATTTGTAAAGCTAAAAAATAAAATCAAGGTTAAATGGAAAAACAGAAAGTCTGTAATTATAAGACGAAATACAAGATTTTTAAACAGCATTAAACTTTCAGATGAGGAACGGGCAAAAGAAGAGCAGACCGTTTTTACAAAGGATGTCAGGATCTCGGTCATCGTGCCGCTTTATAATACGCCGGAACGCTATCTCCGCGACATGATCGAATCGGTCATTGCGCAGACGTACCGGAACTGGGAGCTTTGTCTCGGAGACGGGAGTGATGACGAACATTCTGCGGTAGGAGATATCGTAAAGAGCTATGCGGAGCGGGACCCGAGGATCGTATACAGAAAGCTTCCGAAAAACGAAGGGATCTCGGGCAACACGAATGCCTGCCTTGCCTTTGCCACGGGAGATTATGTGGCGCTTTTTGACCATGATGATATGCTTCATCCGTCCGCGCTTTTCCGGTGCATGCAGGAGATCGAGGAGAAGGGTGCGGAGTTTATCTATACGGATGAAATGACATTTGAGCATGATTCCATCAAAAAGATCGCGACACTTCATTTCAAACCGGCTTATTCCCCGCAGAACCTTCTTGGCGTGAATTATATCACGCATCTTTCCGTTTTTAAGAAAAGCCTGCTTGAGACGAATGGCCTTTATGATGATGCCTATGACGGGAGCCAGGATCATGATATGATCCTCCGCCTGACGAGAGCTGCGAAGCATGTGAGCCATGTTCCGGAGATTCTTTATTTCTGGCGTGTCCACCCGGAGTCCGTATCTGCGGATATCAGCGCAAAGCCCTATGCGATCGATGCGGGAAGACGGGCGGTGCATGACAGTGAGCTTAGAGAAGGACGCGAAGCCGAGGTCCATTCCTCCTGTGTCTGTGCGACGCATTATCGTCTGGAATACGATCTGAAAGAATCTCCGCAGATCCTCATTGTGATCACGCATTTAGATGCGCCGGAAAGACTGGCGAAACTCCTTTCTTCCATGGAGAAAAGAAGTCTTTACCGGAACTTTAGAGTGGTTGTTGCGGATTTTAACAGTCAGGGCGAAAAGAGCAGGGAATTCCTTTCACTCCTTCAAAAGAACGGAACAGAGATTTTTGAAAAGGAGACAAAGGAAACGCCGGGTGCTTTTCTCAACCGGATCGCAAAAAGCGTGAATGAGGAATATCTTTGCTTTCTGGATGCCGGGTGCGAGATCATGGATGAGAGGTGGCTTTCAAGACTTCTTCAGTATGCAAATCAGGCCGAGATCGGCGCGGCGGTATCGCGCCTCACCGATCAGTACGGTATGGTGGAGGAAGCGGGGTATATCATCGGCCTCGGAGAAGACGGCATCGCGCTCCCCATCGAACATAAAAACAACTTCAGCGCGGCAGGTTATATGGGCAGGATGTATTATGCCCATAACATCAGCGCAGCTTCTCTTTTCGGGATGATGATAAAGAGGGAACGCTTCCTTCAGTGCGGCGGGCTTTGTGAGGAACTTGTCCTTCCCTTCTATCTCGGGATCGACCTTTCCTTAAAACTCCGGAGAGAGGAGCTGGAGGTTGTCCTCAATCCTTATGTCATCAACATGCAGTACCAGACGCCTTTGTCCGGACTTTATAAGGAAGAGGAAACAGAGAGTCTTCTGGAGAAAGACCGCAGCGTGATGAGAGAGAGATGGAACGATGTGCTTCTTGCAGGCGATCCTTATTACAATAAGCACCTGAACCGTGACGGAAGCTTCACATTTGAGATGTAAAGGCCATGAATGATTTTGATACCGTAAACATGAACAAATTTCAGAAAGCGATTTACTATTTCAGGGAATACGGCTGGGAATACACGAAGAACCGTGCGCTTAAGAAGCTCGGAATCAAGGTTCCGGAAGAAACGGAGTATATGAACTGGCTTCGAAAGCGCTGCCCCGGAAAAACAGAACTGGAAGAGCAGAAAGGAAAGCGTTTTCCTTTTATGCCGACTCTGGACGTCATTATTGATGAGACCCCACAGCTTAAGGCAGGGAGCTCACTCATGGACTACGCTCTGCCCGGTGACAAAACAGCTCTTTTACAGTCTCTGAAAAAGCAGACCTACGGCGCTGTCGGCGAAATACGCGCGGCAAAAGAAGGGGAAGACTTAAAGGCCCTCATCGGGGAGCTCCATGGAGAGGTGGTCCTCTTTGCCCAGGCGGATACGGTTCTTTCGCCGGACTATTGTTTTGAGGTGGTTTCACTTTTTAATGAAAAGCCAAATGCAAAGATGATCTATACGGATGAGGATTCAAGGAGCGATGAAAAACACCGGTTCCGCCCTTATTTCAAGCCGGATATTGCGCCGGAGCTGCTTCTGTCCTTTCAGTATATCGGAGGTGTTTTTGCGGTTCGAAGGGCCCTCCTTGATGAGGTATTGGCCGGGATTGAGAGCGGAGAAGAGAAAGGGTTTTTCGGAAACTGGTGGTATGAGCTCATCAGCTGTCTTCTTGTACACCTGCTGGCTGAGGAACCGGAGCCTTCTAGCCCTGATGATATCGGGGAAGTGCATCCGCGCACGGTATGTCATGTCACTAAGCCCGTTTTTTCCGTTTATGCGCCGAAGGATTTCCAGGGATTTCGCCGCATCCTTTCCGAAAGCCAGCTCGCCTCAGCAAAGCGTCATCTGGAGAGACTTCATCGGCGCGGAGAAGTGACGGCGTCGGATGTGCCGGGCTTTTTCTGCGTAAAATATGATCTTCCTGAGAAAAAACCGCTGGTTTCGGTGCTGATCCCGGGCAAGGACCATTTTCAGGATCTTGATCAGTGCATCCGGTCGCTCCTGAAAAGATCGGATTATCCGGAGTATGAGTTTATCATTGCGGAAAACAATTCCACCGAACCGGAAACCTTTGCCGGTTACGAGCGGCTTTGCGGCGGAACCTATTCTGCGGACATTCCGCTGGAGGGAAAGGTTTCGGACCATGACGGAAAGGAGCACCGCATCGTCGTCGCAACCTGGAAGGAGGGATTCAATTATTCCGGGATCAATAATTTTGCCGCGAGGTTCGCAAAAGGCGAGCTTCTGCTCCTTCTTAACAATGATACGGAGTTCCGGGATGAGAGAGGCCTTTCGGAGCTTGTGGCTTCAGCCCTCCTTCCGGGGGTCGGAGGAGCCGGCGCCATGCTCTATTATGGAGATGATACGATCCAGCACGGTGGCGTCGTATATAAGATCGGGGGATTTGCCGCGAATGCGCTCTGGAGCCTTACGGACCGGGATGAAGCGTACTATCCCTATTCCGTGACGGCACGGGAAATGAGCTGCTGTACCGCGGCATGTCTGCTTCTTCGGAGAGAGGCGTTTGAGGCGGCGGGCGGCTTTGATGAAAAGCTGGCTGTGGCGCTGAATGATGTGGATCTCTGCCTTAAGGTACGAAGAGGGGGGTATAAGATCATGTTCAACCCGAATGCGAGACTTTTCCATTACGAGTCTAAATCCCGGGGATCTGAGGAGGAAACAAAGGAAAAACAGGACCGCTTCAACCGTGAGATCGCGTATTTCCAGGAGAAATGGCAGGAGGAGATCGACCGGGGAGACCCGTATTACAACGTAAACCAGACGCTTCACTATGCGAATTACAGTATCGAGCTGGCTGAGGACAACCGCGGAAGATATAAGGCCTGAGAGTTGGGAGACAGTGGGAGACACAGAACCGTCCCCCTGTCTCCCACCCTCTTGTTTTTATGTGCTCACTATGCTATATTGAATCAGAAGGGGGAAGATGATATGACACCTGAGGGATTTTTGATCGTATTTTTTGCGTTGATACTGCTTGTTATCATTGCTGCCGTCGCGGCTGTCGTGGCGATCATTTCGGGTGCGACTGCATCGGTCGTGGTGGATGAAGAGGATAACGAAGCGGAGGAAGAGGGCACGCTTTAGCGATTGTTTTTGAAATATGAGACTTATGCCCTTTGCATCGGACGATGCAGAGGGTTCTTTTTTGTAAAGGAGAGACATTCATGGCAAAGGAACTTGCAAAAACATATGATCCGAAGGGCCTTGAGGACCGGCTCTACGAAAAATGGGAAAAGAACGGTTATTTTAAAGCGGATCCGGATCCGAAGAAAAAACCGTTTACGATCGTGATGCCGCCTCCGAATATCACGGGACAGCTCCACATGGGGCATGCTCTGGACAATACCCTTCAGGATATTCTGATCCGTTATAAGAGGATGCAGGGCTATAACGCACTCTGGCAGCCCGGGACGGATCATGCGGCGATCGCCACCGAGGTCAAGGTGATCGAGTCTCTGAAGGAAAAAGGGATCGATAAGGATGAGCTCGGAAGAGAAGGCTTCCTTGAAAAATGCTGGGATTGGAAAAAGGAATACGGTTCCCGCATAGTGAATCAGCTGAAAAAGATGGGATCATCCGCAGACTGGTCGCGAGAGCGCTTTACGATGGATAAAGGGTGCTCCGACGCTGTTCTTGAGGTATTCTGCCGTCTATATGAAAAAAAGCTGATCTATAAAGGCTCCAGGATCGTCAACTGGTGTCCGGTCTGCGGGACGAGTATCTCGGACGCGGAGGTCGAACACGTTGACCAGGATGGTTTTTTCTGGCATATCAACTATCCGGTAGTCGGCGAGGAAGGCCGCTTTGTGGAGATCGCTACGACACGTCCGGAGACCCTGTTCGGTGACACGGCCGTTGCGGTAAATCCGGAGGATGACCGGTATAAGGACATCATCGGAAAGACTTTAAAGCTTCCCTGTACAGACCGTACGATCCCCGTGATCGCGGATTCCTACGTGGATCCGGAGTTCGGAACGGGGTGCGTGAAGATCACGCCGGCACATGACCCCAACGATTTTGGGGTCGGCAAACGGCACAATCTCGAAGAAATCGTTGTCATCAATGATGATGCGACAATGAATGAAAAGACCGGGAAATACGCTGGAATGGACCGCTATGAATGCCGCGAGGTTCTCCTTAAGGACCTTGAGGCAGAGGGGCTTCTCGTAAAGACGGTTCCGCATTCCCATAATGTCGGAACGCATGACCGCTGCGGAACTACCGTGGAGCCGATGGTAAAGGCGCAGTGGTTCGTGAAGATGGATGAACTGATCAAGCCTGCAGCGGAAGGCGTCCGCAACGGTGAGGTCCGTCTTCTTCCGAAACGCATGGAAAAGACGTATTTCAACTGGACCGACAACATCCGCGACTGGTGCATCAGCCGCCAGCTCTGGTGGGGGCACCGCATCCCGGCATACACCTGTGATGACTGCGGAGAGCTTATCGTTGCGAAGGAAATGCCGAAAGTCTGCCCGAAGTGCGGCAAAACGCATTTCACGCAGGATCCGGATACGCTGGACACCTGGTTTTCCTCTGCGCTCTGGCCGTTTTCCACACTGGGATGGCCGGAAAAAACGGAAGCGCTGGACTATTTTTACCCGAATGACGTGCTGGTAACCGGATATGACATCATCTTTTTCTGGGTCATCCGTATGATCTTCTCGGGGTATGAGCATATGGGAAAAGCACCGTTCCATACCGTTTTGTTCCATGGCCTTGTCCGGGATGGTCAGGGAAGGAAAATGAGCAAATCTCTCGGGAACGGCATCGATCCTCTCGAGGTGATCGAGAAATACGGCGCGGATGCGCTGCGCCTCACGCTTGTCACAGGAAATGCGCCCGGAAATGATATGCGTTTCTACTGGGAACGTGTGGAAAACAGCCGTAACTTTGCGAACAAGGTCTGGAATGCGTCCCGTTTCATTATGATGAACCTCGGGGATCAGGAGATCAAGGAGCCTGAAAAAGAACATCTCCGTCCTGCCGACCGCTGGATCTTATCCCTTGTGAATACACTCACGAAGGATATGACCACCAATATGGATAAATTTGAGCTTGGCGTGGCGGTCCAGAAGGTTTATGACTTTATCTGGGAGGAATTCTGCGACTGGTACATCGAGATCGCAAAAACCCGTACGGCAAAGGATATGGCAGAAAAGGATCCCGAATCCGCGAATGCGGCGCTCTGGACTCTCCGGACGGTTCTGACGCAGGCACTGAAGCTCCTTCATCCGTTTATGCCGTTTATTACGGAGGAGATCTACTGCACGTTGAATCCCGGAGAAGAAACAGTGATGCTCTCAAAGTGGCCTGAGTATCGGGATGACTGGGATTTCCCGGAGGAGGAAGCGCTCCTTTCCTATGCAAAGGAACTTGTAACGGCTGTACGGCAGATCCGGAGCGACCGGAACGTCCCGCCGTCGAGAAAGTCCCATATGTATATTGTTTCCGAGAAAGAGACTGTGCGTGAAATGTTCCGTCTCGGGAAGGAAGCCTACATGAGACTCGGTTTCCTTTCGGATGCGGAGATCCGGGATACGAAAGACGGTATTCCCGAAGATGCGGTATCGGTAGTCATCCGTGATGCGGTGCTCTATATCCCTATGAAGGAACTTATTGATCTCGGGAAAGAGGGAGAGCGCCTTGCGAAAGAAAAAGACCGCCTTACGAAAGAACTGGCAAGAAGCCACGGGATGCTCTCAAACGAAAAATTTCTTTCCAAGGCTCCGGCGGAAAAGATCGCGGAGGAAAAGGAAAAGCTTGCGCAGTATGAACAGATGATGAAAGATATTCTGGAGCAGATCAAGAAGCTGGGCTTATGACATACGAAGAGGCGGTTTCCTATATCGGGGATATCCCGAAATTTACGTCAAAAAGCGACCCTGCCGAAACGAGGGAGCTGATGAAGCGCTTATCGGCTCCGCAGGAGAGTTTTCGCATTGTGCATGTAGCCGGAACAAACGGGAAAGGATCCGTTTCGGCGATGCTCTCTTCGGCTCTTTATGATGCGGGAGTAAAGACAGGGCTTTTTTCATCACCACACCTTGTGGATATCCGCGAGCGGATCGCGGTCAACAATGAAATATGCGGCAGGGAGGAATTCCTTGCCGCTTTTTGCCGTGTAAAGGGCGTGGTCGATGAGATGCAGGCGGATGGACATCCGCACCCTGCCTATTTTGAGTTTTTGTTTGCGATGGGGATGCTGATCTTTCGGGAGAAAGGGGTAGAAACGGCAGTTCTGGAGACGGGACTTGGAGGAAGGCTGGATGCCACAAATCTGGTAGAAGCCCCGGAGCTGACCGTGATCACATCGATCGGTCTGGATCATACAAAGTATCTCGGAAATACGGTGGAGCAAATTGCCTTTGAAAAAGCGGGAATTCTGAAAAAAGGCTGTCCCGTTGTTTTTGATGCCAGGAATGAAAAAACAGCGAAAGTGATCCGTGAAAGGGCAAAGGAACTGGGCTGTCCCATGTATGAAGTGACGGAGGACCGGATCCTGGAACCGTCACTTGTCGGGAATACGGTTGATTTTTCCGTGAAATCCTTATATCATAATAATGTTAGACTGATACTGCCGTTTCCTGCGCTCTATCAAACTGTGAACGGCACGATAGCGCTGCTTTCGGCAGAGCTTCTCCCGGAACTTGCCGGCGTTCCGGCAGGGAAGGTTGCGGAAAGCTTTTCCGGGACGAGATGGCCCGGCAGGATGCAGGAAGCGGAAAGAAACGTATACCTGGACGGCGCGCATAATGCGGACGGGATACGGGAGCTGGTACGTACGGTGCAGCTGATCGGCGGAGAGGAGCCGGTGCTTCTTTTTTCGCAGATGCGGGATAAGGACTCTGTCTCATCGGCAGCGGAGCTCACGAGGATCCCGTGGAAAAAAGTTGTTCTGACAAGCGTGCCCGGCGCCGCGGCTCATAAGCCTGAGGAACTGCGCCGGACTTTTTTGGAGGCGGGGATAGCGCCGGAACGGATCCTGGTGATCCCGGATCCGGAGGAAGCTTTTCGGAGTGCGAAAGCGGAAAGAACTGACGAAGGGAAACTTTTTTGCGCAGGTTCGCTTTATTTGATCGGCGAATTGTTGAAGATAAACGGGAAGAACAGATCCCGGAGAGAGGAAGGGGAATCATGATCGATTTTGAAGAAGAATTAAAACGCTATGAACCGAGCCTTGAAGTGGAAGAGGCAGTTGACGATATTTACAACCATGACCTGACCGACTTGACGGACATATTCCGTGAAATGCTGGAAGAAAGCCGAAGAGGATAAATATAGATGATCTGTGTGTATTGTGGCGGCGAGTTGAAGCCGAGAAATATGCGCTGTCCGTCGTGCGGGCGTGATATGCGCATGTTCAAAAAGATTATGGCGACATCGAACGCGCTTTATAATGAAGGCCTTCGGCGTGCTTCCATCCGGGATCTTTCGGGTGCTGCGGAGGTGCTCCGCGAAAGCCTTAAGCTCTATAAAATGAATATTCAGGCGAGAAACCTTCTCGGTCTCGTTTATTTTGAGATGGGCGAAGGTGTCAACGCCATGAGTGAATGGGTGATCAGCAAGAATCTTCGCGCTGAGGACAACTTTGCGGAAGAGTATCTGGATCATCTGCAGAACAGTCCGGCGCAGCTTGAGACCATCAATCAGACGACCAAAAAATACAATCAGGCGCTGCTTTACTGCAGGCAGGACAGTCATGATCTTGCCATCATCCAGCTGAAGAAGGTTCTTTCCGTTAATCCCAAGATGGTAAGGGCACACCAGCTCCTTGCTCTTCTTTACATGCAGGAAGGAAGGTACGATCAGGCGAAGAAATCGCTCCGTAACGCGATGAAGATCGACGGGAGCAACCTGACGACGCTCCGGTACTTGAAGGAATGCAATGATATCATACGTTCCGATCCTGAGCGGGAGCGGAAGAAAAAGGAAAAAGAAAACGAAGAGCTGATCAGCTATGTCAGCGGAAACGAGACCATCATACAGCCTGCGAGATTCCGCGATAATACGGCGCTTTCCACGATCATCAACATTCTGATCGGCGCGGCGATCGGCGTCCTTGTGACGTGGTTCCTCATCGTGCCGGGTGTGAAACAGAGTGTACGAAACGAGACGAATGCTCCGCTTGAGGAGGCGACAAATACCATTGCGGAAAAAGAGCAGTCGATTCTTTCTCTGGAAAACGAGATCGGTCAGCTCGAATCCCAGGTGGAGGCTGCCCAGAATTCCAGTGACGAGGATGCGGCCCGTCTTGCCAGCTATCAGCAGCTTCTCAGTGCATATATCGCCTTTGCCGGAGAAGATATTGACGGCGCAGGTCAGGCACTTTCGACGGTCAACGTGGATTACCTTGATACAACCGCGCGGGATGCCTATAACGTGATCAACGCCGAAGTGAATGAACAATACATGAGTTCCGCATATGAGGCGGGCATGGAAGCATATAAGGCCGGCAATTTCGAGGACGCAAAGACGGAGTTCCTGAAGATCATTTCCGTGGATGAGACCTACCATGAGGGCGATGCGCTGTATACGCTTGCCCAGGCCTGCCGCCGTAACGGAGAAGACGATGACGCGGTCATCTACTATAAAAAGATCATTTCGCTTTATCCGGATTCCAACTGGTCAAGGGAGGCGGAGCGCTTCCTTTCCGAGATCGGAGAAGATACGACCACACCGGATGATGCTACAACAGGCTGAGAGACAGTATGAATTTCGGGAAACAGGGAACAGCAAAACAGAAGAAAAAGCTGATCGGAAAAGGCATCTTGTGGAACCGCAAGATGGGCGTGTTCTTCGGAAAGATCTGCATGGTGGCTCTTGCGGCGCTGATCATTGTCGGCGGGGGCATGGCATATGGTATGATCCGGGGAATTCTTGATGCGGCGCCGGATATTGATGATATCGATGCCACTCCGACGGGTTATCTCTCGACGGTTCTGGACACGGAAGGGAATGTCACGGCGACCCTGGTGGCCTCCGGTGCCAACCGTGTTTATGTGACATTGGATGAGATCCCGGAGAATCTGCAGCATGCTTTTGTAGCCATCGAAGATGAGCGGTTCTACGATCACAACGGCATTGACCTCCAGGGTATCGCGAGAGCGGCTGTCCAGGGCATCAAGACCCGTGACTTTTCACAGGGCGCTTCCACGCTTACGCAGCAGCTCCTCAAGAATAACGTGTTTACGGACTGGACAAAGGAGAGTTCTTTTGCCGAAAAACTGGAAAGAAAGATCCAGGAGCAGTATCTTGCCATGCAGCTGGAAAAAAAGCAGGACAAAGACTGGATCCTCGAAAACTATCTGAATACGATCAACCTCGGACAGAACACTCTCGGAGTGCAGGCGGCATCGGAGCGCTATTTTAATAAAGATGTTTCCGACCTGACCCTTTCCGAATGTGCGGTGATCGCGGCGATCACCCAGAACCCTTCCAAATACAATCCGGTCAGCCATCCTGACAAAAACGCAGAGCGTGAATCAACGGTGCTTCAGAAGATGCTGGAGCAGGGGTATATCAAGCAGACGGAATATGACGAGGCGATGGCGGATAACGTTTATGAGCGTATCCAGATCGTCAACGTGGAAAATTCCAGTTCGGATATCACATCGTATTTTGTGGACGCGCTGACAGATCAGGTCATCTCGGATCTTCAGGAGATCAAGGGATATACGGAGGCGGAGGCATACAAGGCCCTCTATCAGGGAGGTCTTACGATCTATTCGACGCAGGATCCGAAGGTGCAGAATATCTGTGACGAGGAAGCCAACAACATCGATAATTACGGAAGTTCGCCTCATAAGGTGTCCTTTTCCTACAGACTGACCGTGCTTCACAGCGATGGCAGCTACGACAATTACAGTGAGCAGACGATGCGGAGCTTTGTCGCGAAAAACGGCTATGGCGACGGATCTTTGAATTTTGACGATGAGGAGAGCGCGCAGGCTGCTATTGACGCTTACCGTACTTCTGTGGTGCAGCCCGGCGATGAGGTGGTCGGAGAATCCGTTACGTTCACGTTGCAGCCCCAGGTTTCCATGACGATCATCAATCAGAGTACGGGTGAAGTCAAAGCGCTTGTCGGGGGAAGAGGTGATAAATCCGCCAGCAAGACCTTAAACCGCGCGACCGGGACGACGCGGCAGCCGGGTTCCACGTTCAAGATCCTGGCAGCATATGCGGCAGCAGTCGATAACGGTGATTTTACACTGGCATCTGTGCAGGATGATGCACCATATAATTATGACAATCTGGCGCACTCGGCAGTCAATAACTATGATCACACCTACCGTGGCTACACGACGATCCGTTACGCGATCCAGCAGTCGATCAACATCGTTGCCGTAAAGACGCTTACGGATATCGGGACGACGACCGGATATGATAAGCTTCTTGACTTTGGCTTTACAACACTTGTTCCGCAGGATGATTCCCAGGCTCTGGCGCTCGGCGGCATCACAAACGGTGTGAAGAATGTGGAGCTGACAGCGGCGTATGCGACGATCGCCAACGGCGGGTTGTATATCAAACCGCGTTATTATACGCAGATCCTGGATCATCAGGGAAATGTCCTGATCGATAATACACCTCAGACCAGGGAGGTTCTGAAGGAAACGACAAGCTGGCTGCTTACAGACGCCATGAAGGACGTTATGACAAGCGGTACCGGTACCCCGGCTTACTTCGGGGATTCCATGGCGCAGGCCGGAAAATCCGGTACGACGAGTGATAACCGTGATGCTCTGTTTGCCGGCTATACACCGTATTACACCTGTGTCGTCTGGGGCGGTTACGATGACAATTCCACCCTTACCTATACGACATATCCGAAGCTGATCTGGAAGGCGGTCATGTCCCGTCTTCATGAAGACCTGCCCTATGCGGATTTTGAAATGCCGGAGGGCATTACCCAGGCAACGACCTGTAAAAAATCGGGAAAACTCGTACTGAATGGTGTCTGTACAAACGATCCGCGTGGTTCCATGGCAAATACGGAGTATTTCGCGGTCGGAACCGTGCCGGAGGAATCCTGCGATCATCATGTGGTGGCAACAATCTGTGCGGCCAGCAATCAGCTGGCGACGACATCCTGTCCGCCGGAGTTTCAGATGTCCAGTGTCTATCAGATCGGCGGATCAAGCGGGACACAGGATGACCCGTACAGACTTTCCGCCGGATCACTTACATCGGGTTGTATGATCCATCCCGGTGTCGTGATCACAAATCTTGCCTCCTATGCCGCCATGGCCGCGGAAAGCAATACGGCAGGCCTGTATGGGGCAGGGAATGCGAATCAGGAACAGGCAGCGCCTTCACTTACTCCGGAACAGGAAGCGATCAATGCGACGATCGCAGCGGAGCTGGCTGCACAGCAGGCGGCATATGAAGCGATCCTTGCACAGCAGGCTGCTGCAGGTGGGGGATGATATGGAGGATGGCAGGATCAGGACCGCGGAGGAGAGACTGAAAGCGGGCGAAGTTGTGCTACTTACGGTTAAGGAAGTGAACCGGATCGGAGCGTTTCTTGATTGGGGGCTTCCGAAAGACCTGTTTCTTCCTTATAAAGAAATGACAAAAGAGCTGCGCGCGGGAGATCAGATCCTGGTGCGCCTCTATACGGATAAAAGCGGACGGTATGCGGCCAGTCAGAAAAAGCTTTATCCGCTTCTTAAGACAGGAGGCCCTTACCGGATCGGTGATGAAGTAAAGGGCCGGATCTACGAATTCGGTCACGACTTCGGAACATTTGTGGCGGTGGACGACTGCTATTCAGCGATGATCCCGCGACACGAGGATGTGAGAGCGTTTTCCGTGGGGGATATCGTGAGCGTTCGTGTGACCGGTATCAAAGAGGACGGAAAGCTGGATGTTTCGCTGCGGGGAAAGGCATATGAAGAGCTTTCGCCGGATGCGGAAAAGATCCTGACGCTTCTTCGGGAATACGGAGGTGTGCTGCCTTTCACGGAAAAAGCGGAGCCGGAAGTGATCATGCGGGAGACGGGGATGTCGAAGGCCGCGTTTAAACGAGCCGTAGGGCATCTTTATAAAGAAAGAAAAATCACGTTAAAAGACGGCGTTGTAAGAACCGCTGCGGAGTAATGGATGAAAACTGAAAGACGCCGCGCATCCGCGCGGCGTCTTTTTGTTCCCTTATGTTGTTAAGCGGAAATATCGATATTACCGCCGAGATAAGGTGTGACGGATTGCTCCATCATCTTGGTCATGGCTGCTCCCTGCTCTTTTAAAAGATCCAGGCTCTCGCCAAGCATCGCTGTTCCGACGTCCCTCATAACACCCTGACCGGAATTGATCTGGCTGTATGCGCTGATAAAGGCGGTCGGATCAATGACATCTACCATACTCATACACATCACCGTCCCTTCCGATAGATTTGATTGGGGCAATTATACCAGAAATCACTCAAAAGTGCAATCTTTTTTAAAGAATATGTATAAAACGTGAAAAAAGCGTGATTTTTCGCGTTTTTCGGTTGACATGGGAAACCACCTTTGTTATAATTCGTTTCGTGAGATGTAACAAATTCGTAACAAATGTGAAAGAAACATATGATGTCGGGGTCACTTCGTGACATGTGACTTTTGACCCCGGCAACTAATACAAAATTCAGGAGACGGAGAATAGATGAAAAACAAAATTGTATGTGCACTTCTTTGCGGCATGTTTTGTTTATCAACGATTACTGCATCAGTGACACCGGTACAGGCAGCGCCGACTGCGGGAATCATCAGCGTGCTGACGACAGAGACCGGAACCGTGGAAAAGACAGGTCTTTCTTTTAAGACCGGTACGGCAGAGTCCACGGAGGCAGAAACAGAGAGTGCCCATACTGCAGGAGTGACAGCGGATCTGTTTTCACTGCAAAGCACAGAAAGCAATGCATCCTCCGGAAAATCGGAGACCAAGGTGTCCGGCGTGATGCAGACACTGGCGGCGAACCTGACGGATGTCGGGGCAGGAACAGATAAGACAGCGGCAGCAGAGGAAGGCAGCCAGGAAGAAGCAAAAGACACGGAAGTTACAGATACGGAAAATACGGAAGCGGCAGAAGGCACGGAAGAAACAGCAGAAGAAACTGCTGATGCAGATGCGAATGCTTCTGAATCGGATGAATTCGCGAATATCGGTATCGCGGTAGTTACGGACTATGTAAATGTCAGGAGCGAGCCGAGTGCGGAGAGCGAAGCGGTCGGAAAGCTTTATACGAACAATGCGGTTCAGGTAGTAGGGAAAAACGAGGACGGTACGTGGCTTGAGATCGTATCCGGAGATCTGAAAGGATATGTTTCCGCAGAGTTTATTTCGGTCGGAGATCCGGAGCTGATCAAGAAAGCAGCCCACAGGATCGCAACGGTTCATACGGAGACGCTTTTTGTAAGGGCGCTTCCGACCCAGGAATCCGAAGTGGTCGAGATGGTGCCGGATCAGGAACAGCTGACCGTTATTGATGAACAGTACGTGGATAACTGGGGATGGGTAGGCGTCTCGGTGGAAGAGGGTGCCGGATATGTCTCCATGGAATTTGTAGACCTTTCGACGGAGTATACTTACGGTGAGACGAAAGAGCATGAGGAAGCACGTCTTGCCAGGGAAGAAGAAGAGAGAAGAGCAGCGGAAGCAGCTGCTGCAGCGACTGCGGCATCAAACAGCTCCTCTTCGAAATCCTCTTCGCAGGCATCGTCCTCGGGCGGCAGCTCCGGTGGTGGCGCTTCTTATGCGGCAACGGGCGGCGGAAATGGCGGATCGGTTGCGAATTACGCGCTCCAGTTTGTCGGAAATCCGTATGTATACGGCGGATCCTCTCTTACAAACGGAACGGACTGCTCCGGCTTTGTTATGAGTGTTTATGCGAATTACGGTGTCGGACTTCCGCATTCCTCCAGTGCACTGAGGGGAGTCGGATACGGCGTGGATCCTGCGGCGATGCAGCCCGGCGATATCGTTTGCTACAGCGGTCATGTCGGAATTGCCATCGGAGGAGGACAGATCGTCCATGCAAGTACACCTGCAACCGGTATCAAGGTATCCAACGCATATTACCGCGATATCCTGGCAGTTCGAAGAATCTTCTAAAAATAAACGATCATGGATCCCCGGAATTCGTTCCGGGGATTTTCCTTTTTGATTATATTTTCAGGGCTTTTCGCCGGAAAAAATTTAATGTAAAAGTGATGAAATACAAAATGCACAAAAATCTTTTTTGACGAAAATAACTCTTGACGAAGTTATCCACAATTTTAAAATTAAAAAGCCCGAAAAATGGAGTTATGAACGGAGTTATTCACGTTATCCACAGAAAACTGGAAAAAAACGGGAGGAAAATCCCCCCAACAATCAAACATATGTTTTGTGAAGTTGTTATAAAGTTGATAACGTTTTCGGATTTTTGAAAAAAAGTATTGACATTAAAATAGTGAAAATAATACCGGTTTATTCTCCGGAATATTCGGAAAATTTACAAAAAACAGCCGGTTTGCTATACTGAGAAAGTGGGTCGGAATGCGTATTCGCCATGTGATCACTTTTGGAGAAGGAGTTCATGAAGAGAATTACGCTGCAGGGGATTTCGGTTTCTTACGATACGGTACATGAGCAGCTTCGTATGGTGGAGCAGTTTCTGGGGGAAGATATGCTTCATACCATCGGGACGATCACTTCCAGGCTTCTTGGCTGTGCACGGAATGATGAAACCGTACAGAAAATGACGGAAGCATACGATATCGCTGTGATCGGAGAAGGAAGGCTTTTAAGGGGAAGCGGCATTGACAGTGCGCAGAGGATCCGTGAGGTACGGGGATTTGATTTTTATAAAGAGCTGCTGACGCAGCTTTCCCGTCGAGGTAACACAGTGTTTCTTCTTTCCGATACCGGTGAGCGGCTGTCCGCATACAAGGCTTATCTTGGGCAGATACACGAGAAGATGACCATTTTCGGGGAGGCGGCGCTTACGGATCATATTGATGATGCAGACGGCATTGTCAATGAGATCAATGCATCGATGCCGGATATCGTTCTTTCCGTGATCAGCTCGCCGGAACAGGAACATTTTCTGTTTTCACACAGGCATATGATCGGAGCACGTATCTGGTATTCCGTTGGCGATTTTGAAAAATTGCATAAAAAAATCGGCAAATCCTCTTCCTTTTTTAAGCGTTTTGTCGTAGACTAGAGGAGTACGGGGGGGAAGGGGTATGATTTCAAACCAGATACTTCAAAACACGATAGACGGTCTGAAGGGGATCACTCATTCGGAGCTCTGCGTCATGGATGCGGAGGGAAAGGTTCTTGCAACGACATTTCAGGAGGCGGAGAATTATACCGAGGCAGCGGTTTCTTTTATCGGATCTGCGGCTGACAGCCAGGTTGTGCAGGGCTTTCAGTTTTTCAAGGTATTTGATGATCATCAGCTGGAGTATATCCTGCTTGCCGGAGGAGAAAGCGAAGAAGCGTATATGATCGGACGCGTGGTGTGCTTCCAGATCGAAAATCTCCTCGTTGCGTACAAAGAACGCTTTGATAAGGACAACTTTATCAAGAACCTTTTACTGGACAACCTTCTTCTTGTTGATATTTATAACCGCGCGAAGAAGCTTCATATCGATACCGACGTAAAACGGATCGTATACATCATTGAGACAAGCCATGAGAAGGATGCAAACGATCTTGACCGCGTCAGGAGCCTTTTCGGCGGGAAAACGCATGATTTCGTGACGGCGGTGGATGAGAAAGATGTGATCGTCGTCAAGGAACTGACGGATGGTGATGATGCCGAGAGTCAGAGAAAAACGGCAGAATCCATTCTATCAGTGTTCCGAAGCACAGATCCCTCGGCAGAGGTGTATATCGCCTACGGAACGGTCGCGAACGAGATCCGCGAAGTGTCCGCGTCCTATAAAGAGGCCAAGATGGCGCTGGATGTCGGAAAGATCTTTTTTGAAGAGCAGAATATCATCGCATATTCACAGCTTGGGATCGGCAGGCTGATCTACCAGCTTCCGCTTCCGCTCTGCCGGATGTTCATAAAGGAAATCTTCGACGGGAGATCGCCGGACGAGTTTGATGAGGAAACGCTGATCACGATCAACAAGTTTTTCGAAAACAGCCTCAACGTTTCAGAGACCTCGAGACAGCTGTATATCCACCGGAATACGCTTGTTTACCGGCTCGATAAGCTCCAAAAGAGCACGGGGCTGGATCTTCGTGTCTTCGAGGATGCGATCACGTTCAAGATCGCGCTGATGGTCGTCAAATATATGAAGTATATGGAAACATTGGATTATTAGGAGGTTCAAAAGTGATACACCTCAGTCACGTGTCAAAATCCTATGCAGCAGGGGTTCCTGCACTGAATGACGTGAGTCTCAGCATTAAGGAGGGAGAATTCGTCTTCCTGGTGGGCGACAGTGGTTCCGGAAAATCGACTCTGATCAAGCTCCTTCTCAAGGAACTGGAACCGACCAGCGGAACGATCACCGTAAACGGTCAGCAACTGAATAAGATCAGGAGAAGGAAGATCCCGAAATACCGCAGGAATGTCGGCGTTGTGTTTCAGGATTTCCGCTTGTTAAAAGACAGAAATGTATATGAGAACGTGGCATTTGCCCAGCGTGTTGTCGGAACACCGGGCCGCAGGATCAAAAAGAACGTTCCGAGGATGCTTTCCCTGGTGGGTCTTGCCGCAAAGTATAAGAGTAAGCCCAGACAGCTTTCCGGAGGAGAGCAGCAAAGAGTTGCCATAGCGCGTGCCCTTGTGAACGAACCGAAGATCCTGCTTGCGGATGAGCCTACCGGAAACCTGGACAACAAGAACGCATGGGAGATCATGCGACTTTTGTCCGAGATCAATAAACGCGGAACAACTGTACTCGTTGTGACTCATAACATGGAGATCGTAAAGGCAATGGATAAACGTGTCATAACGATTCAGAAGGGTATTGTGGTAGAAGATGAAAATTAATTCCTTTTTTTATTCGCTGCAGCAGGGCGTCAAGAATATCTGGAGAAATAAGCTGTTTTCGCTGGCTTCCATTGCGACGATGGCTGCCTGTATTTTTTTGTTCGGGCTTTTCTATATGATCGTGACGAATTTCCAGGATACGGTGAAATCGGCAGAGGAAGGCGTGGCTGTCACCGTCTTCTTCGAAAACGGGCTTCCGGATTCGGAGATTGCATCGATCGGCGAACAGATCGAGCGGAGACCGGAAGTGGCCGAGTGCAATTTCATTACGGCAGAGATGGCCTGGGATCAGTTCAAGGGCGATTATTTCGAGGGACATGAGGAGCTCGCTGAGGGCTTTGAATCAGATAATCCTCTAGCAAATTCCGCTCACTATGAGATCTATCTTTCGGATGTTTCTTTGCAGGATGCGCTGGTATCGTTCCTGGAATCAACACCGGGAGTCCGGGAGGTGCACCAGTCGGAGGATGCCGCAAAAACACTGACAGACCTGAATACGCTGATCAAATACATTTCCATCGGCATTATCGCGATCCTTTTTGCGGTAGCGGTTTTCCTGATCAGCAATACCGTCAATGTCGGTATTTCTGTCCGGAAGGAAGAGATCGCGGTCATGAAGCTGATTGGTGCAACAGACTTCTTTGTACGTGCGCCGTTTATCGTAGAGGGTCTTCTGATCGGTATCATCGGATCAGCGATCCCGCTCGTGGTTCTTTATTACCTTTATGACGGGATTGTACAGTATATCGGAGAACGGTTCAGCTTTATCAGTTCCATGCTTAAGTTCCTTTCCGGAGAACAGATCTTCCGTATTCTGATCCCGGCAGCGCTCATTATGGGTGTCGGTATCGGTCTGATCGGCAGCGCGATCTCCGTGCGCCGTCACTTGAAGGTATAGTCTATGAAAAAAAGGCTTTTTGCCGGGGTACTGGTTTTATCAGCGGCTTTGGTGCTGCCTTGGCAAAGCCCTTTATATGCCGCGGAAGCGGGAACGGAAACAGCGGAACCTCAAAAAACGACTGTTTCCGATACTTCGTCCGCCTCACTTGCGGCCTCGCAGTCCAAGCTATCCGAAGCAGAGGCGGAGATCCGCCAGCTGGAGCAGCAGCTTTCCCAGGCAAAGGAGCTGATCGCAGGGCTTGAGGACAATAAAAGTGATATAGAATCACGGGTGCGGGAACTGGATGGCCAGCTGTCCACGATTTCCGGACAGATCGAGGAGCTTACCGCTCAGCTTGATGCAAAAAATGCCGAGATCGAGGAAGCGGAGGACGCCATCGAGGAAACCGGAAAGAAACTGGAAAAGGCCGAGAAGAAAGCGTCAGATCAATACGAGGCGATGAAGAAACGGATACAGTTTCTTTATGAGAATACGCAGGCGACGGATTTTCTCGGCATATTTATGAAAACGGGAAATATCACGGATTTTCTTTCCGTGATGGAATATATCAACGAGCTTGCGAAATACGACCGGGATATGCTGACATCCTATGAGGAGACGGCAGCTGAGATCGCAAGCTATGAGGAAGAACTGGCAAGGGAAAAGGAACAGCTTCTTGCCGACAAGTCCGAGCTCGAAGAACTGAAAAAAGTCGCGGAGGATCAGAAGGCGACCGTATCTTCTCTGGAAAGTGCGAAACGCTCGGAACTCATGCAGGTCAATACCTACATAGATGCTGCCGAAAACACGGCCGAAGCCTATGAGGATGAGATCGCGGCACAAAACGAGGTTATTTCCGAGATCCGCGCCGAAATCGCCAGAGAAGAAGCCAGAAGAAAGGCTGCAGCGGAATCCGGAGAGGCATACGAAGAAAGAAATTACAGCGGCGGTGTTTTTCTCTGGCCATGTCCCGCGAGCCACCGCGTTACCAGCGATTACGGATACCGCACCTCGCCCACGGCCGGTGCGTCTACTTACCATAAAGGGATTGATATCGGTGCTCCGTACGGTTCGGCGATCGTCGCGGCCGCTCCCGGTGAAGTCACGTTTGCCGGATATTCCAGCGGCGCGGGGAATTATGTGATCGTCAATCACGGATCCGGTCTCCGGACGGTTTATATGCATGCTTCTTCGCTGAATGTATCGGTGGGGCAGAGTGTAGCGGCCGGGGATACGGTCGCGTTTGTCGGAAGCACCGGGATTTCCACGGGAAATCACCTGCATTTCGGAGTTTCTCTGAACGGTGAATACGTCTCCCCCTGGAATTATTTGGGATAATCATGGATGAACCATTGAATAAAAAGAAACCGGGTTTCGCACTCGGGATCATTATCGGCGGATGTATTGCAGCGGCTGTGTTTCTGATCGTTCTGGCGGTCTTTAAGGGAAGCGGGATGCTTTCTTCGGAAAGCCGGAAACCGTCCTCAATCTCCGAATATGCGGATGCAAAGCTTTCCGCCATTGAAGGTCTGATCCAGCTCCATTATCTTGGGGAGATTGATCAGGAGGCGGAAGAGGAAGGACTCTATAAAGGACTCGTGGAAAGCCTCGATGATCCCTATGCCAGCTACTTCTCGGCGGATGAATATGCAGATCAGGTCGAAAAGGTTACCAAAGAATACTACGGAATCGGAGCCACGCTCACCAAGGACGAAGAAAGCGGGATGGTTTCGGTCGTATACATATACGAGGGTACCCCCGCGGACAGGGCGGGCCTTAGGGTAGATGACATCATTGTTTCCGCCAACGGCTACGAAGCGACGGACATGAGCCTGGATGAATTTGTGGATCAGATCCGCGGAGAAGAAGGTACGGATGTGGAGCTGAAAGTCGCCAGGGAAGGCGAAAAAGAGCTTCTGACCTTTGATGTAACGAGAGAAGAGATCGAACTTCCGACTGTTGATTACGAAATGTATGACGGAGATATCGGTTACATCCTGATCTCACGTTTTGCGACAAACACCGGCACGGAGTTTAGGGATGCAGTGGATGATCTGACGGCACAGGGGATGAAGGCACTGATCCTGGATGTCCGCTACAACCCCGGAGGACTCTTCCATACGGCAGTAGAGGTGCTCGATATGATCCTGCCGGAGGGCGTTGTCGTTTATACTGAGGACAAATACGGGAAGCGTCAGGAGGAAGTCAGCGATGCGGAGCATTTCATGGATCTTCCGATCGCGGTTCTGATCAGCGAAAACAGCGCCAGTGCAGCGGAGATTCTGGCAGGCGCGATCCGTGATTTTGATTACGGAACGCTCATCGGGACAACAACCTATGGAAAAGGCGTGGTGCAGAACACCTACCCGCTCACGGACGGATCGGCCGTGAAGCTCACCATAGAGCAGTATTTTACCCCGAGCGGTGAAAATATCCAGGGAGTAGGCATCAGCCCGGATATCGAGCTGGAGTATGATTTCCTCGGCAAAGAAGATGATGAATATGATTATACCCTGGACAACCAGGTTATGAAGGCAATAGAAGTATTGAAAAAAGAAATAGAAAGAAGGTGACTGTAGTGGTTGAACTTGATCCTTACAAGTATAAACTCGGGACATACGAAAGCCCCCTGCAGGAAGTGAGGGATTCACTTTAACTTAGCGGTCAAGGAACGAAAGATCGAGGAGCTGGAGAGAGAAATGGAAGCGCCGGACTTCTGGAATGATCCGGAGATTTCCCAGCAGAAAATGAAGGAACTCAAGAGTTACAAGGATGACCTGGAGGTGATCCGGCGTCTTGAGTCAAAATATGAGGATATCGAAACCCTGATCGAAATGGGGGAGGAGGATCCGGATCCCGCGCTGATCCCAGAAGTGGAAGAGGCAATGAACTCTTTTGAAACAGAGTTTGAGATGATCCGGACGAGAACGCTCCTTTCCGGCGAATATGACCGCGATAACGCGATCGTTACGCTCCATGCGGGTGCAGGCGGAACGGAAAGCTGTGACTGGTGCCAGATGCTATACCGGATGTACACAAGATGGGCCGCGGATAAAGGCTTTTCCGTGGAGATCCTGGATACGCTGGACGGAGAAGAAGCCGGCCTCAAATCCGTTACCTTTCAGGTTGACGGAGAGAACGCATACGGCTATCTCAAATCCGAAAAGGGCGTGCACAGGCTGGTTCGGATCTCGCCCTTCAATGCCGCCGGAAAACGGCAGACATCCTTTGTATCCTGTGATGTTATGCCGGATATCGAGGAAAACATCGATATCGAGGTAAAGGACGAGGATATCCGGATCGACACATACCGCTCCAGCGGTGCGGGCGGCCAGCATATCAACAAAACATCGTCCGCGATCCGTATCACACATTTTCCGACCGGCATTGTCGTGACCTGTCAGAATGAGCGCTCGCAGTTCCAGAACAAGGACAAGGCGATGCAGATGCTCAAGTCAAAGCTTCTTTTGCTCCGGAGGGAAGAAAACGCCGAAAAAGCGGCGGATATCAGAGGCGAGGTTACGGAGATCGGATGGGGAAACCAGATCCGGTCCTACGTGCTCCAGCCGTACAAAATGGTAAAAGACTTAAGAACAGGCGCAGAGAGCGGAAATCCGGACAAGATACTGGACGGCGATATCGATTATTTTATCATGCAGTATCTGAAATGGGATTCCATCGGGCGGCCGGACCGCAAAGTTGCAGATTCATAAAGGCTACAATACGAAAATAACGATATACAGGAGGGAAAAACAATGGGTATTATCAAAGCAGTACTGGACGGGATTGGCGGATCACTTGCGGATTCCTGGATTGATGTGATCGAACCGGATGAGATGGGAGATCAGACCGTATTCACAAGAGGCGTACAGGTCAAGAAAGGATCCAACAAAAAAGGAAATGATGACTTCATTACGGACGGATCCGTTGTGCACGTATATGACAATCAGTTCATGATCCTGACCGATGGCGGAAAAGTCATCGATTATACGGCGGAGCCCGGCTATTACAAGGTTTCCAATGCGTCCGCACCGTCACTTTTCAACGGACAGTTCGGAGCGGCTTTAAAGGAGTCCTTTGACCGTGTCCGTTACGGCGGCATGACCCCGAGTTCGCAGAAGGTGTTTTTCATTAATCTGCAGGAGATCAAGGGGATCAAGTTCGGAACAAGGAATCCGGTCAACTATTTCGATAATTTCTACAATGCGGAGCTTTTTATCCGTGCACACGGTACTTATTCCATCAAGATCTCGGATCCGCTGAAGTTCTATGCGGAAGCGATCCCGCGTAACGCAGAGAAGGTGGAGATCAGCGAGATCAATGAGCAGTATCTCTCGGAGTTTTTGGAGGCTCTGCAGGCATCCATCAACAAGATGTCGGCGGACGGCGAGCGTATCTCGTTTGTCACCAGCAAGGGCAGAGAACTCAGCAAATATATGGCAGAGACTCTGGACGAAGACTGGAAGCAGATGCGCGGTATGGAGGTTCAGGCGGTCGGTATCGCCAGCATTTCCTACGACGAAGAGTCCCAGAAGCTGATCAATAAGAGAAACGAGGGCGCGATGCTTTCCGATCCCACGATCCGCGAGGGTTATGTGCAGGGACAGATCGCAGAGGGCCTCAATGCAGCAGGCTCCAATCCGAACGGTGCGGCTATGGGCTTCATGGGTGTCGGCATGGGAATGCAGGCAGGCGGCGCGTTCATGGGAGCAGCTTCCCAGACCAATATGCAGCAGATGCAGATGCAGCAGATGCAGCAACAGCAAATGCAGCAACAGCAGATGCAGCAGGCGCCGGTTCAGCAGGCAGCACCGGTTCAGCAGGCAGCACCGGCAGCAGGCGCAGCACCGGCGGCAGGAAGCTGGACATGCAGCTGCGGCCAGGTCAATACCGGAAAGTTCTGCTCCAACTGTGGAGCACCGGCACCGGCGGCAGATTGGACATGCAGCTGCGGTCAGGTCAATACCGGAAAGTTCTGCTCCAATTGCGGAAGTCCGAGACCGTAAGAGGAATGTGAAAAACGCTCCACGGAGCTTTTGGCATATTATTAAATGCAGAAATAATTTATGAACTGTTAAAACAGGAATTAATAACGGAGATAATAACGAATGATCAAGGTAGCAGTGATGGGATACGGGACCATCGGCAGCGGCGTTGTCGAGGTTCTTGAAAAAAACTCCGAAAGCATCGCCGGGCATGCGGGGGAGCCGATTGAGGTAAAATATGTACTCGACCTTCGCGATTTTCCGGGAGATCCGATCGAGAAAAAAGTAGTTCATGACTATAAGGTGATCGCGGAGGATCCGGAGATCGCCATCGTGGTGGAGACCATGGGCGGTGTCGAACCGGCATACACCTTTGTTAAGGAGATGCTTCTGGCGGGAAAAAGCGTGACGACGTCCAATAAAGCTCTGGTTGCTGAAAAAGGTGCCGAGCTGATCCGGATCGCGAAAGAACGGGAGATTAATTTTCAGTTCGAGGCTTCTGTCGGCGGCGGTATCCCGATCATACGTTCCGTATACAAATCACTGACTGCCGATGTGATCGAGGAAGTCTCCGGAATCCTGAACGGTACCACGAACTACATGCTGACCGCCATGAGTGAAAAAGGCGACAGTTACGATGCCGTTCTGAAGGAAGCGCAGGATCTCGGTTATGCGGAGCGTGATCCAAGTGCGGATGTGGAGGGCTATGATGCCTGCAGGAAGATCGCGATCCTGACTTCGCTTGTAGCGGGGTATCAGGTGGATTTCCAGGATATCCATACGGAGGGCATTACAAAGATTACACCGGAGGATATCCTCTATGCGAAAAAGCTGGGAAGGCGGATCCGCCTGATCGCATCAAGCAAAAAGACGGGGGAGACCTATACGGCTCTTGTTGCTCCGTTCCTGGTGGGAGAAGAGAATCCGCTTTACACGGTGAACGGTGTGTTCAATGCGGTCCTGATCCACGGAAATATGCTCGGAGACGCGATGTTCTATGGGAGCGGCGCAGGAAAGCTTCCGACCGCCAGTGCGGTTGTGGCAGATGTGATCGACATGGTGAAGCATCATGCTCCCGCCCGCAACATTCCGATGCAGTGGGATGAAAAAAAGCTTGAGCTGGCGGATTACCGCAGTGCGGCGTATCGTTATCTTGTCAGATCGACATCTTCGGAGAACGACATCCGGGCGGCATTCGGGGAAATTGAAAAGATTGAAGCCGGAATATCCGGTGAGATCGGGTTTGTTACGACAGAGATGAGCGAGTCCGAATTCGAAAAGAAAGCGGAGGGGATTTCGCTCATACAGAGGATACGGCTGAAATAACAGTAAAACGAAAGTCACAGTGCCGCGTTGCGGCACGTGGCTTTTTGACGTTACGGAAAAGTGAAATAGAACAAGAAGGAGAATCTGGGGTATGGCAAAGTATGTTATGGCGCTTGACGCGGGGACGACAAGCAACCGTTGCATTCTGTTTAATGAGCAGGGGGAGATCTGCTCCATGGCTCAGAAGGAATTTCGGCAGATGTTTCCGAATCCGGGATGGGTCGAGCATGATGCAAACGAGATCTGGGCGACAATGCTCGGTGTTGCGGTTGAGGCAATGAACACCATTGCCGCGAAAGCGGAAGACATTGCGGCGATCGGGATCACAAATCAGCGCGAAACCGCGATCGTCTGGGACAGGGATACCGGAGAACCGGTCTATAATGCGATCGTATGGCAGTGCCGCCGGACATCCGCGATCGCGGATGATCTGAAAAAGCGCGGCCTGGAGGAGTCCTACCGTAAAAAAACAGGACTCATGATCGATGCATATTTCTCAGCGACAAAAATTAAATGGATATTAGATAATGTAAAAGGAGCCCGTGAAAAGGCGGATGCAGGCAGGCTTCAATTTGGAACAGTTGAAACCTGGCTGATCTATCGCCTGACAAAGGGAAAGGTTCATGTGACCGATTATTCGAACGCTTCCCGTACGATGCTCTTTAACATCAACACGCTCACCTGGGACAAGGAGATCCTGGACGAACTCGGCATTCCGGAGTCGATGCTGCCAAAGCCGGTTCCGTCAAGTCAGGTATACGGGGTGACGGATCCCTCTTTTCTGGGTGGTGAGATACCGATCGCCGGAGCAGCGGGCGACCAGCAGGCTGCGTTGTTTGGCCAGGCGTGCTTTGTTTCCGGCAAGGCAAAGAATACCTATGGAACAGGCTGCTTTCTGCTTCTGAACACCGGTGAGAAGCCGATTTTTTCCAAAAACGGCCTCGTCACTACGATCGCCTGGGGGATCGATGGAAAAGTGAATTATGCGCTGGAGGGATCGATCTTTGTTGCTGGAGCATCGATCCAATGGCTTCGTGACCAGATGAGGCTCATTGATTCCGCATCGGATTCCGAGTACATGGCAAGTAAAGTGAAGGGGACGCATGGCTGTTATGTGGTTCCCGCATTTACGGGACTTGGGGCACCGCACTGGGATCAGTATGCACGCGGTACCATTGTCGGCATTACCCGCGGAACGAATAAAAATCATATTATCCGTGCGACTCTGGAGTCGATCGCTTATCAGGTGTGTGATGTTATTTTTGCCATGGAAGCGGATGCGGGGACGAAGCTGAAATCCCTTCGTGTGGACGGTGGAGCCAGCGCGAATGATTTTCTGATGCAGTTCCAGGCTGATATGGTCGGCGTTCCGGTGATCCGTCCGGCCTGTGTGGAATCTACGGCGCTGGGGGCAGCGTTCCTTGCGGGACTTGCAACAGGTTTCTGGAATAATACAGGCGAGCTGGAAGCGAAAACGGACATCGACCGGACATTTGAACCGGTTATGTCAGAAGAAGAACGTGCTGTAAAGCTGAAGGGATGGAATAAAGCCGTGAAATATGCTTACGGCTGGGCAAAAGAGGACTGACCGGATGAAGGGGCATCCTGCTCTGTCAATAGTTCGCCAGAGAGATCCTGATAGAATACGATAATGGATTGCCAGACATAGGGATAGATCCATAAAAAGCCGACTGCCATGGACAGGAGACCGAGCAGATACCAGCCGATAAAGCTGAGCAGCAGAAGAAACAACTGTTTCCGGTGACCTGTCATCATCAGGCGGCTTTTTTTCAATACATCGCGGGCGCGCTGGTGAGGGTCATCCACAAGGAGCGGAAGAAATAGCGCATATCTCAACAGGAAAATGATCCAGATGATCAGAATGGCAATATAGATCAGGATGCCGGGGATCAGTATGTAAGGATTTCCGTACAGCGTCCGGAGAACGATCGGAACAGCAAGCGCCGCTGCGCAGGCTGCGGCAAACGGCAGGGAGATCAGCGCGAGAAGTAAAGTCGTGATGATGTAGGAATCCGGCCGCACCTGAAAGCCGCGGATCAGATCCTTGAAGCCGTATGGCTTCCTCCTTGCGATATTGAGGTGCAGAAACAGATATCCTGCCGACAGTATGACACTAAGAAGCAGAACGATCACATAAGCAAGCAGAAATAGGAGACTTTGCGTGATCGATCTCGTATTCGGAAGAAGCAGAGAAAAAGGAAGAAGAATGAGAGACGGAAGCAGGGATACGATCAGCTGTGAAGGTACTACGGTCATGTAATGGCCGTTTAAGTGTGCTCTTGCGATTCTCTTGATCTCTCGATTCGGTCTCATAAGATTCCTTGAAATACGGAAAGACTGATGGAATCAGTCTTTCGTCAGACGGTAAAATCCAGATTTGCGCCTCTTACGGCGTCGCCCTGCTGGGCCTTTCGATCCTTCTGGTAAGGATTGTCCTCGTTGGGATAAGCGATCTTTGTGGTAGTCGTACCACCTGAGATATATACGCGGCCGCACTCGGGGCAGACTGCGGTGTGGATCGCAACAGAGGCCTGAAGGACTTTTCCGCCGGCCTTTTCCGCCCGCTCATAGGCGTTGGCGACGTGCTCCTGTTCATGTCCCCGGACTCTTGCTCCGGCGCTCTGCGGAGAAATATGCTGTGCGGTCTGGAAGGAGACATCGTTTTCGTTGGAGCCGTCCTTATACTTGCGCTCTTTGCAGGTCTGGCATTCGGCAGGATTGACGCGGCCCGGTTTGATGGTCTTGGTGCCGTCTCCGAGGTCATAGTTGGTTCCGATGCCGTTCGCATTGCCGATGCGCTGCATTGCATTCTGATATCCGAAAATGCCGGAAAGACCAAGTGTGCTCATCGAAACCTCCTTTCCGCAAAAGACCTGTTTTCAGGGATAAACCGTTTGCGACTTTGCGACCTGTCGGTTTAGTCTGATAATTATAGCAGAAAACGTTGTATTTATCAAGAAAAGGATATGTTTTTTGAAAAACTGCTGAGGGTGCTTCCACCCTGTCTGATCCATAAATATACAGGATACTATTGTCCGGGCTGCGGAGCGACGAGAAGCCTTTATTTTTTGCTGACAGGTCATCCGCTCCATTCGCTTTTCTATTATCCTGCGATCCCCCTGGCGGCCGTTCTCCTGATCTGGTTTCTGGTTTCCTTTATTGCAGAAAAAATGCTGAAGCGCCGCGTCTTTTTTCACTTTCCGCTCACCGTAAAGTGGGTATACCTTCTTCTGGCGGTAATCCTCGGAAACTTCGTCTGGAAAAATGCCGTGCTTTACTGGACCGGAACACCGCTCATACCATAAAGGACAGAGTAGGCTTCATTTACATCACCGCTGTATAATGCATCATAGAGGCGGTTATACTCGGCAAGAAACCCTTCGATCCCGCCAAACTGCGTGAGCAGCGTCACAACGCCGATGATCGTGGTGATGGCAGTAAACACAATAGCAGCTGCACCGAGAAAAACACCGGCTTTTCCTTTTGGTCCCATGGTAAAAGTTCCGCCCTTGCTGAGAAAACCGAAGATCACAGCGAGCGCGCCGAAGAAAATGCCCATGCCGCAGCTTGCGGAAAAAAGTCCCACAATCCCGAGGATCAGGGATATGGTCTCAAAATGGAGATTTCTTGCGGGAATCGGTTCCTGTGGCGGATTTCCGTTTGTGTTCCCGTTCGTATTCCACCCGTTCATGTTATCCATATCCGCATCATATCACAGATCGCTGCGATTATCTACGGAAAATCTGTCTTGCAAATCATAAATCTAAAGTATATTTTTTCCAAAAACGTGATTTTTTCGCTTTTCATTATTTACATCTGGATTTAAATTCATTACAATTAAATAGAAAGATATTGTATAGATCGATTGCTTTGGCACAATACATAGCGTTTTCCGTTGAACAGAGGGGTTCAGAGAGGGGTTTTTATGAGAAACGGAGAAGATCTGGAGGTACGGAAAGGAATCGTAAGAAAAAACCGCGGACTTCGTATGCTTTTTGCATATACGATGGCTGCGGTTTTGACGTTTGCCGCTGTTCCGACAACGCTTTTATATGCGGAACCGGTGGATCCGACCATCGGGGGAGATCCGGCCGGCGATCCGAGCGGCGATCCTGCAGGAGATCCAACCGGTGATCCGGAAAATACCGGAGGCGGAGAACCTTCCGGCAATCCCGGAAGCGTGGCTTCACATATCCACAGCTGGGTGTATGCATCTTCAGGAAATGTGATCGACGCATGGTGCGAGGGAGAAGGGGACTGTACATATAAGGGAACAACGGACTCTCATGAAAGTGCACAGAGCTTGCAGATCACCGCGGTGTCATGCGTCTCCTATGATGGCGCACCGCACGGAGCAACGCTTGAGCGGACTCCTGACGATGCAGAAGACAATCCCTTTGGTTCGCCGGCGATCCAGTACACAGGTACGACAGCCGGAGCAGTGTCATATGATTCTGCGGAAGCTCCGACTGATGCAGGGAGTTATACAGCAAGCGTGACGGTTGAAGGAAAAACAGCATCGACAAGCTTCGCAATCCAGCCGGTCGATGCGGATATTACCTATCCTGTTGCCATCACGGGTCTTGTATATGACGGAACAGAGCAGGCGCTTGTTACGGCAGGGAGTGTGTCCGGTGGTACGATCAAATACACATTAAACGGAGAAGTGTCAGATACTCCGCCGACTGCGGCGAATGCAGGGAGCTACAGCGTTTCCTATAAGATTACGGTGGATGGTAACCATAACGGCGGAGAAGGAGTGATCAGCGCCGCGATCGCAAAACGCCCGGTAACGGTTTCCGGGATTGAAGTACAGGATAAGGAGTATGATTCGCTCAGCACAGCGACTTTAATCTACGATAACGTTCTTATGTCCGGGAAACTGGAAGGGGATGCTCTTTCTGTTACGACAACCGGTACTTTTACCGATGTGAATGCGGGAAATGGCAAAGCGGTTAGTGTTGGGGATATCACTCTTTCCGGTTCTGAAGAAACACTTCAAAACTACGAGCTTGCCGCAACGGGACAGCAGACCGTTGCAACGGCAAATATTTCTCAAAAGCCTCTGACAGTCAGTTGGAGTCACACAGATGATCTTGTCTATAACGGAACAGAACAGGCTCCTGCAGCGGAAATATCCGGGGTGTGTACCGGAGACAGCTGCTTCGTAAGTGTCAGCGGAGGGAGAACGGCCGCAGGAGAAAACTATACGGCAACGGCTTCGCTTTCCAATTCTAATTATAGGATCGAAGGAACATCAGGAAGAACGGCCTTTGCGATCACTCCGAAATCACTTTCCAATAACATGATGACGCTGGATGCGGACAGGTTTGCTTTTAGAGGGAGTGAGATCACTCCTGTTCTTACAGTGAGCGATGGAAGAACAGCATTGATAGAGGGTGCCGATTACGAATTGGTGAATGAGTCGGAAAACAGCGGCACGGAATGCAGGGACTATACGATCAGGATTTCGGGGAAAGGCAATTACAGAGACTGTGCAGATAAGGTGTGGACAATCTTTGACAATACTGCTCCGACCGCAACGATCACTGTGCAAGACTATGAATCTCCGTTTACAACTTTCATAAATGCGATCACTTTCAACATTTTCTATAAAGAGAAAAAGCTTGTCACCATCGAAGCGACTGATATGGAAAGCGGGATCAAAGAGAACGGACTCAGTTATTATCTCTCCGAAACGGCCATGACGGAGCAACAGCTCAGCGAAGCCGCTTTCACGACCTATACGGTTCCTTTTGAAATCGAAGCGGAGAGAAATTATGTGATTTATGCAAAAGTGGAGGATAATGCTGGTCATATCGTTTACATCAGCTCCAACGGCATCGTGATGGATGTGACGCCGCCGGATATAGTATTGAGCTCTGAAGCGTCAAATGAGGAGAATGACTATTTCGGACCGGTTTCTTATCAGATTACGGATCAGGATCTGAAAGAGGTCACGGTAACTTCCGTTGGCGAAACCACCGGTGCGGATACAACAAATCTGGAAGTTACAAATGGAGCAGCGTCAGGAGCTAACTCTGAGGTGGGCTCTTATCTCATAGCGGCAACGGATAAAGCCGGTAACCGTACAACAAAGAACTTCCAGATCAAACGGGCGGATGGCACTGTTACACCCGAGGATAAAGAGTACACTTATGTCACGGGCGTACCATACGATGTTTCCGGCCTTTTTACCATAGCGGAAGGCACAGGGGAGGCAGACACCTATGAGGTTGTCTCCGGCGGAACCGGATACGGGACATTAAGCGGATCAAATCTTACGATTTCAAAAGCCGGAACCATCAGGATCCGAATGGTGACAAAACAGTTGGATTATGTGAAAGCCATGACGGCGGAAGCGACCCTGACAGTACTGAAAGGGACGGGATCAGCCTCCATCACCGCAACATCCGAGGTATACGGAACACTTCCGACGATAGAGCCTTCTACAACTACGAATGAGGGATTATATACTCTTTCTTATCGGGAAAAGAAAGAGGGGGCGGTGGAAGTTTCAGAACTTCCTAAGGGTGTAGGAAAATATACTGTAAAAGTGACTTATCCTGAAAATCTCCTCTATACCGAGGCGACAGCGGAAGCGGATTTCGAAATCACAAAAGCCCCTCTCACTGTGAGTGCAGAGAATAAGACGAAGAAATACGGCGAAACGGATCCGGAACTGACCTACAGCGTATCCGGTCTCAAATGGAACGATACGGCAGGAGGTGTTCTTGAGGGGAAGCTGACCCGCACCGAAGGGGAGGACACCGGAACCTATGAGATCAAAAAAGGAACTCTGAATGCAAACGGAAATTATGAACTTACGTTCATTGAAGCGGAATTTACGATAGAAAAAGCTCCACATACCGATATCGCACTTCCTTCAGTGAAAGAGATTCCGTCCACCGGTGTCGAAGATCGAAGGATTGACCTTTCCGAATATCTGGAAAAAGAGCCGGTGCTTGAAAGCTCCGCTGTGTACGGGGATATCCGGGATGCCGTGACGGTAAACGGACTCGCCGGAACAGAGCTTTCCTACAGCATGACGAATAAATATTCCGGAGCTACAGGAGAGATCAGACTTACGGTAAGCAGTAAGAATTACGAGGATTATACCATCTCGATTCCGATCGAATCAAAGAAAAGAATTCCAAACGTCGAACTGAACGGTTCGTCAGATGTTGCAAACGGCGTCAGTGCAAACGGATTGAGAGAATATACGAACAGTCAGCCGGGAAGTTCGGTAGAGGTCAATCTGACTGTAACTCCGGAGCAGGAGCCAATGGTGGAGGCAAAGGAACCTGAAACAGTAGAGCGCGCGAAGGAGATTTCCGCAGATGTTTTTTCAGGGATTGATTCTGCCAAGGTAAAGAGAGATTACCTTGATGTGTCTGTCACGAAAAACACAACGTATGCAAATGGAACCGTAAAAACAGGAGAAAAGGTTTCTGATGTAGCAAGGGTTCTGGAACTCGAATTTGACTGTTCAATCAGCAATCGGAACGCCCCGGTTGTTCTCCGAAACCATGGAGGAAAGATAATACAGCTCAAAAAGCTAAGTGAGCGTCCACAAAATACGCGCTTCAGCGACGGAACTTTTTACATCAGTAACAATAAGCTGTTTGTTTACAGCCGATTTTACTCAACATTCGCGGTTATTTATTCTATGGAGCCGGCTTATGCGGTCAGCCTTGAGCTCGGAGGAGGAAAGCAGTCGCTGAAGGTGATTGGAGAAGGCCAGGTGATGCCGCAACCGGAAGATCCCATCCTGTCTGGAGCAACGTTCCTCGGCTGGTATGATGCAGCTGGAAATCTGTTTGATTTTGGGAGCTCCATCAATGAAGACACTGTCATTAAAGCCTTGTGGAGATATCCCAGCGGCGGTGCGGTTGACCCGGGAGAACCCGGTGTACCTGCCGCGGAAGGCACAGCTTTAAGCGGTGTGATTGCGTCCGTTTATCAGAGGGATAACGCGGTCAGGGCAGCAAAGCTGAATGCATCCATAAAAGGTGGAAAGACGATTGCAGCAAGAGCGCCGAAAACGGGGGATACGTTGCCTCCGTTATGGCTTCTGGCAATACTGTTTGCATCGGGCGGAACAATGATCGTCATCTACATCCTGTCAGCGTATGCTAGGCTCCGTAAAAGCTCCTGCGAGGATGCATCATCCCGATGAAGAAGAACGGAAGAAGAGAATGGCAAAGGCTTGAGAGGCGCAAAAACCCTGTGAAAGGAAGAATCTTCCTGTTTGCCGGGATTGCGCTTCTTGTTGTTGCTGCCGTTCTTCTTTTTTTGGTGTTGCATGAATACCGGAAATCCGATAAACTGTATGAGCAGGCGAGGGAAAGCTTTGTGACGGCAGTGGATACGGAGAAACCGAAGGAAGCCGGAGATAAGGAAACAGATCCTGAAACGGAAGAAGCACCCGGATGGGTACCGGCGCTGGAAACAGATCTTGCTTCGCTATCGGCGGAATATCCGGATGTGAAAGGCTGGATCGCGTTTGAAGACGGTGAGATCAGTTACCCGGTTCTGTATTCGGGTAATAACGAGACCTATCTTTACCGTTCCTATAACGGCGAGGAGTCAAAAGCCGGATCCATTTTTCTGGACGGGGAATCCACTCCTGATTTTTCCGATCCTCATACGCTGCTTTATGGCCATAATATGCGGGATCTGTCCATGTTCGGAAAGCTGAAGTATTATGCTTCGGATCCTGCGTACTATAAGGATCATTCGTACTTTGACATTTATACTCCGGATGCCGTATACCGGTATCGGATTTTTGCATGTGAGGAGGTCTCCGCTTCGGATCCCGTATATTACGTCTATGGAAAGGAGCCGGGACAGTACGCCGGTCTCATTGACTGGCTGATCCGGAATTCCTATATTGATCCGGAGGTTGATGTGACGCCGTCAGATCACGTGGTGACGCTTTCCACCTGCACAGACAGCGATGAAAGCCGCATGATCGTATGCGGTGTGAGAACAGAGGAGTACCGGAACTGAAATGGATTTGATAAAAAAGCTTGCGGCCGATCTTTCGATCCGGGAAAAGCAGGCGGAAGCGGCGGTAAATCTGATCGATGAAGGCTTTGCGATCCCGTTTATCGCCAGATATCGTAAAGAAATGACAGGAGGGCTCTCAGACGAGGTTTTGAGGGCTCTTTTTGAGCGCCTGACCTATCTTCGGAACCTTTCCGAGCGGAAGGAAACCGTGACGGCATCCATCCGTGAACAGGAGAAGCTTACTCCGGAGCTTGAAGCAGCCATAGAGGCAGCGGAAACCCTTTCGGAGGTGGAGGATCTCTATCTTCCCTATAAACCGAAAAAACGCACCAGAGCAACGATCGCAAAGGAGAAGGGCCTGGAGGGGCTTGCGACGGTATTGTTTCTCCAGCACCTTTCCGGGAGCCTTTCGGAGGAAGCAGAGCGTTATATTGACCCGGAGAAGGGCGTTATGGACAAAACAGAGGCGTTGGAAGGCGCATCGGATATTCTGGCAGAGCAGATTTCCGAAAACGCGGATTACCGAAAGAGGATCCGAGAGATGACTTTTCGGGAGGGAAGGATCGTTTCAGAGGCAAAGGAAAAAGACACGGAGTCCGTCTATGAGATGTATTATGAGTTTTCAGAACCTCTAAGGAAGGTGCAGGGGCACCGCATTCTGGCGCTGAACCGCGGCGAAAAGGAAAAGATCCTGACAGTGAAGGTCGAGGCACCTGAAGAAAAAATTATATCATATCTTAACAATTCGATTATACATACGAATAATGAGGAACTAAGCGCCTTTCTAAAAAGGATGATCACGGACGCCTATAAACGACTGATGGCGCCTTCCATTGAACGTGAAGTGCGCTCGGATCTGACGGAAAAGGCGGAAGACGGAGCGATCCGTGTGTTCGGGAAGAACCTGACGCAGCTTCTGATGCAGCCCTGCCTCTCAGGACACACGGTGCTGGGATGGGATCCGGGATTTCGGACCGGCTGCAAACTGGCGGTTGTGGATGCGACCGGAAAGCTTCTGGATCATGCCGTGATCTTTCCGACGGCTCCAAAGAACCGGGTCGAAGAAGCGAAACAGATCGTAAAGCAACTGGTTGAAAAATATAATGTAACATTAATTTCCTTAGGCAATGGTACCGCATCCAGGGAATCCGAGCAGATTATCACTGAGATGCTGAGGGAGTGGAAGCGTCCTCTGCAGTATGTGATCGTAAATGAAGCGGGCGCATCTGTGTACTCGGCAAGCAAGCTCGGAACCGAGGAATTTCCGAATGAGGATGTCGGAGTCAGAAGTTCTGTGTCGATGGCGAGAAGACTGCAGGATCCTCTTGCGGAGCTTGTGAAGATCGATCCGAAATCCATTGGTGTCGGGCAGTATCAGCATGACTGCGATCAGAAAAAACTGGAAGGAGTCCTCACCGGCGTGGTGGAAAGCTGTGTGAACAGGGTTGGCGTGGATCTTAATACGGCATCCGCGTCTCTTATGTCTTATATTTCCGGTATCAGCAAGACTGTCGCGAAGAATATCGTCACCTACCGTGAGGAGAACGGAGCCTTCCGGGACCGGAAGGAACTGAAAAAAGTCGCAAAGCTCGGACCGAAAGCGTTTGAACAGTGCGCGGGTTTTATGCGGATCGTCGGGGGAAAAGAGCCGCTGGATGCGACTGCCGTGCATCCGGAAAGCTATGAGGCAGTTCGGAAGCTCCTTTCTTCTCTCGGGATCGGAATCGAAGAAGTCCGGGGAGGTTGCCATGGGATTTCAAAGAAGGTAACGGATATAAAGGGAACGGCAGAAAGTCTCGGGATCGGGGAACCTACTCTTTTGGACATCCTTTCGGAACTGGAGCAGCCCGCAAGGGATCCGAGAGAGGATATGCCGCGGCCGATCTTAAGGAGCGACGTGCTGGAGCTTGATGATCTGACGCCCGGAATGATCCTCAAAGGAACCGTCCGGAATGTTATTGATTTCGGTGCGTTTATCGATATCGGCGTTCATCAGGACGGGCTTTGCCATATCAGTGAGCTTGCGGACCGCTTTGTGAAGCATCCTCTGGACGTCGTATCCGTCGGCGATGTGGTCGATGTACGGGTGTTGTCCGTAGATGTAAAAAAGAAAAGAATTTCATTGTCCCTGAAAAATATAAAATAAATTTAATTTAATAAAATTAAATGAGGAGATAATAAATGAAAAAATCATTGGCGTTTCTTTTGGCAGCTGCGCTGGTGCTTGGTGTAACGGCCTGCGGAGATACTTCTTCCAAAGGAGAGGAAGCAGAAACAGAGGTGCTGGAGGCGGTCATTGAAAACGTGGAGGTACTACCGGAAACAGAAAGGACCTCGGAGGTGGTCGCATTGGAACCGGTTTCGGAAGAAAGCGAAGAGAATGAAGAGATTACCGTCTCGGAGGTAGAGGTTTCCGACCCCTATGCAGGCGCGGAAGCCACCATGTATACGACGGACAAGGTCAATATCCGCTCGGGAAAGAGTACGGAATCGGAAATCCTGAAGACCGTAAATCCCGGGGAGACCATTTCTACATACGAAAGCGACGGGGAATGGACGGCGGTTATTTACGACAATGATATCCGCGGTTTCATGAAGAGCGAATACCTGACTGAGGACCAGGCGGTAGCGGAAGAGGCGGCTGCTGCGATCCCGGCTGTCTCGGGAGGAGGCCGGATCGTTGTGATCGATGCAGGACACCAGTCCAGAGGCGACAATACACCGGAACCGATCGGACCCGGAGCTTCCGAAACAAAAGCGAGGGTTGCAAGCGGTACCAGCGGCGTGGTCTCGGGACTTTCGGAATACCAGCTCACGCTCATGGTCTCAAAAAAACTTCAGGCAGAGCTTGCTGCACGAGGGTATACCGTCATCATGTGCCGGGATTCCAATGATGTAAACATCAGCAATTCGGAACGCGCGGCAATTGCCAACAACGCGGGGGCAGGAGCGTTTATCCGTGTCCATGCAAACGGCAGCAGCAACAGCGGGGCAAACGGAGTCATGACGATCTGTCAGACGCCGGCCAATCCATACAACGGTGGCGTATACAGCCAGAGCAGACGCCTTTCCGACTGTGTATTAAACGGCGTGGTCGCCGCCACCGGAGCGAAGAAGGAATATGTCTGGGAGACCGATAGCATGAGCGGTATCAACTGGAGTCAGGTGCCGGTAACGATCCTGGAAATGGGTTATATGTCAAATCCGAATGAGGATGCCCTGATGGCGACGGATGATTACCAAACGAAGATCGCAATCGGTGCTGCAAACGGCGTGGATGCTTATTTCTCAGGGCAATAAAAGTAAGTGATAAATTAAAACAGAATATAATTATACAGTAGTTAAAACAGGAATTAAAAAGGAGAAATCATGAAAAGAACTGCAAAAGCGGCGCTGGTGTTGACTTCCCTTCTGACATTGACGTGTGCGGCCCCGGTGGAAACACTTCGGGCGGATGCGATCTCGGAAGGGGGAGCGGGCTATAAGGCGGTACTTTACGATAAGGGAAACGGTCTGCCGACATCCGATGCGAATGCCATTGTCCAGACAGATGATGGTTTTATCTGGATCGGCGGATATGCGGGACTGATCCGCTACGACGGTACGGATTTTTACCGATATGATTCTTCTGCCGGGATTGCCAGCGTGGTCAGTCTTTTTGTGGATGACAGAAACCGTGTCTGGATCGGAACCAATGATAACGGAGTTGCCTGTTATGATAACGGAAGTTTTACATTCTTTGATGATGAGGATACGCTGAAATCCTCTTCCATTCGGGCGATCGAGCAGGATGCGGAGGGAGATATCATTATCGCCACCACAGCCGGGATCGCCTATGTGGACAGTGAAAATGAACTGCATGCCCTGGATGATCCGCAGCTCAACGGAGAATACGTCTGTGAGCTCCGGGGAGACGCAAGGGGCATTATTTACGGGGAAACCCTGGACGGAGAATTTTTCAGCATTGAAAACAAACGGGTGACTAAGTTCATCAGCGGCGAAAAGATCGGCATCGGTGTTGTGAATGCCATCAGTCCCGATCCGGAGCATGAAGGATATGTTTACGTCGGAAACAATGAGAGCGGTGTGGCGTACGGAAATATGGATGCGGGATTTACGGATTTCCGGGAGGTGTCAGTGGATCCGCTTACGAATATCAATGCGATTTATCCCTCAGGCGGTCAGGTCTGGCTCTGCAGCGATAGCGGGATTGGTTTTTTTGACAGTAACAACCGGTTTCATCTTCTGGAAAACCTTCCGATGACAAGCTCGATCGACGACATGATCATGGATTATGAGGAAAACCTCTGGTTTGTCAGTTCCCGGCAGGGTGTAATGAAGATCACTGACAATCAGTTTATCGATATTTCTCAGGAATCGGGTCTTCCGACCCTTGTGGTGAATTCCACCTGCATATATCGGGGACGCCTATATATCGGAACGGACAGCGGACTTTACATTCTGGACCGGAACAATAATATCATTAACGATGACCTTACCAGGGAGCTTGAAGGGATCCGGATCCGCTGCATCAAATCGGATTCCCAGGAGAATCTGTGGCTTTCGACATACAGTGAAAAGGGACTGGTATGTTTACATAAGGACGGGACGGTTGAGTATTACAATGAGGAAAACGGAACAAACACCAACCGCATCCGCGCCTCGATGGAGCTTCCGGACGGACGGATCGCCGTGGCAACGAGCGGAGGGCTTCACATCATAGAGAACGGCAAGGTGACGGAGATCTATGATTCCTCCGACGGAGTTTCCAATACGGAGATCCTGACGATCGGGTATACCATGGATGATCGCCAAAACCTCCTTTTAGGCAGTGATGGTGATGGCATTTATATGGTGGAGGGAAATTCCGTGACAAGAATCGGGAAGGAGGACGGTCTTCCGTCAGGCGTCATCCTTCGTATCCGTGAGGATCCGGAGAGAAATCTGAACTGGATCATCACCAGCAATTCCATCTGTTATCTGAAGGACGGAACCATTACAAGGATCATGAATTTCCCGTATTCCAACAACTTTGACCTTTATTATGATGATAACGGCGGAATCTGGATCCTTTCCAGTAACGGTATCTACGTGGTGCAGGCGGATGAGCTTCTTGAGGATCCGGAAAACATGGAGTATACCTTCTATGATACGGATAACGGCCTTCCGACGATCACCACGGCAAATTCGAGAAGCTGCATGGAGGATGACGGTACACTCTATATTTCCGGAAACACGGGCGTTTGTTCGGTGAATGTCAATGAGAATTATGGGGAAATGCATGAGATCAAGCTCGCGATCCCCTTTGTGGAGGTGGATGATGAGCTCTATCCGGTTGAAAACGGGCGGGTGACGATCCCTGCGGGGGCAAAGCGTGTCACGATCGATGCATATGCGCTCACCTTTTCGCTTAATAATCCTCAGATCAGCTATCAGCTGGAAGGCTTCGATACTGAGCCGTTCCATTCGACCAAAAAAGACATGACACCTGCGGTATACACCAATCTGGATGGCGGTATCTATACGTTCCATTTTGCGGTCATCAATACGCTGACCGGGGCGGAAGAGGAGTCGGATCAAATCACGCTGGTCAAAACAGAGGCGTTTTATGAGAGCACCTGGTTTATCGTGGTCATGGCGATTGTGATTGCAGCGATCGTTGTCCTCATTGTGGCGATTTATTACCGTCGTAGAATGCGGAAGTTTGAAAAGAAACAGGAAGAAGACCGGAAAATGATCGGCCAGCTCAGCAAAACCTTCGCAAAATGCATCGATATCAAGGATACCTACACGAACGGTCATTCCTTCCGCGTTGCAAAATACACAAAACTGCTCGCGGAAAAGATGGGCTATTCCGATGTGAAGGTGGAGGAATTCTATAACATCGCCTTGCTCCATGACATCGGGAAGATCGGGATCCCGGATAAGATTCTGAACAAGCCGGAAGGACTGGATGACGAGGAATATGAGATCATGAAGAGCCATGCGCAAAAAGGCTATGAAATCCTGTCCGATTTCAGCGAGATCGACCCTGAGCTTGCATACGGTGCGGGTTATCACCATGAAAGGTATGACGGCAAGGGTTATCCGAGAGGCATTTCGGGCGACGAGATCCCGGAAGTTGCGCAGATCATCGCAGTGGCGGATATGTTCGATGCGATGTACTCCACAAGGCCCTACCGCAAGAAAATGCCGCTGGAGACCGTGGTGGGCGAGATCGAAAAATGTGCCGGTTCGCAGCTCAACCCGAAGGTTGTGGAAGTGTTTATGGAATTGTACCGGGAGCATGTTTTCGATAACGAGTAAAGTTTTGAGGATAAATTAAAACAAAATATAATTAAAATTAGAATTAATAATATAAGAGGAGAGAAAGTATGCCAAATCCGAGAATCATTGAAGTAAAAGAGAGTATCTTTGCGGACAATAATCGTGAAGCAGACCTGATGCGCCAGGAAAACAGGGAGAAGGGGATCTATCTGATGAATCTGATGAGCTCGCCCGGAAGCGGAAAAACAACGACACTGACCCGTGTGATCAATGATCTTAAGGATCAGATCCGGATCGGCGTCATGGAGGCAGATATTGATTCCGATGTGGATGCCCGCACGATCGCGGAAAAAACCGGAGTTCGTTCCATTCAGCTCCATACCGGAGGAATGTGTCATCTGACGGCGGCTATGACAAGGCAGGGCCTGATGGGGCTGGAAACGGATGAGCTGGATCTTGCGATCCTGGAGAACGTCGGAAATCTGGTATGTCCGGCGGAATTTGATACCGGTGCCGCAGTCAATGTGAACATCCTTTCCGTTCCGGAGGGGGATGACAAGCCGCTGAAGTATCCGCTGATGTATCAGGTGTGTAATGTCGTCATCATCAATAAGATCGATACCATGAGTGTTTTTGATTTTGATCTTGAAAAAGCAAAGGAAAACATCAAAATGAGAAATCCGGATGCGAAGGTTTTCCCGATTTCCGCGAAAACAGGGGAAGGAATAGAGGCTTTTGAAGAATGGCTTCTTGAGGAAGTTCGAAATTATTAACAGTTTGTTTACATTTTTACAATCGGGAATTCATAATTCGCTTATAAGATAACATTATCACAAAGCGAGTGATAAATTCTTTTTCATAAAATACTCTCCCTAAAACCACCGTTCCTCCCAAGCGGTGGTTTTACTTTGCCTATTTTTTTCCTGTTATTTTCCTGATTTTTTTCTTTCCCCGGAGAGTGCAGTGGGGTATAATGGTAAGAAAATGTGAAGCGTAGTATGGTTGAAGGAAAGGATACGGAGGGAGAAAAATGGAAAAAATCATCGGTGAAGGCATTACCTTTGATGACGTGCTGCTGGTTCCAGGCTATTCGGAGGTTACCCCGAACATGGTAGACCTTACGACCCGGCTGACCAACAGGATCATGCTGAAGATCCCTATGATGAGTGCCTCAATGGATACGGTGACTGAGCACCGGATGGCCATCGCCATGGCGCGGCAGGGTGGTATCGGGATCATTCACAAGAATATGTCCATCGAGGCACAGGCGGATGAGGTAGACAAAGTGAAACGATCCGAAAACGGCGTTATCACCGATCCCTTCTCACTTTCTCCCGAACATACACTTCAAGATGCAGACGACCTGATGGGAAAATTCAGGATCTCAGGTGTTCCGGTCACGGAAAACGGGAAGCTGGTCGGCATCATTACCAACCGTGATCTGAAATTCGAAGAGGATTATTCCAAAAAGATCCGCGAATGCATGACAAGTGAAGGACTGATCACGGCCCATGAAGGGATCACGCTTGAGGAAGCGAAGAAGATCCTGGCAAAAGCACGGAAGGAAAAGCTTCCGATCGTTGATGAGGACAATAATCTCAAAGGTTTAATCACGATTAAAGATATCGAAAAACAGATCAAATATCCGCTGTCCGCAAAGGATGACATGGGAAGACTTCTCTGTGGGGCAGCAGTCGGCATCACTTCCAATATGATGGAACGCGTAGCGGCGCTTGTGGCAGCGCATGTGGATGTGGTTGTGGTCGACAGCGCTCACGGACATTCCAAAAATATCGGACTTGCCGTACGCGAGATCAAGGAGAAATATCCGGAGCTTCAGGTGATCGCCGGTAATGTGGCAACTGCGGAGGCGACGGAGTTTCTGATCTCATCCGGCGTGGATGCCGTGAAGGTCGGGATCGGACCCGGCTCCATCTGTACGACGCGTGTGGTCGCCGGGATCGGTGTGCCGCAGATCACGGCGATCATGGATTGCTATAAAGCGGCAAGGAAGCATAACATTCCGATCATCGCGGACGGTGGTATCAAGTATTCCGGTGATATGACAAAAGCACTCGCTGCGGGCGCGAATGTCTGCATGATGGGAAGCATCTTCGCGGGATGTGATGAAGCGCCGGGTACGTTCGAGCTCTATCAGGGCCGGAAATACAAGGTATATCGCGGAATGGGTTCTCTTGCCGCTATGGAAAAGGGGAGCAAAGACCGCTATTTCCAGCAGGACGCAAAGAAACTTGTTCCGGAGGGCGTGGAAGGTCGCGTTGCATACAAGGGAACGGTGGAAGATACCATTTTCCAGCTTGTCGGAGGGATCCGTTCCGGTATGGGCTACTGCGGCTGCCCGACGATTGAGGAGCTTAAGGAAAACAGCCGGTTTATCAAGATCTCGGCTGCATCCTTAAAAGAGAGCCATCCTCATGACATTCAGATCACGAAGGAAGCGCCGAATTACACGATCGAAGAATAAAAGGAGAGCGGCCGGAGATCAGGCATAAGACATCATGAAAACAAAGCGTAACGATATTCGAAACATAGCCATCATCGCCCATGTTGACCATGGGAAAACCACGCTGGTGGATGAACTATTAAAACAGAGCGGTGTATTCCGGGAAAACCAGGAGGTTGCGGAACGCGTCATGGACTCGGGAGATATAGAGCGTGAGCGAGGGATCACCATTCTGTCCAAAAATACAGCAGTGTTTTTCCACGACACGAAGATCAATATCGTGGATACCCCGGGTCATGCCGACTTCGGCGGCGAAGTTGAACGGATCCTCAAGATGGTGGACGGAGCGGTTTTGCTCGTAGATGCCTTTGAGGGTGTGATGCCCCAGACCAAATTTGTGCTGATGAAAGCCCTGGCGCTGAACCTGCCGGTGATCCCCTGCATCAACAAGATCGACCGTCCCGAGGCCCGACCGGAAGAAGTGGTGGATGAGGTTCTTGAGCTTTTTATGGATCTTGATGCGCCGGATGAACAGCTGGACTGCCCGTTTCTTTATGCTTCCGCAAAAAGCGGGTTTTGCGTGAGGGAATTGATCGAGGTTCACAGCCACGGCGAGAAAAAGGACATGACGCCTCTTTTTGAGACGATCCTTTCCTATATTCCGGCTCCTGCCGGTGATCCGGATCTCGGGACGCAGGTTCTCATCAGTACCATTGATTATAATGAATACGTCGGCCGGATCGGTATCGGTAAGGTGGAACGCGGATCCATCCGCGTAAACCAGGATGCTGTGGTGGTGAACCATCATGATCCTGATAAGCATGAGAAAGTCAGGATCAGCAAGCTCTATGAGTTTGACGGCCTCAGTAAAGTGGAAGTGGAAGAGGCGAAATACGGTTCCATTGTTGCGATCTCCGGTATTTCGGATATTCATATCGGAGATACCATCACCTCCACGGATACGCCTGAAGCGATCCCGTTCCAGAAGATCTCGGAGCCGACGATCTCCATGAACTTCATGGTGAATGATTCACCGCTTGCGGGTCTGGAGGGCAAATACGTTACTTCAAGACATATCAGGGAGCGCCTTTTCAAAGAACTGAATACGGATGTTTCACTTCGCGTGGAGGATACGGACAGCCCGGATACTTTCAAAGTTTCCGGACGCGGGGAGCTGCATCTTTCCGTTCTGATTGAGAATATGCGAAGGGAAGGGTATGAATTTGCTGTCAGCAAGGCGGAGGTGCTTTATAAAACGGATGAAAACGGGAAAAAGACGGAGCCTATGGAGATTGCATATGTTGACGTACCGGATGAGTTTTCCGGAGCCGTGATCAGCAAGCTTCAGCAGCGTCTCGGGGAACTGCAGGCAATGGGTTCTATAGCCGGCGGTTATACGAGGCTGACGTTCCGGATCCCGTCGAGAGGACTGATCGGATATCGCGGCGATTTTCTGACGGATACCAAGGGAAACGGAATCCTGAATACGATCTTCGATGGATATGATTTATATAAAGGAGATTTAACATATCGGCCAACGGGTTCGCTGATCGCTTTTGAAGCCGGTGAAGCAGTCACCTACGGGTTGTTTGCAGCACAGGATCGCGGAACGCTGTTTATCGGTCCGGGTGCAAAGGTCTATTCCGGAATGGTTATCGGACAATCCAGCCGCACCGAGGATATTGAGATCAATGTCTGCAAAAAGAAGCATCTGACAAATACCCGGTCTTCTTCAGCGGATGAAGCACTGACCCTGACACCGCCAAAGATCCTTTCGCTGGAGCAGGCGATCGATTTCATCGATGTGGATGAGCTTCTTGAGGTTACGCCGGAATCGCTCCGGATCCGGAAACGTATCCTGGACCCCATTCTTCGAAAGAGAGCTGGATTCAAAAAGAATCAGTAAATTAACTCTGAATTAAATAAAGAAAGCGCCGGTATTGCCGGCGCTTTCTTACATGAAGTCTGTTATGATCAGATGCTGCGGATGCGCTCCAGAGCCTTCTTTGTATTCTCGTGCGTACCGAAAGCAGTGAGGCGGAAATACCCTTCCCCGCTCGGGCCGAATCCGGAACCGGGTGTTCCCACAACCGATGCCTTTGAGAGCAGATGATCAAAGAATTCCCAGGAGGTCATATCTCCCGGAGTTTTCAGCCAGATGTAGGGAGCGTTGACACCGCCGTACACTTCATATCCCATATCCTGGAGCCCTTGTTTAATCATCTTTGAATTTTCCATGTAATAAGCGACAAGTCCCTTGACTTCCTGCTGCCCCTGCTCGGAATACACGGCTTCTCCGGCGCGCTGTACGATATACGGAGCGCCGTTGAACTTCGTGCCGTGACGGCGTGCCCACATGTCGCGAAGGGAGGCGTTGCCGCATTTCAGATCCTTCGGAACGATGGTGAATCCGAGACGCAGGCCGGTAAATCCGGCATTTTTGGAAAAGCTTCGGATCTCGATCGCGCATTCCCTCGCACCCTCGCATTCATAAATACTGTGCGCGACATCGCTTTCGGAGATATAGGCTTCATATGCGGCATCGTAAATGATGACGGCGTCGATTTTTTTTGCATAGTCAACCCAGCTCTGCAGGTCGGTTTTTTTGATCGTGGTTCCGGTGGGGTTGTTCGGCAGACACAGATAAATTAAATCTGGATTTTCTTTTGGAAATTCCGGAATGAATCGATTCTCCCTTGTGCAGGGCATATAGATCACGTTGCTCCATTTTTCCGTGTTGCTGTCATAGCTTCCGCAGCGCCCTGCCATCACATTGGAATCCACATAGACCGGATAGACCGGATCGCAGACCGCAATGCGGCAAGAGGGATCAAAGAGCTCCTGGATATTTCCGGAATCGCTTTTCGCTCCGTCCGAAACAAAGACTTCATCGGCTTCGATCTTACAGCCCCTCGACTGATAATCTTTTTCCGCGATAGCCTTACGGAGAAACTCGTATCCGAGATCAGGAGCGTAGCCGCGGAAAGTGGAGGAGTCTCCCATCTCATCTACGGCGTTGTGCAGCGTTTTGATCACGGCGGGAGAGAGAGGCTGCGTCACGTCTCCGATCCCGAGCCGGATGATTTCCCTGTCCGGATTTGCTTTCTGATATTCACTCACCTTCTTGGCGATGGTGCTGAACAGATAGCTGCCCGGTAGTTTCAGATAGTTTTCATTGACTTTTACCATAAGAGATCTCCTTTTTAATTCTATATTTAATAAAAATAATTATATCTAAAATTAATAACTTGAAAGCGATAAGTATTACTATACGTTAGGGGAACGCTGATTTAATCAGTCTTTCCTTAGCTTCCGGAAATAATCCAGAACTTCATCGTACTTCATTTTTCCGCCGAAGAGATCGAGTGCGCTGCCGATGGTGGCATGGATACGTCCTTTTCCGGCTTTATACAGCTGCTCCAGATCGGAAAAGGAGGAGATGCCGCCGGCATAGGTAACGGGACACCCGTCCCATTCAGACAGGATGGATAAGAGGCCCGTTTCGATCCCGTTTGTTTTTCCCTCCGAATCGACGGCATGGATCAGGAATTCCGCGCAGGAGTCCGAAAGCTCTGAAAGAAGAGACAGTGATACGGGTTCTTCCGTGAATTTCTGCCAGCGGTCCGTAACAATAAGATAGCGGTTCTCCATCCTGCGGCAGGAGAGGTCCAGCACGAGCCTTTCTCTTCCGACGGAATCCGTAAGCTTTTTAAGAGCGGTGCGGTCGATCCGCCCGTCCCGGAACACATAAGAAGTTACGATCACCTTGGATGCGCCGGCGGAAAGGTAGCTTCCTGCATTTTCGGGAGTAATGCCGCCGCCGATCTGAAGACCGCCTGGAAAGGCGAAAAGCGCGGAAAGTGCTTCTTCCCTCGTTTTTTCAAAGTATTCGGATGAGGGAGGATTCAGCATGATGACATGCGCCCCGGATAAACCGTCTCTTTTGTAGAGAGCAGCATATTCGGAAGCACTTTTCTTTGAAACAAAATTTTCTACCGCGCGGTCTCCGCTGTCCGAAAGGCTGCCTCCGATGATCTGTTTGACAACGCCGTTATGAATATCAATACAGGGTCTGAATTCCATATGTGACCATTATACTCTTTGAGGTCTGATTCCGCAACGAAAAGGGGACTTGCCGCCCTCCCGGGGTGCCGCCCAATTTGCTTTTTTCCGGCGGTTATGCTATCCTCAAAAAGGTTTGAAAAAGCCCGAAACAGGAGGTTTATTGTGATGGAAAACGGCAGCGTGCAGGTTTACTACGGAGAAGGCCGCGGTAAAACCACAGCGGCTTACGGTACCGCTCTTCGTGCTGCAAACGAAGGAAAAATGGTATATATCATTCAGTTCATGAAAGACCGGGAGACCATTGACAATCATATTTTTAAGCGGCTGGAGCCCGAGATCAAGTTTTTCCGCTTTGAAAAAAACGAAAAGAATTATGACAGCCTGACCGAAGAAGAGAAGCAGGAAGAATGCGTCAATATGAAGAACGGTATGAATTTTGCAAAGAAGGTACTGGTGACCGGCGAGTGCAACGTTCTCATTCTGGATGAGATCCTGGGACTCCTTGATAATGAGGTGATCACAGTGGATGACCTTTCCGCGGTGATCAACGCGAAACCGGACGATGCATCCATTGTTATGACTGGAAGGATACTGACGGATGAGATCCGCGCAAAAGCGGATGAGATATATAATATTGAAGAAGAGAAGCTTTGGGTAAAACCGGATTTCCTGGATCGATAAGGGGGTAGAATATGCCGATTTTTGAGGGCGCAGGCGTGGCGATCGTTACGCCGATGAAAGAGAATGGGGAAGTTTCGTATGAAAAACTCCAGGAGCTGATCGATATGCAGATCGACGGCGGGACGGATGCAATCATCATTGCGGGAACGACCGGAGAGAGTGCGACGCTGTCCATGGAGGAGCATCATGCCGTGATCAAGGCGGCAGTGGAGTTTACAAAGCACAGAGTTCCGGTGGTGGCCGGAACCGGCAGTAACGATACAAAAACCGCGATACAACTTTCCAGAGAGGCGGAGGAGATCGGTGCGGATGCGCTGCTTCTGGTGACACCTTACTACAACAAAGCCTCCCAGCAGGGACTGATAAAGCATTACAGTATGATCGCGGATGAAACATCCCTTCCGATGATCCTTTATAATGTACCGAGCCGTACGGGAACGAATATCCTTCCCGAAACCATGGCAGAGCTGTTCCATTCAAAATCCAATATTGTCGGATTAAAGGACGCGACCGGAAATTTCACGCAGGCCAGCAGGACGATGTATCTTACGGACGGAAAGCTGGAACTCTATTCGGGAGAGGATGCGATCATTGTGCCGCTTCTTGCGCTTGGCGCGATCGGCGTGATATCCGTCTGGTCAAACGTGGCGCCATCGGATGTTCATGAGCTTGTCAGGGCATGGCTGGACGGAGAAGAAGAACGTGCGCGCAGCATCCAGTTCAAGGGCTTGGATCTTGTAGATGCGCTGTTCTCGGAGGTAAGCCCGGGCCCGGTCAAAACCGCGATGAATCTGATGGGAATGGATGTGGGACCGCTTCGCCCGCCGCTTTGCGAGATGGAGTATGACAACAAGGAAAAACTGATCCGGGTCATGAGAAAATACGGACTTCTGACTGCATAATGCGCAGGGATTTCCAAACGGGAGGAATAACATGGTAAAAGCGATCATGCATGGCTGCAACGGGAAAATGGGGCAGATGATCTCTTCTCTGGCAAAGGATGATCCGGAGGTTGAGATCGTTGCGGGAATTGATACATTTACCGATGTCCCGAATGAGTATCCGGTCTTTAAAGGCATGAGAGACTGTGATGTGACGGCAGATGTGGTGATCGATTTTTCAAATGCGGCGGCCGTGGATGAACTTCTTATGGTCTGCAGCGAAAAAAAGCTTCCCGTAGTGCTTTGTACAACGGGACTTTCCAAAGAGCAGGAGGAGGCTATGCTCCGTGCCTCGGAACAGACAGCGGTTCTGAAATCGGCAAATATGTCTCTTGGGATTAATGCGGTCATGGATCTTTTGAGAAAGGCCGTGAAAGTGTTCTACCCGGCGGGCTATGATATAGAGATCATTGAAAAGCACCATAATCAGAAGCTTGATGCACCAAGCGGCACGGCGCTTGCTCTTGCGGATGTGATGAATGAGGAGATGGACGAGATCTATTCTTACACATTCGACCGATCTCAGGAGAGGAAGAAGCGGCAGCGCAGTGAGATCGGCATTTCTGCGGTACGAGGCGGCAATATCGTCGGAGAGCATGAGGTGATCTTCGCCGGAATGGATGAAGTGATCGAGATCCGGCACACGGCGACCAGCCGTGCGGTGTTCGGAAAAGGAGCGATCGAAGCCGCGAAGTTCCTCTGCGGCAGGGAGAACGGATTATACAGTATGCGTGATGTCATAGAAGCAAAGGGGTAGGAACTATGGAAAAGAAAGTGATTCATACGGAAAAAGCGCCGGCAGCCATCGGCCCGTATTCCCAGGCGATCTCTGTCGGAGAAATGGTATTTACTTCGGGTCAGATTCCGATCAATCCCGAAACCGGAGCGTTCCCGGAGGGGATCGAGGCGCAGACCGATCAGGCACTGTCAAATGTGGAGCAGGTACTTCTGGCGGCGGGAACCGACCTTAAGCATGTTGTAAAGACCACGGTATTTCTTTCGGACATGAATGATTTTGCTGCTATGAACAAGGTGTATCAGGACAAGTTCGGCGAGGGTGCATGCCCTGCAAGATCTGCAGTGGAGGTGGCAAGGCTCCCGAAAGATGCTCTCATCGAGATCGAGGCCGTTGCGATCCTTTGAAGGACTATCTGAGATCATAATAAAAAGGACACTCCGTAACGGGGTGTCCTGTTTTAATACGTTGAACTTTCTGATTACAGGATCGGAATGCCTGCATTCTTGCAGGATTGGATGACATCCTCCGGCCAGATCGAGGACTGCACTTCGCCGATGTGGGCTTTGCGCAGGAAAAACATACAGATCCGGGACTGCCCGATGCCGCCGCCGATGGTAAGCGGAAGCTGGTCATTAAGGATTGCTTTCTGGAAAGGCAGCTTTGCACGGTCTTCGCATCCGGCCTTTTTCAGCTGTGAACGCAGTGCGTCCGCGTCAACACGGATACCCATGGAAGACAGCTCCAGAGCGATGTCCAGAACGGGATACCACACAAGGATATCACCGTTCAGGCTCCAGTCATCATAATCCGGGGAACGCCCGTCGTGTGGCTCTCCGGATTTTAATTTGTCACCGATTCCGATGATGAAGACGGCGCCTTTTTCCCGTGTGATACGGGCTTCACGTTCCTTCGGTGTCAGATCGGGGAACTGATCCTCCAGCTCCTGGCTGGTGATGAAAAAGATCTCGTCCGGAAGGATCTCATGGATATAATCATACTGGATGGACATGTATTTTTCGGTTTTGCGGAGAACCTGATATACGTCACGGACGGTATCTTTTAAGAAGTACAGGTTCCGGTCCTCGCGGCGGATCACCTTTTCCCAGTCCCACTGATCGACGAAGATGGAGTGGATATTGTCGGTGTCTTCATCACGGCGGATCGCGTTCATATCGGTATAAAGACCTTCACCTACCGGAAATTCATAGCTGCCGAGTGCATAACGTTTCCATTTCGCGAGAGACTGGACCACCTCGGCCACGCGGCCGTTCTGTTCCCGGATATCAAAAGAGACCGGTCTTTCCCATCCGTTCAGGTTGTCGTTCATACCACTTTCCGGATCGACGAAAAGGGGCGCTGACACACGCTGCAGATCCAGCGTGGAGGCAAGCCTTGTCTGGAAAAAGTCCTTGACAGTCTTGATCGCGATCTGCGTATCGTGCAGATTCAGACCGGAGTGATAGTTTTGAGGAATGGTCAGATTTTTCATAATGGATCTTCCTTTTTTGATGAATTATGGATTATTATACGTTCTTCTTTTTAAAAGAACAAGGATATGTTATAATAGTTCCCGTTATGAGTCAAATGGACACAAAGGAACATGTGGATATCAAGAAGGAGATCCGGGACTGGATCCTGGTGATCGTGTTTGCGATCGCAGCCACATTGTTTATCAAAAATTTTATACTGGTCAATGCTGGAGTGCCGACCTCGTCGATGGTAAGCCTTATCGATCCCGGCGACCGGCTGATCGGTTTCCGCCTGGCTTATGCGTTCGACGAACCGAAACGCGGGGATGTGGTGATCTTTCGCTATCCGATCGATGAGAGCCAGAAATTTATAAAGCGTGTGATCGGTCTTCCGGGTGAAACCGTCGAGATCCGGGAGGGAAAGATCTATATCGACAGTAATCCGGAGCCGCTTGAGGAAGACTATCTGCCGGATGAGTGGGTGGTCAATAATGACGGATTGTTTTATAAGGTTCCCCCGGATTCCTACTTTGTACTCGGGGATAACCGGAATATTTCAAAAGACGCGAGGTACTGGGCTTCGGAGGCGCTTTCTCTCGGCCTTGCATCGACCCCGGAGGAAGCGGAAAAATACACATTTGTGACAGATAAACAACTTTTGGGCAAAGCGATATTTAAGTATTATCCCCATTTCAAGATATTATAGCGATTGCAGGAGAAAAAGACATGGCTGATGATGAGATCAGGGAGATCCGGCCGGACAGTCCGGACAACGATGAATATGAAAAGGTCTGCTATGTTTGCAGACGCCCGGAAAGCAAAGCGGGACGCATGATCAAGATACAGGGATCCATCTGTATCTGTAATGACTGTATGCAGAAAACCTTTGACCAAATGAGCAATCTCGGATTTGACCTGAATTCCATGATGTCACAGGGAATGCCCGGAGTCACTCCGCCGGGGGCGAATAAGGATGACAGCAGCGCTCCTTCCGATCCTTCCGGGAAGGAAGAAGAAAAGGAGGGCGAAGAAAAGAAGGAAACCCGGCAAAACCAGGGGAGCACACCTTTCCAGGGATTTCCGAACATCAGCATGATCAACCTTTCCGACCTGCAGGGCATGATGGGAATGGCACAGCCCCAGCGGATCAAGAAAAAGCGGGAAAAGAAGGACGATAAGCCGGTGATAGACTTGAATAATATTCCGGCACCGCATATTATCAAGTCCAAGCTGGATGATTATGTCATCGGTCAGGATTACGCGAAAAAAGTGATGTCCGTGGCGGTCTATAATCATTATAAACGTGTGGCGACAGGACATACGGATGATATCGAGATCCAGAAATCCAATATGCTGATGATCGGACCGACCGGCTGCGGTAAAACCTATCTGGTTCAGACGCTGGCGAGGCTTCTGGATGTTCCGCTTGCCATTACGGATGCGACAAGCCTGACGGAGGCCGGCTATATCGGCGATGATATCGAGAGTGTCGTCAGCAAGCTTCTTGCGGCTGCGGATAATGATGTGGAAAAGGCGGAAACCGGTATCATCTTTATTGATGAGATCGACAAGATTGCGAAGAAACGAAATACCAATCAAAGGGATGTCAGCGGCGAGTCGGTTCAGCAGGGAATGCTAAAGCTCCTTGAGGGAGCGGAAATCGAGGTGCCGGTTGGTGCTTCCAGCAAAAACGCAATGGTGCCGATGGTCACCGTGAATACGAGCAACATCCTCTTTATCTGCGGCGGCGCATTCCCGGAGATTGAGGATATAATTAAAGAGAGATTAAATAAAAATGCAGCAGTCGGTTTCAACGCGGATCTGAAGGATAAATATGATGACGAGGAAAATCTCCTTTTGCAGGTGAAGCCGGAGGATGTCAGGAAATTCGGAATGATCCCGGAGTTTATCGGACGTCTGCCTATTCTGTTCTCGTTGGAGGCGCTTTCGGAAGAGATGCTGATGAAGATCCTTACGGAGCCGAAAAACGCCATCTTAAAGCAGTACGAAAAGCTGTTATCGCTCGATGAGGTGAAGCTTACATTTACAGAGGACGCCGTACGGGCCATTGCAAAGAAGGCAAAGGAAAACGAGACCGGAGCCAGAGCGCTGCGTGCGATCATTGAGGAATTCATGCTCGATATCATGTACGAGATCCCGAAGGACGATAACATCGGTCAGGTTACGATCACCGGCGATTACATCGAAAAAAAGGGAGGTCCCGTTATTACGATGCGGGGAACACCCGCTATCGCGGCCAAAGCATAAAAAAGCACGAAAAAATCCCGCCCTCTTATGGGACGGGATTTTTTCTTAATCATCTGCTCTTTAATTGCCTATCTAATTTTGTCTGAAAAAAAGGTAGTCTTTGGAACAACCTGATTAAACTTGATTACTGGATCACAGTAACATTCGATGCCTGCGGTCCCTTTTCACCTTCGGTGATGTCGAATTCAACAGAAGCGCCTTCCGGAAGATCCTTGAAACCTTCCATGTTGATTCCGGAATAATGTACGAATACATCCTTTCCTTCCTCATCGGAAATAAAGCCATAGCCTTTCTGTCTGTTGAACCACTTCACGGTACCTTTCATTGCACTAAACCTCCAAGAAAAAAGTTAATAAGATACACGCGTATAAGCACGCGCATAGAAAGAATATCATATTTGGCAAGGGTTTTCAACCGATTTCTGTAAAAAGAATACCGTGCGAAGAGAGGAACTCTTTTGCAAAAGTGTCCCAGGATGCTTCGAGGGATTTGTCTTTTGAGAAGATGCGATACCCGATACCGGTTGATATGCGTAGGAGTCCGCCAAGGTAGGCGAGATTGAAAAAGAGGCCGGATAGCTGGTCGGAACGAAGGGGCGTGCCGGAGGATACAATAAGCTTTTCGGTTTCTTCGGGATCAAGAGAGAGTACCAGCTTTAAGGAGACCGGCAGCCGTTTACCCTTAATGAGGTCAAAAAGAGTCTCCCGTATCATGGAATAGGGGAGAGGAGCCCCTTCTAAAAGACCAAGGTCGGACAGCTCATCGGAACCGTAAAAGCCTTTTGGCAGGTGACAGTCGATCGCAAAAAGTGCATTTGTCCGGATCTCAGCCTCCAGGATGAGAAAGCGGTCAAAAGTATCTGTCCTAAGCAGGAGATTCATGAATTCTTTCAGGTTTTCGATCGTAAAGGAAGTCATATGAAATATTATAGGGGACTTCAAAAGAAATGCAATGCAAGGAGAGAAAGATTATGGTAAAATAACCGCATGGGTTTTTTACGTCGAAATAAAAAAACAGCACTGCTGATCCTTGCGGTGATACTGGGTACAGGGATTTCCGGATGCGGGCTTTCGGATGATCCGGAGGACCGCTTTCCGAAGATCGCATACTATTCGGAAGAGGCCCTCACGGAAGAGGAGGACATCGTCCGGCGCCCGGAAATGTCCGGCAGTTATCAGGAACCGGAAGAACTCTCTGTGACAGAGCAGGTTACGGAGGCGGATGAGAAGAAGAGCGGTACGGACGAGCCGGTGAGACACGCCGCATCACTTGCGGAAGGATATGTTTACAGTACGCTCAGTGACGAGGAAAAGACGGTCTATGATGAGATATTGTCCTGTGTTCTTTCCCATGAATCCAAGGTCACGGTGAGCACACTGGACAGGGAGCTCCTGGATCGCTGTTACGAGGCCATGAACGCTGATCATGGAGAACTCTTCTGGGTGGATGGTTATGTTTATACGATCTATAAGACGGGAGGAGATGTCACAGGATTGGATTTCGCCCCGAAGTACACGATGGATTATGAAGAACGTCTTGCCATGCAGCAGAGCATCGATGCATCGGTAGAGCAGATCCTGTCCGGTATTTCACTTTCGGCTTCTGATTATGAAAAGGTAAAATACGTGTTCGAAGCACTGGTGAAGCAGGTGGATTACGATCTTTCCGCTCCGGAAAATCAGAATATCATCAGCGCTTTTGTCTATCGCAGAACTGTCTGCCAGGGATATGCCTGTGCGACGCAATACCTGCTGAACCAGCTCGGGATCGAAAGCTTTATCGTGTCAGGCACGGCAGGCGGGGAGAACCATGCGTGGAATATGGTGCTCGCGGACGGAAACTATTATTGTGTGGATACCACCTGGGGGAATTCCCTTGTTTCCGCGGCAGATGATTATTCCGAAAAATTCTGCAATTACGCATATCTCAACGTTACGACACAGGATCTTGGAAAAACTCATCACGCCGATGTTGGTTTTTCGCTTCCGGAATCCGGGAGCAATGAAGACAATTATTATATTAAAGAAGGATTATATTTCTCGGAATGGCTGCCGGATGAAGTAGGTGAGTTGATTTCCACAGCCTGGTTTTCCGGCCCGCGGCCGATTACCGTGAAATTTTCGGATCCGGATCTTTTTGCGCGGGCTATGTCCTATTTTGTCACCGAGGGACATATCGCGGATTACTGTCCCGGTCTTACGAGCTATAACTATCAGCGCGATACCGATCAGAACGTGCTGACGATTCTTTTTGATGGAGTGAAAAGTAATGAGTGATAAGAAAAAAGAGTTAAGCGATGCCCTGGAGGCGTTTATTGCGGATCAGAGCAGGGAAAACAAAGTGCGGATGGTAAATGCGCTTCTTCAGTCCGTTGTGATCATTCCCGGGGTCTTTCCGCCGGGAACGGATCTTTCCAAGCTGCCGAAACCAGGTGCACCGGGGATGAAGGTCAATCTGCCAAGGGAAATGCAGCCGATGCCGGCTGCGATCCGGAACAAGGAGGGAGAGACGTTTCTTCCCGCATATACAGCTCCGGAGGAGCTTCCGAAGGAACCCAAGCCGGTGGTGGTGCTTAATATGCCTTTTATGACGCTGGTAACTCTGGCGCTCAAAAATCCCGAGATCGTCGGGATCGCGGTTAATCCCTACCATCAGAACATTCTCCTTAAGGAGCCTCTGCTGAAGGCTTTGAAAGAAGACGAAGAGCGGAGAAAAGCTGCCGGAGGCGGCGGAGAAAAAGCACCGGGAGCGCCCGCGCCCATGAATCCTGCTCAGGCAAAGGCCTTTTTCAGGCGCAAAGTGGAGGCGGAACTGATCCCTTCAGAACTCCGCAAAGATCCGAAGAGCTTTACAGACCGGCTCTGCGCGGAAGAGGGAACTTTCGTCCGGTCAATCTATGAAAAGGTTTATAAAAACCCGTCGGATTGTCCTTATGCCGCGGAGGATATGTCGGTCATGGCGCTCGGGATCCGTGAGGATCTTCTGCTCATCCGGCTTGACCTGCCGTCTGTCCCAAACGGGGCGCTGAATGCGGAGAGGTGTTATATCCTTTATTCAGAGGAGAGCGGGCGTTTTGACTATTACATGATCGAGAGGACTGCCGAGAAAGGGGTCTTAAAGATCGGACGGGTGAAGCCGGACGGAGGCTATGAAGAGATCGGGGAAGCACCATCCTCGGGTGCCGAGCTGCAGAGAATGCTTGATCTCTATGATTTTTACGCGAAGGAAGGAAATTGATGCAAGAAACCACAAGAAGAGACAGGAAGGTTTTCCGTGCCATATGGTCATCTGTGATCATAGCGGGTTTTCTTGCGCTTTTGATCTGGTTTTTCGGGTCGATCCATCAGAAAAACGAAACCTACTGCATGCCGATCAAACTGGATGACGGTTGGACCATTGAAATCGGCGGAAAGACATATGAGGATCAGATCCTTTCCGATTTTTCCTTTGAAGAGCCTACGGCTTATGGAGAAACTGTTACGATGAAAAGGATCCTTCCGGATCTGCTCCCGGAGAGATCCTCTCTTCGAGCTCTTATTTATCTCAGTACGGTAGAGGTTTTTCTTGACGATGATCTGATCTATTCCTATGGGCGTGATATTGCGGCAAGGGGCGGTTTTGTCGGCAGTGGTTATCATTTTATCACACTTCCCGAGGGATCCGGAGGCAGGGAGATCGTAATCTCCTTCACGGCTTGTTCCGCCGGTGCGATGTCGAATATTCCATCGCCTGATATCCTTCCAACAGAGTATACCTACGAGGAATTCTATGATGAAAACGTTCTGCTGATCTGCTGCTGCGTTTTTCTGTTTTCCCTTGGCGTGATCCTTACCATCCTCGGCCTTTTGGCGCGCATCCATAAAAGTACGTTTTCACCGCTCATCCACATCGGTGTATTCAGTTTTCTGATCGGGTACTGGTCGCTCTGCAATACCAAGATCATCCAGCTGTTTTCCGTGGATCTTTCCCTGAATACGGCAACGGAATATATGTCGCTCTACTTTGCGATGCTGCCTCTCCTGCTGCTCATGATCCGACTCCGGAGCGAAGCGGAGACCTGGAAAAAACGGATGCTTCTTGTTCTCAGCATCATTCTTCTTGCGTTTGCGCTGATCACGACTTATCTTCACTGGAGCGGAAAGATGTTCTATTCCGAAACGATCATGGCCTTTCATATCCTGTCCGTGTTCGAGGCGATCGGGATGCTTGTTGCCAGTGTGCAGATCCGCCGTAAAAAGACACCGCAGGAAAGGATCCTCAATATTGCGTTGATGGAGATCCTGCTTGTTGGTATTGCAGATATCCTTCGGTTTAATGTTCAGAAATATGTGTTTCCGGATGCGGATCACATGGACATCAGTATTTTACCGGTTGGAGTCCTGATATTTACTCTTCTTTTAATTTTGAGCTATGTGGTCGGTCTGTACGGAAGTATCATCGATCAGACGGAAAAAGAAACACTGACACGCCTTGCCTATCAGGATACGCTGACGGATCTTTATAACCGTTCGATGAGCGAAAAGCTGTTCAAAGAGTGTGACGCGGAAAAAGAAAGCTATACTCTGGTGAACCTGGATCTGAACGGACTTAAGAAAGTCAATGATACCTACGGGCATGCCCAGGGAGACCAGCTGATCCGGGATTACGCGGAGATTTTGAAGAGATCCTTTAAAGATGTCGGTATCATTGCCCGTATGGGCGGTGACGAATTCGTGGTCGTGGTGAGAGGAGATCAGCAAAAGCTGGTGGATGAAGCGGTCCGTAAAATGATTGAAATGGAAGAAGAAGAATCCCGGGACAGGGATTATGAGATCAGCTCTTCCTACGGTATTGCCCGAAGCGATGAGATCGCAGATGGAAGCGCGGAACAGCTCTATCGTCTTGCCGACGAGAGAATGTACGAAATGAAGGTTCGCAACAAGAAGCAGAGGGTTGATTAGGGAAACACTGATTAAAGCTGTTACAGGAAGCCGATCTCCCGGAGAAAGGTTCCAAGGATCTCAAGATACCTGTCAGGATGCTTGATGGCGCTGGCAGCATGTCCTGCCCCTTCGAACAAATGGAGCTCTGAATAGCCCTCCGTTATATTTTTTACATCAGCGCTGTGCTGCGGAGGAATGAAATCATCGTCCGCACCGTGCATGATAAGGAGAGGGACCTGGTTCCCTTTTACACCATCGATCGGTCTTGCCGCCGTAAACGAAGCTCCGAACAGGAGCTTTGCCGCGGCACTGGCCGGATAGACCATCCATCTCGGAAGATGGGCTTTTCTTAAACCTGCTTTTAATATCGGCAGGATCACGCTGAATCCACAGTCATCCACAGCAAACGAGATATCCGGTTTTTCGCCAAGAGCAGCGAGTACCGTGGCGCCTCCTAATGATTCCCCGTGAAAACCGACACGGATATTCTGCCCGTAGCGTTCTCTTGCATCTTTTAGTACCGCAAGGATGCTTGTTTTTTCGCGGATGCTGTAGCTGCACGGCTGCGGTGCGTTCTCTCCGTGGCCGCGCTGGTCGAATGCGATGCAATGAAACCCGAGAGCGTGATAGAACTGTATATATTTGAGTGCACCCCAGCGCATATCCGTATATCCGTGCGCAAGGATCACATAACGGTCGGATTCTTCCTTTGCGGGAAGATACGAAACATGGTGCTGATACCCGTCAGGCGCGGTAACCATATAATCGCTGAAATCTTCTTTCTTAAAAACCCGGCAGCCCGGAGCGTTCTGCATCTGCCAGTTCCAGGCTTCATCCGGGGTTTGCCGGTAACCGTGTACAATGATATTGGCGATCAGCGACGACAGGATGAAAAACAATGCCGCGATGACCACAATGACAACCGGTATCAGGATCATAAGTGTCATGGGAATCCTCCTTGTTTCCGAAAGTATATCAGATTTTCCGGGGGGATACAATTTTCCTTGTTTCAGTTCTGCCGGATCGCGCCGTCCTTAACGTGTTCCCGGATGATCGCATCCGTCACCTCGTAAAGGCGGTCTGATCCGATCTGGGTGCGGCTCTGACGCTCCCGGATCTGCTTTTCCAAAACGCCGTGTTCTCTCCAGTCACTTCCGCCGTTGCTGTGATTGAGGATCAGAGGCTGTAGATTGTCCATGGATCGGGCAAATCTTGCTTCCGGTGTTTCTCCTTCTTCAAACTCTTCGAATAATGCACAGAGTTCCTCTTTCTGGTCATCGGGAAGGATGGAAAAAATCCGTTCTTTGGCGGCTTCTTCCCGCTGCTTCTGGCTTTTTTTCGCATCCTCGTCATAGGCATAGGTATCTCCGGCGTCAATTTCGACGATGTCATGGATCAGGCACATCAGCATGACCCGTGCCGGGTCGACCGGGGAATTGGAATACTCGCGGAGAAGGTATGCCATAATGGCCATGTGCCAGGCGTGCTCCGCATCATTTTCATTCCTTCCGTGACCGGAGAGGTGGGTCTGGCGGAAGATGTTTTTCTCTTTGTCGATCTCCAGTGCAAAATCGAGCTGTTTTTTCATTCGTTCGTCCATCATGCTTTCCTCACTGTCAAAAGATGCTTTTTCGAATCCGTTTTATATCGGATGTTTTCTTCAATTATACCTCTTTTTTTCGGACATGAAACGGAAAAGTACAGTACGTGCAAAGAACGGGAAAGCGTGATATAATGGGGAACAGAGTGAAAGTGCCTTAAGAATTACACGGAGGATGTTTGGGAGTGAAAATAAAAAGGATCACCATATTGTGGCGCATTTTAAAATATACACATACGGACCGCGTGCTGGTCGTGTATATTCTGTTTACGCTGCTTGCGGCGCTTCTGGTCCTGATCACGGAGCCCACGATCACGAATTATCTGGATGCTCTCTGGTATTGCTACGCGGTTACTTTTACGGTGGGCTTCGGAGATTACACGGCAACGCTTCTGTTTCCCCGTCTGATCTCACTCGTCGTTTCCGTTTATTCGACGCTTGTGATCGCGATCTTGACCGGTGTTATCGTGAAATTCATCAACGAACAGATTGACCGGCAGAATAATGCAACCCTTACGGCTTTTCTTGAGAAGCTGGAACGACTGCCGGAAATGTCCAAAGAGGAACTGAAGGAGATGTCTGACAAGGTTTCGGCTTTTCGCGATAAAAGGGAAATATGATATACTAAGAAAAGACTGATCAGTTTGTAAAGACAGCCTGATCTGCGTGGAGGAGAGATTATGGAATACGGAGGAATCATTCACACAAAATTCTCGGAACCCGCAGCCGTTTTATCCTATCAGGATGGTACGGTAAAAATACTCGAGATGAACGAGACATTCCTTCCGGAGCTTTGGATGAATGTTGCAGGGGACGAGTATATCAAAGGATATCCCGGGAAACAATTTGATGAAGAAAACATGCGTATCTTTATGGATGCGTTGAAAAGGTGCGCGGATTCCGGAAAGGAACAGGAGGTGGAAACCTGGCGCAAGGTTTTTTCCGATTGCTGTGGGTTTGACCGCGTCTGCTTAAAGAGCAGGCTGATCCTCATAGAGAATACCCCGGAAGGCGCGGTGATCTACGAAGGCGTCCGGAATATTTCCAATGAAAAAAGGGCCCAGGACAGACTGGATGATGTTGAGTATCGGTACAAAAAGGCCAGTGAACAGATCAATATCTATAACTGGGAGTATACCATCGCAACCAAGGAAATGAGGCCCTGCTACCGATGCATGAGGGATCTGGGGCTTCCTGCCCTTGTAACGAATTATCCCGAACCGGCGATCGATGCGGGGATCTTCCCGCCGGATTATGCGGATATGTACCGGGAGATCATGCATCAGATCGATGAAGGCTTGCCCGAGGTGGAGGTGGATATTCCGCTGACAGTCGGTCGTATCCCGTTTCGCGTGAAATACACGACGGAGTTTGATGAAAACGGGAAGCCCGTGAAGGCATTCGGATCCGCGACGCTGATCTCAGAGAAGGAGCTTGGTAGAATCAGGCTGGATAACCAGATGATCTCCACCCTGGCAGAAGAATATCAGTGCATCTATCTTCTGGATTTTATTCAGGATACGGTCAGGATCGTCAAGCAGGAGGGAATCTTCACCGCAGAGGAAAATGTCAGCTGCGGGGAACTGCTGAAGCTGGTCGGCTCCGAGGTCCGGGATCTTAAGGAGGAGCAAAGAAGGATCCTTTGCGACAGTCAGACGTTCCGGACGGAATTTGCCGGAGGCGGAGACAGAAGAGAGTTTGTATACAGGGATGATGAGGGAGACCGGTGGATCCGTCTGACGTATCATGTGGTCGAAAAAGGAGCCCGCGGCATAGACCGACTTATGATCACAGCGGCCATCGTAGACGATCTTCGCGCACAGAAGATGGATGCGGACCGTTTGATCGCAACGCAGAAGGAGGAACTTGAGGACAGGCAGAAGATGCTCATTGATGCGATTGATACCGCGAATAAAGCAAACAAGGCCAAAACGGAGTTCTTTTCCAACATGTCACATGACATCCGTACGCCCATGAATGCGATCACGGGTTTTTCCAAGCTTGCGGTGGATGAGATCGATAACCGGGAGCATCTGGAGGATTACCTGGACAAGATCGTTATGGCGGGCGACCATCTGATGAGCCTGATCAACGATATCCTCGATATGAGCCGGATCGAGAGCGGAAAGATGGAACTGTCGCTTTCACCGGTGAAGCTGAAAACGCTTCTACTCGGATGCGCGGACATGATCCGCGTCAAAATGGATGACCGGAAACTCGCTTTCCATGTGGATGTGGAAAGCATCGGGGATGACGTGGTGGAATGTGATAAGGTCCGTTTCAACCAGGTGGTCTTAAATCTCCTTTCCAATGCATATAAATTTACTCCGGAGGGGGGAGATGTTTTCCTCCGGGGAAAGGTTCTAAGGCGTGATGACCGTATCACTTATGAGATACGGGTAAAAGACACCGGCATCGGCATGTCGGAAGAGTTCCGCGAGCATATCTGGGAAGCATATGCAAGAGAAAGATCGGAGGTTGTGCATGAGACCCAGGGTACCGGACTCGGAATGGTCATTGTGCGAAATATCGTCAACCTGATGCAGGGAACGATTGAGGTACAATCGGAGAGCGGCAAGGGAAGCGAGTTTATCGTGACTTTGCCCTTAAAACCCATCAGCGGAGAAACTGCAGTATCCGATCAGGACCGGATGACGGAGGAAGCACTGAAAAAAGACTACACAGGCGTCAAGGTTCTGGTGGTGGATGATACTTCGGTTAATCTGAAGCTTGCGGACCGCATGCTCGGCAAATTCGGGTTTAAGGTCACCCTGGTGGACAGCGGAATCAAGGCGGTGGAGCTTCTCAGGGATTCAAAGCCGGGAGACTTTGACGTGATCCTTATGGATGTGGTGATGCCGGTGATGGACGGTCTGGAGGCAACGAAGAGGATCCGTTCGTTTCCCGATCCGGCACTTGCCGGGATACCGATCATTGCCATGACAGCGAACGCATTTGAATCGGACGTGAAAAAAGCCATGGATGCCGGAATGGACGCCTATATTCCGAAACCGTACACAAAGGAAAATCTCGTTACGAAGATTAACGCTTTCATCGGCGGTTCCCATCACAGGTAGCGAAAGGTGGTCTTTTGCCTTGATCTATGCTAAAATAAGAAAGCCGTGGCTGTGAAAGGAACCGAAAAAAGATGAATACGAAAATACTGATCGAACTGATCGGATATCTCGGATCAGCCCTCGTTGTGATCTCCATGCTGCTCACTTCCGTGAAAAAGCTGCGGATCGTTAATATGACCGGCAGTGTGATCTTTGCGATCTATGCGCTGATCATTCAGTCCTATCCAACGGCTGTGATGAATTTTTGCCTGGTGGCGATCAATGTTTACCAGCTCATCCGGCTCTCCAGGGTAAAGCAGCATTTCCGCCTGATTGAAAGCAATGGAAGAGGTCCTGTGATCGCGGATCTGATCCGCTATTATGATAAAGACATAAAGCATTTTTTCCCGGAATTTGATCTGGAGGTCGCGGAAGAATGCAATGAGGTTTATCTCGTGGTCATTGATACCACTCCGGCGGGTTTTATCATCGGAAACCGGATCGATGCGGATACCATTGATATCAAAGCGGATTATTCCCTGCCGGCATACCGGGATCTTTCCGTCGGGAAGTATCTGTACGGTGCCCTTCCGGAGAAAGGGATACGGCGGCTTTTGTTCCGTGTCAGTTCTGTCGATCATGAGCCATACATGAAAAAGATGGGGTTTGTACAAACAGCAGAAGGATATGAAAAAATACTGAAATAACAAGGAATCGGGTCAGAAAAGAGTATCATGATTGTTTCAAAGGATATCAGCAAAAACGAACATTTTATCAAGAAGGGAGCGCATCGGTCCTGTATTTACTGGTTGATCAAGGGACGTGCAGTGCTTCTTACCGAGCGTGCGGAGATCGTTCTCTCCGGCGGGAGCGTGATCGCGCTTCCGGATGTCAGCTCCGATACATATATCAGTGATTATGTAACGGCGGAGGACTGCAAATTTTACATGATCACTTATGAAGGCCCTGAGGATCTGGAGACAATCTACAGCAGCCAGAAGGGTTATGATGCAGTGTTTCTGCTTGCGACGGTGAATACCGTGCATCAGATCCTCGGAGAGTATCTCGGGGAATGGGAAAAAGCATCCCAGTTCTACCATACGGCAAAATCCGTGAAAAGGGTTCTGGATACGGTAGGAGCGGAGTACGGTGCACCGAAGGATTATGATGAGATATTAAATCAGGCTCTCTCAGAGTTCGGGAAGGGGCATAATCCTTCCTGGCATGAAGATTATTACCGGGAGTTTGCGTCACGTCCGCTGGATAAAATGCAGGCGTTTTTTGGCGGGAAGCGAGGTCTTGTGACCGGAGAGATCCTGAGCGCATCGGAATACAGCGCGCTGGTCCTTTCGGAGCTGGATGATACGAGAGGTTATCTGGAGACCTATAAAGGTCTTTTCCTTGCGGATAATCAAAAGGATCTGACGCAGGTTCTGCTTGCGCTTACGAGAAGGATCCCGCAGGACCGCCGCAATGAGGTTCTGGATGTGCTGACGGATGTGTACGCATTCGCCGAGATGTCCGGGCTTTATACGGATGAACAGAAGGAACTGCTGGGGTCGCTCCTCGATGACTATGCGGAAAACAGCGGCGCGTTGGAAGTAGCAGAAGCCGAAGAGGATCTGAAGGATCCGCTGACCGAGATCCTGCAGTATGCCGGATGTGATATGACGCGTGAGCAGGAGATCCGGGATGCGATCACGGCGTATGCTGAGATCCCGGATAAAACCGATACGGGGGACGATACCAGAAAAGCACGCAGAGCGGTCACAAATATTTTTTACGAGCTTTATAAGGCCGTCTTCAAGAAATCTCTTCGTGAAAAAGAGACCAGCAAGAATATTACGATGTTCCTGAATTTCGGACTTCTCGACGCCGGACTTGCCGGAGAGGAAAACGTAAAACAACTGAGGAATATTGCCGCGAAGCTGCCTCTTTGCGAGAGTGAAAATGTTTACACGCTTCCACGCTGGCTCCGGAGCATATATGAAAGACAGAACGAGCCGTCCAAGAATGAGTTTGATATGGACTATGAGACATTCCTTCGTGACGAGAAGAAGTCCGGAAGAATGACGGCGGATGAAGTGGAACAGATGAAACACGATCAGTGGGCGAAGGTTGAATTTGAGATCGACAACATGGTAAAGTCCAACAGCCGTACTACCTACGGGCGGGTTCTTACGTTCTGTCCGGTACTTTCGGAACATGATCTTGCGGCAAACCCGGAATCCCTTTTCCTGACGGCGGAGAAACTGGAAAGTGCAATCCATGATGTGGAGGAAACGGACTATTCCATTTTTTATCATGATGCTCTGTTTTCCGATCCGGAGCACGGTATCAACAGTGAGACTGTGAAGGAACTGATCTATCCGAATATCATCCTTATGCCGAACGTGGGTGTTAAGGGCATGATGTGGCAGGAATCCGCGGGGATACGGAGCAACACGCCGGCGCGTTTCATGTTTCCGATCTTTCTGATGAGCGACCTTGCGGATCAGATGCTCCTTACCGCAGGACGTTACCGCTGGGAGTACTGCCGGAAGATCCAGGGTGTGCGCTGGAATGACGTGACGGAGAAATCCCTGACGGGCCAGTACTGCGATTATCTGCAGTTCTACAAGAAAAACCGTGAGCTGAACGCGGAGGCAAAAGAAAAACTCTCCCAGGAACTGTTTCGTGTCAAGAATAATTACCGGGAGGTCTTTGTCAAGGATTACATCAGCTGGATGAAATATGAATCCAAGGGAAGCTTTCGGCTGAACAAGATCACGCGGGAGATACTGATCGAAACCTGCCCGATGAAAAAGAGCGCTGCTGAGGCTCTTTCACAGAATCCTGTTTTCGGGAAGAAATTAGAGCGCCTTCACAATCTGAAGCTCAAAGACCGGAAACGCCTGCAGACCATCTATGACCGGTATGTTGAAGCGGGTGGCGAGAATACGGAACCCCTTGAAAAAACACTGGCATTTTATGATATATAGGATATGAAGACCTTTGATCTCATCGCCCCCTGTCATTTCGGACTTGAGGCGGTATTGAAACGGGAAATCTACGACCTCGGGTATGACCCTTCGGAGGTCACGGACGGACGCATCGTATTTAAGGGTGATCCGGAGGCCGTATGTCGTGCAAACATGAATCTTCGTACGGCGGAGCGGATCTTGCTTCGTGTCGGGCATTTCCGGGCGGAAACATTTGATGAGCTTTTTGAGAAGGTGCGTGCTCTTCCGTGGGAGGAGTTTCTCCCGAAAGACGCATCCTTCTGGGTAAAAAAAGCATCTTCCGTCAAAAGCAAGCTGTTCAGCCCTTCTGACATCCAGTCCATTGTTAAAAAAGCGATCGTGGAACGCCTGAAAAGCGTTTACCATATCGAGTGGTTTGAAGAGAGCGGGGAGGATTATCCGATCCGTGTCTTTCTTTTAAAGGATGAAGTGACCGTAGCGCTGGATACGACCGGAGATTCCCTTCATAAACGCGGATACCGGACCGAGGCCGGCATCGCTCCGATCTCGGAGACGCTTGCCGCGGCGCTCATTAAGCTGACGCCATGGAAACCGGGGCGGATCCTCGTGGATCCCTTTTGCGGGAGCGGGACGTTTCCGATCGAGGCAGCGATGATTGCCGCAAACATGGCACCCGGTGCGCTCCGTTCGTTCCTGTCGGAAAAATGGACGAACCTGATCGAAAAAAAACTCTGGCAGGAGGCCGCTGCCGAGGCGAATGATCTTGTGGATCTTTCCGTGGAAACGGATATCCAGGGCTATGATATCGACGGAAATGTCGTTGCTCTTGCAAGGGAAAATGCCAGGCGTGCGGGAGTGGAGAAGCTGATCCATTTCCAGAAACGTGATGCGAGGGAACTTTCCCATCCGAAAAAGTACGGCTTTATCATTACGAACCCGCCATACGGGGAGCGCATCTCCGAAAAAGAGCAAATGCCGGAGCTTTACCGGATGATCGGGGAAGCATACCGGAATCTGCCCACGTGGTCGATGTATCTGATCACAAGCTATGAGGATGCCGAGCGTCATATCGGGAGACGCGCGGATAAAAACCGCAAGATCTACAACGGAATGATCCGAACCAGTTTTTATCAGTTTGAGGGGCCGAAACCACCGAAAAGAACATGAAATTTATCGGACGATATATCGTGATGGGCGGCGTACTTCTGGTTACGCTGCTCTTTCAATTTCAACGGATCACAGCCAGTATGAAGGAACTTCATGCCGCAAGCGGAGCAGAGCTTTCCTGCATCTCTTTCGAGAGCGAAACGGGAGCTCTTTATCCGTCTGCGTTTTATCTTTCGAGCGAGGGAAGGGCACCGACGGTGAGACGGCAGGGAAGCCTTGATACCTGCTGGGCTTTTGCGTCCGTTTCGGCTCTTGAGAGCACGCTTCTTCCTGAGGAACACATGGTTTTTTCCGCAAACCATATGGTAAGGCAGAATGCATTTCACGCATCTCCGTCGGACGGCGGTGATTATACCATGGCGATGGCCTATCTTGCCGGCTGGCAGGGCCCTGTGCTGGAATCCGAGGATCCGTATGAGAACGGGGGAACGCCGCAAGGACTTTCGCCCGCCTGTCATGTACAGGAGATCCGGATCCTGGAGGAGAAAGATCTGGCGGGCATCAAGGAGGCCATTTTTCAATACGGAGGAGTGCAGACGCCGATCTTCAATGATCTTAAAAATGCGAAGGACACTTCCCCTTATTACAACAGCGAGACGGCCTCATACTGTTATATGGGCACGGATCAGCCGAATCATGATGTGGTGATGATCGGATGGGATGATGACTATCCGAAGGAAAACTTTTCACAGATGCCTCCGGGAAACGGTGCTTTTTTGTGTCAGAACAGCTGGGGAGAAGGATTTGGCAGGGACGGATGCTTTTACGTATCCTACTATGACACGAATATCGGAATCCACAGCATTGTGTATACCGGTGTCTTTGACCCGGATCAGTTTGATCATATTTACCAGACTGACCAATGCGGATGGGTAGGGCAGATCGGATACGGGCAGAGCAGTGCCTATGGTGCCAATGTCTATACCGCAGGTCAGGAGGAAGAGCTCTCTGCGGTCGGATTCTACGCAACCGGGAAGGACAGCTCTTACCGGGTCTACTTTGTGCCGGACTTCAAAGGAGCGGGTGATTTTACACAGATGACAGAGATTGCGTCCGGGACGCTCGGCAATGCCGGATACTACACAGCCTATCTTGACAATCCCGTGGCACTCAGCGAAAATGAGGTGTATGCGGTCGTTCTGGCGATCGAAACCCCGGATTCCTCGCGCCCGCTTGCTGTGGAATATCGGGCGGATGATCTGACGCGAAAGGTATCCCTTTCGGATGGAGAAGGGTTTATCAGTATGAACGGGCGTTTTTGGGATGATATCGAAGAGATCCATCAGTGCAATCTGTGCCTGAAGGCATATACGAATGATCGGACGGACGATCAGATGGACGAGTGAGGATACACGTTTGGTAATGGAAGAGCGAGTTGTAAAAATCTGTGCCAGTCTTTCCATGATCCTGATGCTGCTGGTATGCACCTCCTTTTTCTATCTGCCGCAGCTTCATGTTTATGAGGAAGAGCTTCGCAGGCAGTATACGGAAGAGGCGGCGATCCGGGAGAGGCTGACGAGCATGACGGGACTTGAGATCCTGCAGTACTACAACCTTGTTTCCGAAAGGAACGATGAAGAGGTGGTTTTTCAGGAACAGCTTCGTATGGCGCTTCCGGATGGAATGGATCCTTCGCAGGTGTCGATCACGGATAACTATCTCCTGCAGACGATAGAGATCAATCTTCCGGGAGCGGATGAAGAATATCTTCTCAATTATCCCATGGTGGGAAGCCCGGATCACATAGTCAGTCTGACTTATGAAAGCATGGACGGGAACGGAAGGCTTGATATTGAAACGGACCGCGTGTTTGAGATCACGCCCCGTTTTGAAGAGGGATACATGTATCTGGATTTCCAGGATCCGCATGAGGTTTATGATAAAGTTGTTGTCATAGATGCCGGCCACGGAGGATCCATGCCGGGAGCTTCCCGGGAGGGTGTTTACGAAAAAGATCTGGACCTTCAGATCACGGAGCAGCTCCGGCAGATCTTCGAGGAAAACGGAGACGGGAGTATCGGCGTTTACTATACGAGACTGGATGACAGCAACCCGTCTTTCGAACAGCGGGTGGGTCTTGCCAATAAAACAGGTGCAGACGTCTTTATCAGCATCCATAACAACGCGGCAAGCTCCGGCCGGAATGTCAGCGGAACCACGGTTCTCTATGATGAGGAGATAAGCGGGGAGGTGCTTGGAAGTAAACGGCTTGCGGAGATCTGTTCCGAAGAGGTCTGCAAGGCTACCGGGAACGTGGATCAGGGACTGATGGGAGGAAACGAGGTCTACATCATCCGGAATGCGGAAGTTCCTGCAGCATTGATCGAGGTCGGGTTCATGACGAATGAAGAGGAACTGAAAAATCTGCAGAATCCCGTTTATCAGCGGAAAGCTGCAGAAGGCATCTACCAGGCGATCCAAAGAGCATTTGAGGAGGGATTCTGATGCGTATAGTACTGGCAACCGGTAATGAAAACAAATTGCGTGAGGTTCGCGAGATCCTGAAGGGTTTGGACACAGAGGTCATTTCCATGAAGGAGGCCGGGATCTCGCTGGATATCGAGGAGAACGGGAGCACCTTCGAGGAAAATGCACTTATCAAGGCAAGAGCAGTTGCGGAGCAGCTCGATGATATCGTGCTTGCGGATGACTCCGGGCTGGAGGTGGATTATCTGGATAAGGCGCCCGGAATCTATTCCGCGCGCTTTCTGGGAGAAGATACACCCCATTCTGAAAAAAACCGGGTTCTGATCGAAAAGCTGGAAGGTGTGCCGCGTGAAAAGAGGACAGCACGGTTTGTGTGTGCGGTGGCAGCAGTGCTTCCGGATAAGTCTGAACATGTGGTGCGGGAAACATTTGAAGGATATATCGGTTATGAACCGGAAGGAAAGAACGGCTTCGGATATGACCCGATCTTTCAGGTTCCGGAATTCGGCTGTTCGTCCGCTTCCCTGTCGCCGGAGCAGAAAAATGAAGTCAGCCATCGCGGAAAAGCATTCCGCGCGATAAAAAAGGTACTGATGGAATGCGGGTGCTAGTGGTAAGTGATAATCACGGAGACCGGGATCAACTGGTTTATGCGATCCGCAGAGAAGGACACATTGATCTTATGATCCATCTCGGAGATTCCGAAATGATAGATCTGGAGCTTCGGGAACTGGTTGACTGCCCTTACGTGGTCGTTGCCGGAAACTGTGATTATTTTTCTTCTTTCCCGAAAGGGCAGACCGTTGACCTCGGTGCTCACAGGGTTTATGCCACGCATGGTCATCTCCACGATGTACGGTATGATCTCTCCGGACTGGAGAAAACAGCACGTTCCGCAAAAGCGGATATCGTGATGTTCGGTCACACCCATGTGCCGTTTCTGGAACAGAGGGACGGTATGACATTCTTAAATCCCGGGAGCTTAAGCCACCCCAGGCAGGCAAACCGGATGGGCTCTTATGCGGTCATGGTCATTGACAGGAATGACCGGGTGCATATTGAGATCAAGTATCTGGAGGATTGACAAGCGGGCGCGGTTTCGGTATGATGCTAAGGGTCCGGTATGGATCAAATACTCACGGGGTGTAGCGCAGCTGGTAGCGCGCTAGTTTTGGGAACTAGATGTCGTCGGTTCGAGTCCGGTCACCCCGAGGAAAAATGGAGAAAGAGACAGGGTTCTGGGAGACAGGGGACGGTTCTGTGTCTCCCAGAACCCTGTCTCTTTTAACTATATCAGAAAGTACATCAGGGACATGGTACCGATGCAGAGCAGCATCATACAATAGGGCAGGATTTCATAAACAAATCGCATAGTGTGTTCCTCTCTTTTCATGATAGTGAATGCATTTTCGGGGGTTCCTATACTTCCATTCTGCATGAAATTGAGTACGATAAAACGGACAACTGATATATGGGATCAGACTGAGTTACTGTTCAGTCGTTAGCCGGAAGGCTTATCTCGTAACCACATTGCTACCAAATTTTCTTTTGAAAAAGTGCGTAAAACAGCGATTTTTTCGCTTTTTTTGTTGCTTTCTATATGGTTATGTGTTATAATTATCTCATA
>JAZOTN010000014.1:0-42036 GCA_045657665.1 Lachnospiraceae bacterium | reverse complement strand
TAGTAGCCCCCGCTCCCATGCGCATGATGGGATCCGTGACGGGAATAATGTCCTTTGCTTTATCGGAGGAAATGATGGTCGGATAAATATAAACGGTGTCAACCTGATATATGGGATCCGAAATACACAGCCAGTTACCGGCGTTGGAATAATCGGTGGATTCCCCCACAAGCTCCCGTATTTCATAATCCGATGTGGCAAGTTCATCAACCTGAAGAGGACTTATTTCGTAAAGCTTCGCAGTTTTTTCTTTTTTGTCCAGTAAATACACGATCGTAACGAGCGCGAAGATACCGGCTGCCGCGAGCACGATGCCGATCACCTTTCGAATGGTTTTTAATACCTTTTTGGCTTTTCCCGACATATTTGAGTGAAAGTTTTTCTGTAAATAGGATTTCCTAAGATAATTGACGAGTCAGACAATGGCAGAATTGCTATGTCTGGCTCGTTTTGCTCCCTTATCTACAATAGTTTAGCAATTACTCCCAAAAGCTGTCCCGAATAGAAATCTTGATCCCTCTCTTCTACACTATGTTCTCCATAATATCATCATCTCTTTATGCGGTCCCTGCGTTTTTCTTATAAAGCTCGAGAATATCTACAATCTTCTGCTGTTCATCCATCGTAAACAATGCGCTGAACTTCACAGGGCGATCAAAGGGAGCGTTCCGGAGTTCTTTTAGTTCGATGCAGCCATTTTCTACAACGTAATGAACTATTTTTTCGATAAAAGCGATCTGTTCCGCGTTTGGATGCTCTTCAGCGATAAAGGATCCGAATGCTGCCATGGCAGCATCATAGTCCATTTTTGCAATCTTTCTGATCAGGATTCCGAACGGGGTATCATGAAAGCTATTCTCATAGTCTTTTTCCGTCCCGAGTTCCTCCGTGAAGATCCGTTTCAGTTCCTGATAATCTGCTGCGGAGATCGGTTCATTATATAGGAGCTTATGGATTGTTGTGCTTTGATTCTTATGATCTTCCACATACCGGTTCACTTTGTGACGGTATTCTGCGAAGTCATTTCCGCCAATGTTAATGTCCCGCCCTTCTTCGCGGTAGGTTACTTCATCCGTGAAGTTTGTGTAATGTATGCGTGGGGCTTCATGCTGCACATATTTCATGACATTCCGGAGGCGTTTTCTGGTTTCTTCAAACCGAATCGCGTCACCTGTATCCCAGAACTCGTCTCTTGTTACGTCTTTGAGATCCTGGATTTTCTCCTTTACCTCCGGAATTGTAGCGCATTTTTCCAGCAATGTATTCGCATAACCGCATACTGTCTTTTTATGCTGTTTTTGAAGCTGCTTTTTGGAAAGTACTGTAATCATGAGTCCGTACATCGTAACATCAAAAGAGATGGCCGCCTCATCCCGTTCATCTGCCTGAATGAGACCAGAGAGGTTCTCGCGTATCTCATGTTTTTTTTCATCATCCAAACAAGTGAACTGATTTCGGTCCTTATATTTCTCTACATATTTCCTTTTCAGTCCCACTTCGATCCGTTCCGGATTCAGATCCGAGATGTCCTTTGTCACATCATCAACCAGAGTGCTCCGTATCTTCTGATACTCCTCTCCGCTGTATTCCGCATCCTGTGTGAGAGCAATAATCTCCACGCGTCTTGCAAACCGTACGGCAACGGGGGAAGTCTCTGATGCAGATTCTTTTCCCTTCGGATGCATTTCAAAGAATTGGAAGTTTCTCATGTAGTCGAAAACATAGAACTCCTTCTTATGTTCGTTGATACCAAAAAGATCCTTGCAGAGTCTGGTTCCTCTGCCGAGCATCTGATCAAACTTGATCCGGCTATATACTTTTTTAGCAAAAACAAGGTTTACAACCTCCGGGATATCGACACCGGTCTCAAGCTTGTCGACCGTGATCGCGATAAACGGCATGGAATCTTTTTTCTTGAAGTTGTCATAATCATCCTGCGTATAGGGTTCCCCGCTTACGATCTTGCAGGCAAAGGTTCCATGATATTCCTTATAGAGATCATCAAACCGATCCAGGATATACTGCGCGTGCCGTTTGTTCTGGGCAAAAATGATGGTTTTTCCGACATGATTCCCTGCGGAATGTTTGATGCCGTGACTCATCAGATCGGAAATCATGTAGTCCACGGTGGATTGGTTAAAGATGTACTTATTGACCTGATCGGAAGGGATGTGATCCGGATACTCATCGTCTTCTGAAAACTCCTCCTCAAAGGCCTCCTTTTCATCGTCGCTATGATTATCGTATGTGATTCCGTCATCCGGAATCGTAGTCGCTGTTTCAATCGGATAATATGGCACCAAAACATGATCTTTCTCGACCGCCTCTTGGTATTCATAGACATCCGTCGGCATCTGGGAGGGAAGATCAAAAAACGCATAAGTTGACTGCGCCACCGTATCTTTTGGCGTTGCAGTAAGCCCCAGAAGGCAGGCATCGAAATAATCAAAGATTGCCTGCTACTTATGGAAAATACTGCGGTGTGCTTCATCAGAGTATGTCAACATAGGTCTAAAAGTTTTTTCGGACATTTTTCAGGATGGCGGAGTTTCAATCCATATTTTTATTCACATGACAACATGAAGATATTGGACAAATCCATACTCTCTATCGCTGCCTCAATACGAGGCAGAACCGTGTCAGAAAAAGTAATGATATAATCTATAATCCATTTGTCTGTAATCCTCGTTTGTTCACATAGTGTTATAGCGGCAAAATGAAGAATATCCCTTAATTGATCATTGCTTTTGTTTTGAATCACTTCAATTAGTTTTGCATGTTCTTTATGGCCAAGAAACAGTGTTCGTACATCCCTGTCAATCAGTGCTAAGCCAAGTGCGTTAGTGAGGGGTTGTTCACACAGATTTAAATAATATTCCCGATAGTCAGGTGCGACGGTCTGCAATACGTAAACAACAGCATCATTCTCAAAACTATGAATCAGCGCATTCTCTGCCAGCATCCCCTTGAGATACTGCTCTGTATAGGTGAGCCCCTGTATCGTCTCACATGTTGCATTCAGCAAGGGATAATCAATAAGGGGCGGTTTCCTATGCGCAAAATAAAACAGGTCATAGCGTTTAAGATAATCTCCAATACCACGCAGCGTATCAGTATAATAAAAATTCTGTATTTCCGGAGCCGTACGGCAGACCGCCTCCCACAGTCTCTTTGTGGTCTCAAGCTTATCTTGCAGAATTGTCTGTCCTTGTCTAACGAATGGCATCAGCTCATCAGACAGCAATCTATTGTAAGGCGTGCTGGTTTCATCCAAAGCCATGGTGATCGTGTACCATAGCGAAGCTAAGAGTTCCTGTGCAGTTTCTATCGTAACAGAGGTGCTGTCTTTCGAGGTATACCGTTCTGTTTGCTTTCCCAACAACTCCCACAACCGAGGCAATAGGATTTGCAGATCATCTCCGGAAAAAAGATTAGCAGGAATCATTTCCATCAAAACAGATCACCGGCTTTCTCCGCATCAAAAGGATCAAATTCTGTCCGGGCATATCGAGCAAGCGCTTCCAGAGAAGTACCTGATAAATACTCTGCTGACCCCTGCGCCCTGCCGTTAAACACCTTGACCATATATTCAATCAGCTCGTCGTCTGAAAAGCGATCCATAGCCTCAGTCTTGAAGTAGTAGAAAGCCTCTTGCAGCTCTGCAAGCGTATCTGCATAGTTCTCCTGGTTAATATAGGGAGAATCGCAGAATGCTTGTATCAGTTTTGGCAAAATTCCCCCACCAAATTCGATTCTTCCCGATGTTCGCAGAGCTTCTGCGCGGCAAGTAACAAGCTCAGCAATTTCAGTTTCACTTAATGAAAGACCGAAATTACTGCTATAAGCATTGCATTCACGCACTTCTTGATATGCTAACGTCAATTGCTGTTGCAATGGTAAAAGCATATTTTCACCCATATAGTTACCTCCCACGATAATATTTGCAGACTATTTTTGATATCTTTACCATTCACCTATACTGTCCTCAAACGATTCAGAAATTCCGTTACCATCGCTGGATCCTCCAACAATGAAATCCCAAAACACTTCTTCCCTGCATCCTTTATGGATGCCCCTATATGATAGGCGGTCTTCCCGTCCAAGATGATGAATCTATCATGGAACACCTGCGTTTTCTTTACCGTTAATGTCGGATACTGTGCATTGAAATTAGCCACATCCCTGATTGTAAGCGGAGCACTCGCATATGTATATATCTTCACGTCAACGCCGGTATTCTTCTTTGCCAGGATGTTCAGCGTATCCACATCGACATATCCATCAATCAGGATTATCTCCTTCTGCGCTTTCTGGATGATGGATGTAATCAGACTGAACGCATCATAAATCTGACCATCGAAAAAAATCTTCTGCTCCGATTCTGCGTGATCCTCAATGTACTGAAACACCTTGTCAAACTTCTCATCCGTGCTTTTCTGATATTCCAGCTGTTTCAGTTCTATATCACTAACCTTCTCGAAGAGAAGTGCATTGTTGGCAATAAAACGACGCATCTCAACAAAAGTGCGCATGATATTTATGCTCACTTGAACAGCAACCTTGCTATGCAGAACACTTGCAAGCATGCTTATTCCCTGCTCCGTATAGGCATAAGGATAATATCTGCGGCCACCGCGACCGCCTTGCTCTTCGTTTGAGGTTCCAGATTGGAACCTCAAACCATCAAATTCCTCTTTCGTAAGCTTAAAACGAAAATCCTCCGGAAACCGGTCAGCGTTACGCGTTGCTGCTTTGTTGAGATTCTTTGTCTCAACCTGATAAAGCATTGCTAAATCACTGTCTATCATGACCTGTTTTCCACGAATAACATAAACAAGGCTCCCAATATCCTTTATCTCGGTAATAACAGGTACTATTTCATTAGTCGTTTGTTCTTGTTTGGTATTTCCCATACAGTCACCCACGTTCGGACACGGCATGAAGAGGGGCAGACAAAAACCGCAGCCAGCTCCAGAACCTTAAAGCTCACAGACACAGCAGCAAAGTGCCTCCAGAGAGTAAAGGAACAGCAGGAAAAAGACCAGGACTTCTTCGGAAACACCTACCGAAATGAGGGTGGCTATGTCTTTGTCCAAGAGGATGGGACATCCTATGATCCGAATTATGTCTCCCATAAATTCAAAAAGATGATGAAGAAGTTCGGGAGGCCGGAGATCACGCTTCACAAGCTTCGTCACACCTGTGCCAGTCTCCTCATTAACAAGGGTTGGGACGTCAAGAAGCTTCAGTATTGGCTCGGACATTCCGAACCTTCCACAACCCTCCGCATTTACGCTCACTTTAATAAAATGCGGCTGAACGAAACCGAAGCTGATCTGGCGGAGATCTCCAAAGCAGCCGATGATCTTTTCCCTGCTGCATCAGGGGAAGCTGCTGATGAAAAAAACGATTCTCCGGATTTTGTGTAACGTTTTGTGTAACGTGGCAAAAATATACCAAATTTCTCAACTGTCTCAGAGCATCAAAAAACCGGAAATCCCTTGATATTACTGGATTTCCGGTCTATGGAACCGAAGGGATTCGAACCCTCGACCTCTGCGTTGCGAACGCAGCGCTCTCCCAACTGAGCTACGATCCCGTTTTTTCATGCTGCGAACGCAGCGCTTCTTCGCTCCGCTCCGGTCGGTCGCAAGAAACGATCCACTGGATCGTTGCGACCCCAACTGAGCTACGATCCCGTTTATGCTGCGTTGCGAACGCAGCGCTTCTTCGCTTCGCTCCGGTCGGCTGCAAGAGGACGTCCACCGGACGTCCGCAGCCCCAACTGAGCTACGATCCCGAAAAAAAGCTCCGGACAAGCGTCTGGAGCTTTTCCTGCGTAGATTACTCGATGTTCAGGATATCAACAAAGCCTGTTACTTCGAAGATCTCCATTAGGGCTTCGTTGGAACCGCATACGGTCATGGAGCCCTGATTGTTCATCTTCTTCTGAGCCGCCAGCAGTACGCGGAGCCCTGCAGAAGAGATGTATTCAAGCTTTGACATATCAAACTTCAGATCCTTAACACCGTCAAGCGACTTCTCAATCTCGCTTTCCAGCTGCGGAGCTGTAGTCGTATCAAGCCTTCCCTCAAGCGCAATTGTGAGGTTCTCTCCCTCTTTGTTCTGTGTGATCGTCATGCGAACTGTCCTCCTTCATTTCTATTCTTTTCCGATCATCTGTCCATTCGAAGATATTCTATCTTATTTCATTCAAAAAAGCAAGCATCCTTTTGCGCGAAAACCTTATAATTCACAGTTTCCGACAGTACGCGGAAACGGCACTACATCGCGGATATTCTGCATGCCGGTCAGATACATCACGCATCTCTCGAAGCCGAGTCCGAATCCCGCATGTCTCGTGGACCCGTATTTCCGGAGATCAAGGTAGAACCCGTAATCCTTCTCCGAAAGACCCAGTTCTTCCATTCTTGCCTTCAGTTTCTCGTAATCATCTTCACGCTGGGAACCGCCGATGATCTCTCCGATCCCCGGAACGAGGCAATCCACTGCTGCAACAGTTTTTTCATCAGGATTTAATTTCATGTAGAACGCCTTGATATCCTTGGGATAATCGGTCACAAACACGGGGCGCTTGTAGATCTCCTCCGTCAGATAGCGCTCATGCTCGGTCTGGAGATCCGAGCCCCAGGAAACCTTATACTCGAATTTCTTATTATGCTTGGAAAGGATCTCGATCGCCTCGGTATAGGTCACCCGCGCAAAATCCGATTCCGCCACATGACGAAGCCGATCCAGAAGTCCTTTATCAACGAATTTGTTGAAGAACTCCATCTCCTCCGGCGCATGCTCAAGCACATAGTTGATGATATATTTCAGCATGCTCTCCGCAAGGATCATATCATCCTCCAGATCGGCAAACGCGATCTCCGGCTCGATCATCCAGAACTCCGCCGCATGTCTTGTCGTATTGGAGTTTTCCGCACGGAAAGTCGGCCCGAACGTGTAGATGTTTTTAAAGGCCTGTGCAAAGGTCTCTCCGTTCAGCTGTCCGCTCACGGTCAGATTCGTTGATTTTCCGAAGAAGTCCTGCGAATAGTCTACCGCCCCATCCGCAAGAGGCACATTCGCAAGATCCATGGTCGTGACCTGAAACATTTCGCCCGCACCTTCCGCGTCGCTTCCCGTGATGATGGGCGTATGCACATAGACGAAGTCGCGTTCCTGGAAAAACTTGTGGATCGCGTATGCGATCAGCGATCTCACACGGAAGACAGCCTCAAAGGTATTCGTTCTCGCGCGGAGGTGTGACACCGTGCGGAGAAATTCGAAGCTGTGACGTTTTGTCTGCAACGGATAATCCGGCGTGGAGGCGCCTTCTATGATCACTTCCGATGCCTGGATCTCAAACGGCTGCTGTGCATCCGGCGTTGCGACAAGTTCTCCTTTTGCGATCACAGCAGCACCGACATTCAGCTTCACGATCTCCTGGAAATTCGGAAGCGCGTTCCCGTATACCACCTGAAGGGGTTCGAAAAACGTACCGTCATTCAGAACGATGAATCCGAACGTCTTGCTGTCCCTGTGGTTCCGGATCCATCCGCCGACCGTGACCTCCTTCCCGAGATACTCATCCCTGTTCCAGAAAATATCCCGGATGTTTGTCAGTTGTTCCATTACTCCTCCTCGCTCTCCTCAGAGCTTTCCTTATCTTCTTCCGTACTCTCTTCCGTACTCTCTTCCGTACTTTCCTTTTCTTTTGTATCTTTCGGCTTCAATGTCACCTTCGCGTTGTCCACAACAAGCTCTCTTGCTTTATCCATGCAATAGTTCCTGTGAACATATTCTTTGTCATACATATCATAGAGCGCCTGCTGATCGGTGAATGCGTATTCCTCACAAAGCTCTTCAACATACTTTTCAAAGGCGTCGTCGTCACTTGCGATCCCTTCCGCATCCGCGATCGCCATAAGAATCAGTTCCGTATCGACCGCCTGACGGGCCGACTCCTTTAACCCCTCGCGGAGTCCTTCTTCGGTCTGGTTCGCAACGGAAAGATAGGTTTCCAGATCCATTCCGTTTGCCGCAGCGCTGTTCCGGTAAAGATCCATGCTCTGCTCCACGCGTTCATCATCAAGACCTTCCGGATGGGATTTCACGGTACAGTTCTTGCGAAGTTCTTCAAGAGCCGCCAGAGTGATATCGTCTTCCTTTTCCTGATCCGTATATTCCTGCAGAAGGTCACGGACTTCTTTCAGATATTCGTCCACGGAATCCATCTGCATGTATTTCTGAACCCATTCGTCGGTAATGGTTTCATAGGTCATTGGAACCGCTTCCATGATCCCGTTGACCGTAACCGTAAAGACTGCATCCTGTCCCGCCAGTTCCGCTTTCTGATAGTTCTCCGGGAAAGTGAGATTCAGTTCCACTGTGTCACCGACCTTTGCACCGATCAGTCCGGACTCAAAGCCGGGGATAAGCGTTCCGCTCCCGATCTTGAGGTTCTTTCCCTGTGCCGATCCACCGTCAAAAGCGACCCCGTCCTTTTTCCCGACATAATCGATGTTCACCATGTCACCGTCTTCGACAGTGGTCTTGTCCGATTCCACATAATCATCACCAATGTAACCGATCTCGATCTCCACTTCTTTTTTGACATCGTCATCGCTTACCGTATAGTCATCATCCAGTTCGACCTCGATCCCTTTATAATCGCCGAGGGTCACATAATCCGTTGCGTTGTAGATCACAGTGTCCCTGGTCTGCTTTTTCGTGATGCTTTCCGTCTCATCCTCTGTGACGAGAACCGCTTCCTCTCCCGCTGCAGAAGACTCAGCGGCGGCATTCTCCCCACAGCCGGCCGCCGAAATGAGAACCGCTCCTGCCAGCAGAAGCGCAATGGCTTTCCTTTTCATAAGTCTTTTCCCTTCCTGACTGTCAATGATATCATTCTTCTTGTTTTTTTACACAAAAACTACAATATCACAAACCACAGATAAAAAAAAGTCAGGTCATCGTTTTTTCACAAACATTTCTATGTGAAAGTGCAGTTTCATTGCTTGCTATCGTTCCCTTTCCATGTTATACTCCTGTCTGCAAGCATTTTTGGAATATCAGGAGGATTTACAACATGCCGACTTATGTCATAGTCTTGATCGTGATCGCCGCTGTCCTTGTCGGCGGAATCATCGTTCTTTATTTCCTCGGAAAACGCGCGGAAAAGAAAAAAGCGGAACAGGACGAGCAGATCGCTGCTGCCGCACAGCAGATCACGATGCTTGTTATTGATAAGAAGAAACTGCATCTCAAGGATTCCGGACTGCCTCAGGCTGTCATCGACCAGTCGCCGAAACTCGCCAAGCTCGCCAAGCTTCCCATTGTAAAGGCAAAGGTCGGTCCCCGTATCATGACCTTCATCGCAGAGGGCAGCGTTTATGAGATGATCCCTCTTAAAAAAGAAGTCAAAGCGACCGTCAGCGGACTTTATATCACTGGTGTCAAAGGACTTCGCGCTCCGATCGAGGCTCCGAAGAAAAAATCCTTCCGTCAGAAGCTGATGGATAAAGCAAATCAGTATCGCAGCGAAAAAAACAGCAAAAAAGCAAAAGACCAGAAAAAGAAAAAGTAGATTTAATTTTTTCTCCAGGGGAAAATCCATGACAAAAGATGTTTGGATCAAGGTCAGCGGACTCCAGTTCACCGGAGAAAACGCCGATGCCGAGCCGGTGGAAATCATTACCTCCGGCACCTATACCGAAAAAAACGGAAAACACTATCTTCGTTATGAGGAATATATGGCGGACGAAAGCGGCTTCACCACAAACACTGTGGTGATCGACCCGGATTCCGTGGATATTCTGAAAAAAGGTGTTGCAAGCACCAGTATGTTCTTTCATCGCGACCAGAAGACGTTTTCCATCTACAGTACCCCGTTCGGGAATCTGGTTCTCGGGCTTGATACGCAGGGCATCGATATCGATGCCAGAGAAGACTCACTTGAGGTTCTCGTGAAGTACGGGCTCGAACTCAACAGCCAGTTTGTCGCTGACTGCAGCATTTCCATCACAGCAAATGAAAAAAACTCCGGAAACATCCATATCTGATGTCCGGAGTTTTTCTTTTACATCTCCTGTTCTCTTATGACCTCTTTGACACCGGCCGCCTGATTACTCATATGGCGCGCCATGGCATCATAAACCTTCTTTTTGTCATGTGTCCGGAGTCCTTCCACGATTTCCTTATGCTCCGCGACCAGATTCGGATAATGGGCCGGATCCTTTAAATACTCCACCCGGTATCGGTACATCTGCTCACGGAGATTGGAAAGCATCCCGACCAACTTCGGATTGCCGGATGCTTCATATAAAAGTTCATGAAAATGCACATCCGACTCGGCGATCTTTTTGATATCATCGGAACGGAGACAATGCTCAAATCGCATCCGTTCAGTCTCAAGCGCCGAGATCTCCTCCTCCGTGGCATGATCGCAGGCAAGCTCAGCCGCCAGCTGTTCCAGTGCCTCACGGATGCGCAGCACATCCTCCATATCCTTTTCAGTGATCTTCGCGACCCGCGCACCCTTCCGCGGCTCGGTTACCGCCAGACCCTCATGCTCAAGCATACGAATTGCCTCACGAATCGGCGTTCTGGATACCCCGAGCTTTTGCGCCAGCGTCTGCTCCATAAGGCGCTCTCCGGGTTTCAGCTTCCCACGCAGGATCGCTTCCCTCAATGTCTGGAAAACCACATCACGAAGCGGCAGGTCATCTTTCATTTGAAGTGTCAATTCGTCCGCCATGCTATGACTCCTATCCCAAATACGTGGAACAAATCTGCTTTGCCACGTTTTCCTTTCTTACGATCTCTTCAGCCTGATCACATGTTCTCTCATCCCGGAAAAGGCCGAACACGGTCGGACCGCTCCCGCTCATCAGGGAGATCACAGCCCCGTGCTGCATCATCAGGGCTTTGATCCGGTCTATAACAGGATGCATGGGGATCGTAACGGTTTCGAGAAGATTTCCCATCAGTGGGGCGATCCTCTCAAGTTCTCCAGTACGAACGGCTCCCTCCAGCGCATCAATATCCGGATGAACCGTCTCATCCGAAAGAGAAAGCCCCTGATAAACGGCCTTCGTGGAAACCGACTCCTCCGGCTTCGCAATAAGGCACGGAATCCGCGGCATGGAGGGAAGATCCGTCAGTTTTTCCCCAATCCCCCGTGCTCTTGCGGTACCTTTACGGATGCAATAAGGTACATCCGCTCCGAGGGTAAGTCCGAGCTCCTCCAGCTTTTCTCCGGAAAATCCGGTCAAAAAAAGCTCATTCATGCCCGTCAGGACAGCTGCTGCATCCGTGCTGCCGCCGGCAAGTCCCGCTGCGACGGGGATCCTCTTTTCGATATGAATGGAAACTCCATCTCCGTCGATGCCGGCACTTTTCATAAAAAGCTGCGCAGCACGGTACGCGAGGTTCCCTTCGTCCACGGGGAGTTCCGCATGATCCGTAGTCAGATGGATCCCACTCTCTGCCGTCCGTTCCACTGTCACGGTATCATGAAGTCCGATGGTCTGCATGATCATATCCACCTCATGATAGCCATCCGGCCTTCTTCGCACAACGTCCAATCCAAGATTCACTTTTGCGGGTGCATCGACCCTGATCTGATCAGTTAGTTTCATGAAACCATTATATCATATTGTATACAAAAAATCTTTAAATTTTTTTTGAAAAGGGGTTAAGAATCCGAAACAGTATCCGATATATAGAGTGTAAACAAGAAGAACAATTTTTCATCAAATCTCTCTCCTAATACAAGAAACCCGGCAGCTACCCCCTGCCGGGTTTCGTACGTATATCATCTCTCGAAATACTTATCTCGTTACTTCGATCTTTTTCAGATCCCAGATTTCGGTTGCATATTCCTCAATAGTACGGTCCGAACTGAACTTCCCGACATGCGCCACGTTGAGGATTGCCCGTTTCGCCCATTCCTTCTCATCCGAATAGACTTCCATGACCTTTTCCTGTGCGTCCGCGTAGGAACGGAAGTCCGCAAGGATAAAGTAGCGGTCCGCCACATCCGTATTCTGCGTATTGAGAAGTGAATTATAGAGCGGGCGGAACAGCTCCGTATGGTTCTGCGAGTACATCCCACTGACCATCTGCATCAAAACCTGGCGAAGATCCTGATCCGCATTGAAGATCGACATCGGATCGTAATCATGGTTTTTCTCATGCGCGATGACTTCATCGGAGCTCATACCGAAGATGAACATGTTTTCTTCTCCTACTTCCTCAGCGATCTCCACGTTTGCGCCGTCCATCGTTCCGAGCGTCAGCGCACCGTTCAGCATGAACTTCATGCAGCCCGTGCCGCTGGCCTCTTTGCTTGCGGTGGAAATCTGCTCACTGACATCCGCAGCAGCAAACAGCCATTCCGCATTGCTGACCTTGTAGTCCTCAATAAATACAACCTTGATTTTATTTTCAATAGAGGGATCGTTATTAACAACATCTCCGACGCAATTGATCAGTTTGATGATGAGCTTCGCCGTCTCATAACCCGCTGCCGCTTTCGCACCGAAAATGAACGTACGCGGGATGAACTCCATCTTCGGATTCTCCTTCAGCTTGTTATAGAGATACATCACATGAAGGATATTCATCAGCTGACGTTTGTACTCATGAAGACGTTTCACCTGGATATCAAAGATGGACCGCGGATCCACCTCGATCCCGTTATGCTCCATAATGTACTTCGCGAGGCGAACCTTGTTCTGATACTTGATATTCATGAACTCATGCTGTGCCTTCTCATCCTCTGCATAGATTGCAAGCTTCTCCATGTGGGAAAGGTTCGTGATCCATTCATCACCGATGTGATCCGTTACCCACTGCGAAAGCAACGGATTTCCGTGGAGCAGGAACCGGCGCTGCGTAATGCCGTTCGTCTTGTTGTTGAATTTCGCCGGGAACATCTGATAAAACTCATGCAGTTCCTGGTTCTTCAGGATCTCCGTATGGAGACGCGCCACACCGTTGACTGAATGACCCGCTGCGATGGCGAGGTTTGCCATTTTCACCTGTCCGTCATAGATGATCGCCATCTTCTGGATCATGTAATCATTATTCGGGAACTTGGTCTGGATCTGCAGTACAAAACGACGGTTGATCTCTTCCACAATCTGATAAACTCTGGGGAGGAGACGCGCAAAGATTTCAATCGGCCATTTTTCCAAAGCTTCCGACATAATTGTATGGTTCGTATAAGCGCAGGTCTTTGTCGTAATGTCCCACGCGTCGTCCCAATCCAGTCCCTCATCATCGCAGAGCACCCTCATGAGCTCGGCCACCGCTACGGTCGGATGGGTATCATTGAGCTGGAATGCAACCTTTGTCGGGAGATCTTTAATTGTCAAATCCGTATTTAATTTTTTAAACCGGTCGATGGCACGTTGGACGGAGGCCGAAACGAAGAAGTACTGCTGCCGGAGCCGTAACTCTTTTCCTGAGATATGGTTGTCATTCGGATAAAGGACATTCACGAGGTTCTTCGCAAGGTTCTCTTCCTCGACCGCACGCTGATAGTCGCCCTTGTCAAAGGAAGACAGCTGGAAAACGTTCATAGGTTCAGCGTCCCAGATGATAAGGGTGTTCACCATGTTGTTGTTGTAGCCGACGATCGGCATATCATACGGCACGGCGTTTACCGACTGGTAATTCTCATGAATGAACTTCAGTTTTCCGTCCGGCTGCACCTCACTCCTTACGTTACCACCAAACTTCACCTCATGAGTATATTCCGGACGCTTCAATTCAAATGGATAACCATCCTTCAGCCAGTTGTCCGGCACCTCTACCTGATAGCCATCACGGATCTGCTGCTTGAACATACCGAACTGGTACCGGATACCGCAGCCGTATGCGGGATATCCAAGTGTCGCAAGGGATTCAAGGAAGCAGGCCGCAAGACGTCCGAGACCGCCGTTTCCGAGCGCCGGATCCGGCTCCTGATCCTCAATCGCATTAAGATCAATGCCCATTTCATCAAGCGCTTCCTGGATATCCTGGTACGCGCAGAGATTGATGAGGTTGTTTCCAAGCGCACGTCCCATCAGAAATTCCATGGACATATAGTAAACCACCTTGTCTCTGGTTTCTTCCATAACCTTCTGAGTCGCGAGCCAGTTGTCGATCACTACATCCTTCACCGCGTAACTGACCGCCTGAAAGATCTCCTGGTTGTTGGCCTCCTTCATCGTTTTTCGGTACTGGATCCTGACATAATCCTCGATCTCCTTCTGGAACGTCTTTTTCTCAAATGCCTTGTACTTCATTCATCAAACTCCTTTCGTTTCCGGTTGCCATGGTTCCTGTTTATTATGATATTACTGCTTCTCTACGCCGAGTGTGATCTCTTCTCCGTTGATGCTGCATTCCTTTGTATAGCCGGCGGGCGAAGTCTTTGTAATGCTGTCCGAGAGCGTATCGCATTGAATGGATTCCCCATAGGCAGAGACCACTTCATCGATCTTTTCGCTGCCCTGGTATGTGATCCGGATACGGTCCATCACCTCGAAGCCGGCTTCCTTACGCATGGTCTGGATCTGATGCACCAGCTCTCTCATCATACCTTCCAGTTTCAGTTCCTCCGTAAGATTTGTATCCAGCACAACCGTCACGGCATTGTCCCCGTCCGCGGCAAATCCTTCCGCCTCGCTCATTTCGATCAGAAGATCCTCTTCCGCAAGTTCAATGGAGGCATCCACATCCGGGAGACGGAGCACACCGTTCTCTTTCAGCTCCGCCATGGCCGCATTTCCATCGATGTTCCTGAGCGCCTCCTGAATGCCTTTCAGGAACTTGCCGTATTTCGGGCCGACGGTACGCAGCTGCGGCTTAATCGAATAGGTTGTGTAGCCGCTTACATCATCCGTGAACGTAACCTTTTTCACATTCAGCTCATCCTCGATGATCATGGTGAAGAATTCCGGCAATGTATTCTCCGCCTTCACAAACATCTCGCCGACAGGCTGACGGTTTTTCACACCCGCACTGTTCCGGCAGGCTCGTCCGTGTACGACGATGGCAAGAACCTCTTCCATGTTCTTCTCAAGCTCCGTGTCTATCATGGAATCATCCGCAACAGGGAAATCACAAAGATGAACGGATTCGGGAGCCGCAGGATCCACGGAACGTACGAGGTTCTGATAGATAGTCTCTGTCATGAACGGGATCATCGGAGCCGCGGTCTTCGCAAGCGTTACCAGCGTATGGTAAAGGGTCATGTAGGCGTTGATCTTATCCTGTTCCATTCCCTTCGCCCAGAAACGTTCCCGGCTTCTCCGGACATACCAGTTGCTCATCTCATCCACGAATTCATCCAGCGCGCGTGCTGCTTCCGGGATGCGGTAATTCGAAAGATTGTCATCTACCGATTTCACCACGGAATTAAGCTTGGAAAGCATCCATTTATCCATAACCGGGAGATTATTATAATCTAAATTATATTTTTTGGGATCAAAGGAATCGATATTCGCATAAAGCACAAAGAACGCGTAAGTGTTCCAGAGCGTGTTCAGGAATTTGTTCTGTCCCTCGGTCACGGCACGCTCGCTGAAGCGGTTCGGAAGCCACGGTGCTGAATTGATGTAGAAGTACCACCGGATCGCGTCCGCACCGTGTTTTTGCAGAGCCTCAAAGGGATCCACGGCATTTCCTTTGCTCTTACTCATCTTCTGTCCATTCTCATCCTGCACATGTCCGAGCACGAGAACGTTTTCATAGGGTGCTTTGTTGAAGAGCAGCGTCGACTCCGCCATCAGGGAATAAAACCATCCGCGCGTCTGGTCCACCGCCTCGGAGATAAACCGGGCCGGATACTGCTGTTCAAAAAGATCCTTGTTCTCAAACGGATAGTGATGCTGCGCGAAAGGCATGGCTCCGGAATCAAACCAACAGTCAATGACCTCCGGTACGCGCTTCATCACACTGCCGCAATCCGGGCATTTAATCGTAATCGCATCAATGTAAGGACGATGCAGTTCCGTCTTTTCCGCCTCAGGATTTCCGGATTTCTCCGCAAGTTCCTTCCGGCTTCCGATCGGAAGCTGCTTTCCGCAGGACTCACACTCCCAGATATTCAGAGGTGTTCCCCAGTAACGGTTTCTGGAAATGCCCCAGTCCTGGATATTCTCAAGCCAGTTCCCGAAACGTCCCTCACCGATCGACTTCGGAATCCAGTTAACGGTATTGTTGTTTTTCACCAGATCATCCCGGACCGCCGTCATCTTGATAAACCAGGACTCTCTTGCATAGTAGATGAGCGGTGTATCGCAGCGCCAGCAATGAGGATAATCATGCTCCAGCTTCGGTGTTGCAAAGAGAAGCCCCTCTTTATCAAGGTATTTGATCACTTCGGGATCCACGCTGACAGCGCCTTTTTTGATCTCGTCCTCCGTCGGTTTGCACCGCATTCCGCCAAAAGGCGTTTCCTCCTTCATCCGGCCGGCTTCATCGACCATCTGAACGAGCGGAAGATCGTAGTTTCTTCCGACATTTGCGTCATCCTCACCAAACGCCGGCGCGATATGGACGATCCCGGTACCGTCAGACATCGTGACATAGTTATCACAGGTTACATAAAAGCCTTTCTTATGCTGGCGCTCCGCGTCTTTTGCCGCACATTCGAAGAGCGGTTCGTATTCGCGGTACTCCAGATCCTTCCCGGTGAAGGATTCCAGGATCTCATAAGAGCTTTCCTCCTTGCTGTTTCCTTCGGATCCGCCAAAGATCGAATCAGCAAGCGCCTTCGCAAGATAATAGACCTTCCCGTCTGCGCCGGACTTTACCTTAATATATTCCTCATCCGGATTCACACAGAGAGAAACGTTGGAAGGCAGTGTCCACGGGGTCGTGGTCCATGCCAGAAAATACGCGTCTTCACCTTTTACCCGGAAGCGTACGACTGCGGACTTTTCCTTCAGAGTCTTATAGCCCTGCGCCACCTCCTGAGAAGAAAGCGGCGTTCCGCAGCGCGGGCAGTAAGGAACGATCTTAAAACCCTTATAAAGGAGCCCTTTATCCCAGATCTCCTTTAACGCCCACCATTCGGACTCAATAAAATCATCATCATAAGTCACGTACGGATGGTCCATATCCGCCCAGAATCCAACCGTTCCGGAGAAATCCTCCCACATGCCTTTATATTTCCAGACAGATTCCTTGCATTTTTTAATGAACGGCTCCATGCCGTACTCTTCGATCTGCTCCTTGCCGTTCAGGCCGAGAAGCTTTTCCACTTCGAGTTCGACCGGAAGTCCGTGGGTATCCCATCCGGCTTTACGTGGTACAAACTCTCCCTTCATGGTGTGAAAACGGGGAAGCATATCCTTAAACGCACGCGTGATCACATGTCCGATATGGGGTTTACCGTTCGCGGTCGGAGGCCCGTCATAAAAGGTATATGTCGGACACCCCTCACGGATCTTCATGCTCTTTTCAAAGATCTCATTTTCCTTCCAGAATGCTTCAATCTGTTTTTCTCTCTCGACCGTTCCTGTCTTCTGGTCAATTTTCTGGTACATGTACTCCTCCTCAGTCTATACCGGCCTGCATGGGCATCACTTTTCCGTCAGCAGATCCGGCTCCCACAAAACGCCCCCGTCATGTCCTGCGGGGGTGTTTCTGGTTATTATTTTTTGATTTAATTTTTATAATCCAGCCCAATAATGCCGCTGTTTTCGTCTGATATCACGTAGGAATCATCAGCGCTGTCAAAATCATAGTAATACCGTTCCGCAAAATCCTCGTAGCCGCCATCCTCTATTTCTTCATAGATCTGCGAATAAACATCCATAACACCGGATGACGCGATCCCGGTTACCACCACAACCCAGAAAATGATACTGATCAGGACCGAAATGCCGCTCATAATGATGCCGGCGATCGCAAAGCCTTTTCCGGTATAGGATCTCCGTACAAGATGAACGATCGCAAGGATCACACTGATAATGGCCAGCGGGATATTGAGACAGGTGCAGAAAAGAACAAGGGATGCAATACCCAGGATCATCGCCGCGATCGCAAGTCCGTTCCCGCCGGATTTCTGTGGCTGCTGATAACCGTACTGACCGCCCTGCTCATACGGAGCATTCGGCTGATACGGCGGGTACTGCTGATACTGCGGATTCTGCTGGTACTGCATGTTCTGCTGATACTGTCCGTTCTGCTGATACTGCGGATTCCCCTGAAACTGCGGGTTCTGCTGGTACTGCATGTTCTGCTGATATTGCGGATTCTGCTGATACGGCATAGTCCCCTGCCACGTGGGAGCCTGCTGATATGGCACGCTCTGCGGAGCTTGCTGAACCGGCGAAGCTGCTTCTACTGTGCTCTGCTCCGGCGAAGGCGCTTCTACCGCGTTCTGATCCGTCACAGGCGCTTCTGCTGCGCTCTGCGGAGTTTCCTGAACCGGCGAAGATATACCGCTCTGTTCTGCTGAAGATGTTTCGGTGTTGTCCGGGCTGTCACTGCTGACCGGATTCAGATTCTGATTGTCATCCATCTCTCTTCTCTCCTTATCCAAGAGGGGTCTCTTCTTCGAAACGCCCGCTTCGATATGATAAAAAACGCCACATCCATTACTATACACTTTTTTCCACTTGTTTTCAAACTATATTCCCTATATAATGAGGAAAACTTTGGCGATCAATACCGTCCTCTTTTGAAAGGAAGCAGCACATGAGCACTTATAATCTGACAATGATGACCGATCTTTATGAAATGACCATGATGCAGGGATATTTTAAAAGCGGCAATAACCGCCGGGGCGTATTCGATGCCTTTTACCGGACGAACCCCTGCGGTGGCGGATACGCGATCATGTGTGGCTTGGAACAGTTGATCGACTATATCAAAAATCTCCATTTTTCAACTGATGATATCGATTATTTAAAGAGCCTTAAACTTTTTGACGACGATTTTCTGGAGTATCTCAGTACCTTCCGTTTCTCGGGTGATATCTATGCAATCCCGGAAGGAACACTGATCTTCCCGCGCGAGCCTCTTGTGAAGGTCATCGCACCTCTCATGGAGGCACAGCTGATCGAAACCGCGCTGCTCAACATCATCAATCACCAGAGCCTGATCGCAACAAAAGCAGCCCGGGTCTGCTATGCGGCCAAAGGCGACGGCGTCATGGAATTCGGACTGAGACGCGCCCAGGGCCCCGATTCAGGCACCTACGGAGCCAGAGCAGCTGTGATCGGCGGCTGCAAGGGTACCAGCAATGTCCTTGCCGGCCGGCTTTTCAACGTTCCGGTGCTTGGTACTCACGCTCACAGCTGGATCATGAGTTTTCCGGACGAATACACGGCATTCAAAAAATACGCGGAGCTTTACCCTTCCGCCTGCATTCTTCTTGTAGATACCTATGACACTTTAAAATCCGGAGTTCCAAATGCCATTCGCGTTTTCACCGAAATGCGGCAGCAGAACATCCCTCTGACTTACTATGGCATCCGCCTGGATTCCGGCGACCTTTCCTATCTGTCCAAAAAAGTACGTATCATGCTGGATGAAGCCGGGTTCCCGGATGCGGTCATTTCTGCATCCAATGATCTCGACGAACACCTGATCCAGAGCTTAAAGCTTCAGGGTGCAACCATTACCTCCTGGGGTGTCGGCACGCATCTTATCACGAGCAAGGACAATCCTAGCTTTGGCGGCGTATACAAAATGGCAGCCATCGAGGACGAAAACGGGAATTTCGTACCGAAGATCAAGATCTCCGAAAATTCCGAGAAGATCACAAACCCCGGAAGCAAGGAAATATATCGTATTTACGATAAAGATTCCGGAAAAATAAGGGCTGATTTAATTTGTGTGGAAGGGGAGTCTTTTGACACCGAAAAAGATCTGACGATCTTTGACCCCATTGAGCCCTGGAAAAAAACAAAGCTTGCCGGGGCAAGCTATACCATGCGGAAACTCCTCGTTCCAATCTTCCGGAACGGCCAGTGTGTCTATGAATCTCCGAGCGTTATGGAGATCCGGGAGATCTGCAATCATGAAAAGGAAACGATCTGGGATGAGACAAAACGTTTCGTGAATCCGGCAGAGATCCACGTGGATCTCTCCGACAAGCTCTACAAGCAGAAAGAAGAGCTTCTTCAGCGGATGTCGGAATAAACCGGCATTCCCTAATTAAAACCGACTGTTTTCTGCATCAGAAGATACGCGGCTACGCCAAACTTTCTGCCGCCTTTTCCGGGCATATTCATGGTCTGCCCCAGAATACCGTTCCGGAGGCGGTGGAACATCCTGATATCCTTCGCCTTGATATATCCCCACAATTCCCTTTTTTTCATAAGGTTTTCGTCCGTACCGGAACGCAGGCACATCACCGTCGAAACGATCGTGATGATCTCCAGATAGTTGAACATGTAATTCCGGAGTGTCCGGTTCGGGATCTGGTAAAGATTATACATGTCCACCATGATCTTATTCACCTTGATCTGCTGGTCGATTCGGCTAATCATCACTTTTTCGTTCACGGACTGATCCTCACGCCCGATAAAATAGCGGTAAAAATCAACATCCATATAATACATCGTTTTCACATAGGGAAGCGGATAATAAACATAGATATTGTCTACATAGAATGTGTGTTTCGGCAGTTCCAGTCCGCATTTTCGCAGCAGCTTCGTGCGGTAGATGACAGAATGCATCAGCAGATACTTTCCCTTCGGCATGAGGAGGATATCCTTCCAGGTAAAAACACGGTCCTGCGGAAACTCCATCGTATAATGCATGACCTTCTTCCTGCGTGCGCCCTGCTTTTCATAAACAAAATTGCTGATGAACATATCCACCGCTTCGTTATCACGAACCAGTTCCGCAAGTTTTTCGAGGATTTCCCGGTATGCCCCCTCATCCACCCAGTCATCACTGTCAACAACTTTGAAATAAAGGCCTGTCGCATTCTTAAGTCCGGTATTTAAAGCCTCTCCGTGTCCTCCGTTCGGCTGGTGGATCGCTTTTATGATCTTCGGATACTTCTTCGCGTAATCGTCCGCGATTTCGGCCGTCCGGTCTTTCGAACCATCATCCACGATCAGGATCTCCACTTCTTCGCCGCCGGAAAGCAACGTTTCCAGGCAATGCTCCATATAATCCTGTGAATTATAGCAAGGTACCATAACCGAAAGCAGTTTCATTTTTATGTCCTCCGAACGCCTGGATCAGGTCGCTGTTCATGGTTTGTTCACAAAAAGTTTTCCAAACCCTAAAAAAGTAAACACAAAGTTGCCATATTTGTAGACTATTATACATCATGTAAAGAAAATGTTGCTGCAAAACTTAATCTTTTTCATACGAAACGGGCGGTGCTGATAAGTACCGCCTTTCCTCTGCGTCGCAACAGATTTCGCTGCTGTCGTGCCTCGCAAGCTCGCCCCGACTAACGCTCCATCGTTGCTCCTTTCGGAAAAATCAGAGATTTTTCCGTATAAATGGCTTGTCCGCAGATGAGCTTAGCAGCCCGGTACGTCGCATTATAAGCCGATACTGATATTCATCACCCTCATATACGCCGCGTACGCTGCCGGCACCGGAAACTCCCTCTCCGTCTGCTCCCGGTCCACAAGGAACAATCCCTCCGGAACCTCCTCGGTCTCCGCGACCCGCACGAGAAACCCCGTCATGTGCCACTCCACATGGGAAAAAATATGCTTCGCCTTCGGCAAAGACTCGATCCTGAGTGGCGTAAAACCAAGGGCTTCCACACTTTCCAGTGCCTGCTTTTCAGAAAGAACCCCCTCTTTCGCCGGAAATTCATAAAGCCCTGCCAAAAGCCCCTTTGATGGACGTTTCCGAAGGATAACCTTCTCCCCGTCCCGGATCAAAAGAACTGTCTTCTCTTCCACGCGGCGGGGTTTTTTCTTTGATTTGACGGGATATATTGTTTCAGAGCCATTTTGATGTGCCAGACAAAACGAAACCAACGGACATTCGCCACATTTCGGCTCTCCGTTTGGAACACAAATCGTTGCTCCGAGTTCCATCAAAGCCTGATTAAACTCTCCCGGACGATCTGCCGGCATGATTACGCGAACCAGATCTTCTGTTCTTTTTCGGAACGACGGCTCCGAAATATCCGAGTCATCCGCCGTAAGCCGCGTCAGAACGCGAAAAACATTGCCATCGACAGCCGGCTCGCATTTCCCGAAGGCGATCGATGCGATCGCTCCGGCTGTATAACTGCCGATCCCTTTCAGTTCTAAAAGCGCCTCTCGATCGCATGGCATTTCCCCGTTATAATCCGTCATTATCTGTTTTGCTGCCGACTGCAGGTTGCGCACGCGGGTATAATAACCAAGTCCCTCCCAGAGCTTCAGAAGCTGATCTTCCGGGCATTTTGCCAGGCTTTCGATATCCGGCAGTTCCTTTATAAACCGTTCAAAATATGGTTTCACCGCCTCCACTCTGGTCTGCTGAAGCATGATCTCCGAGATCCAGACCTTGTACGGCGTCGGATCCGATCTCCAGGGCAGTGTCCTCGCGTGTCCGGAGAACCAGGACAGCAACGGTTCCATGATGTTTTTCAGTTCAGGATCTTCCAACATATGATCTCTCCTGCCTCTCTCTTTCTCTGCTATCATAATACATCTCTTTCTACAAGGCAAAACACAACGCACTCCTGCTCCCATTTGACCCGTTTCCGCCGGGATGCTATGATAAAAGCCTATGGAAGAGGCATCTGTAACCCCCAAAAAGAAAAAACGCCGCATCAGGCTCATCGTCCTCGCCGCTATCGCTGCGGCTCTGTTCATCACGGTGATCGTCGCCCTTCAGAATCCCAGAGTCCGCCTTCTTGTCGCAACGGTGCGATTTGTCGCGGAAACTTTAAATAACCCCGCTTATATTGCCTATGATGTTGATCTTATGGAACTCTGCCGGGAATATTTGAATTCTGACACCACCTTTAACGGAAAGGTGCTCCTTGACGATGTCAGCAAAATGAAAAGCTCCATGAGTATGGAAGTAAACGGCGAACGTTCCTTTGAGCAGAAAAAAATGGCCTGCCAGGCAAATCTTTCCCTTTTGGTGCTGCATATGGGGATCTTTGACTTCTACGCGGAGGATGAGTTTCTTTATATGGTAGTTCCCATGCTCGGCGATCTTTCCTATTCTTTCGATACCCAGCTGAATCTTTTTATGAAAGCCCCGGAGCTCACGCATGACCTTGATGCCGAGTGGTTCACGGAAAACAGTCAGAATATCATTAATTTTACAAATCAGATCGGTATCCGGGACGTCGGCGCACTGAGCGATGAGGAACCGGGGTGCAAAGGCTATGAGATCACGATCCCGCAGGGCTCCGGCGCATTTATCTGGGAACTGCTCGGCATGGATATGCCAAAGGATGATGTGGTCTTCACCATCTACCTGACAAGGGGCTGCAAGACCCGTCGGATCGTTGTGGATCTTACCAAATATATCAAGGATTCCACACTGGAGGGCGCCATGATCACCGTAGACGGTACAGACTGTGGAAAAGTGATCATCAATGCCTCTCTCCCGGACAATGAAACCGCTGAGATCATTGCACAAAAAAACGGAAAGATCATATCCTCAAACGTGATCGATCTTTCCGCAACATACCATGCTGCAACCGGTGACCTTTTCAGCACCGACGGTTATATGGAATGGAACCATATTGATGACGGGGCTTCACTGGTGTTTCATGATGTTGTCATGAAGCGAAATGACGAAACCCTGTGCAACGCCTATTTCAAGGGCGAATTGAAAAAAGCAAAGCTGGATCAGGATGTATTCCGGGATGTCACCGTAGAACTTGAGACAATTCCGACGATCCTGTGGCGCGATCTCAGGGATGATCTGGACGGTTTCTTCAACAGCGTCCGGGAAGAGATCATGAGGCGGATAAAACCTGACAGCTCTTCATCGTCTGAAGCGCAGCCTGATGAAGCTCCGGAGTGACGCCTGCACAGCAGGACGGATCCACGGTGATCCTCATCTCCGGCAGAGAGGCCTTAAGGAGAAGCGCGTTGCTGACAACGCAGATATCCGTGCAGAGCCCGACCAGCTCTGTCTCAACGTTCCCGTTTTCCTCTTCATAGATACGCCTGATCTCTTCCACCAGCGCTATGCTGCCGAACGTGGGCTTCTCCACGATCCGTGCTTCCCGTTCCTCAAGCGCTTCCGCAACATCCTCGCGGATCTTCCATCCGTTCGTTCCACAGATGCAATGAACAACCGGAAGATTCCTTCCCTCCTCCGTATCAAGATAATTCTCCTGGTGGGTATCCTGCGTTGCGAATACATCCCCTGCAGGAAAAGAGCGGATTTTGTCGATCACGTTCGGAACGATCTTCAACGCCTCTTCCGTTCCCAGCGCTCCGTCTATAAAATCATTTTGCATATCGATCACGATCAGTAGTTTTCTCATACATATCCTCCGGGTTTCTACTATGTTTAATCTTTCATCCGCTCCGACGGATCAAAAACGTTCACGGGTTCGGCGCACAAAAATGCGCCTGTATATGTTCACCTATTTTGATCCGTCAGAGGCAGCTGATCCACTACAACATCAGCAACAGTTCCCGCACTGCTTTGCAGGCCGTTGCCGTCGAAGCTCCCGTCGGATCCAGCTGCGGCGCTAGTTCCACCATATCGCAGCCGACGACCCGGCACCGCTCCGTAACCGTCCTCATCGCCTCAAACAACGCCATGAATGACACTCCTCCCGCCTCCGGTGTTCCGGTTCCGGGAAATACAGAGGGATCAAGGACGTCGAGATCGATGGTGAAATAGACCGGAGCATTTCTCTTTTGCAGCTCCTCTGCCGCATCCGAAAGCCCTTCAAAGCCGAACTTATGAAGCTCCGTATGCTCCGCGGCCCACTCAAACTCCACACGGTCACCGCTCCGGATCCCGAACTGGAAGATCCTTCCGTCTCCGAGCAGCTCATGACAGCGGCGTATGACAGAAGCATGGCTCAGACGCACACCAAGATACTCGTCCCGAAGATCCGTATGCGCATCAAAATGCACGACGCAAAGCTCAGGATGGTGTTTTACCGCCGCACGAACCGCTCCGAGAGTAACGAGATGCTCTCCTCCGAGCAAAAAAGGCAGTTTCCCGTCCGATAAGATATGCTCCGCAGTTTCCTCGATCATGCCAAGCGCCTGCTCCGTACTACCGAACGGAAGCTCCAGATCCCCGCCGTCGAAGACCTTTTTTTCTATTAAATCACGATTTAAATATGGGCTGTAAGTCTCCAACCCAAAGGATTCATGGCGAATCGAAGACGAGCCGAATCTCGCTCCCGGGCGAAAGCTCGTCGTGGAATCAAACGGCGCGCCGAAGAGCACGACCGTTGCTTCATCGTATGAACTCCCGCAACCAACGAAAGTTTCCAAGTTCTTATCCCACATTTTTATTCTACGTCCTTCATCATTTCCTCAAGATATGCCGGCAAATAAAAAGCTCCCCTGTGAAGTCTCGTCGTATAGTACTTTGTCTTAAGTCCCAGCAGACTCCAGTTTGCCGCATCAAAATCATCCACAGGATGATACTTTTTGCTTGCAAAACCAAATAACCAATAGCCTGCCGCATAGGTCGGGATATGTGCCTGATAAACGCGGCTGATGGGAAACGTGGACACAATCCGTTTATGGCTCCGTTTGCAGGCTCTCGCGTCCTCCTCATAGAAGGGGCTTCCCTGCTGGTTTACCATGATCCCATCCTCTTTCAGCGCCTTATAACAGTTCCCGTAAAACTCCTTGGTGAAAAAGCTCTCGGTAGGTCCGAACGGATCATTGGAATCCACAATGATCAGGTCATACTCATTTTCACATTTTCGCAGGAACTTCAGCGCATTTTCATAGTGGATCTTCACACGGGAATCGTCCAGACGGCTTGCATTCTGCGGCAGATACTGACGGCAGACCTCCACCACGAGGGGATCCATCTCTACAAGGTCGATCCGTTTCACCCGTTCATATCTTGTCAGCTCCCGGACCACTCCACCGTCACCCGCGCCGATCACAAGGATGTTCTTCGCTTCTTTATGCACAGCCATCGGCACATGCGTGATCATCTCATCGTAAATAAACTCATCACGCTCTGTCAGCATGATCTGGCCGTCCAATGCCAGGATCCGTCCGAACTCCTTGCTCTCAAACACATCAATACGCTGGACTTCCGACTGCTGCGAAAAGATCTGACGTTCCACGCGAATGGAAAGCTTTACATTTGCGGTTTGCAGATCCGAAAACCATAAATCCATGTTGTCAACCTCTACTCCCTGTCAGGCGCTCAACACGCCCTCGAACAAAATCCTGTATTTCCATTGAAACTAATATATGGCAAGATTATTTAAGCACGTTTAAATTTTCTATTTCAGCATCTTCGGGGCCGGTCAGTGAACAGCCTTTTTCCTTCGCATAGGAGATATAATCAAGGATCTCACGCGTAATGCGTTCTCCCGGTGCCAGGATCGGGATCCCGGGCGGATAGCACATCACAAACTCGCTGCTGATGCGTGAGAGAGTGTCTCTTCGCGGAAGAGACTCTTTCTCGGCGTAAAACGCCTCCTGCGGAGAACATGCTACATCCGGCGCAATATACTCCTGGCTCAGCATGCCGGCCTTCGATTTACTGAAATTCCGCCGGATCTCGCCAAGAGCGGACACCAGACGCTCCACCTCCTGAATACGGTCTCCGATGGAGATATATGCAAGAATATTGCCAAGATCCCCGAACTCGATCTGTATGTCATACTCATCGCGCAGAAGATCATAAACCTCGATCCCCGCAAGTCCCACATCCAGCGTATGCACGGAAAGCTTCGTGCTGTCAAAGTCATAGATTGCGCCATGATCGATCAGTTCTTTTCCGAAAGCATAATAGCCGCCCGCTTCATTGATCTCGTTCCTCGCGTATTCCGCCAGAAATTTCACCTGTTCAAAGATCTCTTTCCCGTGAAGGGCCAGATTACGGCGTGAAATATCAAGACTGCTCATCAAAAGGTAACTTCCGGAGGTCGTCTGCGTAAGATTGATGATCTGACGGACATATCCCGGATGGACATTCTCACCGATCAGAAGAAAGCTGCTCTGTGTAAGACTTCCACCGCTCTTATGCATGCTGACGGAAGACATGTCCGCGCCCGCCTCCATCGCTGATACGGGGAGTCCCTTTCCGAAATAAAAATGCGTCCCGTGCGCCTCGTCTGCGAGCACCATCATTCCATGATCATGCGCAACCTTTACGATCCCCCGGAGATCACTGCAGATCCCGTAGTATGTCGGATTGTTTACGAGCACACAGGTCGCATCGGGATTTGCCTTTATTGCCTCCTCTACCTCAGAAAGCTTCATTCCAAGAGAAATACCGAGATTTTCCTGCACCTCCGGATTGACATAAACCGGTATCGCACCGTTAAGCACCAGCGCGTTAATAACACTGCGGTGTACGTTTCTCGGCAGAATGATCTTCTCCCCGCGTTTGCAGGCGGACAGTACCATGCTCTGCACCGCCGATGTAGTACCACCGACCATAAAAAAAGCGTTGGCCGCACCGAAGGCCTCCGCCGCGATTTCCTCCGCTTCCCGTATCACCGAGATCGGGTGGCAGAGATTATCCAGCGGTTTCATGCTGTTCACATCAATGCCGACACACCGTTCCCCGAGGAACTCCGCAAGTTCCCGGTTACCGCGGCCTCTTTTATGGCCGGGAACATCAAAGGGAACCACCCTGGCCGCCCTGAACTCTTCCAGCGCCTCATAGATCGGCGCGCTCGACTGTCTCGTATCTTCCATAGATCTATACTCCATGCTATGCCAGCAAAAGGCTCAGCTGCTCGCCGGCGAGCTTGTCTTCGAATCCTTTCATATAGGTGTTGAGACGTGCTGCATCACTTACGATCCCGTTTTTTTTGCAGTCATCACGGATCAACTTCATCAGCCGGTCATTATCCGGTGAGATCAACTCCTGCTCAACGCCAAAAGCTTCTTCGTACTTTGAAACGACTTCCGGGAATGCCTTTTCAAGGTTCTCATAAAACCATTCACGGCTGCCGTTTTTGAGCTGTACGCCGATCTTTTCGCAAAGGATCCCGTATGCTCTCACTTCCTTTGCAAGCGTCAAAAGACCCTTCACGTTCTCCTCCGTATCAAAAAGAAACGGAAGCATCGGTGAAAACGAAACGATCGTCTGTATCCCGGCCTGATGGAGCTGGTGAAGCGCCTCCACCCTGCGGCTCGTTGCGGGGGCATTCGGCTCCGTTCTGCGACACGCTTCATCCTCCATGGTAAAAAGCGGCATCACGACTACACATTTTGCTTTTTCGTTAATGTTCTGAAGATAGTCCAGATCCCGAAGAATCAGATCCGAACGCGTCTCGATCGCAACACCGTACCCGTAATAATTGATCAGCTCAAGGCTTGTCCGCATCAGCTTCAGCTCTTCCTCTGCCGCCTGATAGGGATCGCTCATGGAACCGACACCGATCATGCAATGCCGCCTCTTGCTCCTGAGGCTCTTTTCCAAAAGCTCCGCAGCATTGATCTTTACCTCCACGTCCTCGAATTCCCCTGTATTTCGATAACACTTTGCCCTCGGATCGCAATAGACGCAGCCAAAAGTGCAGCCGCGGTAGATATTCATCCCGTTCTGCGGAGATAATACGGTTTTCGCTTCTTTTTCTCTCATAAAAACCCCTCAAAAATAATTTAGACCTGCACCGATAAACGGCACAGGTCTAATTATAACACAATTTAATTTTTTATGCTACGGATTCGATCGATTTTTTTGCTTCTTTTTCCTGTGCTTCTTCGAGCTCGGAAAGTCTCTTCGGATCGTAGTTCTCGTAACCCTTCAGCTTATGCTCCTTCTCAGCCCAGATCTTCTCTGCTTCCGGACCCCAGACCTTCGCATAATCATCACATTTTGCGCAAAGATGTTCGACATCCTCATCGGATTCCTCGTTCGTTCCGTGAGCACCTGTCCTCTCCACCATTTCACGCAGAAGCTGCGGATTCTCAAGCATCGGGCACGGACGAAGATGATTGCGGTTGAACGGCTGTCCCTCGTGATAAGCCATGAACAGCGGGCTCTGCAGCATCTCGAGAATAGAATTCTCATGGATGTTCGTATTCGAGAAGTGAATGAATACGCACGGCTCCGCATCCCCTCTGGAATTGATGTGGAAGTAGTTCCGTCCTCCGGCGATGCAGCCGCCGACAGCCTCTCCGTCGTTCTGGAAATCCATCGGGAAGAAGCCGATATCGCTCTGCTTGGAACGGATCTCGCGGATCCTCCTGATCATCATCTTTCTCTGCTCTACCGTCGGCATCAGCTCCGGTACCGCATTGTTTCCGACCGGCATATAGTGGAAGAAGAAACCGAATCTTGCACCCTTGTCCGCGATCATACGGATGAACTTCTCGTCGGTGACCGCTTCGCAGTTCTCTCTGGTGTAGCAGATCGATGTTCCGAAAATAATACCGTATTTCTGGAAAAGATCCATCGCGTTCATAACCGCGTCATAGTGTCCGATACCGCGGCGCGAATCGTTCGTGTCAGGCGTTCCTTCGATGGAAAGCATAAAGGTCAGGTTTCCGAGACGCACAACTTCCTGACAGAACTCATCGTCGATCAGTGTGGAGTTGTCGAAAATACCAAACTGCACATCATTATGCTTTTCAGCAAGCTTTAAGATATCTTTTTTACGGACAAGCGGCTCTCCGCCGGTCATCATGTACAGGTACACACCAAGCTCCTTGCCCTGTGTCACGATCTTGTCCATATCTTCAAAGGAAAGATTGCTCTTGTGGCCGTATGTTCCCGACCAGCATCCCTTGCAGTGCATATTGCAGGCACTCGTCGGATCAAAAAGGATCAGCCACGGAATGTTGCAGCCGTATTTCTTACGGTTCTCACGGATCATCTTCGTCCCATGGAAGAATGCTTCGTATCCGAGATTCAACAGCGTCATCTTCGCAACATGCGGATTTGTTTCATCAATAACACGATTGATGAACTTCAGCCAACGATTATCCGGATCATTGATCGCTGCCCGGACGCTGTCCAGTGTTTCCTTCTTTGCGCCATCCTTACCCCAGAACTTCGATGCAGCGTCTACCAGCTTCAGATAGGACTCGGTACGATCTTCCGCCTTGTTCAGTTTCTTAAGAAATGCTTCGATAGCAACGGAGAAAACCTGACGCTCCGCCGCATGAGAAAGGTTCGCAAGGCTCTGTGCTACTGATGCCATAATCTTTCCTCCTTAATACTTACACACAAAAAAACATTCTACTTCAATCATCGTGATTATAATAGAAGAAAAACTTTCGTTCAATGGACAATCCACCGAAAATGTCATCCCTTTTCACTTTTTATAAGAAGTTGTGCACAAAACAGCCGCTCAGCCATCTTAAGACTCACACGTTTCCGGCGTAAACATGCGCCAGATAACGTTTCGCGATCTCCACCAGTCCAAACAGCGTTTCCTTGTCCGTCGGCGAAACATCGTCATACTGAAACCGCGGGAAGAACCTTGTGATATGGAGCGGAATCTCGCAGTTCTTTTCTTTTTCAAGCTCCGAAAGCCACGCGGCGAGCGCTTCCATCTCCTCCGCGCTGTCATTTTTCCCCGTAACGATCAGCGTCGTCACCTCGACATGGGCAGATCCCGCCGAACGACGGATAAACTCTTTTGTTGCCTCTATGTCACCCTTTATGAAATCCCGGTAAAAAACATCCGACCAGCTTTTGAGATCCACGTTCATCGCGTCGATATAGGGCAGGATCTCTTCCAGGATGTCCGTCCCGGCGGTCCCGTTTGTTACCAGCACTGTTTTCAGCCCGTTCTCTTTGAACAGCTTCGCGGTGTCCCGGACGAACTCGTATCCGACGAGTGGTTCGTTATAGGTAAAGGCAATCCCGATATTTCCATCTTTCCTGTAATACAGCGCTGTTTCAAGCAGTTCCTGCGGCGTCATTTCCCTCACCGCATTCCGAATCTCCGGAACGACGTCCGGCCTCGCGATCTCATAATTCTGACAGAACGGGCATCTGAGGTTGCATCCGTAGCTTCCGACGGAAAGGATCCTGCTGCCCGGAAAAAACCGGTACAACGGCTTTTTTTCGATCGGATCCAGTGCGATCGACGTGATCCGCCCGTAATTCTCCGGAACGACCTCCCCGTTTACGCATTTCCTTGCTCCGCACAGCCCTCGTTTCCCTTCTTCTATTTTGCAATGGTGAAAACAAACCGGACAAACCGCCATGAATGCTCCTTTCTCTCAATCGCGGACATAATGAAGAAAGTCTGCAAAACCCTGATAAACAAGGCAATGCAGACTATCTATACGACATGAGCCACTGGGGAATCGAACCCCAGACAACTTGATTAAAAGCGTATAATGTGTATCATTATTTGAGGCGGTGACAGGTCATTTCGAGACCTGTCGATCCGTCTCAATCCGCTTGAAATCAGCGTTTTTTGTTCCTTATTTTTCTTTTTTACAGAGAAAAAAGCACTCCGCTGAGTTTGTGCCGCTTTGTGTGCCGTTTTAATCGGCGTAATCCGACGGATCAAAGTCCGCGGAGACGGCGCTATGAACAGTTACGATATCATTATAACCAAGGTGGGCATATCTGTCCATAGTTATCTGCACACTTGCGTGTCGTAAAAACAAAGACACCTCATGCATACTGTACCCCTTGCGAAGTAATGAAGTGGCGACGTAGTGGCGAATGCTATGAAAAGTAAGTCGTACCTCTTGCCCGTCAGCGCGGGGAGCACGGCGGATTCCGAGGGATTCGACCAACTTTGGAAAAGTATCGCTGACATAATTTGGGAGTATGCGTGTTCCGTCCGCACGAATGCAAACCGCGCCCGTCTCTGTCCAGCAATTCCCGCAAAGTTCTTTGTTTTCTTCTTGCTTCTTTTTAAGGTTCAAAAGATAGCTTTTCAGCTTAGGATCCAGCGGCATTTTTTTACGACTGCTTCTTGTTTTTGTCTTTGTCGAGTCTATCTTTTTGCCTGATACCTCGATGAATGTGCGCTCGATCATGATAGAGTCGTGCACAAAGTCAATCGCCGACCATCTTAAACCAAGGACTTCAGAACGCCGAAGACCTAAAAAAGCGGCAATTATAACCGGGATTTCGAGATCCGTTCCTGCGACGGCTTTTAGGATCCGCTTCATCTCATCGTCAGTAAACACTTCCTCTTCCAAAACTTCTTTTGCACGGTTCTTCGGTGGGTTTCTGACGCGCCAACATGGGTTTTCTCTGATGTGGCATTCGGTGTACGCGTATTGGAGACTCTTATTAAGCACAAGATATATTTTGTGCACCCAAGATGAAGAATAGATTTCGTCGTAATTATCAATTAGACTAATAATGTCATCAGTGGTGATCTTGGCGATAGGTTTTCCGCAAAAAAACGAATATACCTTTTTAAGCGCATAGGCATAATTGTCTACTGTTGACGGTGCTAACGGGTCACCGTCCTTTATTTTCTCTTTCTGGTGCGTTTTAAACCATTCATCGCCGATCTCTTCTATGGTTCTTTTTTGTCGCGATATTTCGGTTGCTATTTCGCCGCGTAAAAGCTCCTGTTTCCATTCTTCCGCTTTTTTTACAGCTGCAAGCTCAGCAGTCGCGCGATTTTTCTCGCGTCCGCTGTTGCTGATCTCCACCGGTGTTTTCAATGAAAACTCCTTTTTGACCATTTCCTTTGTGATCGGGTCTAAATAAGATAGTCTTGCAACGTATATTTTGTTTTTCTGGCGCGTTCTGGACGTTACATGCGCATGTACAGATGTGGATTCAAAAATCATATCAAAAACTCCTTTTTATTTTGTTTCGCACGCTTTTAGATACTCGTTCAAGTATATCCTTGGGATCCGGTATCTTCTGCCGATCGCAATAGCCCGAAGTCGCTTTTTGTGGATTTCTTCGCGGACATATTGTTTTGTCACGCCGAGATATTCCGCGACTTGGTCTGTACTTAGTAAATCTGGTAAAGGTTCCTTGGTTTTCTTTTCTTCATGTGACATTTTCTTTCTCCTTTTCCTTTTACCGCCTGCGGCGGGTGGTCAACTCGCTGCGCTCGTTCTTGGCGTGGGGCGCGCCATTGAACAACACGAACCTCATGTTTTGAATTCATCGACGATACGGCCGCGCCGGTTCGTTATGTAGGTGGTACTGGAATCCTCGATGGACGTCCAAGGCATCCAGCGCCCCGTAGCTGTGCAAAAAAAACATTCCTTTACTTCGTCGTCGCATGTGGTGCGCCGAATCCATAGGACGATCCTACCTTGAACATAAAGCGCGTCGATCATATCCACGGGGTATTCCTCGCCTCTTGCCATGGCATCAAAAGCCGCAATCTTGTCCGCGTCACCCGCATAAGGCAACATATCCGGATCCTCGATCAGCACATGGTTGATGACTTCGACCTTGATTGCATCCCTGAGATAGAGCGCGTCATTCGTCGCCAATATCATTCCCATTTCTGCGCCTCCTTTTCTTCTTGCCAAAATAATAAGCAATGTGCAGCTTCTTCCATCCGCCGGGGTATAATAAGATTAGATCATCGCCAAGCCGGTCAAGATCCTCCGGGCGAATCGAATACTCCCAAGCACCGGAACTGCTCACTGTAGATTCGCGGCGGGAAAAAAAGTAAGATCCACGCGTATAGGTCGTGTGCTCGACGTATTCCTGACCGATTAGATCAGCGAAAAATCGCTGCGTTTCCACGTCTGAGGCGCTTAGACATGCTTTAAATTTGAAGTTATTAAGCATGCTCTTCGTTTCGTCATGTCCGTAAAGCGTAAAGATATCATTGATGCTCTGCGTGATAATCATGATTCGGACATGTTTTTTTCGGTACATTCTTAGGGCGTTCGTGATATCGAGCTTCCCGAATGCTGCAAATTCATCGATTCCGAGAAGCGCCTGCTTTGTCTCACTTTCCGGACGAACCGAGAAATAATCGAGGATCTGAGTAAAAATGATCCGGATGAGGGCGGCATACTGGTCGAGTTTCGCGTGCTTGATATGGAAAAAGATATTGCAGGATCCCGCTTGACGCGCCGTGATCTGTCTTTCTCCGTCGCGCCCGCGCCTTACGCATCGCTTGATCTTTGTGTTAGTTGCAAACAGCTTAAAGGCGTCGTTGGCGTTCTTTTTGCAACCGCTTACATTTGCCTCATTCTCTTCAAGCATTGGTTTGATAAGGACAACTGCGCGGTAGTTATCGATGCGCATGATCTCGGCGAAAAGCTCGTCTTTTGTTGACGCGCATACGGTTTGTGCAATATCACAGAAGTCATAACCCACAAAATAGAATGAAAAAAGCGAAGCGATTACGATATCACGTCCCCCGTTCCGGAAGTAGTTCTCGGATTGGCTCGCAGTCAGAATCACAGGAATCATCAAATATGCTATCTTTTCAAGGGCTTCATAGATTTCTTCCTCATCTTCCAGCGAATCAATCGGGGCGAACACATTATAAGGGGGGCTTTCCGGATCCTCCAGATCGAACACAATCTTGTTCGGAATATCGGGACAATTTATGATGATGTCTCCGGATACATCCAGATATGCGCCCGCCCCACGCCACGTTTTTAGAGTCGGGATAAATATCCCGGCTGTTTTTCCGGTTCCGGATCCGCCATTGACTAAGATGTGTCCCTCTTCTTTTTGTGGGGAATAACACATCTTCCCGGCGTGTCCTCCCTCGATCGCCTGACCAAACAAAATTCCGTGGATCCTTTTTTTTTCGCCATAGGCAAGCGCGGAATCGTCCATCTTGCCGATGTTTTTTCTCTTTATTCTGCTAAGAATAAAAAGAAAAAGAAAGACTACAAGAGCAACCAACGCCCACCGCAATAAGCGATTAGACAAGTCAAGCACATTACTAAAGTTGAATCTCATGTTGTCGCATCACCTCCCGTGTTCGCGTGTAATTTCGCTCATATTCGCCTCGCTTTAGTTGTTCAACGGTGTAGTTTCGACCATTTTCGCGGACGATCCCGGTCTGCACTTTTGCCTTGATTCCGACGCGGTCGAGATGCTTCTGCAGATCTCCGTGAAAGCTGCGCAAGTCCGCGCGGGTCAACACGTCATTAGCGCATATCTTAGAACCCCAACGGTCAGACGCCGCAACAGGCACGACGAGGCTATGTAGATGAGCACGCCCAGCCTCATCGCGGTGAACAACAGTTTGAATGATGTTCTCGCGCCCGTAGCGGGCTTCAAGGAATCGCTCGACAGAGCGAAAGAACGCCTTTTCTCGCGATGCAGGTAATTCTTTCGGCGCGGTCACAATCCACCCGAAAGAGGTCACGAGGTCTTTTCTTTTCATGTGGTGGATCGCCGCCAATCGTTCCCGGAAGTATTCAGCGTCGGTTAATCCGTCGTGATCCGGCGTGAGCTCGTAGTTCTGCGGCGTTCGCTCCGGATCAATATCAGGGTTCGACGATTCAACGATTTCCCGTGCTCCGTGCCTTAACATGATGTATGTCTCTCTTAATTTAAATTTTTTTACGCTTGCTATAAGCTCCTCCTTTGAACGCGTTTTAGTTAGGTTTCCGATCGGTGACTTTCTTTATATATCAATGCGCAAATTAAAGTCAAGAAAAAACAGAATAAAAATTTAACACGCTATTTTAGAGCTTTAGAGGTGGTTTTACCGCATAGATGAAAATTATAAAATACTGCCCGAATGAGCCAACAAAGTCGAGCTGCCGGGGATAGAAAAAATGTCCGGTGGACATTTTTTCGTAAGGGTCGGCAGACCCTTAAATAAGGACGGTATTTCCGTCCTTATTTTCGTCAACGCGTAGGGTTGCAAGATAGGGGATTGCTTCGGTTTTTGCGTAAGCAAAAATCCGAATCCCCTATCTTGTTAGGGGATTTTTTTGACGCCGGCGCATTGGGAGCGTGGAGCGACCTTTGCGCCGGTGTCGAAAATAGCCCCTATAAAATGCCTCATTATTGCGCTCATTTCATTCTTCATTTTTTCCTGTTATTTCTGCTTTAATATCATGCATTTCTGCCATTGCATCATCAAGATCTTCCCCGAACAAAAACATTTCTTCCTCTTTTGACAATTCATTTCTGGGATCCCCTTGCACAAGATGACTTTCCGGATTATTCAAGTATTCTTTGATCCTTTCTTGACTCCATCCGGAAGACTCCAGGGCATCCAGAAGATCCTCTATGATAGGCTCCACCCTTAGGGAACTGAGCAGCTGCTTTTCTTCCTCAGGAATGATTTTCTGTGTGAAAAATGTATCTATGACGCGGCGGCTCGGATCGAGTTTATCGAGTAGACCTTTCGGATCCAGACTGTGTTTAAAATCAAAAATCATGCAGTCAGCGAGATAATCCTTTCCACATCGAACAATCGCCTCGTGAAAAAAGTGCAAGAAGCGATTCCCGGACATGGATTTCGGATCTACTTTTTTCCTCATCTGGTCATAAGCTTTTACAAGTAGCTGTAAATAGTCCTGTGTTTCCTTATTCTGCATTTTTTTGCCCTCCTTGAAAGAATATATTTGTATCATTGTTTTGTGCTTCTCGAACGTAAAAATCATGCTCAATGATAGGTATGTTTTTGTAGGTGTATTTTGCCTGCTGGTAGCTTTCGATGTGCCAAACATCCAACGGATCAATAATGATTTCCTTGTCGATATCTATAAAAATGCTTTTTTGGTTCTCATAAAGTAATGCTCCGGGACCTCGGAAATTGATCCAGGCGATAGCTATTTCGTATTTGCTGGGGTTGATCATTTTTTCCTTGCAATAAAACAGATACGAATAGATGAATTTATCAATATACTCCGCGCATACTGATTTGTCGTATGATCCGGAAACAAAACGATCAAATTGAAGTTTTCCTGTTTCTGCCTGTTCAAGAAATAAGTTATAGCTATCGAAATCTACGCAACACGGCTGGAATGGTGCCTTTATCCAGTACATCGCGCGCGAAAAGGAAAGATCCTTTTTACGAGCTCGTATTTGTTCACTCATATGTCGTACCAGCGCATCATAAACGCCGTCTTTTTGCCTTGCGTATGACAAGGTCATACAATGCTCCGGCATGATCATAGTAGAGTAAACATGCACATAAAACATGACCCAAAAATCATCATAGGAGATCCTCCGAAGCGCCCATTGAACCATCCTTGGATCCGGATTTATGCCTAAAGCATTATAGACTTGATCCCAGTTTTTTACTCTCATTCGGATTTATCTTTTGCTGCCTTAAAACCGCCAATAAAGCCTATTTCTGCCGATTTTTGGATTAACTCATTCAGTGCAATCTCAAGATCTTCGAGATTTTCGTCGTCAACACCCGCGACGAAGTGGGGCGGAAAATCGGACGCCTTTGGGAGTTCTTTTTTGCCGTTCTTCATCCAAGCTAAAAATTCGAGATATAATTTATCTTGCTGTTGCATAGTCTCTCCTTTCTGCCGCTGTTTTGCGGTCTGAAAATCGTATATTGCCCTTGTTCAATGGGTGCTCAGCGCTCCGGCGCCGGTATCGTGGCGGTCATCCGGTGCCGCCGATATGCCTATCGGCGGGGCGGTGCGCAGCTCCGCCGGTCGAATCATACGGCGATATATGCCCTCCGAGCAAGGCGTCGGAGGCGGCGAGCGCCATACGCTCGATCGCGGCATAGTCCTCCGCCGTGTACTGGCGTTGGCAAAAATCGCCGAATTTTGGGCGCTGTTTTTTCGGCGCCGCTGGCGTTGGCGCGTCCAGCGCATGGGTCTCACCGACCGCGACTGCCGCGGTCTGCGCTTGCGCCATGCGTTCCGGCGCGTAGTATAGCGCAGACTGAATCCATGTAGTTGCGTGGCGGATATGGTCTTTTTGCGTCGCATATGAGCGGCACACATAAGCGATGTGATCCGGCGTTAGCTCCCGCATTCGGGCGCGGATCTCGCGAGGGTGTAGCTCGACTTTGTATGGGCACGCATAGTGCCGTATGTAGAGGGGCTTCTTGCCGCGCCACGCGCGGAGCGCTTCGAACACGAGGCGTACTTGTGCGGCATCCGCTTCGATGCCGGATAGATCAGCGGCGGAGAATGGATCACTGTCTATATCTTGTGTTTGATTATCTGATATATCTGATATGACACCAGATATAGATATAATATTATTAGTATATATAGGGGATTTTTTAGCGGTATTTTTCACCGCGGAATTATTACCGCGTTTTTTTGGCGGGTGCGGTGGGGTGGGCTTGTGCTGCTGCGGTAGCGAATACCGGTATTTTTTTTCGCTACGATCTATAAGAATTAGACCCTCTGCCTCGAGCGATTTCAGAGACTCGCGGATGGTTTTATCTGTCGATCCGGTATCGACACACATGGTTTTGATGGTATAATATAAGGAAGTTTTACCGCTTTTTTTGTATTTTTCCTCAATCCAGAAATAGAGGATAATCGCGGTGTGAGTAAGGTTTGGATGTTTTTTTTGAAGTTCGGATATGAGCATGCAGGCTCCTTTCTCGGCTAAAAGAAACCAAGATAAGCCTTGCACCCAAGCCCCTTTTTGTGTTAAGCTTTCGGTGGTAATTCAAAGCTTACTTTTTGGGGCTTGGGCTCTGTGCCGTCACCAGCGGCACAGGGCTTTTTTCTTGACTTTAATGTGCCGTTTGGAGTGCCGCTTCGAAAAAACGAACAAAAAGAAAAAACCCTGAAATCTTGCTTTTCGCTTGATTTCAAGGTTTTTAACCATGAGCCACTGGGGAATCGAACCCCAGACAACTTGATTAAAAGTCAAGTGCTCTACCAACTGAGCTAGTGGCCCTTATATTCCGGTCGCCCGGATGAGCTGGGCTAACCAGATTCGAACTGGTGAATGCAGGAGTCAAAGTCCTGTGCCTTACCGCTTGGCGATAGCCCACTGCGTTGACGCGAATTTCACCGCATTCGTTTAAAAACGAGGGTGGATACAGGGATTCGAACCCTGGGCCTCCAGAGCCACAATCTGGCGCGCTAACCAACTGCGCTATACCCACCGTAGTATGCCCGAAGGGATTCGAACCCCCGACCCACGGCTTAGAAGGCCGTTGCTCTATCCAGCTGAGCTACGGACACACGTCCATCATTCGGACAGCTACCATAGTTTACCATTCCTAAACACGCGCGTCAAGGGGAAAATTCGGAGGAGAGAGGGGACGGTTCTGTGTCTCATTTTAAAGAGACACAGAACCGTCCCCTCTCTCCTAACCCTCTCTCCTCTATTCTTCCAACGTGATCATCAGATGCTCGTTTGCAATATCATTGTATACCATGCATTTTCTGTCAGACACATCATATACATGAACGATATTATTCAGCGACTCCGCCGGATCGAACTCAGAAACGGCATCCCTTGACGACTCCAGTTTCTCCGGCGCAAAGTGCAGCGTCTTTTCATTGTGAAACACTGCTGTATACAGGATCTCGGCTTCGACCAGATCCTGAAAGATATGGCTTCCGTAAGAGAGTTCCGGATTATATCCCGCCTCCGTCTCTTCTGTTTCGCAAATGATCTCGTATGCACTGATATCGGAAAAAGCTGTCGGCACTCCGAGCTCCGGCGATGTCGTTCCTACCCGGCCCGGCACGATCAGCATCATATGTTTTTCCATATCACGGTAATGCCAGTTGATCTTTCCGATCAGCTTTGCCACCAGGTCCTTTTCCTTATACGGCATGTTGTAATATCTGACAGGATCAACATATACAATGATATCAAGCCCGGTTGCCTTGCACATTCCCATGGATGCGCCCCTGCTCTCAAGGAGAATCCTATCTTCCGGAACATCCGGCGGTATCACGGTGCCCGATTTCCCTTTCTGAACCTGCAGCGGGCGGCACTGCAAAAGATCGACTGAATATTCACCATTCTCTGAAAGATTTATCGTAAACTCCGTATCAACTGGGTATTCGTATTCTTCCTGAATACAGCGGAGCATTCGTTTCATCTGCTCCATCAGTACCGAATTCGCCACAAGCCCTCTGCAGGAAATAAACTTTACATCGCGCCTCCGTCCCATCTCACGAAGCCTTGTCTCCGCGTCGTAGTCATGCTCAAACAGGATCTTGTCGAGATAGAGCGGAATATCAGGCGCTATCTCCTCAAGCGAAAGCTTTTTAAGCGTCTGCTCTGCCATATTGATGACTTCCGCCTTACCCTGAGAGAATTTATGCTTGTCAGCAGAAGAGGAATAGGATGTTTTTTCCGGCATATCCAGATTGACGATCCTCGGGTATGAGCCTTCAGTACGATCAACCGCCGACGTTCCGAGTCCCATGACCAATCTCAGCATTCCCGCCGCCGGATCCGAGTCTTTCATGATCCTGTAGGGACTGTATGAATACCCGACACCGGCAGCACACGGCATGTAGTTGGAGCCGTAATGCGAACCGGAAACACGCTGGATAAGAAGTGCCATTTGTTCATCCCGTTTATCAAGCCCCCGCCGTTTCCGATAATCCAGGGCAGACAGGCTCATTGAGCTTGCATATACGACCTTGATCGCATGCTCGAATTCTTTGAGCCTCTCTTCAATACTCCCTCTGTTCACACAGAATACCGACTCATATTTTCCCGCAAACGCATTTCCGAACCCGTCTTCAAGAATACTGCTGGAACGGATGATATAGGGATCCTGCCCGTAGTATTCGATGATCCTGACGAACTGGTCACGCATGGCATCCGAAAAACTTCCGCTCATGATCTTATCCGCAAATTCCTGAGCGAGCTCAAAATATCCATCCTCTGTTCTCTGCCGGATCCTTGTGTCCCACAGATTGTTGTCGACGATGTAGGTGTAGTAAAGATCCGATCCGACATAAAAAGAATCATGCGGCTCGAGCACCTCTGAGATATCCGGCTCTTTATTCCGGATGATCGCTCTCGAAAGGAGCATACCGCAGGCCTTTCCTCCTATCATGCCGGTTCCGACCATATGATCTCTTACTGCGAAGTAGTCCTCCGGCGTAAAGTGCTTCTTTACCATCTGACGCATCTTGTCATCGCGTGTCATCATGATATCGCACATGCGATGGCAGTCGTCGGTGATATCCATCCCGTTTTCCTCAAGCAGTTTAACACGGTTAAAATATCTGTCCCAGGAATCGGAATACTGCTCCTCGGCAGATCTTTGTGCATGACCGAGCGCCTGATAGAACCGGCTTGACTTTACACCATCCAGGATCGGGCGGAACTCTCCTGTATCAGGATCATATGTATGCGGCAGGAACATCGTCTCCGAATTCCTGTTCCACACCTTCTCAGGACGGACATATATGTTCTTATTATCGGAATACACATCAAAAAAAAGCTGGGTGGTATCGAGGATCTTGTTTACCGCCTGTACGGAATGCTTTCCCCTTATGATCGGGAAAAATGCGACTGTATCAAGAATGAACAGAAACGGACAGGTGACGCGGAAGAAGTTTCCCATCATCAGGTCTGTAGCCCAGGCTGTCTGAAGTTCGGACAGACAATCGAAGACATAAAAGGCATCCTTTCCTTCCTCTTCTATCACGTTATGAATACCTACAGTGAAGTTTTCAAACCTGTGTGAAAGCGGAACCGTCACTCTCCTAATCTCAGGACGTTCAGGAAGGAGCTCTTCATGACTGGCAAACCGGAAATAGATGATGTTGCGCTGATCCCTGATCGCCTGCTCAATGTAGGGCTCCATAAAAAGCCTGAACTGCGAAAGCTCAGAAACACGCCAAACCACATTATCACCGAGCCTGATGTGATCAAGCGCCTTATCCATCTCCGGTATTCCACTTTTTATTCTTTCAAATGCTGCCATACCATTATCTTACCACCATGTACGACAATATCAAGGATCATTCCCGGAAGGGGCCGCGTAAAATTGTACTCGGAAAATGCAGAAAAGACTTTCCCTGCTCTATGATAAGATCTTGATCTTCTGATCTTACTACATCTCCGCTTAAAAAGGAAGCCTTGCTTCGCAAGCCCTTGAATGGAAAACCGGCGTTA
>JAZOTN010000013.1:0-16235 GCA_045657665.1 Lachnospiraceae bacterium | reverse complement strand
CGGTTAAAAATCGTCACCCCGAAGGGATCGTGATAAGTAACCTCGTTCGACTTGCATGTGTTAAGCACGCCGCCAGCGTTCATCCTGAGCCAGGATCAAACTCTCATGTTGATATTCTTCTACTTAGCGAAACTGCTAAGTTGAGCTTAGTAGAAAAATCGTTCGCCACAACTTGATGAAAGCAAGCTTCTTTTCAGCGCTGCTTGAATCTAGTGTGGTCGAACTTCCTTGTTCCTTTCAGAATAAACTTGACGTCTATTTCCGAAAAATTTACTGTTTTAGGTCGCATCTCAATGATTCTCTTTGAATCGAAAGGATGTAGTTTTTGTAAACCTTTCAAGGTTGTTTCACTGTTCAGTTATCAAGGTTCTGCTGCTCCGCATAGCGGGTCAGCTTGATTATCTTAGCATCCTGAAATTACTTTGTCAACAACTTTTTATAAAAAAATTCCCTTATTTCAAAATATGTATCATTCCAAGGAGCGGAACCTCTTTTTCCTCCTCGTCAATCGCATAAACCAGACCCACTACCCAGCATATCAGAACAAAGATACCCCAGATCCATCCGATATACGGAACGAACGACAAAAATGAAAACAACCAGATCACCAGAGCCTGGTTAATATGGAACTTTGCTCCATCGCGATCCCCGGCAAGAACCGCGATCAAAAGACCGATAATCGTGAAATATGATAAGATTGCGGTTGTCCTGGCAGGAAGTGAAGTGCCTTTGGAATACTGCTGATTCGGCTGTTGATAATTCTGCTGCTCCTGACCGGATTGCTGCTGATGATCCTGAGATCCGTCTGCTTCCACAGTTTCCAGGATTTTTACGGGAGTTCCGCAAGCAGCACAGAACTTCTGTCCGACATCCATCTGTACTCCGCAGTTTTCACAAAACATATCCTTCCCTCCTATGCAGATATGTGATTAAGAATCATTCTACTATGAAAAAATCTTCGATGCAATCAGTATCAGTCCGTTGTGATCAAAAATCCAGAGCAGGAAAGGACTGGCGCTGATCTGTGAAAGGATCGCGCTTCCGACCACCGTATTCGGGATCAGTGTCGCAAAATAGAAAAGCAGCCAGACCACCACAATCCCGAGCAGTACTCCCACCACCAGTCCAAAGAACCGGTCAATCCCGTGGATCACAGGGAGTTTGGAGAAAAGCCCAATCACCTTCGATAATAAATGAAGCGCTATCACACCGATCAGAAACGAGATCAGAAAAGACAGTCCGTCTGAGATAAACCTTCCGAGCAAAAGGATCAGCGCAACCACGACAACCAGAGAAAAGGCCATCCTGAGGACGCCGCGGAACCATCCGTAAATCGTAAAAAATATGAGAATGGCAAGTACTACGATCAAAAGCCAGTTCATTACTGCAGTCTCACTTTCTTCGTCGATCCTTCACATACAAAGGTGTAATACATTCCGAAATGCTCGTGAACGATCTTATAGACCGGAACATCAAATGCATAGTAAAACCGTTCCACTCCGTTCTGTCCGAAAAACTTTACATCATAATCATTCCGGATACACACCTCGTTATCGTTCAGAAACTCCGCCGTATGGTAATCCAGCACAAAATCCTGATGCATGCGCAATCGGCAGTGTTTGTCATAAACCTCAACCCGTCTGGAATTCCCTTCGTCTTCATTATTAAATATCAAACCGAAGTAAGTATTATTATAGAAGACACTCTTTATCTCCTCTTCCACGGGCAGTGTCTCGGAAAGCACCGGCTTTTGCGCACCGGAATAGATCTGGATTTCTCTGTCTCCGAAGGCGATCATCGTATCATTCGACATGAAATGGATCTCCGGGATCACCAGATCTTCATATGTATATACACCTACAATATTATCCGGTTCATTCTGTCCGACGGAGCCGAAATTATAGAACGTGACCGTTGTGGTCACGGAATTTCCGGACGGGATCATGGAGGACAGTCCCAGCTTTTTTCCGTCATTGCTCATCGCAATCGCCATCGGATAACCGCTGTTTGATGTATGAAGCTGTCCGGATGCCAGTTCCTCTCCGTTTTGAGAATAGATCCGCAGATAGAACGTATCCTCTCCGGAAAGAAGCATAGCCAGTGTGCCCTGTTCCGCGATGGAAAACGCATAGATCGGCATAGTGGTGGAAATACTTCCCTGCTGACCCAGTTCATTCATTATATAAAGCTCCATGCCGCCGACATCACCGATCGCAACGTATTTCCCGGATATCACGGCTTTTGGATGCTCCATTTCATAGGTCTGGTTCCAGATCAGCCCGTTGGAAAGATCCGTATAAAAAGCCCCGTCATTGCTGTATTTCAAAAGCCCGTCATTATAGAGCTCGAAACGCGTTGCCGCCGTATCTTCCCGCTCCGTTTCACTCTGCACCTCAAATCCCGTATACTGCTTTCTGGAAAAATAATAAAAGATGCCAAAAATAACCGCTGCGATGGCCGCAATCAGAATGACCCATCGAAGTAGTACATGAAACCGGTGTGACCGGATCTCGGCACGGAAGTTGCGATCCGGTTCCTTTTTTTCTTCCGGCTTTACGGCATGTAGGCCGTGGCGCTCTTTCTTTTCCTCTGTCATAACACACAAAATTTTATCACAATGAAAAAGACGAGGCAAATAGCCCCGCCCCATTTCTCCGGTCACTGCTCAGGATCCGGCACCTTCACTGCTTTTTTTCGGCTTTTCCGAAGGATCATCACGATAACCGCCAATATGATTGCAACCAGGCTGATCCATTGCGATGTGGAAAACGGCCCGTAGATCCCGCGTCCTTCGTCGTAACGCAGATATTCCAGCAGAAAACGGTCGATTCCATAAAGGATCATATAAGCTTCTATCGTATAATCAAACTCAAAACGTATCGTCAGGATTCCGAGGATAAGGGAGATCAAAAGCAGTGTTGCGGATTCCAGAAGCTGCACCGGAAAAAGAGGAATTCCCGGAACCGCAAAGGAATCCTCCGGAAAGACCACGTGTCCCGGCCCTTCATAGGGAATCCCGTAGCAGCAGCCGGCCATAAAACAGCCGATTCGCCCGAATGCATGGGCGAAGGGACATAAAAAGATCACTTTTTTGATGTAATACACCGCATCGATCTTGTGAATCTTCCCGGCTAAAAGGATCATGAGAAGCGCCCCGAAAAGACCGCCGTAAAACACAAAGCCGCCCTGCATCAGCATGAGAAAATATGAAGGCTCAAAAAAACGGCTCCAGTCAATGTAGGGGATCACCGTGATCAGATAAAGAAGCTTCGATCCCACAAGCATACCGATGACCATATATCCTTCCAGAAGGATCATGTTATCCGTGTCGATCTTCAGCTTTTTCCGGAAAAGAAGGGCAAGCAGGTTTGCCAGAACCACACCTGTTGTGATGAGCAGACCGTATGAGGGTATCCTTCGTCCGAGAAAATCAATATAGATATGCATATTCTTTTGAATTTCCTTTTATAAAGAAAAAAAAGAGATTCCGACTCTGTTGCCGGAATCTCCCGTTTTTCAAGTATTATAATAAGCCAAGAGAAGCGCCGATTGCGCCAACACAAGCAATCGTAGCGATAACAACGATCGCACTGATGACAAGCGTGATGATCGAAAGAACCATACCAGCAGTTGCCATTCCGGTCGGCTCGCCAGCATCTTTTGCTTTCTTTCTCGCAACAGCACCAAGAATCACACCAACAATTGCAGCAATCGGGCCTGCAATGGAGATTCCGGGGACAAAAGAAAGAACGAGACCTGCAATACCAAGTACTAATGCAGCTATAGCCATAACTAAATCCTCCTTTCAAGTTTCAATATTACGGTTAAACGATAGCACAAGTGCTTTTGAAATACAAGAAAAATCTCAGATCTCCGTACGACCTTCCAATGCCCGAAGGAGCGTTACTTCATCGATGTATTCGAGGTCTCCTCCGACCGGCACCCCGCTTGCGATACGGGTCACTTTGATACCTGTCGGTTTGATGAGTTTGCTGATATACATGGCGGTGGTTTCTCCCTCCAGAGAAGAGTTTGTCGCTACGATCACCTCATCAATGTCTCCCTCCAGCCTTGTCATCAGTTCCTTCAGCTTGATATCGCCGGGTCCGATGCCAAGCATCGGAGAGATCGCGCCGTGAAGCACGTGATAGACACCCTCGTACTTCCCGGTTTTCTCATATGCCGCAAGATCGCGTGTATTCTCCACCACCATGATTGTCCGGTGGTCACGCGCCGGATTGGAGCAGATCGGGCAAAGCTCGCTGTCCGTGAGCGTAAAACACTCTTTGCAGTAATGAATATGCGTGCGGGCATCGATCAATGCTTCAGACAGCTCCCTTACGTTTTCCTCAGGCATATTCAGGATGTGAAAGGCCAGTCTTTGCGCCGATTTCTGTCCGATACCCGGAAGAGAAGAAAACTGCTCGATCAGTTTTGAGATCTGGCTGCTATAATAATCCATTCAGTCCCCCGGTGATCTTGCTCATGGACTGCTGCGAATACTCCTCAACCATACGCAGCGCTTCATTCGTCGCCGCCATGATCAGATCTTCCAGCATCTCCACATCCTCCGGATCCACAGCCTCCGGATCGATCTTAACCTTTGTGATCTCCTTTTTGCCGGAAACCGTTACCTCAACAACTCCACCTCCGGCGGATGCCGTCATCTCCTTTTCTTCCAGCTCCTTGGTCGCTTCCTCCATCTGGCGCTGCATTTTCTGCGCCTGCTTCATGAGATTATTCATGTTTCCGGGCATTCCGCCCGGGAATCCTCCGCGTTTAGCCATTTTTCTGCCGCAAACTTCGTGTTTGCATCCTCCTTTCAATCTTCGATTTCAATTTCCATCTTGATATTCTGCGAAAGCAAAGTCCTCAGATCCGGATAGATCTCATCCGAGGGCCTGCCTGTCTCATTTTCACGGATCTCAATCTCAACTGTTTTGCCGATCCGGCTTTCGATCGCATCCCGCAAGGCCATGAGATTATCTTCCTCACTGCACATGCCTGCTCCGTTGTGATCATCAAACACCAGAAGGAGCTTTGCCGCTTCACCTTCTCCTCCGACGGAAAGATGCGCCTTCCGAAGGAATCCCTGCACAACGGACAGCGTATCTGTCGAATCGACGATGTTCTTCCACTCGCTGACCACTTTTTTGATATCATCCGGCACTGCCTTCGGAAGAGGCGGCTTCTTTACGGGAGAAGATGCTGTCTTCGGTGCCTCTGTCTCCGCAGCCCCACTGACAACTCTTTGCGGAGCAGCCGGGATCCCGTTTTTCATTTTCTCTTCCAGATGCGTGATCCGGTCAATGATCGCATCATAGCTTGTTTCCATTTCCGGCTTGCAAAGCTTGATCAGCGCTACTTCCACCAGAATCCTTTTCTGGGTGGAAAACCGGAGGGAAGCGGAAAGACTCGAAAACACCCGGATATAACGCATCAGGATCTCCGTATCCGTCTCTTTCGCCTGTTTCTTCAATGTTTCCAGGTTTTCGCTGGAAATATCGAGAAGATCCTCCATATCATCCGAACTCTTCATCAGAAGCAGATTGCGGAGATACCAGCAGAAATCCGTCGTAAACTGGTTCAGCTCGCGTCCGCTCACCGTGATCTCTTCCACGATCCCCATGACACCGGCTACATCGCCGGACTTTACCATGGAAAGGAGCCTTGCGAAAACCTCTGTATCTACCGCACCGAGCACGGAAAGCACGCTGTCATAGGTGAGCTCCTGGCCGAGATAAAACGCGATGCACTGGTCGAGAAGAGAGAGCGCATCTCTCATGGAGCCGTCCGCGGCTTTTGCGATATAGCGCACCGCCTTCTCTTCCGCCTGAATCCCTTCTTTTTCAAGAAGCTCCTGAAGGCGCAGCGTGATCGTATCCAGGCTGATCCTGTGAAAATCGTACCGCTGGCATCTGGAGAGGATCGTCACAGGGATCTTATGAACCTCGGTCGTGGCAAGGATAAAGATCACATACTCCGGAGGTTCTTCCAGTGTCTTAAGGAGCGCGTTGAACGCGCCGGGCGAAAGCATGTGCACCTCATCAATGATATATACCTTAAAACGCCCCTCTGTGGGCGCATAGGCTACTTCTTCACGGATCTCCCGGATATTGTCGACACCGTTGTTGCTGGCCGCGTCGATCTCGATCACATTCATCGAGGACCCGGCAGCGATCGACCTGCAGATCTCACATTCCCCGCAGGGACTCCCGTTCACCGGATGCAGACAGTTCACCGCACGCGCAAAAATCTTCGCAACAGAAGTCTTACCTGTTCCGCGGGTTCCACAGAACAGGTAAGCATGTCCGATACGATCGGCATTGATCTGGTTTTGAAGGGTGGTCACAATATGATCCTGCCCTTTTACATCCGAAAATTCCTGCGGTCTGAATTTCCGGTAAAGCGCCGTATATGACATAGCTGTTTCCCGGTTTTATCAGTCACCGAAGCTGATACCGATATACTTCGCTTCCTTGATCATGGTTCCTTTCGGATCCACTTCCTTAAGCTTGCCCGAAACTTCCTCCAGAGGGATCAGTTTTGTGCTGCGGTTGACCATAGCCACCATATTGCCCCATTTCTTGTCAATGATCGCCATGGCTGCTGCCGCGCCCAGTCTTGTACAGAGCACTCTGTCATAGGGATCCGGATTGCCGCCGCGCTGTGCATGACCCGGAACCACGACTCTTACCTCGGCTCCGGTTTTTTTCGTCAGCTGCTCCGCGATCTCGTAGGAAACTGACGGATATTTATAGGTCTCCAGCTTTTTCTTGTATTCCTTTTTGCTGAGCTTCGCATCCTTTTTACTGATCGCGCCTTCTGCGCAGGCAACGATGGTAAAGCCTTTTCCTTCTTTGGTTCTCTTATTGATCGTATCCACGATCTTATCGATGTCGAACGGGATCTCCGGAATGAGTACCACGTCAGCGCCGCTGGCAACACCAGCGTTCAGCGTAAGCCAGCCGACTTTGTGTCCCATGACCTCCACGATGAAGACACGGTTGTGGCTTGCCGCGGTGGTATGGATCCGGTCGATGGCCTCCGTCGCGATATCAATGGCGCTCTGGAAACCGAAGGTAACATCCGTACCGAAAATATCATTATCGATCGTCTTCGGAAGATGGATGACATTCAGTCCTTCTTCGCGAAGCAGGTTCGCTGTCTTTTGTGTGCCGTTTCCGCCGAGGATCACAAGACCGTCAAGGTTCAGCTTGTAGTAGTTGTGCTTCATCGCTTCCACCTTGTCAAGTCCGTTTTCATCGGGCTCTCTCATCAGCTTGAACGGGGTGCGGCTTGTCCCGAGGATCGTACCGCCCTTTGTTAAAATACCGGAAAAATCGCGACCGGAAAGAAGTCTGTAGTCTCCATAGATCAAGCCGTGATATCCGTTGAGAAATCCGTAGAGCTCAACTTCCTCAACATTTTCATGCAAACCCTTCACCACACCGCGCATGGCAGCATTGAGTGCCTGGCAGTCTCCTCCGCTTGTCAGCATACCGATTTTTAACATAGCTTCCCCTCTCTTTCCTTTTTATTCAAGTAGCGGCTCACTGAGCCGCTTTTTTAACCGTACTATATCATTATACCTTATTTTGCCTGTCTTCGGAAGCGGTTTTTGCTCTGCCTGCCGCTTTCCTCCAATTTTTTCAGGATCCACGAGAAAAACTTGGTAAAATACCGCATCAGAGGCTCTGTCGCAAGAGCAAAGAGCACCATCAGCATCGCACACTGTGTATTGATGCTCGTGATCGCAAAGAAATGGCTGATAAAGAGCATGCAGTATAGCCACCCGGCGATCAGGGCGATCAGCATGATGTAATGATGGCGTTTTAAAGGCCTTGCGATGATGTAAACGATCATAAATCCGACGATGGCTACAAGGATCGTCACCGACGTGGAAAGACTTTCCGTATCCACGTGGAATTCGCGGCAGAAAAGCACCAGACCGCTGACGACAAGGAAGTCGGTAAGACCGGCGGGCAGGGCTTTTAAGAGCACGTTTGTCATGAAATGCCCCCGGATCCTCTCATGGTTCGGCTCCAGAGCCAGAATCAGCGACGGGATCCCGATGGTGAAAAGACTGATCAGACTGACCTGTGAGGGTTCCAGCGGATAATCCAGCATCAGGATCACGGAGAAGACCGCGAGCAGCAGCGAAAAGATATTTTTCACAAGGTATAGTGCCGCGGAACGCTGGATATTGTTGACCACACGCCGCCCCTCCGCGACAACCGCCGGCATCTTCGTGAAATCAGAATCAAGGAGGACGAGCTGCGCGACCTGGGAAGCCGCATCGCTTCCCGATGCCATGGCAATGCTGCAGTCCGCTTCCCTGAGCGCCAGAATATCATTGACACCGTCGCCGGTCATTGCCACGGTCTTTCCCTGTGCCTTCAAGGCTTTTACAAGAAGCTTTTTCTGCTCCGGCACCACGCGCCCGAAAACCGTGTATTTTTGCGCCGCCTCGTAGATATCGCGTTTATTCCGAAGACGCCGTGCATCGACGAACTTATCCGCGTTTTCAATCCCCGCACGCTTTGCGGTTTCGGAAACCGTGATCGGGTTGTCGCCTGAGATCACGATGGTTTTCACGCCCTGGGACGCAAAATAGCGGAAGGTATGCTCGGCTCCTTCACGGACCGGATTTTCAAGAAGGATCAGCGCAAGGGGCTCGGTCTCTTTTATGAGAGCCTTTCCGTCGAGCTCTCCAAGATATTTTGCAAATACGACCACGCGATAGCCCTGCTTCGCCTGCTCCTCGATCTTTTCGCGGAAGTTCTCATACTGGCTTCGGAGAACGAATTCCGGTGCCCCGAGGATATAAGCATCCTTTTCAAACAGAGCACCGCTGTATTTGTATTTGGATGAAAAGGAAACCACCCGATCCGCCCTTTTGCCGCCCGGAGTCCGAAAGGCTTTCTGCAGCGTTTTCATGGTGTCATTGTCCTTTGACTGGGATGCCGTAAAATCACTGATCAGCATCCGGAGCTCGTTATCGTCTGCATTTTCGACAAGAGGAACGACGCCTTTCACCTTCATTTCCGGTTCCGTAATGGTTCCGGTCTTGTCCACGCAGAGGACATCCACTCGCGCAAGGGTTTCAATACATTTCATGTTGTGTACAAGAACGCGGTTCTGCGCGAGTCTCGCTGCACTGACAGCAAGGGAAACACTTGTCAGGAGATAAAGCCCCTCCGGGATCATACCGATGAGGGCGGCAACCATATTGGAAACACTGCTCTTTAAGGTTCCGTGATTGTAATAAAAGCTCTGTACAAAAAGGGCGATACCGATCGGAATGATGATGATCCCGAGGATCAGGAGGAGACGATCCATCGCACGGATCATTTCGGACTGTTCGCCTTTCTTTTCCTTAGTAGCCTCCTGCATGAGCTTGCTGATATAGGAATTCTTGCCGACTTTATCGACTCTCGCGTAGCACTTTCCGGACACGATAAAGCTTCCGGATAGAAGGGCTGCACCCTGTTCCTTTTCGATCTCATCCGATTCGCCGGTCAGAAGCGATTCATTCGCCTGCACTTTTCCGGAAAGAACCGTACAGTCCGCAGGCACCTGATTTCCGCTGGAAAGAACGATCACATCATCAAGAACAAGGCGCTCCGAGAGCACCTCAACGTTCTTTCCGTCACGCACCGCATGAACCTTCGGCGTATTAAGGAGCGTGAGCTTATCCAAAACCTTTTTTGCGTGGATTTCCTGAATGATGCCGATCGCCGCATTTGCGAGGATGATCGGCAGAAACGTCATATCCTGAAAGGATCCCGTGATGAGAAGCAGAACCGCAAGTATCGCAAAGATCAGGTTAAAATATGTGAGGAGATTTTCCTTGATGATCTCCTTGATGCTCCGCGTGCTGGCGGCAGTGTTTTCATTGACCTGATGGAGCCTGATGCGGTGGATCACATCCTCCCGCGAAAGCCCCCTTATTTCCGGGTTCGCTGATGTCATATTACCTCTTCATGATTCTTTTTCTTCTGCGCAAAAAGCCAGTGCCATACAGACTGGTCTTTTCCGGCCGGAACCCATGCGCAGTGCGGGTTCAGCTTGTACTTTTCTTTCATTTCTCCGGCCGGATACCGGGTATAGTGAAGGCGGTCGCCCATTTCTTCACGCAGGGCATCGTATAGCGCCGTGGATCCGTAGTAACGGACACCAAAGCCCGGACTCTCACCCGGAGATACGATGCGGTCATCTTCCGCGTGAAGGAGCCAGATCGGCGTTTCCGGAAGTTCCTCCAGCCGGTCCTGATAAGTCGCTCCGCAGATGACAACTGCTCCCGCAAAAAGTGACGGTGCCTTCTTTAAAAGCTCCAGGGTTCCCATTCCTCCGGCGCTGTAGCCATAAATATAAACCCTTTCCGGATCCAGAGAGGGGTATTTTTTCAAAGTCGCGCGTATCAGAAGAAGCACGGACTCTGCAACATCTGACTTTGCCCAGTGCATGGTCTTTCCGTACTGCGGAGCGATCACCGCAGCGGGATGCTTTTTCTGCCAGGACGGACGCACCAGAATCGTACCGATGTCGTGCATCATAAGCTGTGCTTCGTTATCGTCGCCGACCGTATCCGCCCCGTGGAGAAAGATCACGAGCGGAACCTTTTTTTCTTTTTCATCCGGCAAAAACATACGATACGGAAGCTTCTCCCTGCTTTTCTCCCATTGTTCATAGGAAAACCGGCGGCAAAGCTCTTCATTTCCCGGAGACGGTTCATCCCAGTCCGGGTACTTTGACCGTAAGCTCTTCATCCTTTATCCCAGTGCCTGAGAAAGATCTGCGATCAGATCATCCTTGTCCTCAAGACCGCAGGAGATCCGGATAAGTCCTGCGGGAATGCCTGCCGCAGCAAGCTGTTCGTCCGTCATCTGCCTGTGGGTGCTCGTAGCCGGGTTGAGACAGCACGTTCTCGCGTCCGCAACATGAGTTTCGATCGCTGCCAGGCGAAGCTTGCCCATAAAGCGTTCTGCGGCTTCTCTCCCGCCGTCGAGCTCAAAGGAAACAACGCCGCAAGTGCCCTTTGGCATATATTTCTTCGCCACTTCATAGTAAGGATCATTTCTTAAGCCCGGGAAGCTGACATGCTTCACCTTCGGCTGGCCGGATAAGAACTCCGCGACCGCAAGGCCGTTTTCCGCGTGGCGCGCCATGCGGACATGGAGGGACTCAAGCCCCAGATTCAGATAGAACGCATTCTGTGGCGACTGGATGCAGCCGAGATCACGCATGAGCTGCGAAGTGCATTTCGTGATAAATGCGCCGCCAAGCCCGAATTTCTCCGTATAAACGATCCCATGATACGACTCATCCGGAGTCGTAAGTCCCGGGAATTTATCCGCATGGGCGGTCCAGTCGAATTTGCCGGAATCCACAATGACGCCGCCGACACCGACACCGTGTCCGTCCATGTACTTCGTCGTGGAATGCGTTACGATGTTCGCGCCCCATTTGATCGGCTGGCAGTGAACCGGCGTCGGGAATGTATTATCAATGATCAGCGGTACTCCGTGTTTATGAGCCGCCAGAGCGAATTTTTCGATATCAAGCACTGTCAGTGCAGGGTTTGCGATCGTCTCGCCGAAAACGGCCTTTGTGTTGCTTCTGAAGGCGTTCTCCAGTTCTTCCTCTGTACAGTCCGGAGAAACAAAGGTCACATCGATCCCCATCTTCTTCATGGTAACGGAGAGGAGATTGAAGGTGCCCCCGTAGATCGAGCTGGAGGATACGATATGATCGCCGCTCTCACAGATATTGAAGAGCGCCATGAAATTGGCCGCCTGCCCGGAGCTCGTCAGCATGCCGGTCGTTCCGCCCTCAAGCTCCGCGATCTTTGCGGCAACATAGTCATTGGTGGGATTCTGAAGCCTTGTATAGAAATAACCGGACGCCTCAAGGTCAAATAATTTGCCCATGTCCGCGCTGGTATCATATTTGAACGTCGTGGACTGCACGATCGGGATCTGCCGCGGTTCCCCGTTTCCGGGCCGGTATCCGCCCTGCACGCATATTGTATCGGTTTTGTACTCGCTCATTGCTGCCTCCTTTTTCGGAAAAACATTTACCTTATGATTATAAGGAAAGTGGGGGAAGAGTTCAATGACAAATCAAAACGCAGCCGCGGGAAGTGCGGCTGCGTTATCAATTATCATTTTTTGAATTACGTTTTGTGCTTAATTTTTCAAACATCCAATAGGAATAACATATACGCCGTCTTCACGCTTATAACCATACTCTGTTGCGGTTATGACTAATATGAGATCCGGAAGTCTGATTTTATCTCATATAACATTTATGCGTAATATCATTTAACACATATGCGGTCATTAATCTTACATATATGCGATGGCAAATTGTGCTCGGACACGGTAAATAGGGGGAAAGGTAAATAGTACAAAACGTACATCTCAGTAAATTATAATAGAACCTCCGGCTAAAATTCGATTCAATCTTATTTTAGCCGGAGGCGTATTTATTTTCAAGTGGTTTATGATGAGCTCACGATTGTTTATTGATGAGACAGAGAACCGTCCCCCGTCTCGCTTAGTCCCAGTTCTCGAAGAACCTCGTCGGCAGTGTGCCCCTGAGAAAGCAATTCACCTGCTTCCTTCCTCATTTTTTCCATGGTATCAGAACATCCTTCTGCGTGACCTTCTGTTCGACCTTCCGCGAGACCTTCCGCGCGAGCCTGCGCCGTTGCCTTCTTCAACTCGCTCTTTTGGAACCGCTCCTCATCCTTTTTGGTCCATGATGTAAACACTCCCATATAGAACTCCTCCCTATGCGCTCTTAAAAGGTCTGCAAGAATCCCTTCCCGGATACATTCATCAATTCTTCATTGTCTTCTTTCGTCCCAAAAACCAGCTTGAACAGCCGGTCCTTGTACTTCCTGTTGATTTTGTTTTTCCCCAATCCTTCTCTTCCGCGTTTCTCTTCATAATACGGAACGCGAGGAAATCATCATCCTGAAGTTCTCTTGACACTACGATCTGGAGCGATTCCGTTTACAACTTTGAAGATGAAGAATCAAGCGATATGCTGTAAGTTCTCAGTGCCCTCCTTGCAAAACAGTTTTGCCACTTCTTCCGGTACGTTTTTGGGATCAATATTGTGTTCCGATAAATAATCCGCATAACCTCGCAGATCAAACTCCATTGGCTTCAACGGAGCATAGATATCCACCCTTTGTAAATATTCATCTACCATTCTTTGTTTTTTTTCATAAGACTCCATCTGTCCATTCATAAGTATACACCTCCCGGATTTGTTTCGTTGCTTTGTCCGACAGCATAAAACGATATGGGTTGTGCAGCGGCGGCAAATATGCTGCATGAAATTCTTCGCAATAGTAATGATATAATTCCTCATCCATAGCTTCAGCATATATAAAGCCTTCATATCCATGTCTAACTGATAACTCTGACGCAATTGCAAACAAATGTCCGCCTACTCCTGCATATTCTTGTCTTCCATATTGCCATTTGTTATTGTGAGGGGCTGTACACCCCCACAGAACATAAACCGCTTTCGCAGCGTCATCATATTGCAATGCAACCATGCCCTGAATATCGGTGGTTCCCTTCAAGACAAGAGCATACACTTCCGTATCTTCTGAAAAGCCACTCCAATTCACATACCATCCTGTATTACGATTAAATTTTGATAAAAAACTCTTTCGTTTGACTTGTAATACTTCCGTATCATAAATTTCACCGGTTGATACTTTTTTTAGGCAAGGTAAAACTTCATCTATCTCAAAATTAACCATATGTTCGCAATTCCTTTGTATATCTATATATATAATATACAATATTTTCGCCAATTTTTCAACGAAAGGGGCCGCCATGATCATATCATCCAGATCGGAACGATACTGGTATTCCTGTCAACCGCTGACAATTCTTCTCTAAGACACAGGATTGCACCTGCACCTCTTGGCATGGACCCCTTGTCCAGCACTTTGAACTCTGATACCAGTTCTGTCGCGGGATTGGTGCTCTTCTTAATCTCCAGCGGGTGCAACTCCCCGTCTGCCTCAAATACCAGATCGATCTCATTGGACTCTTTATCGCGATAATAATGAAACAGGCATTCTTTTGCATTGTTCATCCATGTCTTTCGGATCTCACTTACTGCATAGTTTTCGAGAATTGCTCCGCTGATCGCACCATTCATTAGAATCTCCGGGCTTGAATATTTTGTCAGATATGCAACCAGTCCGGTATCAAAAAAATACATTTTCGGTGTCTTTATGGTACGCTTCAGAAGATTATTGGAGTAGGGTCTCAGATAAAAAATCACCTCTGACTTTTCGAGCACCTGCAGCCATCTTCTTGCAGTATCATCTGAAACGCCGATATCCTGAGCAATATCATGAACATTCAGCATCTGTCCTGCACGGCAGGCTGCAGCTCTGATAAAGTCCGAAAACAGCAGCTTATCCACACCGGGGATCATGTCCGTTACATCACGGTTGATGTAGCTCTCGATATAGGAACTATAGAATACATCCCTGTCCTGATACCTCCCGCTTCTATGCCCAGGCATACTGCCTTTCCAGATCCTTTCGAACATCTCCGTTGCGTTGCAGCTTGCAAGATGTTCTTTTCTTTTATTCAAAGCTTTCTGGTCGACTGACAGCGGTTCTGTTGTTCCGTCTCCGTACAACTCGGACTGTGACAGACCGGACATATGGACAATTGCCGTTCTTCCTGCCAGTGATTCCTGAGCCAGCTCCATCAGCTGAAATGCCTGAGAACCCGTCAGCCAGTATGAACCGGGTAAGGCTCCTTTATCTATGTTGATCTTTATATAAGAAAATAATTCCGGAGCATACTGCACTTCGTCGATCAAAACAGGAGCCTGATGCAGTTCAAGGAACAGTGCCGGATCTGTTTTCGCCAGTCTCCGGTTCTCTGCATCGTCCAGAGTAACTTTTCGTCGATCCGAACCTTCCATCAGATGCTCAAGCATCGTCGTTTTTCCGACCTGTCTTGGCCCGATGAGCAGAAGACAGCTGTAATCACTGCTGATATCCATAATCTTCTGTTCAAGGCTTCTGTTAATATATTGCATGAAAATAACCTCCGGCTAAAATTCGATTCAATCTTATTTTAGCCGGAGGCGTATTTATTTTCAAGTGGTTTATGATGAGCTCACGATTGTTTATTGATGAGACAGAGAACCGTCCCCTGTCTCCCCTTACACAAGACCCAGTTCTTTCAGAATCTGGTCCGCACCAAGGCCTTTATTCTCCAATTCTTTCGCCTGTTTTTTTAATGATTCCATTTTCTTTTCACCGCCACGCTTCTCTCCGCGCACTTCTCCACGTGCTTCTCCACGTGCTTCGGCTGCGTCAAAATCTTCCTGCATCAATTCCCTTATTGCCGGATATACCATATCAGTCCACCTCTTCTCTTTCAGATTTCTGTTGATTTCCTTCGCAACATAGAGGACTGCTCCTGCATCCTCCTTATCTCCCGGATTCTCATATCCGTTTACCATTGTATAAAAGTTTACCGTATCCTTTACGCATGCATCCCTTTCCATTACACGGAACGCCAGAAAGTCATCGTCCAGAAGCTCTCTTGTTACAACAATCTGAAGAGGAAGCTCGACAACTCCGCCGATACGGTATACACCCGGAGCTGTTTCCCAGATGCTCTTTCCTTCTGACTTCCATAAGCGAAACAGCTCTCTCGGATATGCACTCCGGATAATTGTGACCGTGAGTTCTTCTGTCGGGATACCGTTCACTTTTGGAGCGGTTCCTTCGTGAGCGGCACTTCGCGCTGGATCTCAAGCACATCCCGGTATTTCCGGAATGAGAGACCAAGCGCTCCGGCAAAGCCGGAATGCCAGTCGATTCGTTTTCTCAATTTTTCCTCCTTTGAAATAGATTTTCGCAGGAGGCATGATATACAGTCTCCTGCTTTTAAAAAAATGGGATAAAGCTGTTACAGCAGGAAACGTGATAGATATCAGAAATGATCTCAAGAATTTCTTGCTTAAAAGAAGTATAACACCCGAAAAATAGCTCGTACAGAGGGAAAATTATAAATTTTTGATAAAGAAATGTAAATAGTACAAAACGCACGTACACAACACAAAAGCCTCTGGCCATGATAACGCAGAGGCTTATGTTTCTTTACATTTAATCATAAGATTCACTTTATTGTAACACGGATTTCTTTTGGAAGTTTATCTGACCATGGTAG
>JAZOTN010000012.1:0-48911 GCA_045657665.1 Lachnospiraceae bacterium | reverse complement strand
CTGCTGACTTCTCACAGTTCGTTGTTACTGCGGCTAATGAGACCGTCTGTGAGACCTCCCCAGTTAAGGTGCGTGTTCTTTCCCTCCATGTACCTGCCGCATTTACTCGTACTTCCAGCAACCTTTTGGACTTTAGTGTTTATGCCACCTTATCCGTATTTCCGAGCCTTGTATGCGGTTCCTGTCCGTCAGGCCAGAGGTTTGCTTACAGCTTCTTTCAGATCCCGCTTCACAACGGGCACCCTTGCTGTTCGGCTATGTGCTTCGTCGTTGCCTACGCGCACTCGGGACTTTCACCCGTTAGAAGACGCCCATGCTGGGCAAACATAAAAAAACACCCCAGGACAGTTGTCCTGAGGTGTAATAAGTCGTATATGATTGTCCAAAGACGTAATACGTTGTGAAACGATTATCTCTTTGATAACGATTAAAGAAGTAAAAATGCCGTCTTTTAGGCATTTATTCATCAAGTTGCTGTTTACCTGTTGTGTACGGTAGAAAGCTCAGGACTACTGTGCACAACTGGTGGCACCTTATATAGCTTCTTCGATATCACCGGAGGGCATGAACCACACAGATGCCAGCGACGCATTCTTAGCGCCCTGCATATCAGAATTATTATCTCCAGCGCTTTTCGCTCAGAAGCATGGAAATCGAGCAGGGTCATATCCAGGTCGAACAAGAAATTATGATGCATATAGATGGTGATACTCCTTCTGAATAATTTTACCGCAAGTAATCTTCTTCAAGCTTTACTGTACTGCCTTGATCATGATCATTTCCATCGGTTGCTCATATCCCGGCACATCAACAATGAAACCTCCGCAGTCCTTATAGTCCAACTTCCGATAGAAATGCTGCGCATTCTCATCAACTTGCGTTGAGGTCATAAGCATTCCGTATTCCATGGTCTTCATGTCGTTTTCCCAATGTTTCATTAGGAGTTTTCCATATCCACGTCCACGATGTTTTTCGTCAATATAAAGCATAGTACAAAAAGGAATATTATCCCAGAAAAGGTTGTAACGTAAATCCCCTACAATTTTACTCTCGTCAACCACAACATAACCCTGCTTGTTTCTGACTTTCTCCTCAAACCCAGCATCAGGCAAATGTCTATCTAGCAAATACCACTCTTCCTTATCTTTTAGCTCCACATATCTTATTTCCATTTATAGTTCCTCCGCAAACTTGAATTGTTTAGTTCTTTGTATATGCACCCAAAATCTAAATACAAGTAGAGACTACTTAATCATCTCGACAAGCCTGAATTAACTTATTTCTCCCATTCAGATCTCAACAAACTATACATACAAGCGTCTACAACACCTTTATTACTCCAATCAGCTTGACGAAGCGTTCCCTCGTATTTTAATCCACATTTTTGCATTACTTTACCTGAATTCGGATTATTTGGGTCATGCTGTGATTCAATCCTGTTTACGCCCACCTCTTTAAAGAAAAAAGGAATAATCGCTTTAAATGCCTCTGTTGTAATTCCTTTATGCCACCATTTGCTGCCTATACAGTATCCTATATGAACAATATCAAGATTTTCATTTTTATCTACAACACTGATAGAACCAATAGGCTCTCCAACCTCTTTTAAAACGATTGCCCACTGATAAAAATCGGGATTTTCATATCCTCGGACCCATTCATCAAGAACCTGTTCTGCCTCACTAACATCTATAGCTGTTGGCCAGCGTAAAAACTCAGTAACTTTTGAATCGCTCTCCCAGTTTTTAAACATAACTTCTGCGTCTTCTTTGGTAAACTGTCGAAGAATTAATCGTTCGGTTTCTATCTTCTTTGTTCCTTTGTGTTCCATAATATTTTTCCTCTACAAACCTAATTTGTGTCTTGGTACATTAAAATCAAAGATAAAGGGCTATGCGCTCATCCCGACAAATTCCGATTGAACAGATTGATCATCACTAAAAACAACCTCAATAATGTTCAATGCCTTAACACTTTCTGTAGATCAGCCCAAACCTCTACTTATCATTAGTGTTTTAAAAATCTCCATCTTATCAGAGCGCTTCTTTCTCCTGTCTTGTAAAATCTGGCCAACAACTACTGCAACAACCGGGGAAACTATTATTGCAATTATATTAATTATGTCTATTGTTCGCATATGCCACTCCTCATTTCATAGTATTTATCATTTTAAAATCCATGTTCCCTGTTTCTTAGATCCAAGTCTTTCAATAGCATCATCCTCTATCAGCTGCTTCATCAGCATCTGTACTGATCTTCGTGACTTCCCCATAATATTTGCCAATTCTTCTTGTGTTATGGTTGGATTCTCCTTAATCAGGAGCAATATATAATCTCTATCAGATAAAGTACCTCTTTGCGCTTTAATTTGCGCTTTATTTTGCGCTTTATCATAAGCATAATTCAAGTTCCATAGAGTAAGAAAGAAATTATAACCATCAGTATAAAACTCTGGCTTTAAACTATCTGTATATCTTTCTTCAGATTCATAGGCATCAAGTATCTTCTTGAATCCACTTCCTCGTCTCTCCATCAAACGTAAGCGTCCAAAAACATCGGCCAGTATTGGATTTCTAAGCTTGGAAGGGACATGTCTCAAATCTAGTAATTGAACCTCAGAACCATCATACATTCCTCCTGGATTAGTAATAACCATTCGATCATCATAAATATCAATCTGGCTATGAGCACCTGTCTGCAAATAACTTCTATGAATGAGTGCATTAACTAATCCTTCTTCTACTGCACGTTCTGGATAATCCGGCAATTCTACTCTTTTATCTTTGTCTTTTCTCCATCCTTTTTTTGAGTTTTTTCTAACAAAATCCATTGCATTATCAAAGAGTGATAATAAACTACCAGTGATTTCCAGATCATCCAGAGCATCTTGGACAGAACCCGCTTTATCCAAACCATTCCATCTTGTACAAAACATTCTTGAATGATGAATATTCCATTGGTCAGCAAACAAAACACCTGCGTTTGTCATTTGTCCATCTTCTTGCATTAATCTAAAGCTAATAAGATCTTCTTCAAAATCGTGATTACCAGGCAGTACATCAAGATATCTTTTTTTGAACGCTTCAAACGTCAGCTTATCACGAGTTATGTCGGAAACCATAGCATCATATGACGTTCCTGTGCTTTTTATAATAAATTCAGTTAGTTCAAATCCAGTAATCTCCTTCTTTACACTTCCAGTACGGTAATAATATCTTCCATGGAGATTTAAAGGTAATCGCGATTTTTTTACCTCAACCTGAATATACTTCTTTTTATCTTTTGACTTGAGATTCACATCACAAGTTATCCCAAATGCTGCAGTAATTTTATTTGGAATATCCTCTAATAGCTTCTTTTGTACCTTTGAATCTAATCCAATAACGTTTCCATTATCATCAACTCCTATGTAGAGAGTCCCACCCTGGGCATTGGCATAGCCACAGATCCACTCCAGATACTTATCCTGCCATGACTCTTTCCATTCAACCACCTGATTTTCGTCATCTTCAATTATTTTGTCTATATCTCGCATAGCCTCGTCCTTAGTTTTTTTATTTAACAATATCATTGTTGCGCTTTAAAATCAATCCTAAAGCGCAAACTATAATATCAATATTGCGCTTTACCACACAACTACTTAACAACATAAGGGCATAACAAAAACACCCCAGGACAATTGTCCCGAGGTGTAATAAGTCGTATTTGATTGTCCAAAGACGTAATACGTTGTGAAACGATTATCTCTTTGATAACGATTAAAGAAGTGAAAATGCCGTATTTTAGGCATTTCTTCATCAAGTTGCTGTTTACCTGTTGTGTACGGTAGAAAGCTCAGGACTACTGTACACAACTGATGACAAATCAATTATACATACATATTATTATATATTTTTTACACAAGCCTCCATAAAACTCTTACCATACTCTGTAACTTCAAATTTCTTACGAACCACTTCCCATCGATATCCTTCTGGAACTTCGGAATTCAACATATTCTTTATCTCCGCATAAGATTCAATTGGCTCATATATCTCATCATTATGCAGTTTTACCCCGAATGGTATATCTATAATCTTTAACCTTTCTAAATTGTCAATATATGTAAATACCTTATTAGGATATTCACACACCCCTTCTGCCAATAATGTAAAATTACGCACTTGAGTAATATACCCACCTTCAGCCACATTAAGTTTTATGTCTATTAAAGGATAGGAATCTCCTGATTCAGATATCCTTTTTAATAATTTAGCTTCATCAGGAGAAAGCTGCTTAATTATTTCTACAAACGATGGATGTGCATTTTCTTTCTTGTCTTTCAACATTGATGTCGCTAAAAGATTAGCATACATATTACGCAATTCCTCACTATTCATACAATATGCGATTCCCTGTAAAGCTGGTACTGCAACATATGCATCTGGTGATACGATTGATTCTGCATTTACTTTTTCCAACTTCAATGCCAAAATTTTCTCTGTTTCAGCCACATTGTACTCTTTCTGCGCAATCCATATCCTTAAAGGTGCAAGTGCCGCATTAATTGTTTGTGGTATCAACGCCAGTGTTTTTCCTCCTTCTCGTGTTGATGGCTTCAATCCATCCTCATAAATATCAGGAACAGTTTTCACAGCATCTCCAATCCCCTCAAAAAATTTGTCTATTCCAGACATAATCATCCCTCCTCACAAAACTAAATATTATATACTATAATTCATTAGCAGATTAGCTTTACTTTATACTATCAATTTCTTGTTTTGAAGATAAACACCGCAGGTTTCATAATATACATCTGTGCGCTTTACTTGCGTTTTGCACCCTGCTTTTTATTCACTATAATACAATTGTTTCGGACTTTTTGGTTTGTCTGGAATACTCATCTTTATTATTCCTTGTTCAACCAACGGCATTATACGTGTCTGAATAGCGTAAGTAACAGAACTCATTCCCAAGAACTCGCAGATTTCCATTCTAGTCCTTGGTGTTTTGCAGAATTGCACCAATTCATTATTTTCTATATTTTCGACCTGTATAGGATTAATACCCGCTCCACGCTTATAGAATTTAACAATAAAACTACCCCTTTCATCCAAAAACTCAGGATTTGGTAGTCCATATTCCTGCATTGTTCTACGAATTGTCGGAATACCTGAATATCTATTCTCTGTAATCTTCAACACCTCTAGTTCATTTGCAATTACAGGATTACGGGTATCTGGCTGCACTTTTCCTAACTGATCAATTCTTATTCTTCCGTATAATCCACCAGGATTCCTCACTTCTAGTCTATCCTCATACATTATGATTTGGATAGGCATCCCTTCGGTATGAATACTATAATCGCGATGTACCAATGCATTCAGTATTGCCTCCCTGACAGCAACAACAGGATAGTCCGTACGATCTTCGCGTTTTCCCGTTTGTGAATCAATAAATGTTATAGAGCGCATATTCCTACTAATGAATTGCATTGCACCTTCCAACATCTCAGGAATATTCCCCTCTATTCGCTGATTATCGACAAATCTTTCACCTTGTTCTCCAACAACACCCATATCTGTCCCTGGCACTACTGTAGCAATTATGCATAATTGAGGAAAATAAACCTGTGGATAAGGGCTAAAATTCATAACTGAGCTTAGTGTAAGAATATTATCTCTCTTAATACTCATCAGCTCATAAATCTCTTCGTCTGAAATGACTGCCAAACGCGGTTTTCCAACCTTTAACAGCTCTATATACTTAGATAACATATCCTGGTTTAATGATGCTAGTGATGCCCTTTCTACAACTCTAATATCATCCTGATATTTTTTTCTATATGCCTCATAGCTATACACTTCATATTCTGTCATAGGCTCATCGCTGTCTCCAACGCGAACATAGGATCCTTTTAGTCTACCTTTGCCTTTATAAAAAACAGGCCTGTCAGTAATATCAACTCCCGGAATCTCTGCGGAAACAAAAAATTTTCCATCTCTTTCAGCAACAGTCAATAGTGGTCTTACAATAGGTTCCATCTGACTGCATTGCTCATTTATCTTCTTTTGTATATCCTGTGGATCATAAACACCTACTTCCTTAAAATCCTGTTCCTCATCCACTCCAAAAATTATTATTCCACCATCATCTTGATTAGAAAAACTTGACAACGTATCATACAAATGCTTTGGACAGCCCAATTCTGCACTTTTTATTTCAATTGCTGGCGTTTCACATTTTAGTTTCTGTATCAAATTTAATTTTTCAATCAATTCTTCAGTTGTCATTTTAGTTCCTCCCGCTTATATTTTACATAATAGTCTAAATTTTTAGTTCCGTCAAGCATATTAAATTATTATTCAGGAACTCAAAAAGGAACTCAAATTATTTGAGTTCCTTTTGAGTTCCGTTTTTGAGTTTCATTCTATTATTTGCAATCAACTATATCTATCTTATACAATTTGAAAAATTTGATATTAATACAAAACACCCCAGGACAATTGTCCTGAGGTGTAATAAGTCGTATTTGATTGTCCAAAGACGTAATACGTTGTGAAACGATTATCTCTTAGAAAACTGCGGAGCACGTCTCGCTGCCTTGAGACCGTATTTCTTCCGCTCTTTCATACGCGGATCACGTGTCAGGAAGCCGCTGCTCTTCAAGGTCGGACGAAGCTCTTCATCTGCTTCGATCAGCGCTCTCGCGATACCGTGACGGATTGCACCTGCCTGTCCGGTATAGCCGCCGCCCTTGACATTGACCTGTACATCATATTTTCCGGTTGACTCCGTTACCTCAAGAGGCTGCTTTACGATCACCTTCAGGGTCTCAAGCCCGAAATAATCATCAATGTCTCTCTGATTGATGGTGATCTTGCCGCTTCCCGGCATCAGATACACTCTGGCAACGGACGATTTTCTTCTACCTGTTCCGTAAAATTTCGTTGTTTTTGCCACTTTCCTATCCTCCTATCAGAAGCTCAGTGCTTCCGGCTTCTGTGCCGCGTGCTTATGCTCCGGACCTGCGTATACAAAGAGCTTCTTTCCCATCTCTCTGCCAAGGGGTCCCTTCGGAAGCATACCCTTTACCGCATGCTCGATCACACGCTCGGGGTGCTTGCTCAGCATTTCCTTCAGATTCATTTCCTTGAGGCCGCCGACATAGTCGGAATGATGATAATACATCTTCTGATCCAGCTTCTTGCCGGTGACTTTGATCTTCTCCGCGTTTACGACGATCACGTAATCGCCGGTGTCTTCATGCGGTGTAAAGATCGGTTTATTCTTGCCCCGAAGCACCTTGGCAACCTCGGAAGAGAGGCGTCCAAGTGTCTTGCCGTCAGCGTCTACGACATACCACTTGCGCTCTACGGCAGAAGGGCTCGCCATAAATGTTTTCATTGGTTTTCCTCCTGACTGATGAACTGTCACATAGAAACTATCTATAAAAACAGGAAAGATGCGTGTACCGGGCGCAGCTTTCCTGCTTTTCGCCAGACTAAGACATTATAATGCCTCGTTTTGTGCGTGTCAACAGTTTTTGTGGTTTTTTGAGACCGGCGTTTCCTTAATAATGGCGAACGACTTCGAACCGCTCCAGTTCAACGTCCTTATCATCCGGGTCGATCCCGGCTTTCTGCTTTGCGATACGAACCTGTTCTTCTACCGTATCCACACCATCCAGATTCGGCAGCAGCAATCCTCTTCGTCCGCCCTTTGTCACAATAACGCCATATCGTTTCGGCTCCAACTCCGCTTCCGATGCGATCGGCTCTGCCGGAGAAAGAACATCCACAGAGATCTCAAGCTCCGAAAGCTCGTCCGGCCTTACCGGCATAAAACGGGGATCCTTCGTTGACGCCGAGATCGCGTTTCCGATGATCTCCTCTGCCAGATTGTCCTGGATAGGAGAAATGGTTCCGATGCAGCCCCGAAGGCGACCGTTTTTATGGAGGGAAACAAACGCGCCGGCTCTCGTGGCTGTCAGTTCCTCCGGCAGTCCCTCCGGCACGTCGATTACCGTGCCCGTTGTGATATAGGATTCCAATGACTTTCTCGCCAGTGAGACATATGCATCTTCCATCTTTCGTTTCTCCTCGGTCTGTTTTTTAATGATCCCCGTATGTTTCTCATAAAACCGGCGTTCCCGGTCTTCTCCGGTCACGCGGTAGGTACAGACGCCATATCCGACTCCGGTCTTATCCTCGTGATTGAGCTTTTCCGTTTCCACCGAAAACCCGTCCAAAGTTCCCGCCATGATTACAAATGAGCGGTGGCCGCATTCTGCCGCTTTGTCGCAAAGCTCGTCGGAAAAAGAAAGCAATTCCGAAAACGCCGCCCGTCCCATGGTATACATGATCTTCTCATCATATAACGGTCCTTCCGGCGCGAACCCGTATGGGCCGGACGCCTTCAGCTTATGGGAAAGGTCACCGCTCGCAACATGAACCACCCGTCTCCCGAGTTTTTCCGCCGTCTTCTGGATCATCATGCCGAGCCGGTAGTGATCCAGAAGGGATTCCCCGGACAGACCGATCCGCACGAGATCAAAATCCGGATAAGCTTTGCTGATAAAATAAAGCGGCACGATCGTTCCGTGATCCAGTTCTCTCATCCGGTCACCATAGGTACCGGCAGGAAAATGAGCGAGCGCCGCCGTATTCTCCAGATCCTTTACAAACTCCGTATCATACGTAACGGTGTATGCAACCTGAGGTGCTCCGAAGCGAGAAAGATCTCCGGAAGCTTCCTTTCCGGGAGAGATATGGAAATAATCGGCATACATCACCGCATGCGGAGACGTCAGGACGATAGTCTCCGGTTTTAAATCCCGGACAAATTCCGCGGCCTTTTCATAAGCCCGGCTTGTTTCTGATATTTCTTTTTCACCGCCCCGGCCGACTTCAGGAACAATAAGCGGCGGGTGCGGCACCATGATCGCACCGACAACTGACATGGCATTCCCCTCCTTTTAGATAACTCGCCTCTTCCGCGAGGCTCGGGTGTTATATGAGATTGCGAAGTAAAAAATCTGCTCTCGTGTCCCAAGTGTGGGAGGAGCGGACGGGAGTATAACCACGGGATACTATGTCCCTGCAGAGTGATGGGGATGAAAGCAGTTCCTCTGCAGCCCGTGGAAGCTCTTCGTCCATATTCTCCAAGGAAAAATAATGCGTCCCTATACCTTCCGGCAACTCCTCCAGAAGATAGGTGCTCGGATCCGTAAGGCTCACCGCGCCGTTTAAGATCGAGCTGAACACCCGGTCATGGGCTCCGTCCTTGAACCAGGGCAGCACATTGAGGGAAACCTTCGCATCAAGGAGTGCCTTAAGGCACCCGGCGGAGTCCCTGCGCGGCAGGATTGTAAGGTTTTCTTTTTTGCGGAGCGGAAGCTTATCCCATCCTTTTCCGATCACCGTTACCGGAAACCCGGCATCCGCAAGGATCTGCACGGCTTTTCCCCGATAATAGTTTCTCACATAAAGATCCACGAAAAGCATCTTGTAAAAAACAAGCCTCAGCATCTTCGGATCCGTTTCCCCTGTTTCCCTCTGAACATGTTGCAGTTCCACTTCTTCCGCCGTTTTCGACGGATGAGAAATGAGATCCTCTATAATCCCCATATAAAATGCGGCATATTCTTCATTGATCGCATGGATGCTCGCGTCAAAGAACGGAAGTTCCGTGTAATGACCGGTAAAGAGCAGCTCCGTTTTCCGCTCCGAAACCGGCGGAAAACTCTCTCCCGGCAGAAAGGCACTTCCCGCAAGCGGCAGAAATCCGGCGCTCTGAAACTCGGGATAATAGTCCTTCAGATATTTTTCATGATTACGGTCGATGGAAACGTGATGATAAAGCGGCAACATCCCCGGATGCCGCTCCTCATCCTCCAAAAGATTTGCAAAACGGTTTTCGTACCAGTACGGATGATCCACGCAGATGTTGAAACACGGGATTCGGTAAGCCTGCCAGAGATACCCTTCTGCCGGCGAAAACAATCCTTCCTCCCGCTCCAGCCCTTCGAAATTGAACGTGATGAGCGCCGTCTCCCCACTTTTTTGAAATTTTTTCAGATGCTTTGCGTCCCGTTCTCCGCTTGTCAGATCAAAATAAAAAACGGAAAGCCCTCTCTTTTGAAAGGCATCGCCGAGCTGTCTCGAAAAAAAGTCGAGGGTTTCCACGCCCTGCTGCATCAATATAATCCGGCGCAGCTCCATCATCCGATATTCTCCAGCTCTCCCGGATGGTCCTTCATCCACTGGAAAAACTCCGTATCCCGGATGTTCCATTTTTCACGAAGGGCAACACGGTTCCCCGCAATGATCTCATCTCTCCCCGCCCATACGAGCGTAAATCCGAGATCGATCTCACTCCTTGTCATGCTGGTTTCCCCGATCTCATCTCCGACGCGGCAGCTGTAAAAATAGGTGCGCCTGACAAACTTCACACCTTTTTTATGCGCATCCTCACGCATTTCCAAGGTCATCCCAACCTCGCGGATCGAATCCCTTTCCACAAAAAGGCCTGTTTCCTCACGCACCTCCCGAACCAGGGCATCCTCCATGGTTTCATCCGGATCCGGAGCGCCGCCCGGGATCTTGTACTCGCCGTATCTGCTCTTTTGCATCGCAAAGAGTCCGTCGCGCTCGATCAGGGCACGCACCGTGGTCCTTTCCACGACAGGCATCTCCTCCGTATAGTCTTTTTCATCCATGACAAACAGTGTTTTCATAACATCTCAAGGAGCCCTTCCACTCCGCGTTCCTCATAAATGGAACGGTAAAACGACACCTCATCCGCGATCAGTTCATCGATCACCTTCATGCCGAGAAGCTCAACCGGAGCTTTGTCGTCCGTGAGGAGATAATCGCCCGGTTCATACGGCTTAAGGGAATCCGAAACAACCTCCATCATGGCGGCAAGACGCTGATCCGGTTCTTTCTCTTTGTTTTCCTCAAAACGGGATAACGCCTTTTCGTCCTTGGCCGCGAACAGTTCACGGTTGGTGCTGTATGCGACATCTGCAGTGTAAATACAGGGAAAGACCGTGCCGATGGTATCGGAAATATAATCATTGATGCTCCCTTCTACGGAGCCGCGCATATTCATGTTGACCACCATGATCCCGTCATCCCGGAGATGATCACTTACCATGGAAAAAAACTCCTGCGAAGACATCTGGAAGGGGATCGTGATATCCTGATATGCGTCCACCATGATCACGTCATACTGTCCGTCAAGTGCCGCCAGATAAGCTCTCCCGTCATAGGTCGTCACCTTCACATCCGGAGAAAGCGCAAAGTATTCCTTTGCGAGATCCGTGATCTTGTCATCGATCTCGACTGCCTCGATCCGCAGGCCGTCCCCAAGCTCGTCTCCGAAGTATTTCTGGCACTGGGTTGCAAACGTGCCGGTACCATTTCCGAGGATCAGGATATCCATCTCGTCCTTTTCTCTCGCTCCTGCCATAAACGGTGCCGCCATCGCGTAATCATAGTACATCCCGGTCAGATCTCCCGTTTTCATCAGGACCGACTGCACTCCGAACAGCACGTTAGTGGAAAGCACCACCCTCTCGTCATCCTCTTTGACCTGGAGGTAATTGTAAACGGATTCCTCCTCTGCCGTCAGATCCTTTTCCCAGAACGCAAAGCTGCTGTTATGGCCGAAAATACAGCAGAGTACAAACAGTATAACACCGACCACTGCCGCCTTTGACCGCACCCTGCCGCTGACAAAGTAAAGGATCGCAAGGAACAAAAGGATCCCGCCGAAGATCAGAAAAGAGATGGCAGTCCCGACCGCCGGGATCGTCACAAAGGTCGGAAGAAAGGTACCGAGAATGCTGCCGATCGTATTAAATGCCCCGAGGGTTCCGACGGTACGTCCGTTATCCTCCAGGCTGTCAGTCGTATATTTGACGAGCGACGGTGTGACCGTTCCGAGCAGAAACAGCGGAAATACAAAGATGATCAGACATGCCGCAAATGCAGCGATCACAAGGAAATTCGTATTGATCGTAAAGATCATGATGCCCGCGATACCGGCAATAATGTATTTCCCGACTACGGGGATCGCCGCGATCCAGATGGCCGCAATGATCATACGCCGGTAGAGACGCGACGGATCGGGGTTTTTATCTGCGGTTCTTCCTCCGTAAACGTTACCGAGCGCCATGGCGATCATAATGGTTCCGATAATAATGGTCCAGACAATCTGGGAGGAACTGAAATACGGCGCCAGAAGACGGCTCGCTCCGAGTTCCACCGCCATGACCGCCATCCCCGCAAAAAACTCCGTCAGGTATAAATACGGTTTACTTTGAAGAATGTTTTTTTCCTTTTTTTCAGACATGGGTTCATTATAAACCAAATCCGCACAACTATCTACTGTTTATGGTTGTGATTCCCTATGAAATCAGCTAATATATAGTAAGCGTTTATATTTTCATACACAGGATTGTGATTATACTATGCCGATTATTGTACAAAATGATCTGCCGGCGAAGCAGATCCTCGAATCCGAAAACATTTTCGTCATTGATGAAGAACGTGCGCACACCCAGGAAATCCGTCCGCTTCAGATCTGCATCCTGAACCTGATGCCCATCAAGCAGGACACGGAACTGGATCTCCTTCGGATGCTGAGCAACTTCCCGATCCAGACCCAGATCACGTTCATGAAAGTGGAATCCCATCAATCCACACATACCGCTGCTTCCCATCTGAACCGGTTTTATGACAACTTCAGCGATATTGAGTGGCAGTACTTCGACGGACTTATTATCACAGGAGCTCCGGTTGAGCAGATGGCTTTTGAAGAAGTCGAATACTGGGAGGAACTGGCAGCGATCTTCGAATGGTCAAAAACCCATGTTTTCTCCACCTTTCATATCTGCTGGGGCGCGCAGGCCGGTCTATATTATCATCACGGCATTGAAAAGATCCTTCTTCCGGAAAAGCTTTCCGGGGTATACCGCCATAAGGTTCTTCACCGAAAGAAAATGATCATGCGCGGTATGGATGACTATTTCTTCTGCCCGGTCTCGAGGTACACCGGGCTGAACGAGGAAGAAGTCGCAGGAAATCCGGAGCTCTATACCGTTGCAAACAGCAAGGAGGCCGGAAGCTGCGTGATCCTTGCCTATTCCACGCGTCAGGTCTTCGTCACCGGGCACAGTGAGTATGACCGGTTTACACTGGACAAGGAATACAAGCGCGATCTCGGAAAAGGACTGAATCCGAAGATCCCCTGCAACTACTATCCGGATGATGATCCGAAAAAAAAGCCGGTGCTTTCATGGCGTTCCGCATCAAACTGCTTCTATACGAACTGGCTCAATTTCGTTTATCAGGAAACGCCTTATGACCTTCGCAACATTCCGCCTCTGGAAAGCGCCAGCTACACAAAGTCCGATAACGATGATGATGAAAACGAGGACTATGTGAGGCCGGAAAATGCATGAGCTTTCCGTCACAAAAGCACTGACTGACATGATCGTCCGCTCTGCAACGGAAAACAGAGCCGAAAAGGTCAATTTCGTGGATGTCGTCATGGGAAAACAGTGCGGCTATGAGCCGGAATGCATCGAAATGTACTTTGAAATACTGTCTGAAGGCACTCTTGCGGAAAAAGCCGTGCTCCGATTTAAGAGCACCGAAGGGAGAGAATTCTATATCGATCAAATGGAGATCGAAGGACCGGATGGAGATTGATCCACACAGGAAACGCTTTCATCAACGTTTCCAAAAACAACCGTCAAAGCATACAAAAAGAAGGTTTCGTAAGAAACCTTCTTCTTGTATGTTGCCTCATAAATCAAAATTGTCAAATCTTGCTGCGTTTGCAGCGTAGTTCGAAAGATAGTCCTGACCTCCCGTTGCCGTAACCCGTCCGTCACTGTCTTCTTTGGAAGGTTTTTGGGATGGAACATAGGAATCAGTTCCTTCCCAGCCCGGAAGTTTTTTCTCTTTTTCCTGCTCCGGCTTCTCCGCCCGAGAAGCGGTCCGTTGCACAGACGGGACATAAGAGGTTGCACCGACGTTTCCGATTCGACCGATACGCATAGATGATGTTTCCTTCCCGGAGAGCCGTCCCTGCTTTCCGCTTTATATGATTTTTACATCCATGTTGTGCAAAATATTATACCACACTTTTCTTATTCTGTCACGGTCTCTTTTGATTTGTAATAATCTTCAAACAACTTGTTCGCTGCTTCGAGGGTCTTGTTGCTGATCTCCGGCAGATCACGTCCCCAGGTCTTGGTCGCTTCCTTGAAGCCTTTCTCCATCGCTTCCTGCATCTTCTTCATCTTTTCCGGATCATCCCCTGCAAGTGCGCTCGCGAAGTCGAAAAGTCTCTGGGAGGTCTGTTTCACGCCCCAGTATCCGTCCTCGCTGATATCTTCCTGTGCCTGCTTCCGAGTCGCCGCATCAACGGTAAAATCACCGCTCGCAAGCTTCTTCCACATTTCCTCGGAAGTCATGCTGAAGGTCTTGATCTGCCCGCCGAGCGTCTGCTGAATGATGTTCAGAAAACTCGCTTCTCTGGATGCCTGATCTGCTTTCAGCTGTTCAACAAGCTTCGCACGGTCTTCTTCGCTCATCTTGTTGATGCTGTAAGAAGCTTTCCCGGTGTCCTCGGACTTCTCATAGACAGCCCCTGCCTCTTCACGTTCTTTTACCGCATCTTCCGTCTTTGACTTAGTGTCTGTCTTTGTCGCGGTAATTGTCTGATAGCTGTTGTAATTGGTGTTGATTCCTACTGACATTTTTTAACCTCCTTGTTCTTTTTTTGAAATCCGTTTCTTCTGTACTGTCACTTCCTGTAACCCATATCATACTCTGTTTTCCGGCGTTTCGCAACCTGATTTTTCGCCATTTTACGGCATTTTCGGCGTTTTTTCAAAATTACGGTATGCCATCCCCGATGGTATGGTAGGGGTTATATATTATATCGGCTGACGGCTCTGTTTTCTTTATAGGGAAATCACACTTTTTCAAATATTTTTTTCAGTTGTTTTTCAGGGGTATAGTCATTTTGGATCCGGCGAAGACCGTTTTCCGCGATCTTTCTCCGTTCCTCATCATGTTTCATATAGAAACCGGAAAGCTGCACAAGTTCTTCCACGGAACTGTAGCAGATCAGCTCACTGCCGACCTCAAACAACTCCGGCAGCTCCGCCTGAAAATTCGTGATGAGGAACCCCCCGCAGGAAAGCACATCGAACACACGCAGCGGAACACCGGTGCGGATGCATTTCAGCGAGATATTCAGATTGATCTTCGCACCGGCGAATACAAGAGGCATTTTTTCATAATAATCAATATAAGGATGTACAGAGCACCCTGTCCCCGCATCCGTACGTTTCGGAAGCGCATTTTCTTCGTCGGACGAATAAAGGTCTACTGTATACCGGTTTGAAAGGAGCGAAAGGATCAGCCGTCGTTCCCTTCCCGTCACTTCCCCGGCCAGAAGATAAAGGAGCTCCCTGCGCGAGATCTCAGCTGTTCCGCCGCTTGCAGCATGATATCTTTCATTCAGTTTTGCAAGGAAATCGTCCGTAATGATCTCCGGGATGAGATAGCCTCCGTAAACCTTTCCTTGGGAATTGATAATCCCTTCCAGAAACCCTCTCTGATAATCAGTAAGCGGTGTCATATAATACTGATATTCCGTGCGGTACAACTGCCCGACAAAAGCGATCTCACTCCGGCAGGACTCCCGAAGAGAAGAACCGGCACTTCGGATCGTTTTTTGAAAGCCGCCAGCATCTCCGGCCAGCGGCATATGATGTACCGGATATCCGCGCGAGACGAGGTCCTCTGCTTCCCCTCGATCGAAAAAAAAGGTATGGTTCACCTCTTTTTTCAAAGGCTCAAGGTTCCGGATATGGATCGGAGAATCGTAGACCCAGGAAATATAGGGGATTCCTTTTTCCTCACAGATCTCCGAGACCATGGGATTGAAATTGATGGAAAATACCGCGTCATAAGAACCGGCATCGAGCGCCTCCCGGAATTTTGCCCGAAAATTGTCATCCTCTTCCCAGTCTGTGAGCTGATAAAAAAAGGTGTCCACAGAGGAAGCCACCAGAGGCAGCGCCTCTTCCACACCTTTTTTCAGAAAAGATTGCCATTGCCAGTATAGAAGTTTCTGTATCTTCATGCGCGTCCTTCGGCTCCCTGTAAAAGAATGTTTTGCGGGAGAGTTCCGCTTTGCTTCAGCGCGTCAACCGCCTCGCGGTATGCCCGGTCAAAGATCTCATAGACCGACGCCTCTTTTCGCGATACGCTCCAGGGCTTGGTGTCGGCAAGGTAATGAATCACGGCCGCCTGGTCATAGATGCCCTGTGTCAGGTTCAGATAGTTCTGAAGAAACTGCTGCGGATCATCTCCCATCCGTTTCATCATCTCATAATCCGCAAATACGACATCTCCATGAGCGCTTGCCGTTTTGTCGAGATAGAAATGGCACGGCGGACAATTGTACATATCCCATCCCGCCCATACAAGGCGGTCATAATACATCTCGTTCATGACATCCTGATCATTGTATTCGTAACGCTCGTAATCGCGATAGATATTCTCAAGCATACGGTCCGCCGCGTTTTCTTTCCTGAGCAGCGTCAGGTTAAACAGCATCACACCGGCATTGAAATAGGAATACTCCGGCGGGATGGAAAGCCGTCTTTTATTTGCTTCGTGAAAACCATTGATCTTTCCGAAGATGTCCTCGCAGACCGCGAAGGCCTTTCCGGACAGATTCGTTTCATAAAGAGGAAGAAGACTGCCCTTGATCACCATGTCCACATCGAGGTAGAGGATCCGGTCCATGTTTTCCGGCAGGAGCTTTAACCCCAGGATCCGGTAATAGGTCTCCACATTAATCCCGTTACGGGACTGCACCTGCTCTTTAAACGCCGTGCCGACATAAAGCGGATGAAGGCGTTTTCCGGGATAGGACGCACAAAAAGAGGAAAGCCCGCTGATCTCCGCATCGGTAAGATCTTCATACGGAAGATAGACATCGACTTCCGTCCCCGGGTGCTTTTGGAACAGGGAGAAGAGCATCACATAGGTATATGGCAAATATTTGGAGTTGGTTACGATCATCAAATTCATATCTGAATTATACAATGAATTCGAAATATGGTAAACTGAACCTATGAAAAAAGTCATGTTCATAACACACCAGCTGAGCCGCACCGGCGCCCCTATCGTCATGATGGATGCCGTCCGGATCTTAAAGGATGCCGGGTGCGAGATCCATATGATCTCCATGGACGAAGGCGACCTGCGTTCCGATGTGGAAGCTCTTGGCATTGATATCACGATCCGGAAGGAATTCATGGAGGACTGGAAAAGCTTCCTTACACCGATCTGGGACTATGACCTGGTCTTTGTCAATACGATCGTCCCGCTTCAGACCATTCATCTTCTGAATCTTGCACATATGCCGGTGATCTGGTGGATTCATGAGCCGGAAGTTTATTTTGATGTTTACGGACAGTGGCTCCCGGATTTTTCCACATTAAAATCCCACATCCATGTCTGGGCAGTGAGTCCTGTGGTACAGGAGATCATCAAGCGGCGGTGCGGATATGACGCGGAACTGGTGCCGTTTGGAATTAAGGATGCTGCAGGAGCTTTTTCCGGCACGGATCCGATCGATTCCGGTTCTGATAAGCGCGAAAAGCCGATCTCATTTCTTACCATCGGAGTCTACTGCAAACGCAAAGGTCAGGATCTCCTGCAAAAAGCCATCGCTTCTCTTCCGGAAGACGTCAGCCAAAACTGCCGCTTCCTCTTCTGCGGGAATCAAACCGATGTGGAACCGGAGGTCTATGAACCGCTGAATAAATATACGGCGCATACGGAGAATGTGGAAATCCTTCCGGAACTGCCTCATGACGAGATGCTCCGCACCATCAAGGAAGCCGACTTTCTCCTGATCCCGTCCCGCCAGGAGCCGATGCCGACCGTTGCGGCGGAAGCCATGATGCTCTCGGTTCCCTGCGTGATCTCGGATGTCTGCGGAGTGGCGCAGTATCTAACACCTGATCAGAACGGTATCATCTTCCGAAGTGACGATGTTCCGGCGCTTTGCGATGCAGTCGCGGAAGCTGCTGCTCTCCGGCAGGAACGGCCCGATGACTATCAGGAGATGTGCATAGATGCCCGGAAGGTGTATGAAAAAGAGTTTTCCTTCGACCGATTCCAGGAGAAACTTCTTCCGTTCATTTGACTTATGAAAAAAATGAATAAAATAGATAAAAAGAAATAAAACAGATAAAAAGAATGATGGATACCAGAATTTATGTTTGTACACATAAACAATATACAGAACCGGAGGATCCTCTTTACCGTTCACTGCACGTTGGAAGGGCTCTCAGTGAGGATCTCGGGTACGAAGGCGATAACACCGGCGATCATATTTCAGACCGCAACCGGAGCTTCTGTGAGCTGACCGGCGTCTACTGGATCTGGAAGAATGTAAAATGTGATATCGTCGGCATCTGCCATTACCGCAGATACTTTATCAGGGACGAGTATTTCCTGAAGCAGGAGGAGATCGAGCGCCTGCTCACAACCGGATACGATGTGATACTGCCGACCAGCAGCTTTACACATTATGAAAATACAAGAGATCATTATGCCCATGAGCATTTCATAAAAGATCTCGATATCCTGCGGGAGATTCTTGCGGAACTGTCTCCGGAATCCCTTCCCGCCTTTGATCTCACACTAAACTGCAATCTTCTGTCAGCGTGGAATATGCTGATCACCAGAAAAGAGATCTTTGATGAGTATTGCAGCTGGCTTTTCCCGATCCTCTTTGAGGCAGAGAAACGGATCGATATTTCCTCTTATGATACGTTTCAGGGAAGGCTCTTCGGCTATCTCTCAGAGCGTCTGATCCGGGTGTTCTTCTTATGCCATACATACCGCATCCGCGAGGAAGAGGTTCGAATGACTGATCCGGAAGATATCGTCAGTCTTCAGAAGCTGATCCCTCCTCTGGACCGGCTGGTCCGTTTGAAGATCAACGATCTCCTTACCATTTACCGTTCCGGAAACCATGTCAATGTAGTGGATATCAATCCCCGGACAATCGATTTCCATGAAAAGCTTCCGATTTTTGTCTGCTGGTGGCAGGGATTTGAAAACGCCCCGGAGGTGGTAAATGTATGCCGTAAAAGCTGGGAAAAGAATATTCCGGAAGAGCTTGCCGAGATCCACGAGATCACTTTGCAAAACTATATGGATTATATTGTTTTTCCGGACTGGATCCGGAGCAAGGTTGAATCCGGAGGGATCACTCTCACCATGCTGAGTGACATTCTGAGGATGGGACTCCTGTTCCTGTATGGCGGACTCTGGATGGACGCAACCTACTATCTTGCTGCTCCGCTTCCAAAGGAAATCCTCTCCGACCGGAATTCCTTTTATACCATCAGCTCCCCAAAAAAGCTCTGGAACGGAGATATCGCAGAGGGAAAGTGGTCCATAAATTTCCTGAAGCTTCCTTCCGGTCATCTGCTCCCTCAATTTGTAATAAATGCTTTTTACTACTATTTTCTTTCAAACGATAAACCGGTTCACTATTTCATGGCGGATCTGTTCATCCGGGTCGCATATCACGAGTTTCCCGAGGTGCATGAGTTAATTGACTCCTGCTCTCCATCACAGCCGGATGTACTCACTCTCCAGGATCTGCTAAGCGAAACCTTTTACGAGGAAGACTGGAAACAGCTCACGAAAGAAACCTGCGCTTTCAAACTCAGCTACAAAAACGAACTCACCGAAACAGATATCCTCGGCCGGGATACCTGGTGGGGACACCTGCGAAATCAATAGGAAAAGAGATATGAACCCATATATCACCAGTCAAAATGATCTTTTTATCTACTTCGAAGTGATCCGACAATTGCGCGCAAAAAGCGTTCTCGATCTCGGACCGACATTAAAGCGCGGCGGAGCCGTCAGCCGGCAGGTCGCAGATTCCTCATTGTCTTTGGATATACGTTTGACCGGAGTGGATCTTTTCCCGGAAATTGACGCCCCGGTTTATAATACGGTTTATGACCGGATCCTCTCTCTGAAGGAGTTTTCTGACACAGCCTCTACACTCCCGCATGATACACTGACCACGGCGTTATGCCTCCCCGAGCTTCCGCTTCCTGTCGATACCATGATGCCGCTTTTGAAAAATCATAGTGATTATATCCTGATCAGCATGGCATCAAAAAAACACTTTTTCCCATATTTTTCCGAAAAAAAAGCCCGTTCCATTCAGAACGGGGAAAACACCTACCTTCTGATAAAGACCGGGGATTGATTTTCAGGATTGCAACAGTTTCTCGAGGAGCGCTACGATTTTATCTTTCATACCGAGACGCTCCGCGTCGCTTAAGATCTTTTCCAGGCGATGATTGAACGTTCCGGTCGCAAGCAGGTCATCACGGTATTTCCGCAGCACCATGCAGCATGCCATCATATAGTTTCCCGCAGAATCCGACACTCCGCCGGAAGACAAAGTCGCTTCCACCAGCACTTCATCCACAAAAACAGCCTTCTCATTTTTTGCCAGCCGAAGAACCAGATCATAATCCTCCCATGCCTGCAGGGATTCATCAAATCCGCCCGTTTGATCCAACGCTTCTTTTTTTGCGATCAGAGTCGGTGTCCCCACCATGTTTTCATAGAGGAGCTGCGCGTATATATCTCCGGATTTCTTCTCCACCGGCAAAGACTCATCCGGTAAGATCTCCAGGTGGCCGTCACTCATACGATAACCGAATTTGTGATAGCAAAACCCGGCCTCGGGATGAGACTCGAATGACTGCATCTGTTTTTCCAATTTTCCCGGAAGCCACAGATCATCGGAATCCTGAAAAGAGACATAGTCAACATCTACACTGACTTTTGAGATCCCGTAGTTTCTTGCTGCGGCAGCCCCGCGGTTCATCTCCGTAAAGTAGTAATGTATTCCAGGATCTTTCATTGCCGCGATCATCTCTCCGGTTCCATCCGTCGATCCGTCATCGACAATGATCAGCTCCGTAACCGGATAAGACTGCTGTAGAACGCTTTCCACGGCACGCATCAACAGTTTTTTACGGTTGTAGGTTGGAATAATAACGCTTACCTGTTTCATTTTGCTCTCAGTTCCTCACAATACATTAAAAACAATTCCGCCCTCTGATCCCAGGTATCTTCTGCGATGGCTCTCTGATAAGCCCGTTCGGCCATTGCCTCTCTTTGTCTATCATCATCAAGAAGCTCCCTGATCCTCTCCGAAAGCGAAGCGATCTCCGTCAGGTCAAAAAGGACCAGCTCCTCTCCGTCTTTGTATTGCTCTTCAAGACAGGTGCTCCGGTCACTGACCACGATACTCCGATAAAGCATACTGTTTGCGATCCGTTCCGTAAACCCGTCTTTATGCCATGCCATGACATTAAGAGACATTTTTGCATATGCCAGTTCGTTAAGGCTCTCTTCCGGTGTTACAGACGGCACAATGGTCAGCAGCGGATGATCCGCAAAGGGCGCCTTTTTCCAGGTGTCCCCATATACGATCAGTGAAATCCCATCGTCCAAAAGCGTCCTGACTGTCTTTTCCCGGTAATAGATCATCGCACAGTTGATCATCGGTTTCAGGCTGTCCAGCGTATTCAGAAAATCTTCATCCGAAACCGTGTACTTTCTTTGACGCAGCACCTTTTTCAGTGCATCCTCCGCCGTCTGGTTGGGGTGCTTTGTCATTTCCAGCAGAAAGGCGCCCGCCAGGAACCTCGTTTTCCGGTCACTCTTTCGGATCAAGTCAAGAAGTTCGCGGTAATCATTGTAGGTACCGAGAAAGATCAGATCTTTTGTTTTCTCCGGCAGAGGAGCCCCCTCATCCGGCTTCACCCCGCCCGGCGGCAAAAGAAGCGCTTCTTTTACCCCATGATAGTACTGTTTGATAAATGCCTGATAATTCCGGTCATGTGTCAGCACATAATAGTCACGCGGCCCCTTCTCATAGTGCGCCCTCATCCAGATCGGATGATCCAGCTGGAAGTTGAACTTCAGCCCGCCGAAAAGATCGTGCAAAAAGCATTTCCGGGATTCCAGATACGGATCGAACGCATAAGTCTGAAAGCCGACGATCGCCGTGAACTCCTGTCCCATATACTGCACAAGAGAAGATAGCCCTTCCTTTTCGACATCATAATAAAGCACGGTGCAGCCCTGCCTTTTCAGCGCCTCACCGAACTGCTCCGCAAACTCATTCAGGATGTTGTAACAGATATCGGTTCCTTTATAGATTAAAACAGAATTATTCATTTGCACTAATTCTTCTCATAGTTATCATTTTTTCGTGCCTGACCCGTTTGCATTCTCTCAATTTTATTTCAGGAAAAAAATATCTCTTTGAGTGTTAATGTGAGATCCACTGGTAAGCTCCTCCAGTTTCTCTATCGGATATTCCTGTATTTTCTTCTCACCCAGAATAATGAATCCCCGATACAGCTCCCTGATATCCGAATAAAACTGCTCCAGCCTGCCTTGCGCTTCCAATAATCTCGGTGTCACCTCTACCACTATCGGGACATTGAGTTTGCGCAGGGTCTCCTTGCCGCCGGCAACAAATGCTCCCTCAAATCCTTCCACATCTACCCACAAATATTTAATCTCTCCCGAATCGATCCCTTGTCTCGACAAAAAAGAATCAAATGTCGTTGTTCTTGCATTTACTACGCTGTTAGATTCATCTCCCCCTGCAAAAGAGCTTCCGCCGGGATTTGCCGGATTATAATAAAACACCGTTTCCTCATCCCGATCCGATAATCCAAGCGGGATCAGCTGTGCGTCCTTTTCAATGTCGTTGATCCGGATGTTTTCAGATAACAGCCAATATGTATCCGGCATGGGTTCAAACGCCAGGATCTTTATATCCGGTTCTATCATTTTCTTAAAATATACACAGGTTGTCCCGATGTTCGCTCCAATATCGCAGAATATCCTTTGGTGATCTGAAAAAGAATAGTATTTTTGAGATAACTCATGAAATTTTACGATATCATCCGCCGCCCAGTTTCTTTGGGTTGTATACATATAGTACATAATACAGAGATCCGTAGACTGCCCGATATAAGAGAGATCCCCTTCGACCATAGCGAAGCTGTATCGCTGACGTTTTTGCAATTCATAGTATTCAATTGCACGGCGGATGGAATCATCAAACATATAATAAGAATCCGCAGCATGGGAAACGATCGATCCCATGTCCAGAGGATACAGGACTTTTTCCTTTGGTATACCCTGTATTTCCAGTACACGGTTCACATAACTTCTCGTTCCGAGTTCAAAAACAAAAAGCCAATCCCAATCATCGGTTTCCGCAAGTACTTTAAGCGGAATGGTTCCCTCTTTCTTTCCATCTGCGCTCACCAGCTCCAGCAGATCGATCCGATCCGCGTGTAAATCCATCCACATCATACCGGCGCCGGTAATATCCCATATAACAACACGCATATTCTTCATAAAAAACTATCCCTTATCTCAAACACTAATCCTTCTCATAGTTATCATTTTTTCGTGCCACATTCAATTAGCTTTTCACATTTTTTCGGCCCTGCTCGGTTTGGATTCTCTCATTTTTACTTCAGGAAGAAAATATCTCTTTGATAATCCATGCGGGATTCGCTGGTGAACTCCTCCAGTTTCTTTATCGGATATTCCTGTATTTCCTTCTCACCCAAAACAATGTATCCCCGGTACAGCTCCCTGACATCCGAATAAAACTGTTCCAGTCTGCCCTGCACTTCCAAAAGCTTCGGTGTCACCTCTACCACGATCGGGACATTGAGTTTGCGCAGGGTCTCCTTGCCGCCGGCAACAAATGCCCCCTCAAAACCTTCCACATCTACCCAGAGATATTTGATCTCCTCCAGAGGAATCCCCTGTTTCCTGATCACACTGTCAAAAGAATCTGTCTGGACATCTATTCTTCTCATGTCCTCTGCTCCCCAAGCAAGGGAACTTCCGCCCGGATTGCTCTCATCATAGTAGATCCCTCTTTCTTCTTCATGATCCGAAACACCCACCTGAAGGAGCTTTGCCTCATCCTGCAGTCCATTGAGCTGCATATTCTTGGAAAGCAGCCAAAATGTCTCCGGCATAGGCTCAAATGCCACTATTTTTGTATGCGGATCGATCTGTTTCTTAAAATAGATACAGGTTGTTCCGATATTCGCCCCGATATCCATAAAAATCGTCTGTTTTTCCGTAAAGGAATAATAACGCTGAGACAGCTCATAATACTTCCGCATATCATCAAGCGCCCAGTTCTGCCCTGACATGTACATAAACGACATGATACACATATCAGTCGATCTTCCGATATAGGAAATGCCTTCCTCCAACGTGACAAGACTGTATTTCTGATGATTATGAAGATCATAGAACTCTACTGCCCTGCGGATCACCTCATCGAACATATAATAAGAGTCTCTTCCATTCTGCACAATGGAGAGCGAATCGAAAGGATACATGACCTTATCCTGCGGGATTTTCCAGATCTCCAATACACGATTGATATAATCCCGCATTCCGAATTCAAATATAAAGAGCCAGTCCCATTCATCTGTTTCTGAAAGAAGGCTGATCGGGACCGTACCTTCCTGCTTACCGTCTATACTTGCCAGTTCGATCAGATCGATCCTCACTGCATGCTCATCCATCCATGTCATCCCGGCGCCCGTCAGATCCCACATTACGACTCTCATGTTTCTCATATTGCTATCTCCTTTCAAACATGCGATGTGATCATTTCACACACCAGTCCTGCATGGAAACCTGCCCTTTTGATGCTTCCCATTCAAACGATTCCTCATAGGTGCAGTATCTGCATGCTTCCATGGGCTCGGCAAGACGATGGAGTAGTTCTTTTCCCGTCAGACCGTCCTCATACAGGGAAATGCCGCCGACATCCGAAAAATCCTGTCCGAAATAACTGTTAAAATATTTGATCATAAACGGCTGTACGCAAGCTGCAACCTGTCCCTGATCCAGGTAATAGCAGTTTCTCCTTCCGCAGCTCTCAAAAATCCTTTGTTTATCACTGTCACCTGCGGAGTTCAAGCTTTTGCAAAAAATCTGCTTGCCGTTACGCAGTTCAAACTTTGTAATCCCGTATTCGGAAAGGCAGCACACCAGTTTCTGCTCATCGAGACAGGTATAATTCGAGACCGACAGGACCGTCTCTGTATCACGGATCGCATCGACCACTTTTTCACTCATAACGGGTATCAGCAGACCATTCGTCACCAGTTTCAGCTCTGTATGTAAAAACGATCTTCTCGCGGTATGAAGGAACTTATCCACATCCGGATTCAGAAGCGGCTCACCGCCCATCAGGAAAAGATATCTGATGTTGTCAAAAAGCACGGACAAGCGCTCCATATCCCTGCCGAACTGATCCAGATCCGCAAAATACGGCTCCCGTACAAGATTTGAAAAATGTGTACATCCTTTGCAGTTCAGATTACAATGGTCGGCAAGCTGGAACTCCAGATTGTGAAGCTCCGCCGGTATTTTTCCATAGGGCAAAAAGATCTCTTCCCGTTCCCAGGGATCGATCTCCTTCCTGTGATAATATTTCGTTGAAATGGCATAATTATTCTTTATTCCTTGCTCGAAAAGATAGTCATTCCACGTCCACCTGGATGCATCCGCGGTGATCACTGCATCAAACTCGTGCCTTCCATAAGCTTCCCGGAGTTCTTCCAAAGCGAATACCGCGTCATTTGTTTTCGCGAGCTCACTGTCAAACGGATCACATAATCCCACAATGGCCACATCCGGCCGATGTTCCATCAAAAGAGTGATCGCCGGTTCCCAGTCTTCTTTTTCTCCAAACAAAATGATATTCATACGCTCAATGTCTTCTCCATAAATGAAATGATCTGTTCCCTGACCCCTGCTCGGTCTGCATCTGCGATGATCGACTCTACACGATGATCAAAGGTTTTCGTTTCGAGATAGTCTTTTTTATATTTGCCGAGAAGAATGCAACTTGCCGTCAGATAATTCACCGTGTTTCCGGATACCCCCGTTGTTGAAAAAGATGCGTCAAGCAGCACCTCGTCCGCAAACGCAGCCGGTGAGTGTTTGGCAAGCCGCAGTGCAAAGTCATAGTCCTCCAGAGCATTCAGCATCTCATCGAAGCCGCCTGTCTCTTCCAGCAGTGTTTTTTTGATCAGCAGCGACGGGCAGGCCACAAGATTGTCATAGAGCATCTGCTCATAGATTTCCCCCCGCTTTTTTTCCACCGATAGCCGCTCATCCGGCAGGATCGCCGAGGCTCCTCTGCCGAAATCATAACGGATCTTATGATAACAGAAACCTGCCTCCGGATGTTTTTTCATCTCACAGATCTGCTTTTCCAACTTTTCCGGGCGCCAAAGGTCATCCGAATCTTCAAAGGCAATATATGCCGCATCCGCGGAAACAAGCGTAATCCCATGATTTCGTGCCGCGCCCGCACCACGGTTCATATTTGTGTATTCATAACGAATACGAGTGTCTTCGATCCCTCGTACTATCTCCGCCGTGTCATCCGTTGAACCGTCATCTACGATCAAAAGCTCAAGGTCTGAATATGTCTGTGACAGCACGCTGTCAATCGCCTTCTTTAAGATTCCAGCCCGATTATATGTCGGCAAAATGACACTTACTTTTTTCATAGGCATTGTTCCATTTCTTGGACAAAATCAGGGATCGCATTCCGCTCGAGATACGGCTCCGCAGATCTCCGGCAAATCCCGGGATCCGCATGCAAACCGCCTTCTTCATCCAGACGGTTTAACAGATCCGTTAGTGAAATGCCTGTTTCTCCGCCAAAAAAATATCCATTTTTTTCTTCTTCAATGATCTCTGTTGCACCGCCGACCGGTGTGCTGAGCACAGGCATCCCGCAGGCAAGAGCTTCGATGATCGTCAGGGAAAAGCCCTCATGGAGGGATGGCATCACAAGGGCACAGGCATCCCGCAGGTTTTCCCATGGATCTTCCTGCCAACCGGAAAACGTGATGCGCTCAGAGATCTCCAGGTCTTCTGCGAGTGACACCAGTTCCTCCGTATCCCCTTCCCCTATGATCGTCAGTGTCCAGTCTTCACCTGTAGCCGCAAGGGACCTGATCAAATACGGGAGATTTTTCTCACTGGTGATCCGCCCGACAAAGGCGAGTTTTTTCGTTTCTCTCCGGGCCGAATAGCAGGTCCGTTCTTCAAGGACCGGATTTCGGACCCGGATCACCTTTGTATTCGGGCATGCATCCCGAAGATCTGCTGCGATCGCTTCGCTGATCGCAAATGCCGCATCCACAATGCGGTAGCATTCCGCACCTCCGACACCGTCCTTTTCATATTCGGACAGCGTTCCATGGGGCCAGCCGATCAAAACCGGTTTTTTCCCCTTTTGCTCCAGAACGCTTTTCACGATCAAAGCCATCGCGGGCCACCCAACCGCAAAGACCACATCGCCTGTACCATGTTCCTCCACAAACGCGCCGTAGCTCATCTCCAGAACATCCCAGTCGATCTCCGTGATCCAGCCGTTCAGGCAATAAAACTTTGTTTCGGGATCCGCCCACTCTATCCCCCGTGAGATCATCTGCACGATGCGGACATGGTATCCCTGCCGGATCAGATACTTTGCCGTCATATTCACCACATTTTCCACACCGCCTTTTAAGCCCATGGCGATACAAAAATCAATGGTCATGTGTCGCTCCCGTATTCTTCCATGATCCTTGCATAGTAAGTCATCTTTCCATCCTTCGTACGATCTTCAAAAATGTGCTTATATGAGAGCTTGAAAAACGAAGTCTCTTTTATCAGTCTCTCCCACTTCTCCTCATCAAATGCTTCATTGAGGAGAATCTCCACGGAATAGAGTTCCGGCTGGGATGGAGGGCATTCATCGATCATTTTTCTCACCGATGGGATCTCTTCATATGCGATCAGAGTCAGATAATCCATCAGAAAATAGTCGAGCATCGTATCATTTGCCGCAAAATAGCAGTAAAACCCATTCAGCACAAACCGCGTTAACGGATTATTGGCAACCGTACGCATCAAATTCGTGGTCCATCGCCCTTTCACTACGATCTCATCCGTATACCGAAGTTCTTCAAAACGCTGCGTATAAAAATCCCGTTTTATCACCATTGCCGGATCTAAAGCACCGGTCAGAAGATAGGTCGCATCCAGCCAGAATCCGCCGTACAGCGTCAGGAGTGACATTCTAAGGATATCCGAAAGATGTGTCAGGGAGATCACCTTGTTTCGATACTTCTCCTCAATAAAATCCGGAAAGCGTACATAGCTTCCCACGTTCTCAAAGGTGATCAGATGGATCTCCGTATCCTCCTCAGGGAGATTTTTTTTGAGACTGTGAAAACACGCCTTTACGATATCCGGCATCGCTTCTTCTCCCTGCCACCAGCAGATCCATACCGGAAGCTTTCCGTGAAAATCGTGCGGATATGGCGTAAGTGGAAGCAGGTCAACCGGAGCATCTCCTGCATAGGAAAGGATCAGCGGATTCAGCATTTTCTTCAGGATCTCTTTTTTCCGGACAACCGCTTCTTCCGCCGCCCGGTAAAGCTCAAGATCCGTCTCCACCACTTCAGCCACAACGGTGCGGTAATTGTTCTCCTCAAAAAACTGCCTTTTAAGGCTCGTTCCGGGAGCAGCCGTCCCGCTGTCTTCCTTTGCTCCGGAAAGCTTCCCGAACAGCCACTCACAGTATGCATCAAAAACCGTTTTCCTTGCGATCATCATGTGAAAGGGCACTTCCGGCTCCGGCAGGATCACATCATACCCTTCTTTCAGCAGGCTTTCGATACGGTATTTCCGGATGACATCCTCGTAATAGCAGAAATACCGGTTTCTAAGCGAAATACCGACCACGTCGCACTTCACATTTTTCCAGATCCAGTAATACCCGGTCAGTTCATGAAACTGCTCGTATTGCCCGGATATATTATCTCCCGTATCATCCCGTTCATATCCGAGATCCTCATGCAGTGCACTTCCCACCTGAAGAGGGTGATACATCGGGTCCTCCGGGACATAAAGCTTTTGACTTGTGAGGATATACATTCTGATGTCAGTCATAGTATCGAAACCCTTATTTCCCGTTATACTTCCGGATGATCTGAGCCATCTGGTCAAGATCGTCATGTGTCAGTTCCTGATCGATAAGCTCCAGCTGCATCCGTTGAAAATCCGTCAGATTTGTTGATATATAGGGATTCGTTTTCCAACCCGGAACGCGTTCCCTCACTTCCTTCCGGAGCTGATAAAACAGCTCGTAAGGAAACGGATCATAACGGAGCGCAAGGATTTTTAACCCGACCAGATAGTAGTTCATCAGATAATCAAACGACACCGCATCCCCATATTGCCTAAACGCCTCTCTCCCTTCCAGTTCTTCGAAAAGAAGCTTTTGCATCGTGAAAAAGTCTTCGTGATAGGACTGGTTGGCCGCGAGTATCGTACTCCCCGGACGGACAAAGTAATGATAATACCGCTTTTCCATCAGATAGGCACGTCGTATATAAAGATGCCAGACCGATCCCCAGAACAGGTCTTCATAGGCCAGATGCTCCGGAAAACGAATGTGGTGTTCCTCCGCCATTTCACGCCGGAAAATCCCGTTCCACGCACCGATCCGTACATAGCCGGAAGCGATCATAGACTGCCTTTCCTCAGGTGAGTCGACGGTGATAAGCTGATCCGGCTTTCCGGTCGGGATCTCTTCCGGCGTAAGAAACCCTGTTTCCTGATCCCTTACGCTGAGAACGTTGAGAAAATCGCAGTCATATTCCTCCGCTTTCTCACACATATCCCGGAACATCTCCGGCTCGATCCAGTCGTCCGAATCCACAAAGCCGAGATATTTTCCGCGCGCGATCTCCATGCCTCGGTTTCTGGCTCCGCCCTGCCGCAGGTTCTTATCATAAAAGACCGTTTTCACACAAGGGTGTTTTTCTTCATATTCACGCAGGATCTCAGGCGTATGATCACTCGAGCAGTCATCCACCAAAATGATCTCCATATTCTCCTGCCCGATCGTCTGCGCCAAAACAGAATCCACACACCTGCGGACATATTGCTCCACGTTATAGCAGGGAATGATCACACTGATCATCGGCATCTCATTCATCTGTTTTTGTTCTCCCACAGATTATGCAATCTCCTTCTCAACGGTATCCAGCATGGTTTTCATCGCGATGGGATAGGTATAGCAGTCGCGTACTCTTTCATATCCGGCGATCCCGATCCTTATGCGGAGATCGTCATGCCGCAGGTAAAACGCCGCTTTCTCTTCCATTTCCTCAAAAGAAGAAAAGGTGACCAGTTCTTTGTCAACCTCAAAAAGCTCATGAAGTTCTTCCTGGTCGTTTGAAAGCACAAACCCTCCCACGCCAAGTATATCAAACACGCGCAGCGGAACGCCTGTCTCAATGGATGTCAGCGTATGATTCAGATTGATCTTTGCGGAATAGTAAGCTTTAAAGACCTCTTCCTCGCCTTCGATCGGCGGCCTGAAACGCACTTCAGATAGCGCCCCCTCCGGATCAGTTCCGGCGGAATAACAGGTAACCTCATACTGTTTTGAAAGCCTTTGCAGCATCTCCATTCTTTCTCTGGAAGTCAATTCACGTGCAAGGATCAGTGTCTCGATGAGATATCCGGGATCTATCCGGTAGGAATCCAGATGCGCCTGCTTCAGATGGCACTTTAACTCGCAAACTATTTGCTCATCCATCGGATGAAACCATCTTTTTCCTTCCCATGTTCCATATATGCCGGAAAGCACTTTTTCCACTTCTTCGTGGATATCCCGGGGAAGGCCGCTTAGATATGCGCTTCTGCCCTCATCCTGATAAAAATTCCCGACGAAAAGGATATCCGTCCGGTAAGACTCAATCTCCTCATCCTCAATGACCAGCCCGCCAAGTTTCCCGATATTTGCAGCCATCGGCTGATAATACACATGAAGCAGCCCCTGCTCCTTCATTCTTTTCTGCTGCATACGGTCAAATGCGAAGATCCGGTTGGTGTCGTAGAGTGCCTCTTTCATAAACAGCGCCATCTGAGGAGAATCGTAAACCCAGGACAGATAAATGAGCCCCCTTTGATGACATGCTTCCGCCACCACTGCCGAAAAATCCTGAGAGATCACAAGATCCTCTCCGCCAAGTTCTTGAAGTGTTTTCTCAAGCTCCTCCTCCGTATAGATCGTATCCGGAACACGGTATTCCGAACGTCTCACGGAAAGCTGCAGATCCAGGAGCCCCCAGATGATATCATTCTTTATCACCTTCGTAAGATCAAAATACAGAATCTTCCACTGTTTCATTCTGTGTTCACCAATCCGCGATCAATCCGCGGCAATCCCCAGGATCTTCCGGACGGCATCCCCATTGATCCCCGATGTATTCCGGAGAATGATCTCCGTCGCAACAGCCGTGAGATTCTTTGTAAGGATATACTGCACATCCTCTTCCTTTGCCGTCCCGTTTCCGAGTGCACGCAGTACGGAAACGACTTTCCTGTAATGCACGATCAGCTCCGGTAATTCCTGTGAAACCGAAGCAAACCCCTTCTGACCGCCGCCCTGCTCCTGTTCCAAAATGTAGAGTATGATCTCCATCAATGGTATTTCTCCGGAAAGATCGGACTGGGAAAGCCGCACATCCGGGCGCTTCTCCATGAAGTCATAATAATACTTCCGGCCGCCGCCAAAGTCCCCGGCTCTTACATATTCGGAAAGCTTTTCCTTCAGTTCAAGCGTTTCAACTTTTTCCGAGGTGATCCCCACTTCGGTTTCATACACGCGATATTGCTTTTTGATGATCCAGGTATTGAGGAGCAGTTCCGAAAGGAAGCCATACACCCTTTTATGGTAATTGTCATAGGTACTGACATCGATCTCCTTTTCCGCCTCAAAAAGGATACCGAACATCCACTCACAATAGCTGTTGAATTCCACGTGAGGCATAACGGCGAGGTTTGCATAATAAGAACTCCTGGCATCCAGCATAGTCTGAAATGCATCGGAGAACTCCGGCGTGATCTTATCCACTGCTGCCTTTACCGTCATCAGATCTTTGATATTATGGCTTTCCGCGTATCCCTCCCGATTCGTCTGATCCGAAACGTTTGGCTTTGGAACGATGATGTCGTACTCCGACAGGATCCGGTCGTACTCCGCGCCGCTCATGATCTGACCGGTTTCGTTCAGAAAAAACCTACGGTAATGACAGATCCCGATATGATCATGCTCCTCATAATTCTTCCAGATCCAGTACAGTCCCGTCAGCTCTCCGAAAAGCCAGTTGCGGTAAGAGATATTGTCTCCGCCATCATCCCCGCGGTACGGCAGGAAATGATCCCCCGTCGCTCTCCCGACCTGGAGAGTCTGATACACCGGATCCTTCGGCTCCTCGTATTTCTTATGTGTCATGACAAAAACAACGGTTGACATTTATTCCCCCAGATAGATATCGTAATAGCTTTCCGTAAATCCGTATGCTGCTTTATCCGCAGCCGTCTTTTCATCCAGATGCCTTAAGGTCTCTGCGATCCTGTCCCTGTGAGTGCTGCTCCGGTCGGTAGTCAGGCTCTTCTCGTGCTCAAAATAATCATAGAGAGGTTCCGCTACGAATGCCGCGTCATATTGTTTTGAGAGTCTCAGCACCATGTCCCAGTCTTCAAAGATCGCAAGGCTCTCATCAAACAACCCCACCTCTTCAAAACACTCTTTTCGAACCAGAAGCGTGGGACCGCCAATGATATTTCTTCTCAATAATTCCGGATAGAGGTACCCTCTCTTCCGCACGATACTGATCTCGCGTCGCGGCACGATATGTATCGTCTTCCCATCCAGCATGATGTAACTCATTTCGCAATAACAGAACCCTGTATTGAGATCAGACCTCAACAGTTCCCTTATCTGATCCTCCAGTTTCTCCGGTTTCCAGAGATCGTCATCATCGTGAAAAGCCAGAAGATCATATTTCGCTTCGCGGATCCCAAGGTTCCTTGCATACGCCAGACCACCGTTCTTTTCGGAACAGATATATCGTACATGCGGGTCCTGAAATGCTTTTACCACCTGCTCCGTCTCATCCGTCGATCCGTCACTGACCACGATCAGCTCCAGATTTTCATAGGTTTGATCGAGCACGCTTTGCATGGCTTTTCCAAGCTCTGACGCACGATTATAAGTCGGTAGAATGACGCTGACAAACGGGCTTTGTTCCAGGATCTGATCCAGTTTCCTCCTTTCCCTGCCCGTCTCCGGAACCAGTTCCTTTTTGAAACAATCATCCAGATCTTCCTGACTGCCAAACTCCCGACCGATGAGAGACAGCTTGATCAGCGCCTCTCTTCCCAGTGCATAGATCTCATCATTATCAATCCAATAGGGATACACCCCTCGAACGACCTGCTGCATCATTTGCAAAAGATCAAGAGGAATTGTCTTTCCCTCCGAGAGCGCCTGCTCCACCGGATAAAGAAAAAAATCGCGCAAAAACCACGCCTCGGTCTCCTGTTCCTCCTCCGGGGTCATCGATCCGTTTCCGATCCGGCTTTTCAGTTCTTCAATTTTCTGATTGAGATATTCTCTGTTCATTTTATATAGCTTAGATATGAAAAAAGGGCTTCAGATGCCGCCATCCAAAGCCCTGCTTGTTTATTCTTATGCGTTGCTTTCTACGACGTTCCTTGCGGCTTGTTCATACAATTCAAAGAACGGTATGATCTTGTCCCGGTACAAAACGCCCATCGTAGTATCATCCTTTTGTTTGTAGGCCTCATTGAAATCCAGAAAAACCTGATTGATCATGCTGCGGTCCAGCTCGATCTCCTGCTCATCCAGAACTTCCTTTGTCCCGTTCAGGATCTCAGTTTCCCAGTTCATTCCTTTGATCACCGCTAAAAGATATTCATCCGTATCCGGCTGCCGATCCTCGAGAAGCTCCGCTGTGACCGATTTCATCGCATTCATCAGCCGCGGGTTATACTCCAGCATCGCCTGTAATGCTTCAATCTGTTCTTGTCTGTTGTCTGACATAACCTTATCCTCCTGAGACAAACACTCATATAGACTATTATCGGTCTTTTTCTCTGTTTACACAAGCATTTTCTTGAAATTTCCTTCCTATATGCTATATCGTTCGCAAATGCCCGGTAAACTGCAGAACCTCCAGCTGCTTTCCGTAAAATGGATACCCGTGAGCCGCTGCCTCGCGGACCGGCCGCATATAATCCCTGCCGAAGCGTTTTTCCAATACAGCGGTATAGATCACCGGCGCCTCGATCGTAGTCACTTCAAAAGGAAGCTGCACCGAGTTCCGATACCATTCTTTTTTTCTGAGAAGCGGAGCCTCCAGATATGCCATGTGCGGATAATAATCGATCTCATCCGACTCCTCTTCCGGACAACTCATTGCGATCTGATCCCCAGCGCGTCGAAGCGCCGTTTTAAGGGGAACTGCCGGATCAAGCATGATCTGTCCCGGATAGAAGCGTTCCAGAAACTCCCGAAACTGTTTCATCTCTGCATCTGTCGGATCTCCGGAAGCCGTCGCGAGATTGTAGCCCATGGTATAGAGCAGGCGCTGCAGTTTTCTCTTTTCCGGATCACGCGGTATATAATCCAGTGGATAGATATCCAGATTTACAATAAAAGGGCATCCGTGGAAATCCCGGATGCGTTCCTCATCCCAGTCAAGTTTTTCCGCGCGGGTATTGGATGCCACCGCATGAAACTGTCCGAAAGGCTCTGAAGTATAGAAAGAAAGAATGCGAAAAGGCTCCGGAAGTTCCCCTGCATGGGAAAGAAATGTCATGTAATCCGCGCGCGGCATCGTGATATCAATGTCATCATCCCAAGGGATAAACCCTCCGTGCCGCACCGCCCCGAGAAGTGTTCCGTAATCCGCATACCACTTAAGACCATACCGGTCAAAAAGACTCCGGAGCGCCGAAAGAAGCTCCAGCTCTGCTGCCCAGGTGCATTTCATGAGAGAGGGCACATAAAAACCGTCGCGCACCTCATCCTGGAAATAATCCTCCGGAAATGTCAGCATGGCAACCCTCCCGGAAAAATCATGATCTTCGTATAGGGTTCCGTTTTTTCACGCATGATCGAAAGTCCCTGCGTCAGTCCCTCCATCGGAAGGCGGTGCGAGATCAGCCGCTCCGGGTGGATCCTTTCCATTCGGGAGACTGTCTCATCCCAGTCATCTTTCCGATCGGGAAGGAACGCAGAGTTCCATGTGCCAAACAGTGTCAGTTCCTTTCTCAGGATCTTCCAATAAAGATCCCTCGGCAACTCAATGTCCGATGCCGGATTCCCGACAAGCACGACCTTTCCCGCCGGCATCGCGAGCCGGATCGCTTCCCGGATGGTTTCCTCCCGTCCGACACATTCCAGCACAGTGGCAGGAGCCTCGCTCCCGTCCCATTCCTTCGCCCCAAGAGCCTTTGCCTTTTCTGTCTGCTCCGTTCTTTTCCCAAGGACATATACCGTTTCCACTCCGGCGGCCCTTAGCAGCATCGTCGCCAGAAGACCGATGGTTCCAAGGCCGATCACCAGCACAGGCCGGTCCTTCTCCGGTTCTGCACGACGGATCGCGTGCAGTGCCACTGCTGCCGGCTCCAGCATTGCACCCATCTCGAAGGTGATGCCTTCCGGGAGTTCCAGCAGATTCTCCGCCGGAACGTTGACATATTCCGCGTAACCGCCGTCCTGTCTGGATCCGAGATATCCATAGTTTTCACAGAGCTGCGGCATATGTTTTCTGCAGGACTCACAATTTCCGCAAGGGAGAAGCGGAAAAACGCCAACACGTTTCCCCCGCCATTTCGCATCCACTCCTGGTCCGATCTCATCCACGATGCCGGAGAATTCGTGTCCCGGTATCAGGGGCATCCGGTGGGCACCGGTCTCATAGATCCTTGCCACATCCGAGCCGCAGATGCCGGAAGCCATCACACGGACTTTTACCTCTCCCGCCTGAAGCGGCAGAGGCTCTTTTTCCTCCAGTTCAAGACGTCCGATCTCATACAGTGTCCATGCTTTCATCCTGATCCCTCTCGTATTGAGTCTCACTCATCGCGCGCCATGCTGCACTCTCCATTCTTCCTGCTTCTTATAGAACGGATAGTCGTGTGTCGCCGTGAACTTCTGTTTTTCCATATAACCTCTGCTGTAGATCTCTTCCAGAAATCCTTCGTAACCGATCGGTGCCGGAATCTGCATATTCTCAAACGGAAGCAGGATGCTCCGTTCAAACCACTCTGCCGGGAAAAAGGGCGCTTTCCCTCTCATCACGGCAGACTTCATATCGGTATAGCCTGCCATCTTTTCATCCATATAAAGCATCGCGATCTGATCCGCCAGCGTCCAGAGCTGGACATCCACCGGTTCCTCCCTGCGGAATGTCTGCCCTGTCAGCTCTTCAAGCCTTGGTAGGATCGATTCCATCTCTCCGGAAGCGGAGAGCTCGTCAAACCGGTGTGCCGCGTCATAAACGGCACTGTATATGTCCTGATGAAACAGCCTGTCTTCCTCCGCATCCGGCAAATGATCCAGTGGAAAAATGTCCAGCCCTATCACATAAGGGCACCCGTAAAACTGCTCCGTGATCCGCCGATCCTCTTCCGATCCGAAATCCGGTGTCTGCCGGTTCATGACACATCCCTGAGGCTCTTTGTTCGGTGTTCCGGTATAAATACTGTAGATCCTGTAATGCGGCGGGAGCTCTTCCTTCAGTATCCTGAACAGACGCACATAGTCCTCTCTTTTTACCATCAGATCCAGGTCGTCGTCCCAGGGCACAAAGCCCCTGTGACGCACTGCCCCAAGGAGCGTCCCGAAGGCGGCAAAACAGGTGATCCCGTGAGCTCCCGCGATGGCAAGCACCTCGGAGAGCACAGCAAGATCCGCTGCCCAGACCCGTTTCATCATCGCAGGGACCGTAAAACCGCAGCGTTCTTCCTCTCTGAAATAGCGCTCGTCAAAGCAAAGCATCCCGTTTCGTCAGGAGCATTTGAAACCGCTCCAGATCCTCCTCTGTCGTAATCTTGAAGTTTTCCTCTTCGCCGGGAAAGATCGCAATATCCATCCCCGCATCGATCGCCGGTTCCGAAGACCCCCGTATCTGTTCCAGTTCCTCTATGGTATACCTGGCATTCGCCTCATAATACGGTTTCAGGCGGAACGCTTCCGGTGCCTGTCCCGCAAACACACGGTCACGATCCAACCGCTCAGCGGCACACTTCTTCTCCGGATCGGAAAGATATACCGTATCCTTCATGGGAAGCACCGGCATAGCGCCGTCATGTTCCTCTGCCAGGCGAAAAGCCGTGTGGATCATCTGTTTTGACACGAGAGGCCGTGCCGCATCGTGGATCAGTACGCAGTCTCCGTCTTCCGCTTCTCCGATCCCGGCAAGAATTGCCTCCAGCCCGTTTAAGATCGATCCCTGACGGCACCTTCCCGGCTCTGCAAAGCCTCCGAAAGACTCCTCCGGAAGTCCTTCTTCCCGCATGGCCGCAAGGATCCGATCCCGCCATTCCTCCGCAGCCACGATCCAGACCTTGTCAATCAATCTATCCTCAAGAAGCGTAGCCAGAGAATAAAGGATCACCATTTTCCCGCGCACCTTAAGGTATTGCTTTGGAATACTGCTGCTCAGGCGGCTTCCGATCCCGCCCGAAAGAAGCAACGCATATTTCTTCATTTAGTCCTCTCCAAACTCCATCCGGCGGATCGCTTCGATCGTCTCCCGGTATGGTCTGTTCTGTCCGAACAGCAGCGTAGTACCAAGGACAAAGCCTTTTACTCCGCGGGGCGCATACTCCCTGATCTTGTCTGCCCCGCATGCCCCGTCCCAAAAGATGTTGAACTTCATTTCCTTCCGGATGGCAAGGAGCTTTTCATACTTCTTTCCAACGTATGGCATGAAGAGCTGCGCAGCATTCCCCGGGTTCACGGACATGACAAGCACTTTTTTCACGATCCTGAGCATCTCCAGCACCGTCTCCACGCTGGTCCCGGGATTGATGGCAATACCGGGGGTGAGGCCCGCATCGATGATCCTCTGCAGAGTCGTGGACGGATGATACTCCGCCTCCGGATGGATATAGACCGTATCCCCTTTATGAAGATTCTTCGTAAACACATCGATTGTGTTGATAGGGTGCTCCACCATGAGATGTACATCCAGCGGCTTTTCAGTCAGGGACCGGATACATTTCAGGTCATTTAAAGACATGGCGTAATTCGGCACGTAACGTCCATCCATAATGTCGATATGGAAGGAATCTATCCCGCCTTCGTCCAGCTCCCTTACTTCCTTTTCCAGATTTCGATAGTCGGCGCACATCATCGACGCCATCAGTTCAAAATACATTTCTCTCCTCCGTTCCGATCATCGGATCCTGTATCATCACCGGCTTCCCCGCCTCCACAAAACATTCTGCAAGGTATCCGGGACTGCCGTAATATGCGTCGCAGCCTTTGATCCCACGGGACTCCGTAGGAGTTGGGGTAATCTCAGAAAACGGTGTCGTCCCGATCTCTCGGCGAAAGATCCGATCTTCTTCGCCGTCGCTTTCTATTGTACCACAAACTTCGTCCCGAAAAAAAACAAGCAGGGCTTGATACTTCGCAAACAGTTCCGAATCCCTGCTCAAAAACTCCTGAACATGCGGATCCTGATACCAGAAAACCGATATCTCATCCTTATGTTCCGCAAACACCTGCAGTGTGCTCTTAATCTTTTGTATCATTTCCTGCCCTTTTGTGCAAAGAGCGCTTACGGAAGTGTAATAAAAAAGATGTTTCATTTATTGCTCCGACTTCAGCAGTTCCTGAAAATAAGCGATCGTCTTCTTCAGTCCCTCCTCCAGAGGGATCATCGGCTCCCATCCAAGCTCTTTCTTTGCAAGTTCGATCACGGGTTTCCGCTGCGTCGGATCATCCTGCGGAAGCGGCTGATAAACGATCTTTGACTTGCTTCCGGTAAGTGACAGAACCTTCTCTGCCAGCTCCAGCATGGTAAATTCACCGGGATTTCCGAGATTCACAGGACCGGTAAAACCGTCCCGGCTGTTCATCATACGAACCATCCCCTCCACAAGGTCGTCAACAAAGCAAAAACTCCTGGTCTGACTGCCGTCTCCGTAGATCGTGATATCCTCACCCTTTAACGCCTGCACAATGAAATTCGACACCACACGTCCGTCATTCGGATTCATATTCGGTCCGTAGGTATTGAAAATCCGGATCACCTTGATATCCACATTGTTCTGCCTGTGATAGTCAAAAAACAGAGTCTCCGCGGCTCTCTTTCCTTCGTCATAGCAGGAACGGATCCCGATGGGATTCACATTTCCCCAGTATTCTTCAGGCTGCGGATGAACCAGCGGGTTCCCGTACACTTCACTGGTGGATGCCTGCAACACCCTGGCCTTAACACGTTTAGCAAGGCCGAGCATATTGATGGCACCCATCACCGAAGTCTTCATTGTCTTCACCGGATTGTACTGATAATGCACCGGCGAAGCAGGACATGCAAGGTTATAGATCTGATCCACCTCCACCAGAAGTTCCTTCGTCACATCATGCCGGATCAGCTCAAAATTGTGGCAGTCAAGGAGCTGTTCAATATTTTGTTTGCTGCCGGTAAAAAAATTATCGACACAGATTACATCGTTCCCTTCTTTTACCAGCCGTTCGCATAAATGCGATCCGATAAACCCGGCTCCGCCGGTTACGAGTATACGTTTGTTCATTCTAAGCCTCCCTGTACGGAAATTCCTAATCTCCTACTCACTTCGTTCGCCGTCGATAAGGGATTTCACATCCGATGCCACTAAACTCGCCTTCGGGCTCTGCCCTTGCCTCGTTAAGTGCCCCTGTATGGAAATCCCTAATCTCTTACTCACTTCGTTCGTCATCGATAAGGGATTTCACACCGATCTGGTGATATTCGATCCCGTACTCATCTACGCGCTTTGCATCGTACTGATTTCTCCCATCAAAGATCACGGGCGTCTTTAAAAGCCGCTTGATCTCATAGAAATCCGGACTCCGGAATTCTTTCCACTCCGTTATGAGAAGCAGGGCATCCGCTCCGTTCAGTGCCTCATATTTACTTTCCGCATATGACACGCCGCTGATGTCCTTAAGATAGCATTCTTTTGCTTCTCTTACCGCTTTCGGATCATAAGCAACGATTTTCGCACCGGCTGCAGTCAATTCCCTGATAATCGTAACGGCCGGACTCTCGCGCATATCGTCCGTATCCGGTTTAAACGCAAGCCCCCAGACCGCAAAGGTTTTCCCCGTCAGATCCGTGCCAAAGCGCTTTTTCGCCTTTTCCACGATCACTTCCTTCTGTGCGTGGTTCACATCCTCTACGCTTTGCAGCAGCTTCGCCTCATATCCATATTGACTTGCCGTCCGAACCAGCGCCTGTACATCTTTCGGGAAACAGCTTCCGCCATATCCACAGCCCGGATAGATAAAAGAGTAGCCGATCCGTCGATCACTGCCAATCCCGCGCCGGACCTTGTTGACATCTGCTCCGACACGCTCACAGATATTTGATATCTCGTTCATGAAGGAAATCTTTGTTGCCAGCATGGAATTTGCCGCATATTTCGTCATTTCCGCCGAGGGGATGTCCATGAAGATGAGATTGTCATTATTCATGAAGTAGGGCTTATACAGTTCCCTCATGGCAGCTTCCGCGCGCTCGGAGTCCACACCGATCACCACCCTGTCCGGTTTCATGCAGTCAGCGACTGCGCTTCCTTCTTTTAAAAATTCCGGATTACTGATCACATCAAAGGTCAGATCAGAGTTCCTTGCGTCCAGTTCTTTCTGGATCGTCTCCTTCACCTTCACTGCTGTCCCTACAGGAACCGTAGACTTGTCAACGACATACATATGCCGTTTCATATGGCGGCCGATGCTCTCAGCTACCGCAAGGACATATTGGAGATCCGCACTCCCGTCCTCACCCGGCGGTGTTCCCACGGCGATAAAAGCAATCTCCGAGGTCTCAAGCGCCTCTTTGATCTCTGTCGTAAAAAAGAGACTTCCGGCCTCATGGTTCCTCTGAACCATCTCGGAAAGCCCGGGCTCATAGATCGGGATGATCCCCTTCTTCAGATTTTCAATCTTCTTTGCATCAACGTCCACACACCAGACCGTGTTTCCCATCTCCGCAAAACAGGTTCCCGTAACGAGTCCGACATAGCCGGTCCCGATGACTGCAACTCGCATACCGTCTTATCCTCCGTTTTCTTCAGGTATAGATTTCTTTTTCCACATGCCGGATCCGAAGATCCTTTCGATGATACATAAAGTACAGATTCGTCAGCACCTCCGCCACATAAGAGAACGCTCTTGTTTCAACAAGCTCCGGAACCTCTTTGCTCATATTCTCTTCCATATACTCCGTGATCTCGAAAAACCACCGGCAGTAATCATCAAACACCTGCCATCTTACGCAGAGCATATTATATGTGTACTGGTAGCTTCCATACAGGATCTTCAGATAAACCTCTGCCTCCTTCGGATGAAGCTCTTTCAGGGCACGGATCAGCGCGTTTTGAACATCCTCACTGACAAAACGCCGGAACTGAGCCGACTCATCAGGCCAGCAGATATACGGGAGCGGCAGAATCGCGTCCACATCCTCCTTCAGCATCTCCGGTTTCACCAACAAATGTCTTCTGTAGTGTTCGATCCCTACCCAGTCATGATGCCTGTTTTTCCAGATCCAATACACTGCCGACATCTCACAGTACATCCTGTTTTTCGCGGAAATATTTTCCCCGGTGTTGTCTGTAATGTCTGAGATCCTCCGGTCCGTCAAAGCCGCACCTGCCTGGATCGTGCTCTCATAAGGAAAAAGTACGGGATGTGCCGATATCGGCTTGTCCCGGTCATTGCAGACCTCATAGAGAGATAAATCCTGATCTGCCGCCTCATCAGAATGCACCGATCCCTCTCCGACACATGGAAACATCCCCATCCTGTCATAATAGGCAGACATCAGCAGATGCTCCTCATGCTGCGTCAATGGAAATACATTTCTGTAGCCGTTTTCGCTGAGATACGGCAGGACCTCCTTCTGGACCAGTTCCGTCACGCCGACAACAATAAGAGTATCCCCTGCCACTTCCTCAATCGGACGTACAGGGATTCCGTCGATCTCCTCCGGATTTCCTTCTTTTTTGCCTACGGCAAAACATTCCGGCCTTCTTCCCGTCAGGCCTTCTATCGCCTTCCATGCACCGACTGCGATCACCTGTGCGCCATAAATAACGAAAGAATCGTATTTTTTCAGTTCGTCGGTTACCATCCCGTTTTTGCTCATTCTTTCAGACCTCATAAGGCATAATGATCTTTTCTTGCGGGACACCCACTGACAGCGCCTGCTCCCTGATCTCTTCAAATCTTGAATAATGAGCGATCAGCAGATAGTCATAGTTATCGACCTGACCATTCAGATAAGCCGGTAAATGAGTCGTTGCGCCATAGAAAATCTTCCCGTCCTTGCAGGAGTCATTATCGATGGCAAGTACAAGCTCTGCATCGGATTTCAAAACCGCATCTGCAAAAAAGGCACCCGAGAACCCTGCTCCCCAGATCACATATCGTTTTCCGGGGATGATCTTTTCTCTGTTCCATCTTGCCAGTTCTTCTACTTCCGAAAGATTCACAACCTTGGAAGCATCCCAGGCTTTTATAATATCCTCAAAAGATCCGGCTCTTGCAACCCGGTCAAAGCCAAAACTCTTCAACGACAGCGCCTGCTTGGAAAAGAAAACATATCCTTCCCCCAGATGCAACGTCCCGGGATTTAAGATATATCCTTTTATCAGCGCATCTACGCTGTCCTTTACGGTTTGAATCTCCGGAAGCAATTTTCCGTCTGTGATATAGAGTATCCAATCCTTCGCTTTTTCCAGGCACCGGTTAAATGCGACACCAAAACCGTCACTGGGCTGAATCGGTTCACAAACATCGTATTCATGGATAAACAGATGCGAATTACTCTCGTTAAAACGATCCTCATAATGCTCTATATAGGGCTGCGCTACGGAAAAATGCTGTCCGGTCGCCTTAGACCTTTCATCGATGACGCCATCATGAATCTCCACCTGGTTGACGCGCCCCGCCTTGAATCTCGGACTATTCGTTTTTTTCAACATCTCATAGAGCGTCGGTGAAACATCATCAATCTCATCATTGGCATCCCGCATAAATGTATGAAGGGCAAATCCGCAGATCTCACACCAATGAAGCTGATCTGTAAAATCCTGCGGCTTTCTTTTCCACCATCCTTCTTCTATTTTCCAGCCTCCCGGTCCGTCAAAAAGCATATCAAGCGCACCCGCTATCTCGCAGAAAAAAGCGCCCTTGGGCGTGACTGTTGCTGACCACTCATTCTGAATCCAGCATTGATCACGCCGTTGAAACCACTCCTCGTCTGACATTCCGAGATCTTTTCTGGAAAACAGTCCCGGCTGATGAAAAGAAGCATTAATATGATCATTTAAAAACTGCACCGGAAACATATCCTGGATCAGTTCATAGTATTTCCGATATGTATCGCCCATGTTAGACCATAACCCCGGTCCGCTCATCATGAAGTTGTTATGGCCGTCACTGTGTTTTCGGATATGATGGGTGTCAAATTCCCTGCGGTGGATCTCTTTGATAAACTCCTTCTGCGGATAATGCAGCCGGTTTGTTTTCTCATCGGTTCTATCCGACAGAGGAGATGGTGCAACCCCCTCTTTTTGCCAAGACTGATATGTCTCATGAAGATACCTTGCAAAACGCTCAAACTGCGGATGCAAAGTCGGTTCTCCACCCATCACACCAATCACGCCGTCATACCCCTTTAAGGAATTTACCGCGCGCTGAAAAGTCTCAAAATCCATAAAAAAGGTCTTCTCATGGTTCCCGCAAAAGCGCGTACAGTTTGAGCACTTTTTATTGCAGGCATTCGTAATATCGATCTGTATTGTCTGCATGTCACTTGGTGAACGCATCCCATATCCTCCTAAAAATCAGCCTCTTAATACCCTTGTTGTTTCGTTACTGTAGGCTCTCGCAACGCGAAACAGTATTTCTCCGATACTCTCATGAGTCACCATCTGATACCATTCATCCAAACGCCTGTCATAAAAGTAACCCTCCGGGAGTCCAACTGCTTCAAATCTTGGAAGAACCTCATCCTGATACTTGTTGTACAGATAGTCAAAATCCTCAAACGTTGCCATAGCATCCAGATAATCTCGGAGCAGTCTTACTGCAGTGCAAAGATAACTCCTTTTGATCTCCGGATAAATCCCTTCCTGTTTCATACGATCAATGATGGAATACGCTGCCCGATAGGAAGAGTCCCGATGTCTGCTGTAGGTATCCACCTGGCTCGAACCGGTGTTAAACCGGTAATGGACCAGCGCCTGATCCACCACTGCCAGACGTTTCGCATACAACAATCCCAGCGCCGGAACATACTGATCATCCGAAATCGGTATCGCCTCATATCGTAAATGATTCTCATCCAAAAGACTCTTTTTGTACAGTTTATTCCATGTCACCGTATCCGCCATCTGATACAGGATGTCCGGAACATCTCTCCAAGAGAAAGAATCCTTATTCGGAGCCAGAGACAGATTGATACTTGTATATCCTCTTGTAATCCGCGACTCTTTCTCATCATACCGGTCAGCGCCGCAGATCACTATATCAGCATCCGTTTCGACCGCTTTCTGATGCATCCGCTCAAGCATCGTCTGTTCAAAAAAATCATCGCTGTCAAGGAACTGGATATATGCACCGCCCGCATAATCCATCCCCAGATTTCTTGCCGATGCCGCGCCTTTTCCCTCATTGGCTTTTGTATGTATCTTTATTCTGCGATCCCTTGCAGCATACTCTTTCAGTATCTCCGGCGATGTATCCGTTGAACCGTCATCGACACATATGATTTCCAGATCGTCATATGTTTGAGACAGCAAAGAATCCAGACACTGACCCAAATACTTTTCAGAATTATAGACCGGTACAACAACAGATATTTCTGCCATCCATTTACCTCTTATTCTGCCCTCAGAATATCATCATACTTCAACTCTGCCGGTATCTCTTTTTCCGAATCAACCCAAAGAACAACGTCACAGTATCCGGAAAGCAGAAGCTGCGCATACCAGTAGTGCCCCTTCAGTCCTTTTCCTGCAAGCACGATCCGACTGCCCTTTTTCAAATTCTCATATGGAAGTGGGAAACGCAGAATCGCAGTCATCCATTCCGCTCCATAACCCGCTGCTGACCGAAACACAATTTCTTCCAGCCTGTCATGGGTGATCATTTGATACCATTCATCGATTCTCGGATCATAAAAGTATCCAGCAGGAAGTCCCTGCGCATCCAGTCGCGGAAGAACCTCTTCCAGATAAATCCTGTGCTGCCTATGCAGGCTCTCCCAGGAATCCATCTTGTCAAAACCTTCACGCATCAGCCAAAACATGCGATTCAGAAAGCTTCTCTTTACATCCTCATAAATACCCAGCTCTTTCAGTTTGTCCGCAATCCCATAAGATGCAAGATAGGTGGATTCCGGATGTCTTGCCACTCCGCTGGTCTGGCTGTTTCCGGTATTTACCCTGTAATGAAGAAGCTGCCTGTCTACTACAGAGATCCGTTTTGCCATCACCATTGAGATAAAGGAAAGCAGCTGGTCATCGGAAATAGCGATCGCTTCAAAATGAAGGTCGTTCTCCCGGATCAGGTTCGCCCGATAAAGCTTATTCCATGCCATCAAATCACCGATCTGAAAGATCTTCTCCGGAACATCTTTCCAGCAAAACGGCATTTTAGCCGGAGCATCCTCCAAACCTCTGCTCACATATGGAAGAATGGTACGCTCTCTGGCATCGTCATACTTATCCGCACCATAAACCACCACATCCGCATCTGTCCGGAGCGCTTCATCAAGAACACTCTCCACCAGATCCGGCTCAAAGAAATCATCACTGTCAAGAATCAACACATAGTCGCCGGAAATCTGTTTCAGTCCCATGTTCCTTGCGGAAGCCGCACCTTTTCCTTCGTTTTCCTTCGAGAAAACATGAATCCGTCCGTCCCTGGAAGCATAGTCTTCAAGCATCGATAGAGAACCGTCCGTTGATCCGTCATTCACACAGATGATCTCCAGATTCTCATATGTTTGCTCCCGCAAGGAGTCGAGACATTGTCCGAGATGTTTCTGTGCGTTATACACAGGAATCACTATTGATACGAGTCCAGTCATCTGCTTCCTTTCTCATCGGCATATGTGATAATACTGTTTCAGGCATCAAAATATGGTCTTCCTCATAGCCCATTGCAAGAATCGCTTCTTTTATCTCATCATATCTGGTAAGATGCCCTACCGCAATATGTAAATCGGTTTCATCCCTGCTTTTCAGTACATCCGGTGAAAAAATCTCATTTCCCCGGAAATCACACCCCTGCCTTTCCTCGGAGACATCCACCACACATGAAACGATTCCTCCGCATTCTTTTATCACATCATCCATGAACTCTCCGCAAATACCGGATCCCCAAATCGCATATTTAGCTCCCGGAATAACCGCGGAACACCTCAAATGATTTTTCTTCTCTGTATCCGAAAGATTGATCACCTTCTGCGGAATCCAGGCTTTGATCAGATCATCCCGTGAATGAATCATCTCAAAATCCATATTCCTCAGGGACATCGCATTCCTATGAAACAGCACATACCCATCCGAAGTATGTAATGTTCCGGGATTTAAAATATACTTTCCCACCATGGAATCAAGGACGTCCGTATTGGTATCGTTCCTACCTTTCACCAATATCCAGTCTTTTTCACCCGTCCGGATTGTCTCTTCCAGCAGTTTTCCAAAGCTCTCCCCATCCGGTATGATACAATCCGCATAATCACATTCCGAAAGGATCGTATTCTCCTGGTTAAACCGGTCTTCAAAGTGCTCGATATACGGCTGCAGCCTCGTGAAGAACTGCCCATTCGCCTTGCTTTCCTCCGCGATCACACCGTTTTCAATCTTAATCTGATGGACTTTTCCGGCTTTGAACTTCGGGCTGTCTACGTTTGAAAGCATCTCATAAAGCGTCGGCGATGCATCATCTATCCCCTCATTGGCATTCCTCATAAAGGTATCCAGTGCCAGACCGCATATCTCACACCAATGAAGCTGGTCTCCGAACTCTTCCGGCGTACGTTTCCACCAGCCTTTCTCCACCGGCCATCCACCCGGGCCGTTAAAAAGCATATCCAGCGCTCCTGCCACTTCACAAAAGAAAGCTCCCTTCGGTGTGATAGAAGCACTCCATTCCAGCTGGATCCAACAGTTATCCCGGAGTTTGATCCATTCCTCATCCGGAATCCCCAGATCTTTTCTGGAAACCAACGCCGGTCTGTGATAGGAAGCATTGATATGATCGTTCAGATACTGGATCTCAAACACGTCCTGAATCAACTCATAGTGTTTTCGATAGGTCTGTCCCATATTGGAAAAAAGACCGGGACCATAGCACTTCAGAATCTCTTTCCCGTCATCACATTTCTTGATCGCATTACTCTCGTCCTCTCGCCATCTCATTTCACGGACAAAATGTCGTATCGGATAGATGGCACGGTTTTCATGAGCAGGTTCTCCATATTGTTCTTTGAGATACAGGACAAACCGCTCAAATTCCGGATGCAGCGTCGGTTCGCCACCCATAATACCGGTGATCCCGTGAAAGCCTTCCAGAGAATCGACTGCATTCTTAAATGTATCAAAATCCATAAAAAAAGGCTTCGCGTGATTTCCGCAAAAGCGCGTACAATTAGAGCATGTTTTGTTACATGCATTCGTAAGGTCGATCTGAATTGTTCCCATATCTGCGGGTGATTTCATCGCAATCTCCTGTCATCTTATGATTCCGGCGGAATCGCATACAAAACCGTTTCTGTAAAATCATTTCCATACAATCTGACATAAAGTTTATACTCCGGCACCAGTTCTTTGATAAAGAGAGGGATCTCCGTCAGATCTTCCGGTTTATGATAAATACAGATCGCGAGTTTTGGCTTACATCTTTGAATGGTCTTTGCAGCACCTTTCAGCATCTCCAGCTCTGCACCCTCGATGTCGGCCTTGATAAAAGTAATCTTTTCTTTCGGATCAACAATACTGTCAACCGCCCGAACCTCAACCTCTATATCACCATCTTTCTCATCCACACACGAAGCATGCACATTTCCGGACTGGAATTTCAATACAGTATTGGTACTCCATGCACCATAGGGCAATAATTCAACTACCGTTTCACCAAAATCCAGACCGGAATTTTTGCACCTGGCAAAATTGTCTGAATCCGGTTCAAAAGCAAATATCTTTTTCACTTTCGGACAATGCTGCTTCATGCGATATGCTGTCATTAGATTCAGACTTCCCAAATCCATAAAAACTTCATTGTCACCGTAGGTGATCAGTTCGTTATCAAAATACTGATTATTTCCATCCTCAAATCCGGCAAACGGAGAATAATAGATATCATCCACCAAAACACCTGCAGCAAACAGCGATTCTGTCATCTCCTGTCGACCCCAGACCGGCATTACCGCAACACTGACCGGATTCAGTGTGCGCGGTAAGATGATTTTGCCATCATTCGGTAAGGAGTTTTTTCCGTCGACGGTAAGCAGATTTTTCTCTTCGCGGTAAGCACTTTTTTCTGTTCACGGTAAGCAGTTTTTTCTGTCGGCGGTAAGCACTTTTTTC
>JAZOTN010000011.1:0-57528 GCA_045657665.1 Lachnospiraceae bacterium | reverse complement strand
GGGACAAAGAGGCTGTGGTTGGAGCCTACCAGAAACCGTCTACGCGGTAGGAGAGAGAACCAATCCACAGCATCTTCAACAGCATACCCGATACCTATAGAAAAGGTAAAGAATGGGTATGAATATATAATACGAGGAGAGAAGACAGATTATGATTTTTGAAAAAGATGATGATGGCTTAAAATTTGAAGAAGCAAACAAGGATTATTTTGCCTATATGGAGCAGCTTCAGGAAATGAAGCCGCCAATCAAAGATGTAGTTTACAATTTTCCGATCTTTGTCGGACAGGTGAATCTTGCAAGAAACCTGTTTTTTTACGAATTGTATAAAAAGGTGATCGAACTGAGCGGAAACATAGCGGAGGTTGGTACCTATAAGGGCGCGTCGTTCATGCTCTGGGCGAAGCTGATCAAGCTTTTTGAACCGTATAATACAACGAGAGTCTATGGATTTGACTGGTTTCAGGGGATGGAACCGGGGTCTCATGATTATGGAGAGAACCGGGGATTGTATAAAGCAGATTATGATACACTCAATCGCTTGATTGAGCTGCAGAAACTCGACGATGTTGCATTGCTCTGCAAAATGGATGTAACGAAAGAACTTGATGCGTTTATCCGTGAGAGACCATGGCTTCGGTTTAAACTGGTTTTTATCGACTGCGGAATAGAGGAGGTAATGGATGAATCACTAAGAGTATTTTGGCCAAGGCTGGTAAAGGGTGGGATTCTTATTATGGATCATTACGGATTAGCTGCATCTCCGACAGAAAGTGATATTGTGGAGAAGTATATCGGCAATCACTGTGTAAGGCAGATGCCTTTTAACCGCCATTCCAGTGGATATATTATTAAAGAGGACAGATGAAGGTATTAATTGATGATCAAAAGAAAAAGAGCTTTTCACACAGAGAATTTGCAAGGAATATCAATGCTCTGGCTGAAATATTAAAAGAAGAGAGCTCTGATGAATGGATGATCGTTTCCGATAATTGTGCGGAGTTGGTGTTTCTTTATTATGCTGCTATGCTCGCAGGATATACGGTTATTCCGATCGATCCGGAGAAAAAAGAGAGTGAAATAGCGGATATTCGGAGTTTGCATACCGGATGTCGGTTCTTAAATCAGATGGATTTGGAGAAGCTGGTGGAGGCTGGATCAAAAGAAGACGTGCCGGATATGATCCAATGGGATGCAATCGATATGGAAAGGAAGTGGCTTATCACATATACCTCCGGGAGTACCGGGAAGCCCAAAGGTGTCATTCATTCAGCGGGTAACCTGTTCCGATCAGCACATTCATTTGGGAAAGCGCTTGATTACGGAGCCGATACCGTGATGGCGCATTGCATGCCGATGACTTATATGGCGGGAATTTTGAATACCTTGATAATGCCGCTTTATTTTGACGGCCAGGTTGTGATTTTTCCCCGTTTTTCCATGAGCAGCGCATTTTCATTTTGGGAGAAAGTACGTGAATACCGCTGCAATACAATCTGGTTATCTCCAACGATGCTCCGTATTTTGAACATGATGGATCGGGATGGAGAGATGGATTCCTACTTTCGTGAATCGGATATGAAGATCAGTGTCGGAACAGCACCGTTGGATCGGAATCTGAGAACGGAATTTGAAAAGAAATATCAAAGGAGGGTTTATCAGAGTTATGGGCTTTCCGAGACCCTTTTTCTCACTACGGAAACACCGGAGAAGGAAAACCGGAATAACACGGTTGGATCACCCCTTGAGGGTGTGGAAATGGAATTCGGAGAGGATGCGGAAATCCGGGTTCGTACACCGTGGATGTTTTATGGATATGTGAATGAAAATACTAATCTTTATTATTCCGGCGGAAAATACTTGACCGGTGATCTGGGAAGGATTCTTTCCGATGGAAATCTGGTAATTACCGGAAGAAAGAAGGAACTGATCCTGCGAGGCGGGTTTAATCTGAATCCGAGGGATATCGAAAGAATAATTATGGATGAAGGGTTTGCCGAAGAGTGTGCCGTGATTTCGGCTTTCGATCAGGGAGAAGAGAAAATCGTTTGCTGCTATGTGAGTTCTTTTAAACCGGATACGCATGCGATGAATCAGATCATTATGGGAAAGCTTGGCAGACATTATCGGATTGATCTTTTTCGTCAGATGGATCATCTGCCGAAAAACGCAAATACGAAGATTGACAAGCTGGAATTAGCGAAGATGATAGGGGAAAAGATATGAAAATAACAGATCTTTCATATGAGCTGGATGATAGCTGTATGACCTGCGGTACAGCTTGGCATGAAAAGGTTTCCCTGACCCCGCTCGGTACAATTTCCGAGGTAGGAAGGAATACTCATCGAATTGTAATGGGCAGTCACTCGGGAACACATATGGATGCACCGTTACACTTTATTGACGGAGCAGACGGGATTAATCGGGCTGACCTTGAAAAAATATGCGGACCCTGTTCGATTGTGGATATGACAGAAAAAACCGAAGATCAGATTGTTGAAAAACAGGATATAGAGACGCTTACGATAGCTGAACGCATGCTGTTCCGGTTTGACTGGTTTCGAAATTGGAAAACGGATCGATTTTACAAGGGATATCCGTATTTTTCTATAGGTGCTGCCAGAATGCTGGTTGACGGCGGAATGAAGGTAATTGCTCTGGATACGCCATCTCCCGATTCCGGGAAGTCACTGGGAAAAGGTAATGACTCACCTGTTCATAAGCTTTTTCTTGAAAACGGAGTTACAATTATCGAGTATTTAACACAGACGGACAGATTAGATCCTTGTAAGAGCTATCAACTGGTAGCGCTTCCGTTGAAACTGAAAGATTGTGATGGATCGCCCGCCAGAGTTATTATGGTAGAAACGGAGTAAGAAATGGATGTTTATGAATGGTTAGTAAAATGGTTTGCGGAAAATGGAGATGTTACAGAGGAAATGCTGAGAAATAATCCGGAGGAAAATTATTTCGTGGCCGGATATATTGATTCTTTTGGCTTTATCGCATTGATGAGTGCTGTCGAGGAGACCTTTCATATTCAGTTTACAAATGAAGAGTTTGCGAATCCGGCGATTTCAACGATCCATGGTTTGACAGAACTGCTAAGGAAGAAAGCAAATGGGAACGGTTGACTATTGTTATTCGGATATCGTGAATTCCTTTCGGAAGGTGGGAATTCAAAGTGGAGATGATGTTTTTGTGCACAGCAATCTGGCGTTTTTCGGTCGTCCGGAAGGCTGTGATTCCGCAGACGAGTTGAATGGTATGTTTGTCCGGGCTTTCCGGGAAGTGTTGGGAAAAGAAGGAACGTTGATTGTTCCGACCTATTCATATTCCTACTGTCATGATGAAATCTATGATCCTTATGAATCAGAGACCCCATGTGGCATGCTGCCGGGCTACATGATCAGAGAATACCCTGAAAACAGAAGCCTGGATCCAAATTTTTCCATCTGCGGAATTGGGGAACATATGAGACATTATCTTTCCTGTAATATACATGAAGCCTTTGGAGAGGGATGTTTCTGGGAACGATTTCTGGAAAGATCGGGAAAGGTACTCTGCATGAATGTTCACACTGCATCCACGATGATTCATTATGTTGAATGCAAAAATCGGGTAAGCTACAGGTATCCCAAAGCGTTTAACGGGCAAAGTCGGATTGGAGGAAAACTGGTAAGGGATTATGCCGTACATTACGTGTGTGACGGAGGAGATGATGCACCAGCCGTGGAAAGGATCGGACGAATCTGTGAAGAGGGCGGGTTTCTGAAGAAGACTGTTCTTGGAAAGGGAAGGCTGGTTGCCTTTTCGGCGAAGGATTATGACCGATGTTTCAGTGCTCTGTTGAAGACCAGACCGCGAGTACTCTGTAAAACGGAGAGTTTTAAAAATGAAGAAGACTGGTTTTGAAATAATGGATGTTACCTGCCGCGATGGAAGCTATGCGGTTAATTTCCAGATTTCCACATCCGATGAGAAACATATCTGCAAGGGTCTGGAAGATCTTGGTTATCGTTATGTTGAGATCGGTCATGGAATGGGAGTCGGAACACATCGTACCGGAAGCGGAGGGGCGTTGCATACTGATGAGGAGTATCTGTGTTGTGCCAGAGACAATCTGAAAACAATCCGGTACGGTGTCTTTTGTATTCCGGGGATAGCGATGCCGGAGGATGTCAGTATGGCATCGCATTACGGCTGTAGTTTTATCCGTATCGGATGTAATGTGGAGGATATTGATTCCACAGAGGATTATATAAAAGAGGCGAAACGTCACAATCTGATGGTCATGTCCAATTATATGAAATCCTATGCATCCACTAAGGAGCAGTTTTCCGAGGCGGCCAGAAAATCAGAGGCATGGGGAGCGGATCTTGTCTATATTGTGGATTCTGCGGGGAGTATGCTTCCTGATGATATCGACCGTTATTATGAGATAATCAGAGATCATACCGCTCTGAAAGTAGGCTTTCATGGACACAATAATATCGGAATGGCATTGGCAAACAGCCTTCACGCAGTGAGACTGGGAGTGGATTTTGTTGATTGTTCCCTGCAGGGACTTGGACGAAGCTCCGGAAATACCGCGTTGGAGACATTTACGATTTGTCTCAACAAAATGAATTATGAAACAGGAGTGGATGAAATAGATCTGCTTCTTTTCAGTCGGCAATATGTTTATCCGCTTTTGAAGAAAAAAGGAATTGATCCGATTGATGCAGAATGTGGGGCAGCAGGCTTTCACAGCAGCTATGTGCACCAGATTCATAAGGTATCTGCCGAATTTGACGTAAATCCCCTGCGACTGATACGTGAATACTGCCGTTTTGATCAGGTGAATATGGATATTAACAAATTGCGAGAGATCGCATCCGATCTTCCGAAGGATAACGGGGATATCAGATTATATGATTTCACGGATTACTTTGGCGAAGAGCAATGAAAATGTTGGAGTCAAGATAATACCGATGTAAAGAGAGTTGGAGATGAATAGCAGGGCGGCTTTTGTCTGTGATACAGCATATCAGGTTTTTAATGTGCTGAATTTCATCATTAGTGAAAAGCAGAAGGATGCGGATCTGTACCTGAGTGTCAATTTTCCGGATGCGGAGCAGCTGGGAATTAGAATAAAGGAAAAAGCTTTGTTTCATAATGTTATCCTGACTAATCCGCATTTTCGCATGGAACATGAGGGTAAGCTGCATTGGTATTTAAGACATGGGCTTTCCTACATGTTTCCAAAAAGGACTCTTCTTCGGGATAGCCGAAGAACAGATCTTTCGTATGATAAGTATAAGCGGATATATACCTCTACCCTGAACTGTTATGCGGTTTGTCTGATTTCCGTGAATAAAGGTGCGGAAGTTTGCTTTATAGACGATGGGGCCGGCAGCTATTTTGCGTATGATAAACAGCAGGGAACCAGCAAACTGCATCATTTGTATTCAAGGCTGTTTCGAAAAGGAGCGGAAAATATCAGACCTGTCAGGATCTATCTCTATTCCACCCGTAATGGGGAAAAGTACAGTGATGTTCCTGTGTATCCGTTACCGGCACCGAAGGGAGAATTTCTTGCTTTGGCGAAAGAACTGTTTCGGATTTCTGATTGTAAATCGGAACAGTCACACATGGTATGGCTGACCCATCCGGATGCGTTGAAGATCAGCACAGAGAGCATTGATAAAACAGTACGCGATCACTTTAAGAAATACAAAGAAATACTAGGGGTCAGACTTCATCCAAGAGATGAGAGAAGAACTTTTTACGATGGTTTTCGGATAGAGGATAATAAAGAATTGTGGGAGCTTGAGCTCTCCTTTTATGACATGGAAAGGCTTGTGCTGATCGGCACCTATTCCACCGCGCAGATGACGCCGAAGCTCCTTTATGATATGGAACCGACAGTAGTGATTTTATGTCATTTGTACAGAAATGTTTATGAAAAGTTTCTATATGAGAAAATTGTGCAGGCATCAATGGATTTCAGAAAACTGTATCGTGATCCTGAGAAAGTAAAGCTGCCGCATGATTTTGAGGAACTGGACGATATCCTGAAACACCTTGCGGAACGAAGGAAAGAATAATCATGTATATTGTGAAAGGAATCATTATTCTTCTGATAATCTGCTTTTGCTGTGTTGAAGTAGGAAAGCTATGGTATCGGGAAGGAAATTGTCTGGAGACCGGCATAATGGGGCTGATGACCATGATGGCAGTTTTTAACCTCCTCTGCATTCCCATGCATATATTTGAGGTTCCTTTTACGGTACTCTGTATTGCTTTTTCGATCTTCCTTGTCACAGGCGTGACCTTGTCACTGGTAATTTCCCTGCGGAAGAAGAAAAGATTTCCTGTTACACAATATAAGCTTCGGTTTCAGCTTTTCTTTATTATTGCGCTCGGGCTTGTCGTATATCAGATCTGGAGACTTGTTACGCTTCAGCCGGTTATTTACGGGGATGACGAAACTTATCTTACCATGGTCAACGATATTGTCGGTTCCGATCATATCCAGGGATTGAACACGGAAACGGGAACAGAGGTTTCTCCTTTTTCCTTGAAATACATGGCCACCTCATTTTACCCGTTTCTGGCATATTGGTGTCGGATTTTTCACTTTCATCCGTTGCTTTTCTGCAAGACATTTTTTCCCATATTGACAACAGTGTTCGCATATGGGGTTTTCTGGTTATATGCCGAGCGATTCTTTCGGGAGGATATGCGAAGAAAGGGTATGTTTTTTCTTTTGGTTGTGATGTTTGTGGAGTTTGAGAATATCTCCTATCACTTTTTCTCGCGGAAATACCTGTTATGGCCATGGCAAGGAAAATCTGTACTTTATACGATCATGATGCCGTTCCTGTTTTACCTTCTGATACGATATCTTGATGACAAAACAGACTGGAAAAGGAAGCTTCTGCTTGCAACGGCACTGTTTGCGAATGGGTCGGTATCACTGATGGGGGTTGGCTATTCTTCGATCATTGTGGTGATCTTTGGGGTGGTCCGGACAATACAGACAAAAAGAATCAGATTGTTGCTGGATACGCTATTGATTCTTCTGCCTACAGGTGTAGTGTTGATGGCGGCTGTGCTAACCTCTTAAAGGGAGTTAATATCATGCAGGGCGGTTTTTCTTGGGATTGGTCGGAAAATTTTGATTTGATCAGACAGCTCCATCCTTTTTTTTGGAAAAACAATATCTATTTCGGGATTTATATTGCCTGTCTTTTTGTGCTCTTTCTTGCAAGAAAAAGGGAAAAATGGAGGGATGCTTATCGTTCCGTTTTCTGGTATTCCGTTGTTGTCATGATCGGGATTTGTTATAATCCCATTTTTACAAGACTGATATTTCATTCAAAACTGATGTGGTTTGACATGTCAACGTATGCCAGAGTATTCCTGATCCTCCCTGTTTTTTTTACAGTGGCTTATGTGGTAAGTGGTTTCATAGACGCCCTTCCTCGTATCGCCGGTGATATTGTTTTTGCCGGGGTTGCGGTTTTGATTGTTCTTACCGGGATTACGCCGAGGGATCACGAGATGTATATGGAGGTGGATAATCCTTATAAAATCAATATAGAAGCTGTTCAAATCTGCGATCAGATTGAGGAGGATTTGCCGGAAGGAGAGCGCTGCTGGGTTTATATACCACCAAAGCTTGATGAAATATACGGAACAGATCTTGTGACATGGGGAATCCGTCAGTATGATTCCAATATCATGCTCTCGAAAACATTTCCGGTTACGTTGAATGAGATAGAGTCGGAATCGGGAGATCTTGATGATTATCTGAGGGGTGTGGAGGCGGAACATGAGGAACAGATATATTTTGTATGCCTGAATCAGCCGGAGATGCTGGAGCAGATGGAAGAGAACGGATATCAGAGCATAGGAACAACAAATACGTTTTCAATTATGAAAAAAAATATATAATGATAGAATATGTGGCAAGTGAATTATGAGTTCAGTAATTCCATAAAGGATCATTCCTGCCTTTTGAACCGTTATCATCCACACGAGCTTGGGGTCAGGGAGGTGGAAAACGGAGTAATACTCCCGCTGAAAAAAGACCGTAGTCTGACGTATGGACTGGGAGGGGTTTTAGATCAGGAGGACACTTTTATTGTGGAATCCTCTTTTTATCTGCCGTTCAACAGGAGCGATAGTGCAGACTGGGGAGGCTTCTATTCTTATGAAAATAAAGGGAATATCTCTGAGGAACAGGTTATTTTTGGAGGCTTTATTAATAATAATGAATGGGGTCATTTTATTACAGACTGGTCGCAGAGGCTTTGGTATCCGATTCAGTCAGATCCGGACAGCAGGATTGTTTTTTGCCAACGCGGAAATGACAGGCTTTTAGCTAATATACGAAAGGTTCTGGAAATAATTGGCATTCCGGAGGAGAGACTTCTTCTCTTACGGGAAGGAGATGAACCGATCCGGTTTTCCCGTATTCTGATACCGGAACCTTCCATCTCACCGAAGGGGTATACAGATCAATTCCGGGTGATTTTTGAAAAGGCAGCAGAAGAAATCAAAAGGAAGAACCCGAATGCATCGGTGGAAAAAAGAATCTATATGACACGTACGGGACTCAGACCGCTAAAGGATTACGGAGAGGAAGAGCTTGAGGATTTCTTCCGAAAAAACGGATTTCACATCATGGAGCCGGAAAAGCTTCCGATTGAAGAACAGATCCTTCTGCTTTCAGGATGTGAAGAATTGGCCTCTCTGGAAGGAAGTGCTGCTCATAATGTCGTTTTTGCAAAAAAAGGGATCCATCAGATCATTCTGGAGAAATCTCAGGCGGTGAATGTGAGACAGCTGTATATCTGTCAGAGTGGTGACATCAGAGTGGATTTTGTCGGAACATATCCGAAGTTCAAATTTTACGATTATTATTCATGTGGCCCCTTTCTGGTGGGAATTACGGGAAAATTTTGCCGATATACCCAAAAATCGGGAGAATTCAAGACAGAGGCGAACAAAAAAATCATAGTCTGGATGAAGAATTATGTAGTGTATATCGTCAATCGTATCGTAAAGGGAACCGGGCGTTTTTTTGCGAGAGCAGGGAGACGACTTTTTACAAGAGGTAAAACATGATCAGCGTGATTGTTCCTGTATATAATACTTCCTTGTATCTTCAGGAATGTATCGACTGTCTTCTTGCCCAGACGATGGAAGATATGGAATTGATATTTGTGGATGATGCATCATCGGATGGCTCATTAGAGCTATTGAAAAAAAACGAGAAAAAGCATCCGGATAAGATACGTGTAATTGCATCCGAAGAGAACCGCCATCAAGGAGGCGCCAGGAATCTCGGAATTCTGGCTGCATCCGGAGAGTATATCGGATTTATTGATAGCGACGATCTTGCTTCTCCGGATATGTTTGAACTCCTTTACCGTGCGATCACGGAATATGATGTTACTGCTTCGTTTGTCTGGATGAAGGAAGTAACGGCGAATGCTGATCTCCCGGCTTTGATAACTGCCCGTGAAGGTTGGAAATCCCCGGAATGGGCTGCAACGGCTCGAAGCATTTCGGATCATCTACTTTCTAAGGAGGAGAAGACAGAATTGATGATCCTGCCGGTTGGCGGATCCGTCACGTGGCTTTATCGCCGGGAATTTCTTCTGGAAAATGAATTGTTCTTTCCGGAAGGAGTCAGCTATGAAGACAATTATTGGGGACCGATTGTAAAGGCACAGTTACATTCTGTGCATTTTGTGGATTCCTGCTGCTATTTTTACCGCAGAAATGGAAGCTCTACCACACAGAGACGCAACAATCCGGGTGTTTACGATCGTATTACATTAGAAGATCGGATGATCGGGGAGTTTCGCCGGAGAAGTCAATATGAAGCTTTTCAAACGGTACTTGAGTACGGATATACTGAGAGGCGGACGTTTATGACATATGGATTTTTCCTGCATACCTATGATAAACCTCCTTTGAATGTAATGCGTGAGTTGATGCGTTCATTGAAAGAACAATTTCCGGACTGGGAAAAAAACCCAATCTATCAGGCACAATCAACCGCAAAAGAGAGGTTGAATAATCGTATTAAGTATATGTTCCCGGGTTCATATTGCAGACTACGGAGACTATTGCAATTTGGTAGGTCGAGAGGCTTAAGAAGAAGGAAAGGATCATGAAAGAACAGAAAACAGAGCGAAATATGGGAATCGATCTCCTCAGAATCGTTTCTATGTTCATGATTGCAACAATGCATGTGCTGGGACAGGGAAAAGTTCTGGAGACAGCACAGGTCTTTTCACCTCAGTATGAATGTGCATGGCTGCTTGAGATTGCCGCTTTTTGTGGTGTAAACTGTTTTGCCCTGATATCTGGATTTGTAGGATATGGGAGAAAAGTGCATTATAAGAATCTTTTGTGCTTATATTTTGAGGTTATTTTTTATACACTTCTGATTACAGTGATTTTTCATATCACAAATCTTGCACAGATCACATGGAAGGATTATCTGGCAGCTCTTTTTCCTTTTGCAACCGGAACTTACTGGTATTTCACGGTTTATTTTGCCATGTTCTTTTTTACTCCGTTTTTTGGAATTGTGTTAGAGCATTTGACAGAAAAGCAGGGAAAAATTTTTCTCGGATCTGTTTTCGCCGTTTTCTGTATTCTGCCGATTTTTATGAGAGAGGATTTGTTCGGTCTCAGTAAGGGATACAGCGTGATATGGATTTCTTTGATGTATCTCGTAGGAGGGTGTCTTCGTAAATTCGGGTTTGGGCGAAAGAAGAGCGCTGCTGCTCATCTTCGCAATTATACTCTGCTCGTTCTTATGACCTGGGCAAGCAAATACTTCCTGCAGATGATACATTCCAGACTGCTTGGAGTGCCGGGTGAGGGGATGCATCTTATCAGCTATATTTCACCAACTATTTTTTTGGCCGGAGTGGAACTCCTCCTGTTTCTTCAGAAAATAAAAATAGGAGAGACTGCAAAAAAATGGATTGTTTTTTTTGCTCCGGTTGCATTTGATGTCTTTCTGATCCATGAGCATCCTCTTGTTGTGAGCACTTTTATGGAGAGACGATTTATGGGATACGTTTCGCTGCCCGCATTGGGAACTATAGGTATGGTCATCCTGACAGCCTTTCTGATCTGGCTTGGCTGCTCATTACTTGGCAGGATCCGGGTGGGGCTTTTTTCGCTGCTGAAGATCGGGGATGGCTGTATGAGGATAGAGAATGCCCTGTCAAAAAAGCTTGAGAGCCTGTTAGGATAAAAGAAGAACTCTGCTGGTTGTATTTGATGTAAAATAAGAACCATGAAAGAAAAAAAACTCGAGGAAAGATCAAAGCACAGAATGGATGGTAGAGCCCGTAAAGTACAATTTGATCAAATCAAGGGAACAATTGCAGTTTTGGAAAGCCTTGGGGAGACCGTGTTGCTTGCATGGATCTTTTATTTGGTGTGGAGAAACGCATATTCCACGTCGTCTGCCTTTTATCCATATCTCGGTCGAGGGAAAATCGTCCTCATGATCGTTTACGCAGTGATTATGTATCTTATGCTTCGACTGTGTGATGGGCTGCAATTCGGAAATCTCAGGATCCTTGACAGCACTATTTCGCAATGGGTTGCGGCACTGTTAGCCAATCTGCTGACGTATCTGCAGCTGAGTTTGATGGTCAATGCGTTGACGGGCTTCAAGCCGATTCTGTTGCTGACAGTAATCGATTTTGTAGTCATGATATGCTGTACAACGCTTTTTTCAAAGCTGTATCGTGTTTTCTATGTGCCAAAGGATATGCTGATGATCTATGGATCCGAGAATGCGGCAGCTTTAAAGGATAAAATGGATCGGCATCAGGATCGTTATCATGTGAACGGGATGATTCAGGCATCCGTGGGATATGGTCGAATACGAGAGGAGATTTCCCATCATAATGCGGTGCTTCTTAATGATATAGAAGCGGAATTGAGGAATGATATCCTCAAGTATTGTTATCAAAACAGGATACAGGTATATATTGTTCCCAAGATTTCGGATATTGTGCTCCGTGGTGCGTCAGACGTGAATGTTGTGGATACGCCGTTGGTTTTGGTTCGCGGGAATGGCTTGTCTCCGGGGGAGGCATTTCTGAAGAGATTTTTCGATATTTTCCTTTGTATACTTGCCATGGTGATTGCCGCTCCGATGATGCTGATCATTGCGATGCTGATCAAGCTTGATGACGGTGGACCGGTTTTTTACCGACAGCGGCGCGTGACAAAGGACGGAAGAGAGTTTGACATCCTGAAATTCCGTAGTATGATTGTAGATGCGGAAAAAAACGGCGATGTCATTCCGGCGGAAGATGGGGATCCCCGAATTACAAAGGTAGGGAAAAGAATACGTGCGACAAGAATGGATGAAATCCCTCAGATTTTGAATATTTTGAAAGGAGATATGTCTATTGTCGGTCCCCGTCCGGAGCGCGTTGAGCATGTGCATATGTACACGGAACAGATACCGGAGTTTATCAATCGTCTTAAGGTAAAGGGCGGACTGACCGGATATGCGCAAGTATATGGCAAGTATAACACGACTGCCTATGACAAAATTCGTATGGATCTCATGTACATTGAAGACTATTCTCTGCTCCTTGATTTTAAAATCATCATTATGACGTTACGGATTTTGTTCAAAAAGGAAAGTACGGAGGGTTTTAAAAAAGAAAAAGCAGAGTGAATCGGAGAAAAAGAGATGGGATGGAAACAAAAGTATGGCTGGAATCGGTATATAGGAGCATTGATTCGGGATACACAGGATATGCCGCCGGGTTTTCGGCGGAACTGGAAGAGATTATGCTGCGGGCTGAAGCTTTTCTTGGAACATAGAGGGAACCTGTGGGATTATCAGCCGGAGATTGATCGGATGATCCGGGATGGATACGTGTATACCTTTACAAAAGATGGAAAAGAAATCCGCCTATATCTTCCGGCATATGATCATGATTTCATTCAGCGTAATATTGTGACGTATGGTGATTTTTATGAAGCGGATGAACTCGCTGTGCTGGATAAAGAAATATCCATTCAGGGGGCAATTGTCCTGGATATCGGAGCAAATATCGGGAACCATACGGTGTATTGGAGCAAGGTACGGGAGGCAACTCATATTTATAGCTTTGAACCGGTGCCGGATACGTTCAGGATATTAAAACGGAATATTGAATTAAATGCGTTGGAAGAAAAAGTGACCTTATTTCCGGTCGCTCTTGGGAATGAGGACGGGAGTGCCAATCTTGATTTCTGGGATCCGAATAATTGCGGAAAAGCACAGATCAAATCCAGTACAGATGGATCAATGAAGCTTGCAAGACTGGATGATTTTTCCTTTGAGCGGATTGACTTTGTAAAAATTGATGTGGAAACCTTTGAGTATCATTTGCTCCTGGGAGCCAGAGAAACATTGAACAAGCATTCTCCAGTAATATTTGTAGAGATTTTTTCAGAGCATTTTGAAAGAGTAAACGGTCTTCTTGAAGAATATGGATATCGTATGAAGGAAGAGCTTTCTCTATACAATTATGTTTATGCCAAAAGTGCTGATCGTTAATTCGGTTCTTGGAACCGGTAGTACAGGACGAATATGTGGAGAGATGGCGGATGAAATGGCCGGACAGGGGTATGAGGTCAAAGCCGCTTATGGAAGGAACAGTTGCATACCGGAACAATATCGGAAATACGGTATTCGGATCGGAGATGACAGGAGTGTCCGGCTGCATGGACTCTATACCAGATTGACAGACCGGCATGCGCTTGCTTCTAAAAATGCAACACGTGTTTTTTTGGAATGGGCAGAAAGATTTGACCCGGAAATGTTGTGGCTCCATAATATCCACGGGTATTATTTGAATTATGAGCTGTTGTTTTGCTGGATCAAATCACGTCCGGGTATGAAAGTCAAATGGATGCTCCATGACTGCTGGTCGTTTACGGGTCATTGTTCCTACTTTTCAGCGATTGGATGTGAGAGATGGAAAACAGCTTGTGAAAAATGTCCCCTGAAATATGAGTATCCGAAAAGCCTGATTCGAGACGGAAGCAGGGAAAACTATCAACGGAAGAAAGCAGCTTTTCGAGGAGTAACGGATATGGAGCTATATGTACCGTCTCGGTGGCTGGAACGACTTGTAAAGGAGAGTTTTCTGGGATATTATCGGACGGTGATAAGACCACACAGGATAGATCAACATATTTTTCATCCTATGCCGGGAGATTTCCGGGAGAGATATGGACTTAAGGATAAAAAGATTGTCCTTGGAGTTGCAAATATTTGGGAAAAGAGAAAGGGACTTTCGGATTTTCTGGAACTGGCAAAAAGACTTGATGATTCGTATCAGATAGTACTTGTCGGTCTTTCAGAAAAGCAGAGAAAAAGCATGCCTTCAAATATTCTTGGTCTCCCCCGTACGGACAGTATGGAGAAACTCGCGGAGATTTATACAGCCGCGGATGTGTTCGTAAATCCCAGTGTAGAAGAGACATTCGGTCTTACCGGATTGGAAGCGCTTGCTTGTGGAACAAAGACCATATGCTACCGCGGAACTGCCTGTGAGGAGGCAATAAAAGCGGACGGCGGTATTGCAGTGGAAAGGGATCCGGACAAGCTTGTTACGGCGATTTATGAGGTAGCCGGATAAGGATAAAATAATGAAAACTTTGGCCATCATTCCAGCAAGGGGTGGAAGTAAACGTATAGCTAAAAAGAATATCCGTGTGTTCTGCGGAGAACCGATCATTGCTTATTCCATCAGAGCGGCAAGGAAAAGTGGGTGCTTTGACAAGATTATCGTATCTACAGACAGCGAGGAAATTGCAGATGTGGCCGAATGCTACGGAGCAGAGGTGCCGTTTCGGCGGAGCGATAAGAATTCGGATGATAAAGCGACAATCAGTGATGTTTTGACAGAGGTTCTGGAGGTGTATGATTCAAGAAATGTGGGGATCGGAGATGTTTGTTGTCTCTTTTCTACGGCGCCGTTTGTGACGGCAGAGAGACTAAAAGAAGCAATGACCATGTTGAAAAGGAATCCGGAAATAGACACGGTTATGCCGGTGGTGAAGTTTTCCTATCCACCACAGAGAGGTCTTGTGATTCGGAGAGGCATGCTTGCCATGTGTTATCCCGAACATGGGAAGACAAGATCTCAGGATCTGGAGCCGGTTTATCATGACGCAGGTCAATTTCTCTGCTTTCGAAAAAAACCATTTTTAGAGACGGGAGATCTGATGAAAACAAGGCTATCACCTCTTGTTATTTCCGAATTGGAAGTTCAGGATATTGATGATGAAAATGACTGGATACTGGCAGAACAAAAGTATCGTCTGTTAAATAATTTATGAAGGGCGAATGCCCGGAAGTGTTATACGATCGGAAGGACTATGGAACAACTGGCAATTAACGGCGGAAAGCCGGTCAGAGAAAACAGAATCTATTATGGGAGACAGTGGATTACAGAGGAAGACATAGAAGCAGTTTCTGATGTCTTACGGGGAGACCTGATTACATGTGGACCGAAGGTGTGCGAGGCTGAGAAGATGCTTGCTGCATATACCGGAGCAGGATATGCCGTAATGGTAAGCAACGGAACGGCGGCACTTCATTGTGCCTGCCTTGCAGCAGGAATTAAGACAGGAGACGAGGTCATCACAACACCTCTGACTTTTGCGGCAAGCGCGAATTGTATTCTCTATTGCGGGGCAAAACCGGTTTTTGCCGATGTGAATCCGGAAACCTACAACATCGATCCGGATAGCATACGATCTCATATTACGAAAAAAACAAAAGCAATCGTTGCGGTTGATTATACCGGACAGGCCGTTCGGCATCGGGAGATTCGGGAGATATGTGATCAGTATCATCTTGTTTTTATCGAGGATGCAGCTCACGCAATCGGAACTGCTTATGATGGAAAAAAGATCGGAAGCCTTGCGGATATGACATGTTTTTCCTTTCATCCGGTGAAGACGGTCACATCCGGGGAGGGAGGAGCTGTTACTACGAATGATGAAGCATTTTATAAAAAACTGGTGCTTGCACATGCTCATGGGATTACACATGATGACGAGGAAATGAAAGAGGCTCCTCATGAAGGCATCTGGTATTATGAACAGATTTCTCTCGGATATAACTATCGGATGACAGATTTCCAGGCAGCGTTGCTGGAAAGCCAGTTGTCCAGAATCGATCGGTTCAAGGTCAGGAGAAGTGAGATTGCAGCAAGATATGACAGCGCTTTTTCCGAACTTCCCGGTATTATTTTGCAGAAAGAAATACCGGAATCTGATACATGCAGGCATCTGTATATGATAAGACTTGAATTGGCGGCACTGAGATGTACGAGACGAGAGTTTTTTGAGGCCATGTCAGCGGAAGGCATACAGTGTCAAGTTCACTATGTACCCGTTTATTGGTTTCCGTATTATCAGAGCTTGGGATATGGAAAGGGAATCTGTCCTTTGGCGGAAGAGATTTATCGCGGAATCATGAGTATTCCGCTCTATCCACAGATGACGGATGAGGATGCGGAGGATGTAATACGAGCTGTAAAAAAAGTGACAGAATACTATTGTAAAGTGAGTTGAGTATGAAAGAACGAATTATGCCAAGCCGACTGGATCGTGGCTTTGAAAAATATCAGAGTGAGTTTGAGGAAAAGGCATTGTCTGTTCTGCGAAGCGGTTGGTACATTCTTGGAGAAGAATTAAAGGGCTTTGAAAAGGAGTTTGCTTCTTTTCTTGGTATTAAGCATTGTATTGGTGTCGGAAACGGATTGGATGCACTCTGGATTGCATGTCGGATTCTTGGGCTAAAAGAGGGTGATGAGGTTTTAGTACAGGGTAATACTTATATTGCCAGCGTGATGGGGATCACGATCAACGGAGCTACGCCGGTTTTTATTGAGCCCGATGAGTTTTTTAACCTGGACGCATCGAAACTGGAGGAAAAGATCACTGATCGCACAAAAGCGATCATGGTGGTGCACCTGTACGGACAGGCATCTGATATGAAGCCGATCATGGAGATCGCCAAAAAGCACGATCTGAAAGTGATCGAGGATTGCGCACAGTCTCATGGCGCAAAATGTCATGGAAAAATGACGGGAACCTTCGGAGATATCAGTTGTTTTTCATTTTATCCGTCTAAAAATCTCGGGGCTTTCGGTGATGGCGGAGCGATCGTGACAGATGATGATGATCTTGACCGGAAGGCAAGAGTGTTCCGTAACTACGGAAGCGAAAAGCGATACTACAACCAGGTAGTAGGAACAAATTCCAGGCTGGATGAGATGCAGGCGGGACTCCTCAGAGTACGGCTTTCCCATTTGCAGGAACTGACGGAAGAACGGGAAAAGCTATGCGGCAGATACTTACAGGAAATAAAGAATCCCCTGGTCAAGCTGCCGGCTGTCAGAGAAGGATCTACCCATGTATGGCACCAGTTTGTGGTGCAGTGTGAGAAACGCGATGAATTGGCAGAGCATTTGGACCGGAACGGGATCGGAACCATTATCCATTATCCTGTTCCGCCTCATCTTGCAGAAGCCTATGAGTATCTTGGGAAAAAGAAAGGTGATCTTCCGATCACGGAATACGATGCGGAAACGGTACTGTCCCTTCCGTTATATAACGGAATGACGGAGGAAGAACAAAACTGTGTGATCCGGGCCGTAAATCAGTTTGTCTAAAGGGGTTCCAATATGTCAGAAGTGACGGTGTCGTTGATCGTTGCCTGTTATCAGCCGGTCTGGGAAAAACTTCGCGCAACGCTGAAGTCCATTCTGTTACAGGAAGGAGTGGATTTTGAGATCATAGTAGCGGATGACGGATCAAAAGAAAATTATTTTGAGCGTGTCAGACTGTTGTTTCAGGAATGTGCTTTTGAGCAGTATACACTTTTGGAAAAGGAAAGTAACGAAGGAACCGTAAAAAACTTTTGGTCCGGTGTGAAGGTCGCCAAGGGAGAGTTTGCCAAGATGATCTCCCCGGGTGATTGTTTTTATGAGAAGAGCAGTTTGCGTAAAATGGTCTCATTCTTGAGAGAATATGATCTGAAAGTGTCGTTCAGCAACTGTGTCTTTTATAACGCGGAGGAAGGGAAGATCAGGCTTCGACAGGTTCAGAATTCACCCCGTAAACCGTATTTGTTTGATCTGAAACGATATGACCGGGAAGCAGTGATCTATGAATACTTTTTAATGGGATATAATATCATAGGAGCTTCATTTTTTAACAGAACCGATGTATTAAAAGAGTATCTGAAGAAAATTGTCGGAAAAGTGATCTATCTGGAAGACTATATGTATAAGCTTATGGTTGCGGATGGGATCTCTCTGATCCACCAGGATGAAACGACCGTCTGGTATGAATATGCTACCGGGATCACTGTGTCGAAGGATGCGGAAAAACAAAAAAGGATGCAGAACGATGCGAACCGGGCATATGAAGAGGTTAAAAAAACATTGTCCGGAAGAAGCTGGTTCGAGAAAAGAGTCGGATTATATTTACGAAATATTGAAAAGTCCGGAGGGAGAAAAATGATAAAGGCGTTTTGCTTTCCCTTACGTAGTCTGAAAGAGTTGTCCGGCAGAGACAGACTTGTAATGACTCCGACGGACGGGATCGATATTAGCTTTTTTGAGGAGATTATGGAACGCTCATATCGTATCACATTTAAGAATCGCACAGGATTTTGATCAGATGTCGAGTAGAACCAGTAATTCAAAACGTAATATTTTCACGGGGGTTGCCGGAAAAATCATAATATTTTTATTTGCATTCTTAACACGGACGGAATTTGCAAGAGTTCTCGGTACGGAATATGCAGGAGTGGACGGACTGTATGGAAATATTCTGAGTATGCTGAGTCTTGCGGATCTTGGAATCGGCAATGTGTTTTCCTTTTTCTTGTATCAGAGCCTTGCGTATCACGATCAGGAGAGGATAGTCGCGATTGTAGGATCATTTCGAAAGCTGTATCTTGGAATAGGAATTGCCGTTCTATTGCTGGGAACTGGAGTTATTCCGTTTCTTCCCGTTATTGTTGATTCTGCTTTATCACAACGGGAGTTGATTCTTTATTATGTCCTGTATCTCATCAATTCTGCAATTTCCTATTTTTTTGCATATAGAACTGCAGTTTTAGTGGCGGATCAGAAGCAGTACATCTCAAATGTGAGTTCTATGGTTTTCCAGCTTGTTATGTATTTCCTGCAATTCATGTACATGATGCTTACCAGAGATTTTGTCGGATATTTGCTCATCATGATTACATGTACACTCGGTAACAATATTGTACTGAATCATATTGCCAAGAAACAATACCCATATCTGAAAAATCCGGAAGTAGTAGATACGGTGATTGTCAGCAGAACCGAATTGTGGAAAAATATAAAAGCAACCTTTATTTACAGAGTATCATCGGTCTTGTTGGCGTGTACCGATAATATTCTAATCTCCACGATGATCGGAACGGTATTCGTTGGTAAATATGCATATTATAACCTATTACTACAGTATGTAATTGCCTATGCGAGACTTTTTGGAAATGGAATACTGGCGGGAATCGGTAATCTGCAGACAGAAAACGATACGGAAAAGTCGTACAGGCTTTTTGAAGCGTTGAATATGTTTTTTGTATTTTGTGCCGCATTAGTGGGAAACATATTTGTAAATTGTATACAGCAGTTTATTCCATTGTGGGTGGGTGAAGATTTTCTTCTGGATGGATACTGCGTTGCCGCAATGGTTTTATCCCTGTACATTCAGCTTGTATACTATCCGGTGGCATTATATCGTGAAAGCATGGGACTTTTTGTTCAGGTTCAGTATATTCAGATTCCGGCAGCAATTATCAATATTGTTCTTTCTGTCTGTCTGGGTTTAGCTTTCGGAGTCTCGGGTATTTTGCTGGCGACCTCCGTTTCGATACTGAGTACATTGTTTTGGTATGAACCGTTTGTTCTGCATAAAAAGCTCAACAGGAAAGTGTCGATTTATTTTAGGGTTCATATACACTATGCGCTGACAACAATATTATGCATTACATGTTCATATTTGATCTGTACACATCTCTCGACAAATATTTTGGGGGTTGTTTTCCGTTTTCTTGTCAGTGCCGGGATTGTAGTCCTGCTTATGTGGGTAAGATTTCGAAATACAACTGGGTGGAAGGAAATGAAAATCCGCATAAGAAGCGTTTTTCACTTTTAAACAGAAGTAAAAGAGGAAGTCTTCAACAAAGAGTCTGCTTTGGCCGGAGAAAAAGCGATGAATAGAAACTATTTTAAATCGAATATAGAATACGGATTGCATTTGGATGCATTGACCTATCGTCGTAATATGGGAATAACGAAAGAGAAACTGAGCTTTCATGAAAAACTGAAGCTGATTGTTGCACGTGCGAGGAGGGGATCTGTTCAAATACCACATATTGATCTTGTTGTATCTACAAAGTGTTCATTGAGATGTAAATACTGCACCCAATGGAATCCATATATTAAGTCCCCGCGGATTTTTTCTGCAGATGAAGTTCTCTCAGATTTGAAAATGCTTTTAGATAAAGTTGATTATGTGAGTCGGATTGCCGTAATCGGAGGGGAGGCACTTCTTAACCCGGAAATATCGCAGATACTTGAATGTTTGCTGTCGCAAAAGAAAGTAGGACAGGTGCTTTTGATAACAAACGGTACTATCTGGCCGAAAGGGGATGTTCTCGAAATTCTGAAAAAAAGCAAAATTGAAATTTGGATAGACAGATATCTGAATTTTAGCAAGGCCGCCGACCGATTGGTTCAATTCTGTGAACAGAACCGAATTCCTTATCGCGATGAAGCGACTCCGATCTGGTATGATATCGGCTATACGTTAGAAAAAAAACATCATGATCTGGAGACTGTAAAGAAAAATTGGGATACGTGCTGGCTTAGAAACTGCGCAACGATGATCGGAAGTAAACTGTATCGTTGCTGCAGAACATTTGTTTTAGAGAATAATGGAATTGAAGATGCAAATCAAAATTATATTGATTTTGCTATTATACAGAATAAGATACAGGCGCAAAAAGAACTCAGAAAACTCTACGGGCTGCCATATATTGAGGCATGCGCGTATTGTAATGAAGTAGATTATTCAAGGAGGCTCGTTCCGGGTAGGGAGCAGGTGCGGGGAGAATAAAACTATGACAGAGGTTGCTCAATTGGATGAACATAAGAAGGTTCGACTAATAGGATTAGATTTTTTCCGTATCATGGCGATGCTTTCCGTGTTTTTGTTTCATGCTGGCTCAACATTGGGTATAGAATATGGCATCATGACAGATTTTTTCAGTATGGGTGCAGTCTTTATGACAGGCTTTTTCATGTTGTCCGGTTATGTTCTTTATTGTGTATATCATAAGTGTAATCTGTATGTTTTGATTAACATCAAGGGATTCTATATCAAAAGGCTGGTTGCGCTCATGCCTGCCTACTGGATAGTAGCGTTGCTATATCTTCTTCTGATTGGATCGGAATCCTGGAAGGAAAATCTGATGCTTGCACCTATCGAAGCCACAGGTATGCAGGCAACTTTTTCCACAATTCGAGGGATATCACATAATGGCACCACATGGTTTGTTTCTTGTATGGTCATCTGCTATATTCTTTACCCTTTTTTTCAGGAGATTATTAAACAGCTGACTGAGAAAACAAAAAGATTTTTTGTTGGAGTTTGTGTGATGCTATTGTTCTTGTCTCCTTTTATTGTTTGGTATTATGATATTTTATCGACTTATGCGAGCCCGTTTTACCGTTGTCTTGAATTCCTGCTCGGGATTCTGATTTCCTCTTCGGTGAATCGCCCGTCGGGATCTGAAAAAAAAGGATTCTTTTTCACCCGAACAGCGGCGTTGATAGAAATTGTAGTTTTGCTTTTAGGAGTATCAGCCGCAGTACGCTTACATATAGCGGAAGGAAATTATATGTTATATAATTGGATTGTGCTTCCGGTTTTCATGCTTATGATGCTGTCTTTTGGAAATCAAAAGAGCAAAACTTTTCGCGGAAATAAGGTGCTGGCTTACTTGAGTAATATTTCATATGAGTTTTATCTGGTACAGATGTTTGTTTGGCCAACAGTCCAAATGATTTGTCAGTCCACAGGGATTCAAAGTGATGCATTCAAGTTGATCGCTGCCTTTCTTGCATGTACGGGGTTTGCTGTAATACTTCATACTTTTGTTTCGAAGCCCGTTGCGAGGCTGTTTCAGAAGTATAATTTAAAATAGAGTATGGATTGCTGAGGTATGAAATTAAGAAAAGTGCAGTTCAGTCCTCACGGTGATGACCGTGGACAACTGGTGGCGTTGGAAGAAATGAAAGAAATACCGTTTGATATCAAACGTGTATATTACATGTATGATACTGCGATTGATGCGGTTCGGGGAAAGCATGCGCATAAGGCGCTGGAACAGATTCTAATTTGTGTACATGGCAGCTGCAAGATTCGTTTGGACAACGGCAGAGAACAGGAGATTGTGATTCTGGATAAACCATATGAAGGCCTTTATATAAAAAATGATATCTGGAGAGAAATGTTTGACTTTTCTCCGGATGCTGTTTTGATGGTTCTGGCATCGGAATTATATGATGAGTCGGACTATATCAGGGATTATGATGTTTTTTTGAATAGGGTTTGTCCGCAGAAATCGGAGATAACACGGAAATGAATCAGTTTGTACAGCGGAAGAATATCGGCAGGGAATCAAATATCGAATTGCTTCGAATTTTGGCAGCGCTAGGTGTGATAGTTTTACATTTTAACGGCGCGGGCGGCGGAATGGAGTTGGTAAAACGTGATTCTCTGAACGACGGGATTCTTCAGGCTATGCAATGTATTTTTCGATGTGCGGTGAATGTGTTTGTACTGATCTCCGGCTATTTTTTGGCAGTGTCAAAGAAAAGAGATTTATTAAAGCCATTACAGATGGTATTTCAGGTTTCATTGTTTTCGGTCGTTATTTATCTTATCAGCACTTTTGTGGGAAATGGAACATTTTCGATTCCTGATTTTTTGAAGCGGTGTCTTCCCGTTAATTGGTTTGTTATGCTCTATATTGCTCTTTACATCATTTCTCCTTATCTGAATAAACTGATGGAAATGATTACGGAGAAAGAAAGAGGGACTTTTCTGCTGATTCTGATTATTCTTTTTTCCGTTTATCCGACACTTGTTGATCTTCTGGAAAACTGGACCGGTACAATGTACAATGGGTTAAGTACGATCAGCATATCCGGAAGCTTGTACGGATATACGATCATTAATTTTGTGCTGGTGTATCTTATCGGATATATGATAAGGGAATATGAGGAAAGACTATGGAGGATCCGTTGGGGGGGCATTTTTTTATGTACAGTTGCAGTGAATTATGGGACTGTTTATCTGTCGCGTTATTTTGGAACTGAAGAGAGTATTGCCCATTCCTATTGTAATCCGCTTGTTATCCTTGAAGCGGTCAGTGTGTTTATGCTTTTCCGAAAAATGAAGATGGGAAATCATGTGGTGATCAATCGATTGGCAAAAGCTTCTTTTACGGTATATATTCTACATGCCGCCTTTATTCCTTATATGAAAGAGGAATTCCTTGTCAATTCGGTATGGTATATTATGATTGGAGGGATATTCTTTGGAGCGGTGGTGGTTTACTTGATCTCATGGATCGCCGATGAGATCTATCATTTGCTGGTTTTCCCGCTGGACAGATTGATTTCGAGAAAGTGGATTCATTACAGACAATATGAGATCCAGTGATGAAGGGTCCTTCGTTTCGCTGCATATTATGATGATTAGGGATGAATAAATAAATGAGTAACTTTGATAAGATGCGAATGCTGGAATTTCCTCAGCGTGGAGATGAAAGAGGACACCTCGTAATCGTGGAAGGTGGGATGGATATTCCGTTCGAGATCAAGCGGGCTTTTTATATTTACGGATCGGATGCAACCGTCGTAAGAGGACAACATGCCAATCAAAAAACGGAATTTGTCTTGATCAATGTGGCAGGAACAAGTAAAGTATGTGTAAAAGACGGGTTTGGCAGAGAAAAGGTGTTTGTATTGGACAGACCTCATATCGGCATTTATCTTCCGACGATGATATGGAAAGATATGTATGATTTCAGCGAAGATTCAGTGCTGCTTTGTCTTGCAAGCGAGCATTATATCCCGGATGAATACATCAGAAATTACGATGAGTTTGTACGTGAAGTAAAGGGGACATGATAAAGCATGAAGCTTTCTATAGTAATACCGGTCTACTATAATGAACATAATTTAGAACCTCTTTACACAGATATTAAAGAGAAGGTGATAGATCGGATTGATTATGATTACGAAATCATCATGGTGGATGATGGATCCGGCGATCGAAGCTATGAGGTTATGAAAAATCTCAGGGACAGGGACGGAAATGTTCATATTTTCCGTCTGTCCAGGAATTTCGGATCGCATGCGGCAATTCTTTGCGGACTCGAAAAATCAACAGGAGACTGCGCCGTGGTGAAAGCGGCGGATTTGCAGGAGCCGACAGAACTGATTCTTGATATGGTTGCAAAATGGAGAGAGGGATATCGTGTAGTTCTTGCAACGAGAGCCGGCAGGGAAGAGGGAAAGAGACAGACTTTTTTTGCGAATTTTTATTACAATCTGGTTCGAAAAACGGCACTGCCTTCCATGCCAAAAGGAGGCTTTGACGTATATCTGGTTGATAGAAAGGTGATCAGGGTATTAACATCTCTTGAAGAGCGAAACAGTGCTTTGACGGGGCAGATATTGTGGAGTGGCTTTCGTACAGCGACCGTTTCTTATATAAGAAAAGAACGGGAGATTGGGGAGAGCCGTTGGACGTTGAAAAAAAAGATTCGTCTGGTAATGGATACTCTTTTCAGTTTTTCAACGTTGCCCATAAAGATTGTAGAGATTGTTGGGGCAATTTCTTTTATCGGTGCCATGATCTGGGCAGTATTGGAGATAATATTGAAATTGGCCGGACAGATAGAGGTAACCGGATTTGCATTAATGTTTATCTTCCAGTTGTTTAGTTTTGGTGTGATTATGTTGACAATTGGTATTATTGGCGAATACCTGTGGCGAACCTTTGACGCGTCCAGAAATCGGCCGCCATATATTCTGGAAGAAGAGGAAGATGGATCCACAGATGAAAAATCGGCAGATTGTATGGATTAACTGTGCAAAGGCTGTAGCAATCATAGCGGTTATGCTGGATCACGTATACGGGATGCTCTATACCGATTCGAGATTACAGCGAATGACGCATTTTGCGGTTCCTCTTTTTATTCTGCTATCGGGAATCACCTCTTATATGACAGCAGAAAAATATGCGGACAAGGGATGGATCAGAACCTTTTTTCATAAGATAAAGACGCTTTTTTTTGCATATCTTGTTGCATCGGTCATATATTCGATCGTAATGAACGGCATTGATCTGAAAGTGCTGTTGCTGTCGCTCATACACTTTAATGCATCCGGGCCGCTGTACTATGTTGCATTGTACATCCAGCTGATGTTTCTTTTCTGGCCCTTCTATCAGATACTGAAACGTATCCCGATAAATAAAAAGGGTATTCTTTATGAAACGGTGATAGGGACAACTATCCTGTTGTTTTCCATCTGGACAACGAATTACACAAATGTTTTATCGATTGCAGGAGGCGGGGGGAAGCTGTTCGGAGGAACCTTCCTGTTCTTATTCTACTTGGGGATGATAATGGAAAAACACCGGATCTTCCATGCGGATTCCGGAAAGAAGATTGGACTGGTTCTTTCTGTTTCTGCTCCGCTGACGGTTTTGTTTGAATGTCTGGTTTTCTCGAAGCAGGAAGTAATTGATCGATTTTCCCCTGTTCAGGGAGGCACAAACCCACCCGGTCTTATACTGATGTGTACGTCGATAGTGTTATTGTTTTTCTGTTATGCACTTTTTTCCCTTTTAGACAAGGGCGTACTGAAGAAGCCGATAGACGTCATTGGAAGGCTTGGACAGCATACGTTGTTTTTATTTCTTTACCATAAGCTGTTTTTGGATATGGCAAATCATTTTCTCAGAACGATAGTTCCACTTGTTGGCAGATGGATGATTTATTTTGCAGTTATGCTGGCTGGACCATTGTTTGTTGAGTGGGTGTTTCATATAATAAGAAATAGAATAAAGATCCTTGTTGATATGGGAGATCATTCTGTTGGACAAAAGTAATGCATTGAAAAGAATAAAAACAAACTGGGGGCTCATATTGGTGGGAGCCTTTCTTTTTGTGACAATAATCGGCGTTTGCATATACGGGGAGGATTTATTTATAGCAATTCACGATCACCTGGATGGAACGCATGCATTCTATTCCATGTTGAAAGATAAGCAGATTTTCTGGAGCATAGATGCCCAAATGCCGATGCTGGGCGGAATTGACCGAAATCTGATGCCTTCCGAGTTTAAGCTTTATGCATGGACATTTATGGTTTTTCCAAAGTTTGTCGCAATGGTGATCAACTGGTACCTTCGGATTGTGATTTCGGTTTTGGGGTTCTTCCTGTTATCCAGGATTCTCTTTCCGGTAGATAAGAAAAAAGAGAATCTGGCTATAATCTGTGGTTTGTTGTATGGAAGCTTCCCCTCATTTGTGGTGGAAGGGATTTCCTTTGCATCACTGCCGCTTTTGCTTGGAATTCTGATTCTTTTATATCGAAAGCCGAAGAAACGCTATTATCTGTTTTTGCTATTGTATCCTGTTTTTTCAGACTTCGTTTTTTTTGGCATATTCATCTGTGGATATCTGGTGTTATTCTTCCTGATTAACTGGATTGTAAAAAAGAAACCGGCCTTTCGTATGTTGCTTTCGGCAGTCGTGATTGCGGCTGGTTTTCTGTGGACGGAATGGAGATTGTTCTATTCTGTCCTGATTTCAGGCGGTTCTTCGATGCGGGAAAGCTATGCAGAAATTGAATATGGAGTAAAGGAAGCACTTTCCGCCGGATGGAATGCTTTTTTACATGGCACAGATGCCTGTGATTCGGAACATATATGGGTGGTATTGCCCGTATGTACTATCTGGCTGTTATACGAAACAATTTCCAGAATTCGAAGACATAAGGGAATAGAGATCATTAAGGATCCTTTGAATTGGATCTACTTATGGATTGGTTTTAATGCATTCTTCTATGGATTTGAGAAGACAAAGGCTTTTCATGATCTCATAGATACCGTGTTGCCTTCTCTTTCGGGTTTTGGTTTTTCCAGAACTTTATGGTTTAATCCGTTCTTGTGGTATTTTGCCTTTTTTATGGTATTAGGGAGGATTGGGAAACCGTTATTGCGAAACCTGGCATGGATTTTGGCGTCTCTGATTGTCTTATTTTATCCGCATATGTATAATCCGATCGTGTTTAACATTCCCGGCATATACGATACCTATGTAAAGCTTTCTGGAAAAGAACCGCATCTTTCATATCGGGAGTTTTATTCCACTTCATTATTTGATAGAATAAAAAAGGATATCGGGTATGATGGAGAATGGTCTGCGGCATATGGTATGCACCCGGCAATCCTCCAGTACAATGGAATTTCAACACTGGACGGATATTTTACACTATATCCCATGAGCTATAAAGAGGCATTCCGCAAAGTGATCGCTCCGGAGCTTGCAGTCGATGAATACAACAGAGCCTATTTTGACGACTGGGGAGGAAGAGCGTATCTCTTTTCGAAAGAGATCACATATGAGCCGGAGAGAACCATGAATACTGATGAGGCAGATCTTCTGATTGATCCGGAAGCGTTTCAGCAACTTGAGGGGAAGTATATCTTTTCGAGGGTATCTGTAAGGAATGCGGATGCTTTAGGATTTGAGGAGATCGGAGTATACACTGATGAGGAATCGCCCTATGAGATATATGTGTATAAAATGATAGAATAGCTATTGGAGAATTCGTATTGAACATCCTAATCACCGGCGCTGCCGGTTTTATCGGAAAAAACTTCATCTGGAATCTGAAAAACATCCGGGATGGTAAGGATCGGACGCGTGATATCAGGATAGATGATATCTATGAATACGATCTTGGGTCTACTGCGGAAGAGCTGGAGCAGTACTGCAAAAAGGCAGATTTTGTGTTTCATCTTGCCGGAGTGAATCGACCGAAGGATGCTTCGGAGTTTATGAGCGGAAATCATGGAGCATCCGTGGAACTCCTGGAGTGTCTAAAAAGAGCGGGGAATCGATGTCCGGTAATGCTTTCCAGTTCGATGCAGGCGACACTCACCGGACGATTCGAGGGCTCGGAATATGGGAAGTCCAAGGTGGCAGGGGAAGATGCTTTTTTCACATATGAAGAGGGAACCGGTGCAATTGTGCTTGTTTATCGATTTCCGAATGTGTTCGGGAAATGGAGCAGGCCGAACTATAACAGCGCGGTGGCAACCTTTTGCTACAACATTGCAAGAGATTTGCCGATACAGGTGAACGATCCGTCTACGGAGTTGGATCTGGTATATATTGATGATCTTGTGGCAGAACTTCTGGATACACTGGAGGGAAAAGAACATCACTGTGATTTTCAGGGAGCAGACATAACTCCGAACCCGGAAGGCAGGTACTGCTATGTGCCAACCACCTATCATGCAACGCTTGGTGAAATTGTTTCACTCCTGCAAATGTTCCATGATATGCCTATAACACTAACCATTCCTGAATTACCCAGGGACTCTTTTGAAAAAAAACTATTGTCGACATATCTTTCATTTCTCCCTCCGGAAAAAGCAAACTATGCCTTGGAAACGAAACAGGATGACCGTGGATGCTTTACAGAGATACTGCACACTGCTTCCCATGGACAGGTCTCAGTGAATGTTTCAAAACCCGGGAAGACCAAAGGAGAACACTGGCACAACAGTAAATGGGAATTATTTATCGTGGTTTCCGGACATGGTATGATCCGTCAGCGCAAGCTTGGAACGGATGAGGTATTGGAATTTGAGGTGAAGGGAGATTGCCCGCAGGCCGTTCAGATGCTGCCCGGTTATGCACATAGTATCACAAATCTATCTGACCATGAAGATCTTGTCACGGTCATGTGGGCAAATGAAGTTTTTGATCCGGAGAAACCGGATACCTTCCGTGAAGAGGTTTGATGAGTATGTTAACAAATCTTCTTTTTCTGATTATCATTCTTTGCGGTGTGGTCGCCGGTATCTTTCTCACAAAACGCCGATTTGAGGAACTGCTTCCAATCAACACGATGGGCATCATTCTGATTCTGTTTTTGACAGGTATTCTTGGAATCCCGCTTTCTGTTGGTGCAGTGATTGTGATTATTCTGTATATTGGCATTTTCGCCTGCAGCGGTGTATTCACCATAAAAAAAGAAAAGGGTCAGACGGTAAGACATCTCAAAGACAATCTTCTGACACCGGCTTTTGTGGTGTTTCTGTTTATTTTCTTTGCACTTTCCTATTTTGATAACGGCAAACTTGCAACCGGATGGGATGAGTTTACACACTGGATCGACAGTGTGAAAACGATGGTGACGGTAGATGATTTTGTGACGAATCCTGCTTCCGGGTCAATGTTTAGCAATTATCCGCCTTCGATGTCTCTATTCCAGTTTTTTCTGGAGAGGCTGTATTTATGGATGCATCCGGGAGAACTCTTTAATGAATGGAGGGTGTACTTTGCATATCAGATACTGTCTGTTTCTTTGATTATGCCATTCCTTAAGAAGCTACAGTTTCGACGTCCGGTTGAGATAATTTTACTTCCGCTTATTATACTTCTGGCGCCGGTTTTATTGTACAAGGATTTTTATATGTCTTTGTATATTGATGCATTTCTCGGAGTGTGCGCCGGGTGTGGGATGGCATACATTTTTATACACAGAGAAAAGGACAGGACGGATCTTGTTTATCTCGGGCTTCTTTTATTCACGTTGACTCTTGCTAAAGATGCCGGAAGGCTTTTATCATTATTTGTAGCCTTGACTTTTGTGTTGGAACAGTGGCACCAAAACAGAAAAGAGATCCTTGAAAAAGCAACCATTTGGAAACAAAAGATACGTTTGATTATACTTCCACTCTTAATGCTTCTGCCGGCGTATTTGCCTCATCTTTTGTGGAACAATGAACTGCGGATATCCGGAATACCAAGTGCATCGGTTCCGGTTCGCTTTACCACCTTCTTGAGTATTCTCTGGTTCGGGCAGACTGATACGGAGTATGCAAGGGATAACGTTGTACAAAGCTTCTCGCATGAATTCTTTGCAGAACGATTGCATATCGGACAATTAAGTGTCGGCTATGCGTTTTTGACGGTGATTTTGATACTTCTTTTCATTTTGGCTGTTATCTGTTATCAAAAAAAAGTGGAAAGGGATATCGGACGGTCGATTCTGATCAGCATCATGATGTTTCTGATGCTTGCAGTATATGTGCTTGGACTCGGGGCGCTCTATATATCAAGATTTACAGATTACGAAGCAGAGAATCTTGCTTCGTTCGACCGGTTTATGGGGATTGGATACCTTGCGGTGCTTGAATTTCTGGTCTTGATTGCTGTATGGATTCTGACAAATCTGGAAGCAATAGCCTCTGCTGCGCTTTCAGCGCTGCTTTTATTGTTTTCCGTTTGTACTGGCCCGGTTGACCAGATGAAGTTTTATCTTTCACGGGAAAGCGTGGCTGTCTCAAATGCATACCGCTCCGGTTATGAAGAGGTTGCTTCTAAAATCAGGAAACTGCCGGAAGATACAGATATCTATATGGTTTCCGAGGAATCCTCCGGAGAGGATTTTAATGTGTTTCGCTATGTTCTAAAACCCTGGAAGCTTTCTGGGACAGGGAGTTTAGGGGGACCTTTTTATGAAGGAGATTGTTTTTCAATTCAGATTTCAGCGGATGATTGGATGGATTCTCTGATGAATAGTTATGATTATGTGGTCTTGAATAATCTGAATGATTATTTTCTCAACACATACGGAGATCTGTTTGAAGATCCGGATAGGATTGTTTCACATGGGTTATATCGGGTTGACAAAGATAATAGAAAACTGGTATTTGTGGAGTAGATTTATGACCATCCTCGTTCTTGGCGGGACCCGATTTTTTGGAATCCCGATGATTGAAAAGTTACTTTCCGAAGGACACGAGATCACGATCGCAACCCGTGGTCTGACTCCGGATAATTTCGGAGACAGAGTGAAAAGGATCCGCTGTGATCTGTTTGACTACAGTCAGGTGGAGAAGGTACTGGGCAATCTTTCATTCGATGCGGTGATCGATAAGATCACCTATTCCTCTAATGAGCTACGCGCTGTGATGGATGCCGTGAATTGTGAGACGCTGATCCATATGTCCACCTGCAGCGTTTATATGCATGATCATTTTGAGATCAAAGAAGAGGAATTTGACCCGTATTCCGCTGAGATTGTCTGGAATGACCGTATGGAAGCGGACTATGCGACCAATAAAAAACGGTCGGAACAGGTGCTGTTTCAGTATCAGGGGAAAGCGGAGCAGAAGAGAAAGATCTCTGTGCGGTATCCGTTTGTGGTTGGGCCACATGACTACACGGACCGACTGCGTTTTTATGTACGGCATCTGACGGAAGGAAAAGCTATGATGATCGATGATGCGGATGCACAGATCGGATTTATCGAAGAGAAAGAGGCGGGAGAATTCTTTTCGTTCCTTCTCAAAACAGATTTTGAGGGCACGATCAATGGCGCAGCCGAGGGAACCGTTTCCATCAATGAGATATTAAGCTATCTGTCGAAAAAAACAGGAAAGAATCCGGAGATATCAAGTAACGGAGATCCGGCGCCCTATAACGGGATGCTTTCCCATAGTTATTCCCTGGAGAGATCTAGGCAGCTCGGGTATCGGTTTGAGAAGATTTCGTCATGGCTTTACCCTCTTCTAGATGATTATCTCAAAGAAACGGAAGAGCTATGAAAAAAGAGTTTATCGTCTTTTCGGACATCCACGGGAATAGTGAGGCGCTCTCCTTTTTTTTGAAAGCAGAGCCTTTCGAAGAAGGAAAACAATATATCTTTCTGGGCGATCTGGCAGGATATTATTATGATCCGGCGCTTTGCATGGAACAGCTCCGGGCAATCCCGAATCTGATCAGTGTACGTGGGAACCACGATGAGAAGTATATCGATGCATACGAGGATGAAGAGCGTACGGCAAAAATCTGTGAGAAATACAGCTCCGCGTATCGGGATAAGGATCCGGCTGTTCTCGCGTTCCTAAGGAGCCTTCCGGTTCGGGAAAAGATTACCTGCGGGTGTACGGAGATTCTTATTCAACACGGAAGTCCGGACGATTCGGTCAGGGGAAGGCTGTATCCGGATACAACCCTCCCGGTTTTTCCGGACAATCGAAAGCGTGTGATACTGACAGGACATACCCATTACCGGATGGTAAGGAGAGAAGGAAATACACTTTGGCTGAACCCTGGGTCTCTTGGTCAGCCGCGTGATGGAAAGGGGTTTTCCTATGCAGCGCTGTGGATTGACGAAGAGAGTGGGAATGCGGAAGTGGATTTTAGGACCGTTACGCCGGATCTTTCCGGGCTGGAGAAGATGATAAAGGAAAGAGATCCGGACCGGCCGTATCTGATTGAGGTATTGCATCGGGGAGAAAACGACCATGTTTCACATGTTTGAAAAGATTAAAAACGGTGAGGTTTATTTCATCGCGGAAATGAGCGCCAATCATGGAGGGGATCTTGATACAGCGCTGGAAATAGTACGTGAAGCGGCGAAAGCCGGCGCAGATTGTGTCAAGATTCAGACTTATACGGCAGATACGATCACGCTGAACTGTGACAACGAGTATTTTCAGATCCATGGGGGGCTCTGGGACGGATACAATCTCCATAAACTTTATGAATACGCGGCGACCCCTTATGAATGGCATGCCGCGATCAAAAAGGAATGTAAAAAATCGGGCGTGGATTTTCTGTCGACACCGTTTGACAATTCTGCGGTGGATTTTCTGGAAGAGCTCGGAGTAGAAGCGTATAAAATAGCGAGCTTTGAGCTGATAGATATTCCGCTGATCGAATATGCGGCATCCAAAGGGAAACCCATGATCATGTCGACAGGGATGGCGTCCCCGGAGGAAATCGAGGAAGCGGTGGATGCCGTGCGCTGCACGGGGAACGATCAGGTCGTGCTTCTCAAATGTTGCAGTGAATATCCATCCAATTGGGAAGATATGCACCTTGGGAACATTCCGGATATGAAAAAGCGTTTTGGCGTGGAGGTTGGACTTTCCGATCACAGTATCGGGAGTCTCGGAGCGGTTGTCGGAGCGACACTGGGCGCGGTTGTGATTGAAAAGCATGTGAAGCTTCCCGGCATCGAGAGCGCAGACAGCGGTTTCAGCATGGAGATGGAGGATTATGCAGCGATGATCCGGGATGTAAAAGATGCACGCCGGATCGCTGCGGGACCGGACTATACGCTGACGGATGGAGAAAAAGACTCTCTGGTTTTCCGAAGGAGCATCTTTGCCTCAAAGGACATCCAAAAAGGTGATATTTTAACGGAAGAGAACATCCGAATCGTGCGCCCGGCACAGGGACTTCATCCGAAATTTTATACGGGACTGCTTGGAAAAATAGCGGAAAGAGATATTGCGTTTGGAATGCCGCTTAATGAAGAGGATCTGAAGTGAGAAAAATACTATTGACGGGAATTGGCGGGGATGTAGCCTGTGCGATTACACGGAGCCTTATGGAAGCCTTTCCGGATGATGAATTCTATGGGTTCGATATCCGGGAATACACCCCTTATATGGATAGGTTCAGGAAAACAGAGGTCGCTCCACGATATTCTGGTTCTGATTATCTGTCGTTTCTGAAAAAATACCTGAAAGAAAAAAAGATCACACATTTCCTTCCGACGACAGAACCGGAAATCCTGATTGCGGATCAGAACCGTGGTTTCTTTGAAGAATCCGGAATCCGGCTGATGATCAATCATTCTGAGCTTCTTCACATCTGCACGAGCAAGTATCGGACGGCAGCGTTCTTGAATGAGCATGGGATCCGGGCGCCTTATTCCTGCATGGCAGAAGATGCGATTTTGGATGGAGATCATGCAGTCATAACGCCGGAGCGAAAGTCGATCCCATTCCCGTTCATTTTAAAAGAAGATTTCGGACGCGGCGGCCATGGGATGTCATTGATCCGAAACAAAGAGGACTGGGATCACGTAGAAAAGAACGGTTATGTCTGCCAGGAATATATCAAAGGGCAGGAGTATACGGTCGGTGTTTTCTCGGATGGGGAGCAGGTACGGAGTATTACTTATCAGAGAGAACTCGGGCTTGGCGGCATGAGCGTCTTTGTGGAATGTGTCGATGATCCCGAAATTCGACAGATTGCTGAGAAGACCGCAAAAGCCTTTGCCCTGAAAGGAAGTATCAATCTGCAGCTTCGTGAGCAGAACGGGGAGTATTATATCTTTGAGATCAACCCGCGCCTCTCCAGCACTACAGGGTTCCGCCATCAGATGGGTTTTACGGATGCGGTCTGGTGGATGGAGCTTTTGGACGGGAAGGGTCTTTCCGGAGATTTTAAGGAACCGGTTGGTGCCAGGGGAGTCAAGGTGACGGAGGATGTGGTCTTCACCAGTGGCACATGAGGGCATGGTGTGCTATACTGATATCTATGAGCAAAGCGATCAGAGACGTAAAAAAAGCATTATTCTTTACTTCCTGCAGTCATGCGGGAAAGTTTTTTCTGGATTCCCTTCTGGACGGGCATCCTCAGATTCTTGGTTTTAATCCGACCTCGCTTTCGAAAACCGTTATGGACGAAGTAAAAAAAGCGTATACACTTTCGGGCGCGGATCTGGAAGATGAGATATGCTCTTATATGGAGCGAGTTTTTCATGATAATGAGTGGGACAGCTACGTCGCGGATGAAGAGAATAAAAAAGAGTCGATTCCATGGTTTTCGAGATACAAAGCAGTATTGCATGAAATGATCGATGAAAAAAGACGGTATTCCGAGAAAGAACTGTTGCTTCTGATCTACTGGAGTCTTTATGAAACCCTGTATGGTTCATATCAAAGCAGCACGGATCCGGTCTTTTTTATTGATGTTCATGATGGAGGCAAGGAGGAGCCGATACTGAAATGGCTTCTGGCACTTGGCTTTGATGTGACACTGATCGAAGCGATTCGAAATCCGATCATAAAGCTGGGTTCCTTCTTCCGCATGTGGCAGACTGAAAAGATACGGCCGGAAAATCTGTTCCGGCAGCTTCGGTATCTGGGACATGAGACGCTGAACAAAACAGAACAGAAACAACCGATCTTGCGTTATCGGTTTGAAGACCTGAAGGTTCATCCGGAGGCACTTCTTAGCATGCTTTGCGACCGCCTTGAGATCGGGTGGGACGACTGTCTTATGGAAGCAACATTCCTGGGGAAAAGCTCTACATTCTCCAGCAAAAACGGAGAAAAGACAAAAGGCTTCAGCTTGAAGCAGGTCTGGTATCCATACGATGAATATTTCAATGCATATGACCGGTTCCGGCTGGATCTGCTTTTCCGGGAACGGTGCCGCTCTTATGATTATTCCTATATTCCGCCGGAAAGCTATCCATTTTCCGAAGCGGAAATGATAAAACTGTTTGAACAGCCTTTCAAATTTGAAGAGCAGCTTTTCTTTGAATCAGAAGAAGAAAGACAGAAATATCGAAAAGATTTCCGAAATCTTGCGGAAGAACTGGTTGATATGTATCATCACAAAGAGGATTATCCGGATTGCTTCTGCTTCGGAGAATACTTAAAGGTGAAGGGATGAGCGATAACCTGGTACTTGGAACAAAAGCAGAGACCTTGAAATGTCTGGAGGGACGGCTTCAAAACGCAGCGGTTCTTCCTCAGGTTTCATTTACGGTAAAAGACTGGCGACAGGATTTGGTATTTATCGAAAATGCGCTTTTGGATCTTCGAAAGAAGAGTGCATCCGGGAAGCTGATTGTGCGCAGCAGTGCACTAGATGAAGATGCAAAGGATACTTCTCAGGCAGGAAAATATCTGTCCGTTCCGGGGATTACGGACTTTGGTTCTGCGAAAAAAGCGATCGAAGAAGTAATAGGTTCCTATGGAAACGATGATCCGGATAATCAGGTACTGATCCAGCCGGAGCTGAACGGTGTCCGATATTGCGGTGTCGCCTTTACGATGGATCCGGGAACCCGTGGGTTTTATGATGTGGTTGAATTTGATGTTACAGGTTCCACATCGGCTGTTACTTCCGGAGACGGCGGAGAGCATGTGCTTTTTTATCATCACAAGGATACTCCGGAGGAAGAAATCCAAGGGGGAGCCTATCAGGATGAACTGAAAAGGATCTTTCGCATGCTTCGGGAACTGGAAGGACTATTCGGGCAGGAGAATCTGGACACGGAATTTGCCTTTACGGAAGAAGGGAATCTCTATCTCCTTCAGGTTCGGACACTTGTCTTGACGGAGGAAGGAACAGATCGAAAAAAACAGTTCGAAGAACTCCTCCGGATCCGCAGGAAAATAGCAAGAGAACAGCAGCCGAAGCCGTTTCTTTGTGGGAAAAAAACAATCTACAGCGTGATGACGGACTGGAATCCCGCTGAAATGATCGGAACCCGTCCGCATCAGCTTGCGCTGTCGCTGTATCAGGAGATCATTACAGACAGCATCTGGGCGTATCAGAGAGATAATTACGGATACCGGAATCTGCGAAGCGTTCCCCTGATGGTGGATTTCGGAGGTCTTCCTTATATTGATGTACGCGCCAGCTTTAATTCTTTTATTCCGGCTGAGCTTAATGAGGAGTTGAGTGAGAAGCTTGTAAACTATTATTTAAAACGGCTGGAAGAGGATCCGTCCGAACATGACAAGGCGGAATTCCATATCGTGTTTTCGTGTTATACATTTGATCTTCCGGAGAGGATCCGCATTTTGAGAAATTACGGTTTTTCCGATGGAGAAGTGGATGCAGTAATGGATTCCCTTCGGAATGTCACGAACCGGATCATTGATCATGAAACCGGTTTATGGCGGAAGGATTATGGAAAGATTGAAAAGCTTGCTGCCCGCTATGAGTTGATCATGAACAGCTCGATGAGTCGTGTGGAAAAAGTATACTGGCTGATCGAAGACTGCAAGCGGTATGGAACACTTCCCTTTGCAGGACTTGCCAGAGCGGCATTTATCGCTGTTCAGCTCTTAAGATCCATGGTGACGGTCGGAATTCTTACCGATGCGGACTATGAGGCATTTATAAATGGGGTAAATACAGTCAGTTCGCAGATGAATGCTGATTTTATTCAACTGTCAAAGACGGCCTTTCTGGAGAAATACGGACACTTAAGACCCGGAACATATGATATTACCTCTCCCAGATATGATCAGGCTCCGGATTTATATTTTGACTGGGAGCATAAAGAAGAAAAAACGGATCCCAAAAGAGAGGATTTTCGTCTTTCCATGGAGCAGATGCAGCTCCTCAAGGAAAAGCTGGAACAGAACGGTCTTACCAATGACGTGTTGAGTATTTTGAACTTCATCAAGAAAGTTGTTGAGGGTCGGGAATACGGAAAGTTTATTTTTACCAAAAGTGTCAGCAAGGCGCTGGAATTGATCGGAGAGATTGGTGCAGAAGAGGGTTTTTCCAGAGAAGACTGCTCATTTCTGAATGTGAAGATCTTTCAGCATCTTTATGCTTCGGCTCAGGATATAAAAACCGCATTTGAGGAGTCAATCGTGCAGGGAAAGAACCGGTTCAAAATGACTGCATCCCTGATGCTTCCGCCGGTGATCAGTTCCCCGAATGAGGTAATGTCATTTTTCTATCCGGATTCTCAGCCGAATTACATTACTTCGGGGAGAGTTTCCGGTGAGGTTCTGGAACTGAAAGGGAATGAGATTCCGGATGATCTGAGTGGAAAAATCATACTGATTGAAGGAGCGGATCCCGGATATGACTGGATCTTTTCCCGCGGGATCTGTGGTTTTATCACCATGTACGGCGGAGCAAATTCTCATATGGCGATCCGTGCAGGGGAGCTTGCCATCCCGGCAGCAGTCGGTGTGGGAGGAAAGCTGTATGAAAACATTCGGCTGGCAAAAACGGTGGAAATTGATGCCGGAGGAAGAACCATCAAAAGAATCAGATAAAAAAAGAAGGAGCATTACGATGAAACAGGGAGATTTTACAGAGCTGGCGAAATTTTATGTTGACCGTCCGGGATATTCAACGGAACTGTTATCCTATATACGGGATCATATCATGAAAAAGAACAGCATCGATCAGGTACTCGCGGCGGATGTCGGAGCGGGGACAGGAAAACTTACTGAGAATCTGGAGCAGATCGGAGTGACCGGTTTTGCAGTGGAGCCGAATGACGCGATGCGAGCGGAAGGAGAAAAGCTGTTTGCCGGACGCGATACCTTTGTCTGGAGAAAGGGTGCGGCGGAGGAAACAGGACTTGATTCGGATGCCGTAAACTGGGTGCTGATGGGGTCTTCTTTCCACTGGACAGACGCTCCCAGGGCATCGGCGGAATTTCGCCGTATCTTGAAGCCGGGTGGTTTTTTTACGGCGATCTGGAATCCACGGGAAATTACAAGAAGTCCTCTGCATCAGGAGATCGAGGATATGATCTATCGAGAGGTCAAGACCTTGAAGCGTGTTTCCTCCGGTTCGACAGTCACTACGGATCTGATGGAGGAAAAGCTGGGGGAGAATTTCAGGAATATCGTATTTCAGGAATGCCGGTACGAGGAGAATATGTCAAAAGAACGTTATATGAACATCTGGCGCTCGGTGAATGATATTCAGGCACAGGCAGGAGAAGAAGGGTTCAAACAGATCCTTTCCAATATCGAAGAAATCCTCGGTGACCGAACAGAGATCGCTGTTCCTTATAAGGCGAGGAGCTGGACGGCAGAGGTGGTCAAATAATATGCAGACGGTTCTTTATACGCAGAGAGTAGAGATCGTGGAAAGCTATGATGAAAGAAGGGACTGCGCGGATCAGAGGATCGCGGAGTTCCTTTCCGCTTGTGGATTTCTTCCTGTGCCGGTGCCGAACCGGGAAGAGATTGCATGCCGGATGGTGGAGAGTGTCCATCCGGCCGGAATTGTCTTTACCGGAGGAAACAGCCTCGTATCCTATGGCGGAGATGCACCGGAACGGGATCGGACGGAAAAGGATCTTCTTGCTTTGGCGATCAGGAAAGGGCTTCCGGTTTATGGTTTTTGTCGCGGAATGCAGATGATACTGGATCATTTCGGAGAAAAGCTGGAAAAAGTGGAGGGACATATCGCCGTAAAGCATGTGATAAAGGGAGAGTTCGGAGAACGAGTAGTCAATAGCTATCATTCCATGGCAGCAAAAGAGATAAAAAAACCCATGGTGGAGGTTCTCGCACACTCAGAAGATGGCGTGATCGAGGCGGCTATAGTTCCGGAAAAGAAAGTGCTGATGACGATGTGGCATCCCGAACGGGTCAATCCGTTTGAGGAGCGGGATATCCGAATGGTACAATCATTTTTTGAGGAGGATCGGATCGAGTTATGAAAACAATTATTCTTGCAGCAGGACAGGGAACCAGGCTTCGCCCGCTGACGGATGACCGACCGAAATGTATGGTCGAGATCAACGGAAAGAGCATTATTGAAAGACAGCTGTCCGTTATGTACTCCTGTGGGATCAAGGAAGAAGATATTTCCATTGTGACAGGCTATTGCGGGGATGTGCTTCGGGACCATTTCTCCGGGACGAAACTTCATTTTATAGCGAATTCCGAGTTTGAAACGACCAACATGGTCTGTTCATTGATGTGTGCCCGGTCTGTGATGGAAAATACGGATGATGCTTTGATTTCATACGGTGATATTGTTTATGAAGAAAAGGTGCTGAGAAAAGTACTGGATACAACAGCGGATAGCTCCGTGATCGTGGACGACGGATGGTATGATTACTGGGCGGCAAGATGTGAGAACCCGTTGGATGATGCGGAGACATTAACCTTTGATGAGGAGGATTACCTGACCGAGATCGGTCAGAAGACGGATGATCTGAAGAAGGTTCAGTCCCAGTATATCGGACTGATGCGCTTTCGTAATCAGGGACTTAGGGATATGCTGTCTCTGGCGGATGAAGCGAAAGCCCGAAGTGAGCGGGGAGAAGCTCTCTGGCGGACAGACCGCATTTACCGGAAGATGTATATGACAGATCTCCTTCAGGGGCTTATCGATACGGAAAAAAAGCTGAAAGCACTTCATATCAATCGGGGGTGGTACGAAGTGGACGATCCGGACGATCTGGCGCTTGTAGAAAAGGAATTGAAGTGATGGGAAAAGTATACTGGATCACAGGTCTTTCCGGTGCCGGAAAAACAACGATCGGACGGCTTTTTTTTGAGAACAGAAAGGCTGAGAATACAGCAACTGTGTTCCTGGATGGAGATACGCTGCGCCGGGTTTTCGGAGATGATCTGGGATATACCGAGGAAGACCGGAGAAAATGCGCGATGCGGTATTCGAGGCTCTGTGCCCTGCTTTCGTCACAGGGCATAGATGTTGTAATTTGCACGATTTCAATGTTTCATGCAGTGCGGGAGTGGAACCGGGAGCATATACCGGGATACTGCGAAATCTATATACGTGTGCCGATGGAGGTTTTAAGACAGCGTGACCAGAAAGGTCTTTACAGCGGGAAAACATCCGAAAAAGAAAAAGACCTGGTCGGCGTTGATATTCAGTTTGAGGAACCGGTTTCACCGGATATTGTTCTGGATAATGACGGGACGATCTCACCGGAGAAGCAGGTGGAAAACCTGTGGAATAGATTATTGTAGAATTCGATCTTCTGCAACGCGACATTTTAGTAAGCGATCATGATTTTGATAGATCAGCCAAATCTGGTAATTCTGAATAGCTTTGTCATAATGCAGTAATCCTGAAAATGCAGAATATTGACCATGCATAAGATTTCCGGCGAACGGGTTTTCCTCCTGAGTCAGATAAAAGGGGAAATATGTCTGGCCTGTTTCATTCTCCATAATTACGAAGAGCTGCTCCGAGAATGAATTATCGCCATCCAGATAGAGAGAACCTGAGATGGTGGCTTCTGATCCGGATGGATGAATTTCTATGTAGCTTGTAAGAAAGTCAGTTCCATCGGAAATAGAATCCGGTTCGAAGGAAAGAAAACGCTTCGTCAGCTCATCGGTGGTAATCTTGTAAACAAGATTACCACCGATATTTTTTACAACAACTCCGTAATAAGCAGGATCGCTTTCAGAGGATCGGTAGTAATCATTGAGATAATTTAGACTGCTTTCTATATATACTCCGTTCTGCAGCAAATAAACATTTGGTTCTGTAACAAGAGAGCGGAATGGATTTTCGATATTCCTTGCTTCAAGCTGCTTATGGTAAATAGGAGATTCAATCAGCCAGCCTCCGAGATAGATTTGGTTTGTGGATGATCCATATTCAATTGGATCAAGTGGTCCGAAGCACATGGAATAATCACTGACGGACCAGGCGATTAAATAGGTGTTTTTCTGATCCTGGTTCAAATTTGAGTAAAACTCTTTCTGGGATGTTTTTGCGATGACATCAGAGGCCTCGATATCAATCCCATGTTGATGCGGGGGCTGATAATAGTAGAGAAGGATGCCGCATATAAGAAATGCTGCAAGAGTACTGCCCCAGCAAAAAAATCGCTTTCCAGCAGATCCGGATGGAATCGGATCCTTGTCAGGATTTTCTGTCATTAAAATAATTGCTATGGTTGTAAGAGAATAAAAGAGGATCAGGTCTACACGGTTCAGACCGTATCGACCGCGCAGATAGAGCGCATATTCTAGGAAAAGGAAGCTGATACTGCTTCCGACGAGCAGTAACAGGACGCGGATTCTGCGAGTACGGTTGCAAAGAACCGCAACTACAAAAAACGCAAGTACAGCATAGACATATGGGTAGTCTCGAAACCAGGAAGGGAGAGATTCTTTGAGAAAGCTCCAAAATGACTGAAAGGATATTCCGCGAGTGGATTTCGCAGACGCAATCTTTTGGATAACGGGTACAGTGTATTTTTCAGGATCGGCGATATCCATATGGCTGTACAGAATACGAGCATTTTCATTAACATCCGCTGATTTATAAACGGCTTCATTCTCGGAATATTCGGGGTAGGAAAAGTCATTAAGAGTTTTTTCTGCCGTTAGAAATTCTTTGTATGCGTTCCAAGCGGGGTCGTTTCGATAAGAAAGGTCATCAATTTTCCAGATTCCGAGACAGACAAAAAGGGACAAAGGAATGATAATAAGATAACGTTTCCATATTTTGCGGTTTTTTTTGCGAATCATGGACACCATATGAAAGAAACCATAGACGACCCATATGGCAAGTGCACCCATGAATCCTGCGAAACGGTATAAGCTGCTGACAAACAGCAGAATCAGACCGAGGGAAAGCTCAACTTTCGGAATCGAGTCTTTCTCCAATGCATAAAGAACAAGCAGAATTCCCGTGGCGGCGGCAATGCCGGATACTTTGGTAAATTCCGCTTTTATAAAAAGTTCATAGGTGAAAAAGGAGAGTACGAGTCCTATTAGGAGAAGACGCCCCTGTATTTTTTCACGAAGTAGAAGAAAGACAACGGAGGACAGAGAAAGAAAGGCTGTCAGATACTGGAGCAGACCATACCAGGGAACGGATGGAGCGTTGGTATTCAGAAACACCAGAAGATGACCGAGGAGAATGTTATTAAAAACCAAATGATAGTCTCTTTCGGTTGTAAATCCGGAAGCAATAGAATTAATCCAAAAATCGTCGCCGGTTTCGTAATGTTCGGTGAACAAAGCGAGAAAAAAGATTACCGACATGAGTGTAATCAAAACGGAGCAGATCCATTTTTGTTGGTATAATCGATTGAGAATAGATTTCATAGGTGGATTATATCATAGAAGGGTTAGAATTGATTATTTTTTTTTGAGCGTGTAAAATAAAATGACATTGATATCAACAGTCGCATGTCGCTTGCGCCTTGGCAGATCAGTTTTTTGTGCAAAGTTCCATGCAATCTTTTAGCTCGTTATCATATGATTAAGAGGAACCAAGATGGATGAAAATGGTAAAAAAATCAAGAAAGGTCAGCAAATATACGAGTTTTGTAAAAAGATTTTTCCATATTGTCGAAGTATTACAGGAGAAGGTGTACACATGACACTTTCCGATATTGCTGACTATATTGAAAGAGACGGGGCACTGGAGCTGTGTATTTCGGAAGTGAGGAGTGGAAAGTCGGTCTTTGACTGGACGGTTCCCAAGGAGTGGTCGATCCGGGAAGCGTATATCGAGGATGAATCCGGGAAACGGATTATTGATATGAAGGAAAACAACCTGCATGTTATGGGTTATTCGGTTCCGGTTGATCGGTGGGTAGATCTTGCGGAACTGAAGAAATACATCTATGTGCAGGATGACCAACCAGATGCAATTCCTTATGTGACTTCGTATTATAAAGAACGTTATGGATTCTGTATGAGTAAAAACCAAAGAGATGCACTTCCGGAGGGGAAATACCATATGGTGATTGATAGTGATCTGTTTGAGGGTGTGTTGAATTATGCGGAAACGGTTATCCCGGGAGAAAGCAAAAAAGAGATTTTCTTTTCCACCTATTTCTGTCATCCTTCTATGGCAAATAATGAATGTTCGGGACCTGCGCTGGCTGCGGAGTTAATCCGCTATGTATTAGCTATGAAAAATCGCAGATACACTTATCGATTTCTTTTTATTCCTGAGACGATCGGATCCATCACGTATCTGGCAACTGGAAATCATCTGGCGGATCGAAAAAAAACGATGATCGCGGGGTTTAATCTTTCCTGCGTTGGAGATGACAGAGCCTACTCCATGATCTGTTCCAGAAAAGGAAACACACTGCCGGATCGAGTGCTTCATCATGTTCTGAAAGGAAAGAAGAATTATATACAGTATTCTTTCCTGAAGAGAGGATCCGATGAGCGTCAATATAATTCTCCTGGAATTGATCTTCCGGTGGTGTGCTTCTGCAGATCCAAGTTTGGCGAATATCCCGAATACCATACATCTCTCGACAACATGGATCTTGTAAGTCCGGAAGGTTTTCAGGGGAGTTTTGATGTTATGACCGAGGTGATTCAAGCATTGGAATACAACGGATATTACAAAGCTACCGTGCTTGGAGAGCCGCAGTTTGGAAAACGCGGATTGTATCCTGAAATCAGTAAAAAAGGAGTTTATGACGGCATTTTTGCGATGAGAGATCTCCTCGCATATGCAGATGGAACATTGGATCTGATCGAGATCAGTGAAACGATTGATGTTCCGCTGAAAGAATTGATTCCCTTAGTGGATAAAATGCTGATGCATGGTCTGATTGAACTAAGCATATAGTAGAAGGCAGTATAGTTATTGCGGAATTCAACATAGGGGATTTTTGGAAAAGCTTTTCTGCATACAGGAAACAAATTTTTTCGCCGCCAGTGATAAATCTTTCCGTGCGGTATAAGCAATACATAGTTCCCCTATAAGGATTTCATCATCCAGAGTATAATAGCAGGGAGCGGGTGACATTTCGATCTGTTCGATAGTTCGGTCGAACATCAGAGAGATGCCGACTCCAGCAACACTCATCGCATAAGCGGTCATGGCCTGATCCGTATAGACAAAATTGCCGGGAACGATATGGTATTTCCGAAACAGTTCGCGGAGCTCCTGTCCCATGTATTGGGATTCATCAAGGAGAATAAAGGTACAACCGGAGAGAGCATCCGGATGGATGCTTTTTTTTCTGAGATCCGGATTCTGAAATTCTGCAGGTAATATGGCTTTTCCCTTAAATTCTGAATTGACGGGGTGATCCGAAGGTACGCAGAAATAAAGGCGTGTTTTGGAAAGTGCCTCATATTTCATGCCGGAAATCCGTTTTCCGGGGCTTGAAATATACAGATCCAGATCGCCCTTTGCCACCATATTTGATAGAGCAGGGATATTGTCATTTACGACCCTGATCCTTACCCCGGGATAGAGATCATGAAAATGTGCGACGGCATCCGGGAGAAAATACTGAGTATAGAGGTGGGTGCCGCCTACACGTACCTCACCGGTCGTCAGATCATGTGTATCGGATATATACCTGCGAAATCCCCGATCAAGAAGTTCGACACGGGAAATGAATTCCATATAACGTCTTCCCTCCTCCGTGAGCACGGGAGGTCTGTGGTTACGCTTGAAGAGTGTGATACCGTAGTCATCTTCAATTTTCTTGATCCGGGCGGAAAGCGCCGGTTGGGAGATGCCAAGGCTTCTCGCTGCGTCCGAAATGCTGCCTTCCCTTATGATAGCTGCGATGTAGTTGCTGAAATCCTGATTCATGAGAATGATAACTCCGTTCTGTTGATAAGATCCATTTGAAGAGGTTTTCCGAGTTCCACAAAATAGGCGCTGTATCCGGCAACACGAACCAGAAGATCCCGGTATTCCTCGGGATGCTCCATGGCGCGCCTCATGGTTTTTGAGCTTAAGATATTAAACTGGCAGTGCGTGGCACTCCCGTGGAAAAACGTGTCGACAAAGCTGATGAGGTTTTCTCTTCCCTGAATACCGGAAACACATTCGGGCGGAAATTTCCAGTTCAGGAGAGTTCCGTTTGTCGCCAGGGCATGATCCACTTTATTGACCGAGTTTGCGATGGCTGTGGGGCCGAGGCGGTCATGGGATGAGGCGGCCGTATGAACCGGTCCCATATTATCGGAGATAGGTTCTCCTTTTTTGCGTCCGTCAGGAGAGGCCGAAAGGGTAAGACCCATGCCGACATTCGCGTTCACCGAATATACTCCCGGGCAGAAGGTTCCTCCACGTGGATTTTTCTTACCCGAAAAGCATTTGCAGTAAAGCTCGAATACCTCGCGGTAAAACCGGTCGGCGTAATCATCGTCGTTTCCGAAATGATGTACCCGCTCGCTGTTGATAAGAGCATACAGCATTTCAAAACCCGCCCAGTCATTTTTGACGGCGTCAAGGAGCTTCTCACCGGTAATTCGTTTTTCATCAAAGATCAGCTGATGGATGGCCGTCAGGGCATCTGCACAGGTTGCGATCCCGCATCCCTGGGGACCGGAAAAATTATATTTTGCTCCTCCGGAATTGATGTCCTTTCCGGAGGAAATGCAGTTTTCGATCAGAGAAGAAAGATACGGAAGGGGCTTTCTTTTGCGATGAGCCAGGTCGATAAGGTTCACCATATCACACATGGCATCTGTCCAGTAGGAAAGCTGCAGATGAAAGCTTCCGAGAACCTCGTCCATGGATGAAAAGGTATCAAGACCACCGGTATCAGGACCAAGTGTCCTCCCGGAATGTCGGCACTGCTGATACTGCGGACACTCCTCGGAACACTCATAGCATATGCCGTGGTTTAAGGATAGCTCAAGAACACGAACGAGATTCATGTATGCCGCATCATGAAACCCGTATTCTTTTCCGGGGAGATCCGGTTCAACGCATCCGACAACAGCGTAATCGCGGGCTTCTTCAATTGTCATTCCTTTTTTTTGCATCACACGGATGGCGGTTGCATCATTATATAGTTTCGGATGTCCGTAGCCCGCTCGGATACATTCAAAGGTTTTTACCTTGAGCTCATACGGTGTATGCTCATGCATCCGTACACAGACCCAGGGAGTCATTAGACGGGTATGTACAGAGGCTTCCAGTATCAGGAAGGTAAGATCATTTGTCGCATCACTCCCATCTGTTTTTGTTCCGCCGATGGTCAGACTTTCACCGCCCCAGCCGCGTCCGTTCCTTACCTGAACGGTCATGCGGTCCTTCAGCTTGGAAGGATTTCCCATTTTGATAAAGGCGCATTCCAGAAGTTCACCCGCGAAATCCTTCGTGAGGATATGATGCGCGACATCGTTTTGATAGTAAGGATAGAGCCATTGATCCATACGCCCGAAGGAAACGGAGTGTCCGTTGGATTCGATCTCCGTGATCGTCGTGGCAAAATGCCAAAGCTGAAGAGCCTGCCAGAAGGTTTTTGCGGGTCCTTCGGCGATTTCCATGCAGTTGGATGCGATGTAAGCCAGTTCGTTTTTCCGCCCGGGATCGTCTTCGTCCTTTGCTTTTTCCTCAGCAAGGGCTGCGTAACGCTTGATAAATGTGACGGCGGATTCCAGCTCGATTATGACGGACTCATACCAGACCTTTTTTTCTTCATATTCAGGATCCTTCGGAGAAAGGGAGGAGAGCATTTCCTTTGCCTCACGGATCAGACTGCCGTGCCCCGTTTGAAGCAGGCGCTTAAAATCGGGACATAAATGTCCGATCCCGCCATAGTGGTACAGATTGGTCATATAGACTTTTTTTCCGAGCTCGCTCCCAAGACGCTGTGTATCGGAAAGCTCCTGTTCCGCCAGATCCGCAACGGTTTTCCCCTTCCAATAAGGGAGGACACGAAGAAGAGCTGCGCGGTCGCCTTCCGAAATCTGAAAGGCATCATGCGGCCGCTCGGAAAAGGGGTGATGAAGCAGTTCATCGAGGATCCAGTCCACGGAAAACTCTGGATAAATCGGAGCTGCCTTCATGGGGGCGGCAATCTCTCCGACGAGAAGCTCGTCGTCATAAAGATCGATCGGAACATTTTCAAGAACATTTTTTAAAGCAAGAGCACATTTTTTCGGAACCGGTTCGATTTCGTTTGCCTGATAAGCCTCCGTCACGAGAACTGCTCTTTTTGAATCGATTGTAAATTCTGTAGAAAGAAATCGCTTACGGAGTCGGTTGATCCTTGGGTATGGAGAGAGTTCTCCGTGGTTTACCTGATATCCGAGTCCGTAAGACTGGTCGTATGCTTCATTGCCGCATGGATGGTTTTGATTCATAAAAACTCCTTTTTAAGCATTTTCCAGGATAGAGCCGCCGATCTGGCAGGGAATGCCATATCCTTGAAAATAATGTTCCATTTCCCGGAGCCTCTTCTGCTGCGATTCCCTGTCAATTACCAGCTCTGCCATAGGGTAGTTCCTGCTTAGAGCCAGGCATTTCTCTTCGCCGAGATGCAGAAATGGAAGAAGCTGCAGAAGAGAAAAGCGTTTATCGAGCCTCTTTCGGATGAAGTCAGCGGTTCTTGAAACGTTTTCATCCGTATCATTGATGTCCGGAATTACCGGGATGCGTAGTACGAGTGGTTTCTTCAGATGCGAAATGCGATCCAGATTCTCGAGGATCGGTTCGTTCGGAACGCCTGTGTATTTCCGGTGCAGATCAGAGTCCATGAGCTTCAGATCCGAGATCAGGAAGTCGGCTTCAGAGGCTGCGGCTTCCGCAATTTCAGACGGAGCATAAAAGGTGGTTTCAAGGCAGGTATGGATTCCCTCCGCCCGACATTCCTTAAGAAGAGCCGAGGCAAAAGCGCCCTGCATAAGAGGCTCTCCTCCGGAAAGCGTGATACCTCCTTCGGAAGAGTGATAATACTCCATATCCCGTCGCAGTTCATCCATGATCTCTGCAACCGTCATGCTTTTTCCGAAGGCGTGAACGGCATCGGAAGGGCATGCCCGGTGGCACAGCATGCAGGAAACGCAATGGTTATGGTCAATGGTATGCAGCGTACCGTCATCCTGAAACCGGATGCAATCCGTAACCGGGCAGGCTGGAATGCAGACGCCGCAGATACTTTTCCCAATACACTTGGAGGGATAAACACCCGGCTCAGGAACCCGTTCCTGACTTTCGGGGTTACTGCACCACAGGCATCGGAGGGGACAGCCCTTGAAAAAAACCTCTGTACGTATTCCGGGACCGTCATGTACGGTAAAACGCTGGATGTTCAGGATAATCCCCTTGTTCATAAACAATCTGTTATATAATTATAATCGTTTGCAAATAACATGGGTTCATGTTACTATGAAAAATAGATTTTGGCAAGTACCTAGAGGAGGTCTGAAATGCGCAGGATTTTTTCGCCGATCGACGGCGAAGTGATCGGAGAAGTTGCTGATGTGACGGAAGAGGAGCTGCATGAAGCGGTTTCCGCGGCATATGCGGCATGGAAGGACTGGCGGGAAATACCTCTTTTTCAAAAAGGGGAAATACTGATGAAGTTTTCCGCTCTGGTAGAGAAGGAAAAGGATCAGCTGGCGGAAACTTTGTGCCGTGATAACGGGAAGACCATCACCCAGGCAAAAACGGAGATTCATAATATCAAAATAGCGGTCTCATCCTTTACGGAGACGGCAAAGCATCTGCTCGGAACAGTCATTCCTCCCGGGCTGGAGGAGAACTATCAGAATCATTTTCAAACAATACATTATGAACCGAGGGGTGTCGTGGTATGTATCATCCCCTTTAATTTTCCTTCGAATATGTTCATTCAAAAGGTCGTTCCGGCTCTTCTTTCCGGAAATACGACGGTCATTCTGCCGCCGTCCGGGAATCCCCTTACGGTTCTGTCTCTTGCAAAACTTTTAAAAGAAGCCGGTGTTCCGGAGGATGCCGCCCGCTGCATTGTTGCTCCGGGGAGAGTAAAAGAGGCTGCGGTGACGGATCCGCACACGGCATTTATCACGTTGACCGGAAGTACCGGAACGGGAAAAAGAATTGCAGAGCTTGCAGCAGAACATCTGATTCCCTATACACTGGAACTTGGGGGAAACGATCCTTTTATCGTAATGGAGGATGCAGATGTGGATCTGGCTGTCCGGGAGCTGATGGTAGGTCGTATCGCAAATGCGGGGCAGGTCTGCTGTGCGAGTAAACGATTTCTGATCCAGAGAAATAGGGTAGAAGAATTTACGGAAAAGACACTCTCTTTTGTCAGAGCGCTTCGGCTTGGCAATCCGATGGATCCGGAAACGGACATGGGGTGCCTCATTAGTGAAAAGGCCGCTGAGACCGTGCAGAATCAGGTTGAACAGACAATCTCTCAGGGGGCACATCTTCTCACTGGCGGAAAGCATCAGGAGGCTTTCTATGAGCCGACTGTGCTTTCGGATGTCACGGGTGAAATGGATATCGCAAGGGATATGGAAGTGTTCGGTCCTGTCATCCCGATCATACCGTTCGAAACGGAGGAAGAGGCGGTTGAGATCGCCAATCATTCCGTTTATGGTCTTTCGGGATGTATCTTTACGGAGGACTACCGGAGGATGATAAGGATGACAAAGGCATTGGAGACAGGTACCGTGATCGTAAACGGTGCGTCAAATCTCCGATCTTTTGAAATGCCCTTTAACGGATGGAAGCAAAGCGGGATTGGAGCAGAAGGGGCGATGAGCACATTCCGTGAGATGATGCGTCCGAAGGTGACGATATTGAAAAACTGTAAATAAGGAAAGGAGATCAGTTGCAAATGAAGATTGGATTTGTCGGACTTGGCACCATGGGAGAACCCATGTGCAGCAATATTGTAAAGAAGCATGACGATGAGGTTTATGGCTTTGATCTTGTAAAAGAACGGGTGGAAAAGCTGACCGCCCAAGGTGTGATTGCTTGCGGAAGTTCGCTTGAGGTAGCGGAAAGATCGGATGTTTTTATTACGATGGTTCCAAGATCGGAGGATTCCAGACAGGTATATGAGGAGATCCTTCCCGCATTGAAAGAGGGGAAGATCTGTATCGATATGAGCACCATCGATCCCGGGGTTTCGGTAGAGATTTCCGAAACGGTGAAAGAAAAGGGTGCGGCATTTCTCGATGCTCCGGTGGTAAAAAGCCGGCCGGCGGCGATCGAGGGGAAGCTTGGTATCTATGTCGGTGGTTCGGAAAATGTTTATAAAAAGATGAAGCCGATCCTTCTTTACATGGGTGAAAACATCATCCGTATGGGCGATAACGGTAAGGGACTGGTAATGAAGATCTGCCACAATGCTTTGGTTTCTCAGATTCAGAACGGTGTGAACGAAACATCGGTTCTGGCGGAAAAAAACGGAATCGATATTCTGACCTTTGCAAAGGCAATCAGTTACGGTGGTGCCGGGAATTGGTATCTGGATTCCAAAAAGGATGTCATCGCAAAAGAGGATTTCACTCCGGCTTTTTCTGTGGAAAACGAGCATAAGGATGTCCACATCTGCATGCGGATGGCAGAGGCTTGCGGGGTGGATATGCCCGGCGAAGCAAATGCGGTCAGAGTATATGACAAGGCTATGGAGCTGGGACTTGGTAGGGAAGATTTTTCCGCAACCTTCAAGGTGGTGCGCGGACACTGAAGGCATATGAACATCCTCATCGTTACTGAATGTTTCCATCCCGACATCTATGCGGTGAACGACATAGTGAAAACCCTTGTCTCCCGCGGACATAAGGTTACCGTGCTGACCGGGCTTCCGGATTATACCACGAGCTATATTCCGGAGGAATATAAGCATGGGAAAAACCGGCATCAGGATTTTCACGGCGCTGAGGTTTTTCGTGTTTCGACCGTTGCAAGGCGTCATGGGGCTGCTTTTCGCGCACTTTCCTATCTGTCCTTTGCGGTGAATGGGTGGTTTGCCGCGAAATGCAGGAAATGGGAAGAATTTGATGTGATCTATGTCTGGGAGGTTTCCCCGGTAACAATGGCGGTGCCCGCGATCGCACTGAAAAATCGGTTTCATAAACCGCTGTTTTTATATTGCATGGATATCTGGCCGGAATGCGTAAAAGCCATGGGCTTCCGGGATGGGACTGTTTCCTATCGACTGATTCATAAGTGGAGCAGCAGTATTTACCGGAGATGCGATCACATCGCGGTTTCCTCAAAGCCGTTTTTTGAATACCTAGAGACGGTGAATGGTGTAGAACGGCAAAAAATGAGTTATCTGCCACAGTATGCGTCAGAAGAACTACTGGAAGAAGACTTTTCCAAAACCGACTCGGCAAATGGGAAAAAACACATCGATTTTCTGTACATTGGCAATATTGGAAAAGTACAGAATCTTGATTGCCTGATCCGGGCGGCAGCGGTTCTGAAGGACAGAGAGGATGTTACTTTCCATATCGTTGGCGGTGGTTCGGAGTTTGAGAACATCGTTGCGTTGGCAAAAGAAGTGGGAACTGAACGAATCATCACGTTTTACGGCCCGAAGCCTGCTGACGAAGCAAAAAAGTACTACCGAAAAGCAGATGCCTGCGTATTAACGCTGGACGGAAGTAACAGGATCGGTGATACGCTTCCGGGAAAGCTGCAGACTTATATGGCGGCAGGAAAACCGGTGTTCGGTGCATTAAATGGCGCTGGAAGAGAAATTATAGAAGAGAGTGGCTGCGGAGCAGCAGTAGATGCCGGAGATGCGAATGGTTTCGCCGGAATCTTAAAGGATTTTGCGGAACATCCGGAAAGATATCGAAGTTGCGGTGAAAATGCCCGCAACTATTTCCGGGAGCATTTCCGAAAGGAAAAGCATTTTGAAACGCTGGAGTCTCAGTTGAAAAACATGATCCGGAGGGATAAAGAATGAATCTGAATTTTTTCAAAGGAAAAAGGATACTTATCACAGGTCATACCGGCTTTAAAGGATCTTGGATGACCATGCTTCTTTTGAAAGCAGGCGCAGAGGTTACGGGGTATGCTTTGGAACCGCCGACGGATCCATCGCTGTTTAAACTATGTGATCTGGAGAAATATATTCATTCAATCCGGGGAGATATAAGAGATCTGGAGCATCTTAGGAAATGTTTTACGGAAGCAAAACCGGAGTTTGTTATCCATATGGCGGCGCAGCCCATCGTAAGGGAGTCTTATAAGAATCCGGTAAACACCTATGAAACAAATGTGATGGGGACAGTGAATCTTCTTGAATGTGTTCGCCGGACTCCATCGGTCAAATCTGTTCTCAATGTTACAACGGACAAGGTTTATGAAAACAGAGAGTGGTTCTGGGGCTATCGTGAAAATGAATCCTTAAACGGATATGATCCTTATTCCAATTCCAAGTCCTGTTCGGAACTGGTGACAGATAGCTTCCGGAAATCATTTTTTGAAGATCGGGATATTGCGATATCGACTGCTCGTGCTGGAAACGTGATCGGTGGAGGAGATTTTGCATCTGATCGTATCATTCCGGATTGTGTACGCGCTGTCCTTTCAGGGAAGGAGATTATAGTAAGAAATCCGAATTCTACGAGACCATACCAGCATGTGCTGGAGCCTCTTAGTGGATATCTTCTGATTCTGGAAAAGCAGTATGCGGACAGATCACTTGCGGGTGCATATAATATCGGACCGGAAGAAAGAGATTGCCGGACAACCGGTGAGATGGTAGCGCTTTTTTGCGATGAATGGAAGAAGCAGACTGGGAACAAGGCTTCATGGAGAGACGAGTCTGATGGAGGCCCTCATGAAGCGAACTTCCTGAAGCTGGATTGCAGCAAGATAAAGTCGGTTCTCGGATGGTGTCCGCACTGGGGAGTAGAGGAAACGATCAGGAAGATCGTGGAGTGGACGAAGGTTTACATGGATCATGGGGATATCAGAGGGTGCATGGAGAAGCAGATATCGGAGTTCTTTGATCGGGATAAGTAGAAAAGCATGCGTTTCGAATGGTTTAAAGCTCGTGGATGATAAATGATTGATAATTGCTGATTATCGGTTATATTTGAGGTGTGTTATGGGAAGTTCCGATATTTCATCGTTTGTAAAAGAAAAATGGATTGAATTCGAAACTGCTATTCGTATGATTATTGCAAACGAACTAGGCGTGGAAGACGGAAAAGATGGAGTATTAATAAAACAGACTGAACCAAGCAACGATGGCGGATATGATGGACTGTTTTGCATACCTTTATCAGACTCCCCTGTAGGAGAGGTGTACAAACTCCTCGTCGAAGCAAAACTTCGTAGCAATCTCAAAGCAGATTTACCTCTGGATAGCTTTTCAAAAGCCATCATTGTAGCGATTAACAGGGACGCAAACGCTCTTATAGTAGGTACAAATTTGTATTTATCCCCTGAAACAAAGCGTCGGCTTGATGATTTTTCAAAACGCACTGGTCTATGTATTGATTACATCGAAGGCATTAATATGGAAGTTTGGATTGCCGGACATCCTGAGCAATCTGATATTTCGATATTCGCAAAGGTTTTGAAAGAATCTAAGGCATCGGATGAAGACAAAAGCTTACTATCTGTCATGAAAAAGAATATAGAGGATGCACGCCTATGTTCAGGAATCATCGGTACTAAAAGAAATAACGATTTCCGCTCGGCTCTTTCTGAGCTTGTTGAGCACAGACACTCCATTATTGTGAAGGGATCCAGGGGAACAGGAAAATCGTATTTTATAAACTGCCTTATTAATTCTCTCTCTGATAATACTACCTGTATCAGACTGGATTTAAGCATCCTCCACATCCCAAGGACCGTATTTTCGACCATAATAAGTGAAATATGGGGAATTGAAGAAAGTCTCATATTGTCCCTCGAAACTGACGAACTATATGATGCAATATCCATGATTGGTGACCATGAAATAGACAAGAGAATATGCGATAGTGTCATTGATGTGTTATCAAAAACAGATAATGAATATACGGAAAAGGCTTCCATATTCAATCATCAGTTGATTCTTTTCTTGACAGATCTTTTGAATGTAGCTACCAAGCGGCGGTTTGTGTTAATGTATGTTTCAAATTCTGATGTAGCCAGTACGGAGATGTTGGAATTCATAGCAGCACTTAAGAGCAGTCTTTCAGACTATGTTCCGTTTGTCATAGAAATCAGGAGCGGTTTTAATACTCCTGTATCAAGTGGTGAGTGGATACGCTATACAAATAATCTTTGTAGCGATTATTCTAAAACAAATGTATATGTACTTGAGAACTGGGATAAAAAAGACGCAAAAACCTATATTTCCAAAAGTATAAAATATCTGGATGATGTAGGGGTAAACTTTATACTCAGGCAGACAGATGCGAATCCAATAATGATATGTTCTTATTTAAACTATTTGAATTCCACGCGGCTTCTTGAAGGAGTATCCCCATCGTTACATGAGACAAAATTAAAAGATTTATATATAGATGATGTAACTGATATCATACAGTGCCTAATAGAGTCAGTATGCAAATCATCAGAGGAATCTGATGACTTATCTGCAAAATGCCTTATCCTACTTTCGTTTTCGGGAGGATCATTGGAAAAGGCCTGCGTAGAAGAAGTTCTAGGGTGTAATGTTGGAGAAATCCGATTAATCTTTTCAGCAGAAGTAGTCTTACTTTCAGGCGAAAAACTTCATATACGACATCTTATTTATCAGGAGGTTCTTGAAAAAATACAGCATAAGCTTATGGATACATCTGACATATTCATGCTTGCGGAAAAACTTCATGATTATCTGGAACATAGCAAACTTAAGGATGACTCTTGGTACATGACCATGATCAAGGTTTGTGAGTATCTTAACAATAATGATGAAAAACTGGAATATATATTAGAGTTTAGCAAAGAACTCTTTGAAAAGGGACAGTATCATCTTTGCAGGGATGTCCTTGAAAAACTCGATTTTACAGGTGTAAAAAATGTGTTAATCTCCTACAATGCGGATATGATTGATGCCTTTGAGATGCTTCTTAATTTAGATTTCTACTTGAAAGAAAGAGATGCGGATGAGATTGCAGGAGATATTAAACAACTTGAGTCCCTCATAAAAAAGTTGAAAATGATGCCTGAAATTGATGAGAGGAAACGGGATCAGATATGCAGATGCTATCTTATCATTGCGAAATACAGACACAGTATCGGTTGCTTTACCGAAGCACTCAGTACAATGAAAGATGCAAAAAATGTTATTGAGGTTAATTCCGAAATCCCAGATAATCATACTGTATATGAAGTGTACATGGAATATGCAATAGCGGTCAAGGAGTCGGATGGTCTCGATGCTTACATAGAATCACTTGAAAACAGCCTGAAAAAGTATCCTTTGGTATATATGTTTCGTTTTTTGCTGAATTCTGCAAAATATCAAAAAGCTTATATCTTCTCTCCAAAGGAAGCAAAGAAGTATGTCGAAGATACCGATGACTTTCGTAGGTTTCTGGCGATACCAGATATCATACATAACGATGTCCATAAAGCAAATGTGTTTTTTCACTTAAAGGAATATGAAACGGCTAGAGAGTATGCCAAAGAATATAGCCAGCTCGCAAGAGAATATGGACTTATAAACGAAATTGGTAGACTTGAAAATATAATAGGATGTACATATCTTGCCCCAGAGAATATGGATACTACTATGGCAATAAAACACCTTGAATACGGAATGGAAATCTATAAAAATTCTACATATTATTCGTTTTATTGGCCTATACTGTATAACTATACTATTCTTTGTGACCATATTGGGGATAAAGCAGAAGTATTGTCGCATATCGTTGAGTTATGCGATGTGCTACGCAGATACGGTAACCTGCTAAACAAGGGCGATATAGTTTCAAAGCATTATGTGGCTTATATATGTGTTCTCCGCATTCTAAAGAAAATGTACAAAAAGGAAGCAACAAAGGATATTGCCGATACATGCACGAAAGAGCTAATCAAAGGTATCTCACGGTGTGATATATACGAATACGCAAATACTCCGCAAAAAAGATTTCCCAGTAAAAAACTGTCAAAAACTACTTTTCATCACGGAAAGCTGTATCTTATAACATACTGAGCACTATCTCCAAGAGTTCATCCATCTGTGTATTAGGCTTGAAACTGTGAAGCATATACTGCATTTTTAATCGTAGAGCTATCACGAGAGCGATGGATATACATAATGTACGTGATGATATATCTGTGAGATCAGAGCATGTTTCAATGATATGATAAGTCTCCTCTTTGTCTATATTATTTTTGTGGATGATATAGTCAATTATGGTAAAAGCATAGTCCATAGATGTATCTCCGAACTGGATATCAGCAGATGGGAGCAAATAACTCCTATTATCCATATATACGAGATGTCCGATAGCTGTTTTCCCATATATAATTCCATTGTGAGATTCTTCAGAAGATGCATTTACCCGCAAGGAGTATATTTTTCTGCTACAACTATCTTGAAATCCACGATCAAAACAACTCGTCCCATCACATAGTACATTGAGAATCCTGTTTTGTGATAGCGCAGGCTTTTGACATATCTCATCGGTGGGAAAAGATGGCATGTCTTCGTGAAATAACTTCAAAAGCGAAACTGCGTCATAGAGAAGATCGATACTTATACAATCCGCTATTTTAACCGCAGGTAAGATAATCATATAGTAGTTTTCAGCGTATGATTATTCCGGTGCGGTGAAACCGCTTGTCCGGCGAACAGGGAACCGCCTGTCCGGGACAAGGAAACCGCTTATCAACAGTTTCGGTGCGGCGGAGCCGCCCGTCCGGTGTGGCCAGAGCCACCTGTCCGGAACGGACGG
>JAZOTN010000010.1:0-57534 GCA_045657665.1 Lachnospiraceae bacterium | reverse complement strand
GCAAGGACCCCGAGGATCTGTTTTATTATCAGACGGAAACTATAGACGGTATTACCTATCGTCTGAGGATCAACGCTAATCAGAGCGTGATCGAATACGAAGAATATAACAGCAATGGATATAGTTATTCTCTCAGAAAGACAGGGCGATGGGTTGATTAGGGCTCAAGGTGCTTAGGTGAAACCCTGGATTAACATCCCGGTTTATTCAGGAGATTGAAGCATTTAATCATTACCCTTTGTTTTATCTCCTAATACTCGGTGTGATAACACTACGTTGATAACAATTTGATAACATTAGCTGACACAGACCATGTGATATGGACAGCTGAAACCAAATGAAGTCAAATCGTAACAGAAAACCCTAACAAAAATGTTTAAGACACAGGTTTAGTTAGGGAACTTGAGTAGTACCATGCGTTCCGCAGAAAGGAAGTAACCATGCACAGAATCGATACGTTTCCGACACACAAGATCGGTGATCTGGAATACCGGAGGGGTCATGTTTTTCCGTTTGGAGCAACATTCTTCGGTCAGGGGGTAAATTTCAGCATTTATTCCAAAGAAGCGACTTCCTGTACGCTTCTTCTTTATCATCACGGAGACAGGGAACCATATATTGAGATTCCGTTTCCGGATGAATTTCGTATCGGTAACGTATTTTCCATCATGGTGTTCGGCATCAAGATCGAGACGACAGAATACGGATACCGCATGGACGGTCCGTATGATCCGAAAAAAGGACTCTATTATGATAAAACAAAGCCGCTTCTTGATCCTTATGCACATTCGGTAAGCGGAAGGTCGAGATGGGGCGTTGCGCCGGATCCGGACAATCCGTTCCAGCACCGGGGGCAGATCATCCTTCAGGATTTTGACTGGCGCAGCGACAAGCCTCTTGAGATTCCCGCCAAAGATCTCGTGATCTATGAAATGCATGTCCGCAGCTTTACAGCGCACTCATCCAGCGGAGTCCGCCACAAGGGAACGTTTGCCGGACTCTTGGAAAAGCTGCCATATCTGAAAGATCTGGGCGTGAACTGCGTGGAGCTGATGCCCATTTTTGAATTCGATGAATTTGAAAATGCGAGGGAGTATAACGGAAAACAGCTTTTGAACTACTGGGGCTATTCCACGGTGGATTTTTTCGCACCGAAGGCCGGCTATGCGGCAGGTGCGCCGCTTGGACTTGAGGCGGATGAGCTGAAGAATCTCATTTATCATCTTCATAAAAACGGGATGGAAGTCATTCTGGATGTGGTGTTTAACCATACCGCCGAGGGAAATGAAAACGGGCCGGTGATATCCTATCGCGGGATTGATAACCGTACGTATTATCTTTTGACACCGGAAGGGTACTATTATAATTTCAGCGGCTGCGGCAACACGATGAACTGCAACGATCCGGTTGTCCGCAATGTGATACTGGACTGCCTGCGGTATTGGGTATCCACATATCATATTGACGGGTTCCGGTTTGACCTCGCATCTATTCTGTCAAGAGATGAGGACGGGTCTCCGATGATGAACCCACCTGTCCTTGACACACTGGCGCATGATGCTGTTCTCGGAAGGACAAAGCTGATCGCGGAAGCATGGGATGCCGGCGGATTATATCAGGTCGGTCATTTTCCGTCCTGGAACCGTTGGTCGGAATGGAACGGGAAATACCGTGACTGTGTGAGGAAGTTCCTGAAAGGGGATGCGGAAGCTTCCATCGAATTGTACTGGCGTATCAACGGCTCTTCTGATCTGTACGGAAGCCGCTGTGCGGAAGCATCTGTCAATTTTATCACCTGTCATGACGGCTTTACGCTTTATGATCTGGTTTCCTATAACCAAAAGCATAATGAGGCAAACGGAGAAGACGGAAGAGACGGCTGTGATGACAACCAGAGCTGGAACTGCGGAGCAGAGGGAGATACGGTAGATCCGGAGATCCTGTCTCTTCGTGAACGCCAGATGAAGAATGCTCTGACGATCCTGCTTACAAGTCGCGGGATCCCGATGCTTCTTTCCGGGGATGAGTTTGCGAATACGCAGTTCGGAAACAATAATGCCTACTGTCAGGATAATGAGATTTCTTGGCTGAATTGGGATATGCTTGAAAAAAAGGAAGATCTTCACCGATTTGTGAAGGATCTCATCGCTTTTCGGAGTTCTCATCCGGTCCTCAGAAACCGGACTTTTGACATGGATCATAATGGAACGAATTATCCGGAGCTTTCTTTTCACTCTACGACTCCGTGGCAGTTTAATCAGATGGAGCCACAGCTTGTTTTCGGCTATATGTACGCGGAGGATGCCGGAAAGTATGATGTCGAATCGGACACATTTCTATATATCGCATTGAACGCTCACTGGGAAGAGCATGCTTTTGAACTTCCGGTAGTCCCGGAGGATTACCAGTGGCATGTGGCAATGGATTCTTTCACGGGAAAGTCTTGCCAGCCCGGAAAAGAAACTCTTCTTCCGGGTCCGTTTTATACACTTCCCTCTCGCAGCAGTGCGATCCTGGTGGCGAAAAAGAGTAAGTGAAAGCAAAACAGCGTGACCCACTGTATTTTCTTCGGAAGATAAAGTATAATAGCTTTATATCTGCAGAATACCCGGGGGCATTATGTACGCAAAAACTATATTCATACTTATAGATGTATTCGCTATTCTGGATATCATCCTTGTTCTCTTTGCGCTCCGTAAGATCCGTGAGAGATACGGAAGACTGCTTCAGAAAGCCCTCATTTCAGGGGCTGGAGCGATCACAGCCAATATTCTGGTAGCATATGCTTCATCCGAGTTATTCGCAAATATCTCATACTGCATTTATTTTGCGTCAGTAAACTGGATCCTTTATTATCTTTGCGGATTCTGTCTTTCCTATACGGAACATGAGAAAGCTTTAAAACGAGCAAGGATCCCGGCTCTCATCATCATGTGCCTGGATTCTTTTTCGATCTATCTGAATCCGGTTTTCGGCCATCAGTTTGACATCTATGAAACCACGAATTCCGCAGGTGTTATTTTCTATCAGACAAACCCTCACGTTCCTTATTACATACACCTTATCATTGATTATATTGCCGTAGTTATTACGCTTGCCTATATTATCTCGAAAATCGTGCGAAACTACGGATTTTACCGTACGAAGTACGTTCTGATCCTGCTGGTTCTCCTGCTGGTAATAGTCCTGAATATCGGTTATATGGCTCTTGGTTTTGTGCTGGATGTATCTGTTGTCTTTTATCCGGTGGCTGCGACGCTGATCTATTTCTGTATCCACGTTTTTGTTCCGAGGAGGCTGCTGAATACGTCGATTGACAGCGCCATAGACGATATGAACGAGGGCCTGATCCTCTTTGATATCAGTAATTCCTGCATTTATGCCAATGCTTTTGCAAAAAAACGCTTTTCCATTGATACGGTCGAATATGATTTTTCCCGTGAACCGATCGCGGAAACGGTTAAAGCGCTTCAGGAGGACGGAAAAAAGTACGGAGAATATGATTATAAACGTTCCGCTGAAGAAGGCTCCTCTCTGGACATGGAATACTATCATATCCGTTACAACAATCTTACGGATAAAAAGGGACGCACCATCGGTTCTTATTTTCTGATCGAAGATACCACCGAGGACGTTTTTTACATCCGCGAGATCAATAATGCAAAAAATGAAGCTGATCAGGCAAACGAAGCCAAAAGCCTTTTTCTGGCAAATATGTCTCATGAGATCCGGACGCCTCTCAATTCCATTCTCGGCATGAATGAACTGATCCTTCGGAATGAGGATGACAGGGAGCTTCGCGAATATGCTGAAAACATCCGGGTTTCCGGAGACAGACTTCTCAATTTGATCAATGATATTCTGGATTTTTCCAAGATCGAAGCGCAGAAAATGGATATCATTGAGGCGGAGTATGATCCTCACCAACTCCTTCGCGACTGTTATCAGTATTTTGAACAGGCAACCGTTGAGAAAGATCTCTATTTCCGGGTCAGCTGTGAAAGCACTTTGCCCTCGCGTCTTATCGGTGATGAACAGCATATTCGTCAGGTTCTTTCGAATCTTGTTTCCAATGCGATCAAATACACAAAAGAAGGCGGGGTTACTGTTGTTTTTGCCTCCGAGGATACAGCGGAGGGTCGTTGTAATCTGAGGATGAATGTGTTTGATACCGGGATCGGGATCTCTGAGGAGGATGCGGAGTATCTGTTTGATCCCTTCCGGCGTGTAGATGAGAAAAAGAACGCCACCATACAGGGAACGGGACTCGGTCTTTCCATTACAAAGGAGCTTGTTTCCCTTATGAACGGTAAGATCACCGTTCAGAGTGAACTCGGGAAAGGGAGTCATTTCCGGGTTGAGATCCCGCAAAAGATCAGTGATCCTTCCCCGATCGGTGTCTTCACACTGCATACAGAAAAAACGAAAAGGGAAAAGTATAAGGAAAAATTCAAAGCGCCGGATGCCGAGATCCTTGTTGTGGACGATGTTACGGTCAACCTCAAAGTGATCGCCGGCCTTCTCAAAGAAACAAAGATCCGGATCGATACCGCAACCAGCGGCGATATGGCGATCGAAAAATGTTCACAGAAAACATATGATGTGATCCTTCTTGATCACAGAATGCCGGAGAAAGACGGTATTGAAACTTTCCGCGAGATTTCCGCAAATGGTATGAATACGGAAACACCGGTTGTGATGCTGACTGCAAACGCGCTTACCGGAGCGGAAGAAGAATACCGCAAGATCGGCTTTGCTTCTTACCTTTCTAAACCGGTTTCACCGGACGCTCTGGAGGAAGTTCTGCTGTCGTTCCTGCCAAAAGACAAGATCATCTCCGGCTGATCCCATTTTGCACTTATGCAACAGGAGAATTCAATGGAAAAGCGTATTATCGATTTTTTGATCAAAGCCAAAAAGGCCACATATGCCGGAAAAGGCGCAGAAACAGCTCCGTCCCGGGAAAAATCACATGATCTGATCTATGAAGACGGAAACCTTATGTATTATGATACGTACCTGGGTGGTAAAAAGTTTGCAGGAGAAGAAGCCCTATGGATATCAAAGGATCCTTATTGGAGCATGAATTACATCGGGAGAGTTACCGGTGATCATTTCAGCGGGGATTTCCTGAAAGAGGCATTGCTGCATGTTCCCGAGGATAAACCGTTCCGTGGTCCCGAACAGTATAGTTCCGGAGATTACAGGTATGATTGTGATATAGAAGGAGATTTTGAATGGTTTCAGGGAAAAGAGATCATCAGTTTCAAGGGTAATCCGGTTTATGAGTGCTATTTCCATGGCGGAGTGGTTGAGTGAGAATGATGTGATAATTGCGTCAGAGAGACTTCAATTAAGGAGCAAACAGTGAAAAAAACTCTTAATGGAAATCAGATAAAGGTCATAGCGATCATCGCCATGACGATAGATCATTTGACCTGGGTGTTTTTCCCGGGTTTTCAGCACATATGGTATGTCTACCTGCTTCATATCATAGGGAGGCTGACAGCACCCATTATGTGGTTCTTTATCGCAGAAGGTTTCCACTATACCCGGGATGTAAAAAAATATGCTTTAAGACTCTTCGTTTTTGCTGTCATATCGCATTTTGCATACGATTTTGCGGGTGGCATACCCTTTATCCCGAACGGTTTTTTCAATATGACAAGTGTGATGTGGTCGCTGGCCTGGTCAGTGGTCTTGATGGTCATCTTTACGACAGACCGGATACCCAAGTGGGGTAAGATCCTGCTTATCATTCTGATCTGTTTTATTACATTTCCTTCAGATTGGTCCACGGTTGCGGCAATGTGTCCGGTGTATCTGTACCTGAACCGCGGAGACTTTAAAAAACAATCCATTACGATGTTGATCTGGGTTGTCATCTATGCTGCTGTATATTTCATTTTCATGGATAAGATCTATGCGATCATCCAGTTGTTTACCCTGTTGTCGCTGCTGATCCTGAAACAGTATAACGGTGAGAGAGGACAGTGGAAGGGGATGAAATGGTTCTTCTACATATACTATCCCGCGCATCTTTTCGTGATCGGATTGATCAGAGTATTGCTGGGGAGGGGCAGCATATTCCCGTAATACTTTGCAAATGCCACGGCTCCCAGTCAGAAAGACATCGATCTCAAAACAAGGATTCACTGGGGTAAGTACTAATATACAAACATTTGTTCGAAAAGCTATTGAAAACGAACCGGAATGATGGTACACTGTCAATCAGTGTACCATTTGTTTCAGGAGGAAAAATGAACTTCAAACTCCACTCCCCATACCAGCCAACCGGCGATCAGCCGCAGGCGATTAAGGCGCTGGTAGAGGGCTTCAAAGAAGGCAATCAGTTTCAGACCTTACTGGGGGTTACGGGATCCGGCAAGACCTTTACGATGGCGAATATCATAGAACAGCTGAATGTTCCGACCCTCATCATTTCCCATAATAAAACCCTTGCGGCACAGCTCTATGGCGAGATGAAGGAATTCTTTCCGGAAAACGCCGTTGAGTATTTTGTATCCTATTATGATTATTACCAGCCGGAAGCGTATGTGCCGCAGTCGGATACATATATTGCTAAGGATTCTTCCACCAACGATGAGATTGACAAATTGCGCCTTTCTGCCACGGCAGCACTTATGGAGCGGAAGGATGTTGTGATCGTTGCTTCTGTATCCTGTATATACGGACTTGGTGATCCGGACGATCTGCTTTCCATGATGGTATCGCTCCGTCCCGGGCAGACCAGGGATCGGGATGATGTGCTGAGAGCACTGATCGATATCCAGTACACCAGGAACGATATGGACTTTCACCGCGGGACGTTCCGGGTACGGGGCGATGTGGTGGAGATCTTTCCGGCGGATCGTGGAGATACGGCGATCCGGGTGGAGTTTTTCGGTGATGAGATCGAACGGATCACAGAGATCGATGTACTGACAGGTGAGATCAAAGCAGATCTGACGCATATTTCAATCTTTCCGGCATCTCACTACGTGGTTTCCCATCAGAAAATGATCAGAGCCTGCGAGGAGATCGAGCAGGAACTGAAGGAGAGGGTGGATTATTTCAGGGGAGAGGATAAGCTCCTCGAAGCCCAGCGGATCGCGGAACGGACGAACTTTGACATCGAAATGCTCCGTGAAACAGGGTTTTGCAGCGGGATCGAGAATTATTCCAGGCAGCTTTCCGGCCTTGCACCGGGAGCGACGCCGCATACCCTTATGGACTTTTTCCCGGATGAATTCCTGATCATTGTTGATGAGAGCCACATGACGATCCCGCAGCTTGGTGCCATGTATAACGGTAACCGGTCCCGGAAACAGACGCTGATCGATTACGGGTTTCGACTGCCGTCAGCCATGGATAACCGGCCTTTATCCTTTCAGGAATTTGAATCCAAGATCGATAGGATGTTGTTTGTATCCGCTACACCGAGTACATATGAGGAGGAACACGAGCTTTTCCGTACCGAACAGGTCATTCGCCCGACAGGGCTTCTCGATCCGGAGGTATTTGTCCGGCCGGTGGAGGGTCAGATCGATGATCTTCTCGGAGAAGTCAACCGCGAAACGGAGAAGCACAATAAGGTTCTCATCACAACGCTGACGAAAAAGATGGCCGAGGATCTGACGGATTACATGCGAGAGGTCGGTGTCCGGGTAAAATACCTGCATTCCGATATTGATACACTGGAGCGTGCAGAGATCATCCGGGATCTCAGGCTGGATGTCTTTGATGTGCTGGTTGGTATCAATCTACTTCGTGAGGGACTCGATATTCCGGAGATCACGCTTGTGATCATTCTGGATGCGGATAAGGAAGGGTTCCTTAGATCCAGGACCTCTCTGATCCAGACGATCGGACGTGCCGCGCGGAATGTTGACGGGCGTGTGATCATGTATGCCGATGATATGACGGATTCCATGAAGGAAGCAATCCAGGAAACTGAACGACGGCGGGCGATCCAGCAGAAATACAATGAGGAACACGGTATCACGCCGCAGACGATCCGGAAATCGGTACGGGATCTTATCAGTATCAGTAAAAAGATTGCGACGGAAGAGCTTAATTTCGAACGTGATCCGGAGGCGATGGATAAGGCAGAACTTACGAAGTTGATCGAGAAGGTGCAGAAGAACATGCAGAAGGCGGCCGCAGAACTCAATTTCGAGGCAGCTGCAGAGCTGCGCGACCAGATGATACGTTTAAAGGAAATGTTGAGGGACATGTAATGTCGGAAGTAACGAGAAAATATATCAAGATCAGAGGAGCAAAGGAACATAACCTGAAAGGGATCGATATCGATATCCCCCGGGATGAGTTTGTGGTACTGACGGGGCTTTCCGGTTCCGGAAAATCATCGCTCGCATTTGATACGATCTATGCGGAGGGACAGCGCAGATACATGGAGTCACTTTCTTCCTATGCCCGCCAGTTCCTCGGACAGATGGAAAAGCCGGATGTGGAGAGCATTGAAGGGCTTCCGCCGGCAATCTCCATCGACCAGAAATCGACAAACCGTAATCCCCGCTCTACGGTAGGAACTGTTACGGAGATCTATGACTACTTCCGACTTCTTTATGCACGTGTCGGGATCCCGCACTGTCCGAAATGCGGGCGTGCCATCAAAAAGCAGACGGTGGATCAGATGGTGGACCGTATCCTTTCTTTATCAGAGGGAACAAAGATCCAGGTCATGTCTCCGGTGGTCAGAGGCCGGAAGGGTCAGCACGAAAAGCTGTTTGAGAAGGCAAAACGAAGCGGTTATGTCCGGGTTCGTGTGGACGGAAGCATTTATGATCTGGCGGAAGAGATAAAACTCGATAAAAACATCAAGCATACGGTCGAGATCGTTGTGGACCGTCTGGTCGTAAAACAGGGCATAGAAAAAAGGCTCACGGATTCCATAGAGAATGCGCTCGGGCTGTCCGAGGGACTTTTGACGATAGATGTGATCGATGGGAAGGAACTGCATTTTTCCCAGAGTTTTTCCTGTCCGGACTGCGGTATCAGTATTGATGAAGTGGAGCCGAGAAGCTTTTCTTTTAACAACCCGTTCGGTGCGTGCCCGGTATGTTTCGGACTTGGTTACAAGATGGAATTCGATCCGGATCTGATGATTCCGGATAAGCGGCTTTCCCTTAATGAAGGGGCGATACAGGTCATGGGCTGGCAGTCATCAAGTGATGAGGGAAGTTTCTCACACGCGACACTGGAGGCACTATCGAAGGCATACCGGTTTTCTCTGGACAAGCCTTTCTGTGAGCTGTCCGAAAAGGTCAGAAACGTTCTGATCTATGGTGCGGACAAGACGGTGACGGTACATTATGTAGGACAACGCGGTGTCGGCGATTATGATATTGAGTTTGAAGGACTGATCAAAAACGTCCAGCGCCGTTACCGGGAGACCTCATCGGAATGGTCCAAAGCACAGTATGAAGAGTTTATGCGGATCACACCCTGCGAAGCATGCAAGGGACAGCGCTTAAAGCCGGAATCTCTGGCAGTAACGGTAGGGGAAAAGAATATCTACGAGGTGACAACGATCCCCATCGGGAAGCTCGGTACCTGGCTCTCTGACCTGAAACTGGAAAAGCAGCAGGAACTGATCGGTCATCATATCCTGAAAGAAATCCGTTCCCGCGTCAGTTTTCTGGTGGATGTGGGGCTTGATTATCTGACTCTGGCACGCGGTACAGCTTCGCTATCCGGTGGAGAAGCACAGCGGATAAGGCTTGCGACACAGATCGGTTCGGGACTTGTGGGCGTAGCATACATTCTGGATGAGCCATCCATAGGACTTCATCAGCGGGATAATGATAAGCTCCTGGCGGCACTGAAAAACCTGCGTGATATCGGAAATACCCTGATCGTTGTAGAGCATGATGAGGATACGATTCGTTCCGCTGATTACGTGGTGGATATCGGTCCCGGAGCCGGTTCTCATGGGGGAGAAGTGGTTGCGGCAGGGACAGTTGATGATCTCATTCGGTGCCCTGAGTCCGTCACAGGGCAATATCTGTCCGGTGAGCTTCAGATCGAGGTTCCGAAAAAGCGGAAAAAGCCTGCAGGAAAGATCGTGGTGCGCGGGGCCAGGGAAAACAACCTCAAAAATATAGATGTGGAGATCCCGCTCGGGATCATGACCTGCATTACCGGGGTTTCGGGATCCGGAAAGAGTTCTCTGACAAATGAGATCCTGTATAAGCATCTGGTTCGTGATCTGAATCGTGCACGTACAGTCCCGGGCGACCATGACGGTATCGACGGGATAGAACAGCTGGACAAGGTGATCGCGATCGATCAGTCGCCCATCGGACGAACTCCCAGGTCCAATCCGGCCACCTATACCGGCGTATTTGATATGATCCGCGAGCTTTTTGCGGGAACACCGGACGCAAAGGCAAGAGGCTATAATAAAGGAAGATTCTCCTTCAATGTGAAGGGCGGACGGTGTGAAGCATGCTCCGGAGACGGGATTCTGAAGATAGAAATGAATTTCCTTCCGGATGTCTATGTTCCTTGTGAAGTCTGCGGCGGGAAAAGGTACAACCGGGAAACGCTGGATGTCCATTATAAAGGAAAGAACATCTATGATGTGCTTGATATGACCATTGAAGAGGCGCTCTCATTTTTTGAAAATCTTCCTTCGATACGGCGTAAGATCGAGACACTTCATGATGTCGGACTTTCTTATGTGAAGCTCGGTCAGCCTTCAACGGAGCTTTCCGGCGGTGAAGCACAGCGGATCAAGCTTGCGACGGAGCTTTCGAGACGTGCTACCGGGAAAACCATTTATATTCTGGATGAACCTACCACAGGTCTTCATTTTGCGGATGTCCAGAAGCTGATCGATATTCTGCACCGTCTGGCAGAGGGTGGTAACACGGTTGTGGTAATCGAACACAATCTTGACGTGATCAAAACCGCTGATTACATTATCGATATGGGACCGGAGGGCGGTGAAGGCGGCGGAACCGTGATAGCAAGAGGTACTCCGGAGCAGATCGCAAAAATGAAGAAGAGCTACACAGGACAGTTCCTGGCGCCTTATCTGAAAAAGTAACAAGAAAACAAAGAAAAATCAATAATAGTTTTATACATTCCATACTTGAAAACGACGCGGTTTCGTATATAATATAGTATGCATGAATAGAGAATTAAGTGAACAGAAAGGAACCTGTTATGATCGGCACGGATATAGGAATCGATCTCGGTACAGCAAGTATCCTGGTATATATCAGAGGTAAAGGAGTTGTCCTCAAGGAGCCCTCTGTTGTAGCGTTTGATAATGATACGAGTAAGATAAAAGCAATCGGCGAAGAGGCAAGGCTTATGCTGGGCCGTACTCCCGGAAACATCGTAGCTGTTCGTCCGCTCAGACAGGGCGTAATCTCGGATTATACCGTCACGGAAAAGATGATCAAGTATTTCATCCAGAAAGCGCTCGGGAAGAAAACCTTTCGAAAACCCCGCATCAGTGTCTGTGTACCCAGCGGTGTGACGGAAGTGGAAAAGAAAGCAGTTGAAGATGCGGCATATTCCGCGGGAGCCAGAGAGGTGGCCATCATAGAAGAGCCTATCGCGGCAGCGATCGGAGCGGGAATCGACATCGCGCGGCCTTGCGGCAACATGATTGTTGATATCGGCGGCGGTACCGCAGACATTGCGGTGATCTCGCTCGGAGGATCGGTGGTCAGTACCTCAATCAAGATTGCCGGAGATGACTTTGACGAAGCGCTTGTGCGCTATATGAGGAAAAAACACAATCTTCTGATCGGTGAACGAACCGCAGAGGATATCAAGATCAAGATCGGCACCTGTTTCCCGCTTCCGGAGTCGGAGACCATGGATGTACGCGGACGAAACCTTGTTACGGGTCTTCCGAAGACTGTGAATGTATCATCCGAGGAAACAGAAGAGGCACTTCGTGAACCGACACTGCAGATTGTGGAAGCGGTTCACAGCGTTCTAGAAAAAACCCCTCCTGAGCTGGCAGCCGATGTTGCAGACCGGGGAATCGTCCTTACCGGCGGCGGTGCGTTGCTTCGCGGACTGGAAGAGCTTCTCGAGGAAAAGACCGGGATCAACACGATGACGGCAGAGGAGCCAATGACTTGTGTTGCTATCGGTACCGGAAAATATGTGGAGTTCCTTGCCGGCAGACACGACGATAACTAAACAGAAAATGATTCGGATACTTTTTAAAGTTTTTTTCAAAAAACTATAAAGTATCCGATTTTTTTGCCGATATACTGTTAAAGGTGTAGTATATCTGCGGTTTCGATAACGATCAGGTATCTTTCAACACAGCTTTTTCATAAAGGGAGATTTATATGGTAAAAGGCTTATACACCGCTTATATGGGAATGACCATCGAGCAGAAAAAGATGGACCGCCTCACCAATAATATGGCCAATGTCGATACGAACGGCTACAAAAAGGAGGGAATGGCGGCAACCTCCTTTGCGGATCAGCTTGCATTTCGGATCAAAGACACTTCTTCCTACAATCTTCCGCGTTCCATGGGAGACATCACCTTCGGAGCAATCGTCGGTGAAAACTATATGAACTGGGAAGCCGGTGACATGCGTGTTACCGACAATCAGAACGACTTTGCCATTGATGGCAGAGGTTTTTTTGCTGTCAACATGGGTGATCCGGTTGCGGGAACAGCCGTCAATCTGACGAGGGACGGTGCTTTTGTCGTAGACCGGGACGGATATCTTCTTACGAAAGAAGGGGAACATGTCCTGACAAAGCAGGGAGGGTTACGCGGCGGTACAGCCCAGCAGGACTGGGTGAGGATCGATCCGGAAAAAGAGTTTACCGTTGACGAACTCGGGAATATCTATCAGGATGATGAAGTTGTAAGCAATATCGGGATTTTTGATGTAGAAGATTACAGCAGCCTGGAAGAATTTGCCAATAATATGTTCATTCCGGAGGATGGGATCATCGAATCTAATTCTTCGTTGCTACAGGGCGTTTTGGAAGGTTCCAATGTGAATGTTGTCGATGAGATGGTCGAAATGATCACGGTAACAAGGGCTTATGAGGCAAACCAGAAGCTGATCCAGACCATCGACGGTGACCTGGAACGCGCTGTTACCCAGGTCGGAAGAGTTGGCTGATAGGAGGAAAACATTATGATGAGATCACTTTGGTCTGCTGCATCAGGTATGAAAGCACAGCAGACAAATACGGACGTCATTGCAAACAACCTCGCAAATGTAAATACCACCGGGTATAAGACAAACAAGGCCGAGTTCAAGACACTGCTTTCCCAGCAGGTTCAGCAGCGTGCGGCAAGATCCGCGGTGGATCCGAATAATGACCCTGTGGAAGTGGCAACCCGTCCTGCTCCTGCTATGGTCGGTCTCGGAACGAGGGTTTCCTCGGTGACATCCAATTTTGTACAGGGCTCTTTGGAAAACAGCGATCTGAGTTCCAGTTTTGCCATTGAAGGAAAGGGATTTTTCCAGGTTCGTGGTGCAGATAATGAAATGTATTATACAAGAAGCGGAAATTTTTCCTGGTCCATCGGAACCGATAAGAGAGCTATGCTGACGACTCCGGAGGGTTACCCGGTTCTGGACAGCAAGGGTAAGGAGATCAAGCTTCCTGCCAATATTTCCGGTGAAAATGCTGTTTATATGACAAATAGTAATGAGATGGGATATACAGATGAAAATGGCGAGTTTGTGAATCTTGGCCAGCGGATCGGTGTATATCAGTTTCAGAACCCGGCCGGACTTCAGGCAGCATCCAACAATCGGTTTCAGGAGACGGTCGCATCCGGTGAGGCTATGAATGAAGAGACCAACAACAACCTTGAACAGAGTAAGGTACATCAGCATTATCTGGAGATGTCCAATGTAAATGTCGCGGATGAGATGGTAAACCTCATTGTGGCACAAAGGGCATACGAAATGAATTCAAAGGCGATCCAGGCCAGCGATGATATGCTCGGTCAGGCAAATCAGCTGAGAAGGTAACGCATAGCCGTATAATAAAATCACAAACTGGAGAAATAATATGTCGATCGATCTTACAAATACAATCGGACAGGGAGCACAGGCTGCACAAAAGTACTCAACTTCGGCGCTGGAGCAGAAACTTCAGAAAAAGGATTATTCCAAGGCGCAGGATGACGAGATGATGGAGGCGGTTAAGTCCTTTGAGTCTTATTTTGTGGAGCAGGTGATCAAGGAAGTAGAAAAAACGATCCACACGGATGACAAGGACTCCTATGCGGCACAGATGACGGATTATTTCAAAGATTCCGTGATCCAGGAGCTTTCGGACAAGATCATCGACCAGTCCGGAAATAATTTCACCCAGAAACTGTATGAACAGATGAGACGAAACGTTGGGCTTCCCGCAACGGAGCAGGCAGAGGAAACAGTTGCAAAAGAAGAGATTGACGCGGTTTCTGTCGCGGAAAAGACAGCAGGAGCAAACGGAACCGATAATGACGAAGTCGAAGTGACCGTTTTGGAATCATAAGGGAGGAAAGCGAATGTTAAGATCTCTTTATTCCGGTGTAACCGGGTTGAAATCCCATCAGACAAAGCTGGATGCGATCGGTAATAACATCTCCAATGTAAACACCACCGGTTTTCGCAGTAAAACCGTGAATTTCAGTGATGTGCTTTATCAAACAGCAGCAAATGCCCATCCGGCCAGTGAAGCGACTGCTTCTACAAATCCATATCAGGTTGGTCTCGGATCCAGGGTATCTTCTATCTCTTCAACCATGGCAAAAGAAGGATCTACCCAGATGACCGGAAACACGCTGGATATGAGGATCAGTGGTCAGGCGAATGCTTTTTTTGTTGTCAAGAGCGGAAATGAGACTTTCTATACCCGAGACGGTGCTTTCGGTATCGATGGCGAACGAAATCTGGTTCTTCGTTCCAACGGTGCATTTGTACAGGGATGGAAATCGGAACAGGGTGGTGGTGCTGCAACAAATCTCCAGCTTCCTGATCCGAAAACGGAGAATCATTTGGTTTATGATACCGGTGTAGATATATCCGGGGATATCAGCGGAATCCCATATGGAGAAAGCGGAGAAAAAAAGTTTCAGATTGCCATTGCGCAAAGAGATGGGTCCACTTATAAGGTCGACTTTAAAATGGAAAAGGTCAGCGATACAGATGACGGAATGTATAAGCTCACCGCAGAGGATGTTGTGGTAACAAATGCATTGGGGAAGGAGCAGGAAGTAAAACTGTATCGTGACAACGAGTTCAGCTTGAAATATGATACGGCAACCGGTAAGCTGCTTACCGTTAATGACGGAGCGTCTGGGGAGGTACCGCTTAATATTCCCGGAAAAAGTCCCCTTACCCTCGATTTTTCGGAAACCTATTATCAGACGCCTCCTACAGGCGCGACACCAGGAGATCTTTCTGCCGTAAGCCACTCATATGATGACATCGGAATGGTTTCCGGTTATGAGGTCAACGGAAACGGTGCAATCTATACCGTTTTTACCAATGGAAATCGTGAGATTGTCGGTAAGGTGGCAACTGCTTCTTTCAGCAATCCTACTGGGCTTCTCAGTACGGGAGATAATCTCTATATTGAGTCAACGAGTTCCGGAGATGCGAGGCTTGAAGAAATTTCGAAGCTTGGCGGTACGATAACATCCGGTGCTCTTGAAATGAGCAACGTGGATCTTGCTGCGGAGATGACAGATCTGATCATCGATCAGCGCGGCTTTCAGGCGAACAGCAAAGTGATCACAACTTCAGACGAAATGCTTCAGACGCTGAGAGATCTGAAGAGATAGTGTGGAAGTGATGAAAAATAATACGATTAAAGAACCGGCTGGCAATCAGCCGGTTCTTTTGCTATACTCATGCTATGTGGATTGCAGATAATTGGAAGGACTATGAAGTACTCGACTGTTCGGGCGGAGAGAAGCTGGAGCAGTGGGGATCCTATATACTTCGAAGACCGGATCCCCAGGTAATCTGGGATACCGGAAAAGGAAAAGAGTGGAAAAAAGTCAATGCCACGTATCATCGCAGTAAAAAAGGCGGTGGTGCGTGGGAATTTTTTGACCTACCGGAGCAATGGAGTATTTCGTACGGAAAGCTGACCTTTCAACTGAAACCTTTCAGTTTCAAACATACCGGTCTTTTTCCGGAGCAGGCGGTAAACTGGGACTGGTTTACGGAAAGGATACGTTCTGCCGGAAGGGAGATCCGAGTACTGAATCTGTTTGCGTATACAGGAGGAGCAACTATTGCCGCGGCATCTGCCGGAGCCGCTGTGACCCATGTGGATGCATCAAAGGGCATGGTGACATGGGCAAAGGAGAATGCAATGTCTTCCGGCCTTAAGGATGCACCGATCCGATGGCTTACGGATGACTGCCTCAAATTTGTGGAGCGTGAGATCCGCCGTGGTAGCCGGTATGACGGGATCATCATGGATCCGCCCTCTTATGGAAGGGGACCGAAGGGAGAGATCTGGAAGATTGAGGATCAGGTCTTTGGTTTGATCAAACGCTGTGCAGAGCTTCTTTCCGAAAAACCTCTGTTTTTTCTGGTAAATTCCTATACGACAGGACTTCAGCCTGCCGTACTTTCCTATATGATGAATATGGCGTGCAAGGGGCGTCATGCGCATGTAGAGGCGGATGAGATCGGTCTTCCCGTCACATCATCAGGCCTCGTTCTCCCCTGTGGAGCCAGCGGAAGATGCGAATTTGACTCATGGAAACCATAAAAGGATATATTAATCATATCATTTTTTATAATGAAGAAAACGGATACACAGTTCTGAACTTCATTACGGACGGAGAGGAGCTCACCTGTGTGGGTACTCTGCATGGAGCTTCGCCCGGACAACCGCTTCTTTTGACCGGTGAATACATTTCTCATCCAACCTATGGCGATCAGTTTCGGATTGAGAAAAGCCAGGAAACCGAGCCGGAAGATATCGAGGCAATCGAACGGTACCTCGGTTCCGGAGCGATAAAGGGGATCGGAGCGGCGCTTGCAGGACGCATTGTAAAACGTTTCGGCAAGGATACCTTCCGGATCATGGAGGAAGAACCGGAACGCCTGGCGGAAGTGAAAGGGATCAGTGAACGCAAAGCCATGGAGATCTCCGATCAGGTGACGGAAAGACGTGATCTCCGGCAGGCTATGCTTTTCCTTCAGCAATACGGTATCTCTCTGACACTTGCAACGAAAATCTATGCTGCCTATGGGCAGGAAATCTATCAGATCCTCAAAACAAATCCATACCGACTCGCAGAGGATGTTTCCGGCATTGGTTTCAAAATAGCTGATGAGATTGCCGGAAGGATCGGAATCCGCATGGATTCGGATTTTCGGATCCGAAGCGGTATTGTCTACATACTTTCCGCCGCTATGTCGGAAGGACATACTTATCTTCCCAAGGAACTGTTAAAGGAGAGAACTTCAGAGCTTCTCGGGGTGGATACTTCCCTGGTCGAAAAAAACTTCATGGATCTGGCCATGGAGCATAAGATTGTGTTTCGTGAAAAAGAAGAGGATACGGCAATCTACAGCGCCTATCTCTATCATAAAGAACTTGCCGTTGCAACGATGCTGCGGCGACTTGATATCGGATATGATGTTCCGGACAGCGAGCTGGCAGTCAGGATTTCCGCGATCGAGAAAGAGCTCGGCTATATGCTGGCGCCGGAACAGGCGGAGGCCATCCGAATGGCAGCCCGGAATGGGCTTTTTGTGCTGACGGGAGGCCCCGGAACCGGTAAAACGACAACCATCAATGCCATTATCCGGTATTTTGAAGCAGAAGGACTTGATATTTTTCTGGCTGCTCCCACCGGAAGAGCCGCAAAACGGATGAGTGAAATGACGGGCTTTGAGGCAAGGACCATACATCGTATGCTGGAAGTAAACGGCGGAAGTGCGTTGGATCAAAGCAACGATGGGGGAATGGCCTATTTTGAGCGTAACGAAAAGAATCCGTTGGAAACCGACGTGATCATCATTGATGAAATGTCCATGGTTGATATTTCCCTGATGCATTCCCTTCTTTCGGCGATCATGGAGGGAACCAGACTAATCCTGGTAGGCGATATGAACCAGCTTCCGTCTGTAGGACCGGGAAGTGTACTCCGCGACATTATTGGAAGCGGCAAATTTCACGTTGAAACACTCCGCCGAATCTTCAGACAAGCGGAAGAAAGCGACATCGTAATGAGTGCCCATGCCATCAACGCAGGAGCGGAGATCACTCTGGATAATCAATCCCGGGATTTTTTCTTTTTAAAACGATACGATGCCGATCATATCATCCGTGTACTTCTGACACTGATCAAAGAGAAGCTTCCCGGCTATGTGGATGCAGAGCCTTTTGATATTCAGGTTCTGACGCCCATGAGAAAAGGGCTTCTCGGTGCTGTGCGGCTGAATACGATCCTGCAGAGTTATCTGAATCCGGGATCAACCGATAAAAAGGAGATTGCTACGGGTGAAGGCGTGCTGCGCGAAGGCGATAAGGTCATGCAGACGAGGAACAACTATCAGATTCCCTGGGAGATTAGGTCTGAAAAGAATTTCCTGATCGAAAGCGGGACAGGTGTATTCAACGGTGATCTCGGTATCATCCGGCGGATCAATCCGTTCCTGGAGACCGTGACGGTTGAATTTGATGAAAAGAGGACGGTGGATTTTCCGTATAAGGATCTGGGAGAGCTGGAGCTTGCCTACGCAACGACCATCCATAAGGCGCAGGGATCGGAGTATCCTGCTGTTTTGATCCCTTTGCTTCCGGGACCGAAACTTCTATATAATAGGAATCTTCTCTACACTGCTGTTACCCGTGCAAAAAAATGCGTGGTTCTCGTGGGGGACGAGAAGACTTTTTATAACATGATCGAAAATACTACTGAACAGGAACGCTACTCCGGATTGATCGATCGTATCCGGGAGATTTGAAAAAAAATCGAAAAACTTTCAAAAAACCCTTGCAATCCGCGAAAAAAGATGCTAACATACGACTTGCTGTGGCATTGATAGCTGTGAAGCGTGAGGTTGCTGCCGAAGAATCCCGGATCTCCGGGGTCGGATGGCAGGTTTTCCGTGGAGCGAATGTCAAGTTAGGAAACTGACGACAAGTCACTGTGCAAGGTCTACGATACCCTCTGGGGGATCAGGAAAGTAGAAACGACGTGTGAGAACCTTTAGGACACACACGGGAATGTGTACAGTCACCGCTTGTCATTTTAAATGATGAAGGAGGAGACTTTTTTTATGGCTCAGACAATGAGAATCACACTCAAGGCTTATGATCACACTCTGGTGGACAGCTCCGCCAAGAAGATCATCGATACGGTAAGGAAGAACGGATCCCAGGTTTCTGGTCCGGTGCCGCTTCCGACAAAGAAGGAGGTTGTGACCATCCTTCGTGCAGTACATAAATATAAGGATTCCAGAGAGCAGTTCGAACAGCGTACACATAAGCGTCTGATCGATATCATCGCACCGACGCAGAAGACTGTAGATGCTCTTTCCCGTCTTGAGATGCCTGCAGGCGTTTACATTGATATCAAGATGAAGGAAAAATAAAAAGGCAGCTGCCCCGCAGAGGGGTTCTGATATGAACTTGTCGGGATTCCGACAAGGTCCAATGTTAGATGAAGGAGGAAAGTTTTATGAAGAAAGCAATTTTGGCAACGAAGGTCGGAATGACACAGATCTTCGATTCCGAAGGAGAGCTGATCCCGGTTACCGTACTTTCGGCGGGACCTTGCGTCGTAACACAGCTCAAGACCGTCGAGAACGACGGATATGAAGCGGTTCAGGTCGGTTTTGGGACACGCAGGGAAAAAGAAGTCAGCAAAGATGCAAACGGCAAGAAAGAGATTCGCCATCGTCACGGTATCAACCGTGCCGAGGCAGGGCATCTTAAGAAGGCAGGCACGGAGGGAAAGCGGTATATCAAGGAGTTCCGTTTTGAGAATGCTTCCGAATACAAGCTTGCGGACGAGATCAAGGCAGATATTTTTGCGGAAGGAGATCATATTGATGCAACGGCGATCTCCAAAGGAAAAGGATATCAGGGTGCGGTAAAGCGCCTTGGACAGCACAGAGGACCCATGGCTCACGGTTCCAAGTTCCATCGCCATCAGGGTAGTAACGGTGCATGTTCCTCTCCGAGCCGCGTTTTTAAAGGCAAGGGTATGCCGGGCCATATGGGATCGGTAAAGGTTACGGTTCAGAACCTTACCGTAGTCCGTGTGGATGCGGAAAAGAACCTTCTCCTGGTAAAGGGAGCGGTTCCGGGACCGAAGAAGGCATTGGTTACGATCAAAGAATCCGTAAAGGCATAAGAGTATCAGAGAGAGGAGGATAGACAGATGGCACAGGTATCTGTTTTCAATATGGATGGCAAGGAAGTCGGAAACCTGGATTTGAATGATGCGGTTTTCGATGTGCCGGTAAATGAACATCTTCTGCATATGGCTGTTGTTCAGCAGCTTGCCAACAATCGTCAGGGCACGCAGAAGGCAAAGACACGCTCCGAGGTAAGGGGCGGCGGCAGAAAGCCGTGGAGACAAAAAGGAACCGGACACGCACGGCAGGGATCTACGAGATCTCCGCAGTGGACGGGCGGCGGAATGGTATTCGCGCCGGTTCCGAGGGATTACTCCTTCAAGTTAAATAAGAAAGAAAAGAGAGCAGCATTAAAGAGCGCTCTGACCTCGAAGGTACAGGAAGGCAAGCTCATCGTTCTGGATCAGTTCAAAATGGATGAGATCAAGACGAAGCGGTTTGCCGAGGTGATGAAGAACCTGAAGGTTGAAAAGGCTCTGGTCGTTCTTGCAGACAATGATGAAAAAGTGGTTATGTCCGCGCGGAACCTTCCTTCCGTGAAGACAAGCGGGACAAACACGATCAATGTATACGATATCCTGAAGTACAACACGGTCGTGCTTACCAAGGATGCAGTGAAGCTTATCGAGGAGGTGTATGCGTAATGGCGAACGTACTATATTACGACGTAATCCGGAAACCGGTCGTCACGGAAAAGGCAATGACACAGAGCGCGGAGAAGAAATACACGTTTCTCGTACATCCGGAAGCGACAAAAACAATGATCAAAGATGCCGTTGAGAAAATGTTTGACGGTGTAAAGGTGAAGAAGGTCAATACCATGAACTGCGAAGGCAAGAATAAACGCCGCGGCATGGTGACGGGAAAAACGGCGAAGACAAAGAAGGCCATCGTCCAGCTCACTGAAGACAGCAAGGATATCGAGATTTTCGCTGGCCTGTAATCCCATCGACCTTAACGAGAACGAAAGGAGATTTAGAATCAATGGGTATCAAATCATATAATCCGTATACTCCTTCCAGAAGAAACATGACGGGTTCTGATTTTTCCGAGATCACAAAGAAAGCACCGGAGAAATCCCTCATCGTTTCCAAGAAGAAGAATGCCGGACGTAATAATCAGGGAAAGATCACGGTTCGCCATCATGGCGGCGGAAACCGTCAGAAGTACAGGATCATCGATTTCAAGAGAAGGAAAGATGATATTCCGGCAAAGGTGATCGGGATCGAGTATGATCCGAACCGTACCGCAAACATTGCGCTGATCTGCTATGCGGATGGAGAAAAAGCATATATCCTCGCTCCGGAAGGGCTGAAGGACGGGATGACCATCATGAACGGCCCCAAGGCAGAGATCCGTATCGGCAACTGCCTCCCGCTGGAGCAGATTCCGGTAGGTACGCAGATTCACAATATTGAGCTTTATCCCGGCAAGGGCGGCCAGATGGTTCGTTCCGCAGGAAATGCGGCACAGCTGATGGCAAAAGAAGGCAAATATGCGACACTTCGTCTTCCCTCCGGTGAAATGCGCATGGTTCCGATCGTATGCCGGGCAACAATCGGTGTCATCGGAAACGGAGACCACAATCTGGTGAAGATCGGAAAAGCAGGTCGTAAGCGTCACATGGGGATCCGCCCGACAGTCCGCGGTTCGGTTATGAACCCGAATGACCATCCACACGGTGGTGGTGAAGGAAAGGCTCCGATCGGACGTCCCGGTCCGTGTACTCCTTGGGGCAAGCCTGCACTGGGACTTAAGACCCGTAAGAAGAAAAAGGCTTCCAACAAACTGATCGTAAGACGTCGTGATGGGCGTGCAATTAAGTAGGGAGGATAGAAAAGAATGTCAAGATCATTAAAAAAAGGACCTTTCGCAGATGAAAGCTTACTGAAGAAGGTAGACGCACTGAACGCATCAAATGACAAGAGCGTTATCAAGACCTGGTCGCGTCGTTCCACAATCTTCCCGAGCTTTGTAGGACATACGATCGCGGTTCATGATGGAAGAAAGCATGTACCGGTATACATTACAGAAGACATGGTAGGACACAAGCTTGGTGAGTTTGTTGCCACCCGTACTTATCGGGGACACGGTAAGGACGAGAAGAAGTCCGGTGTACGTTAGGAGGTAAAAAATGGCAAAGGGACATAGAAGCCAGATCAAGAGAGAAAGAAACGAACAGAAAGACACTAGACCTTCCGCAAAGCTTTCTTACGCCCGTGTATCGGTTCAGAAAGCAGGATTTGTTCTGGATGCGATCCGCGGTAAAGACTGCGAGACAGCTCTTGCGATTGTAACATACAATCCGCGGTATGCGTCGAGCGTGATCAAGAAGCTTCTGCAGTCAGCGATCGCGAATGCAGAGAATAATTATCCGGATAAGAACTATTCGATCGATAAGCTTTTTGTAGCGGAGTGCTACGCGAACAAGGGTCCGACGATGAAGAGGATCCAGCCGAGAGCACAGGGCAGGGCATATCGGATCGAAAAGAGAATGAGCCACATCACGATCGTGTTAGATGAGAAGTAGGAGGTCAAAATCGAATGGGTCAGAAGGTTAATCCTCATGGTTTAAGAGTAGGAATTATCAAGGACTGGGACTCAAGATGGTACGCTGATAAAGAGTTTGCGGACAATCTGATCGAGGATCATGAGATCCGGGAGTTCCTGAAGAAGAAATTATATGCGGCAGGCATCAGCAAGATTGAGATCGAGCGTGCCTCCGACCGTGTCAAGGTTGTTCTTTATACCGCAAAGCCGGGTGTTGTGATCGGTAAGAGCGGTGCTGGGATCGAGGCAGTGAAAAACGATCTTCAGAAGATGACCGGCAAGAAGCTTTCAATCGACGTAAAGGAAATCAAGCGTCCGGACAAGGATGCACAGCTTGTAGCAGAAAATATTGCACTTCAGCTGGAAAACCGTATTTCCTTCCGTCGTGCTATGAAATCCTGCATGCAGAGAACGATGAAGGCAGGCGCGCTTGGAATCAAGACTGCGGTTTCCGGACGTCTCGGTGGTGCGGATATGGCAAGAAAAGAGTTCTATAGTGACGGAACTATCCCGCTGCAGACGCTTCGTGCAGATATCGATTACGGATTTGCGGAAGCGGACACCACATACGGCAAAGTCGGGGTTAAGGTATGGATCTACAAGGGTGAGATCCTTCCGACCAAGAATGAAGACAAGCCGGAGAAGGCAAATAAGGAAGGGAGCGATAAATAATGTTAATGCCGAAGAGAGTAAAGCATCGCAAGCAGTTCCGCGGTTCTATGGCGGGCAAAGCGACGCGTGGAAATAAGATCACAAACGGTGAATACGGTATCGTGGCACTCGAGCCGGCATGGATCAAGTCCAATCAGATCGAGGCAGCCCGTATCGCGATGACGCGTTACATCAAACGTGGCGGTCAGGTATGGATCAAGATCTTCCCTGACAAGCCTGTAACGGCAAAGCCGGCCGAGACCCGAATGGGTTCCGGTAAAGGAACGCTGGAGTACTGGGTAGCAGTTGTAAAGCCGGGCCGTGTCCTTTTCGAGATTTCCGGTGTAGCTCCGGAGATCGCTCAGGAAGCGCTTCGTCTCGCAACCCACAAACTCCCCGTTAAATGCAAGATCGTTTCAAAAGCGGATCTGGAAGGCGGTGAATCATAATGAAAGTAGCTAAGTATTTAGAAGATTTGAATACGCAGTCTGTAGACGATTTGAACAACGCTCTTACGGATGCGAAAAAAGAGCTGTTCAATTTAAGATTCCAGAATGCGACCAACCAGCTGGACAACACGGGACGTATCAAGGAAGTGCGCAGAAACATCGCGCGCATCCAGACTGTGATCACCAAGAAGAAGATGGAGGCATAGGGTCATGGAAAGAAACTTAAGAAAAACACGTACCGGTATTGTTGTCAGTGACAAGATGGATAAGACGGTTGTTGTGGCAGTAAAGGACAACGTTAAGCATCCTCTTTACAACAAGATCGTAAAAAGAACTTATAAATTAAAGGCACATGACGAGAACAACGAGTGCCATACCGGTGATACGGTCCGCGTTATGGAGACAAGGCCGCTCAGCAAGGATAAGAGATGGAGACTCGTTGAGATCATTGAAAGAGCGAAATAGGCAGAGAAAGGAGAATTAAAATGGTACAGCAGGAAACCAGACTGAAGGTTGCCGACAATACCGGGGCAAAGGAACTCCTCTGCATTCGCGTTATGGGAGGATCCACCAGAAGGTATGCGAATATCGGCGATATCATTACCGCAACGGTAAAGGATGCAGTGCCGGGTGGTGTTGTGAAAAAGGGTGACGTCGTGAAAGCGGTTGTTGTCCGTACAGTGAAAGGAGCCCGCCGCAAGGACGGATCCTATATCCGATTCGATGAGAATGCAGCAGTGATCATCAAGGAAGATAAAACACCGAGAGGAACCCGTATATTTGGACCGGTTGCAAGAGAACTCAGAGAGAAGCAGTTTATGAAGATCGTTTCCCTCGCACCGGAAGTATTATAGGAGGGAAGTAAGGTGGCAAGCTTAAAGATCAAAAAAGGCGATACGGTTAAGGTCATCGCCGGAAAAGACAAGGATAAAGAAGGCAAGGTTATCGCCGTCAATCATAAGAACAGTACGCTCCTCGTAGAAGGTGTGAATATGGTAACAAAGCACACCAAGCCGTCTATGGCGAATCAGCAGGGCGGGATCATCCATCAGGAAGGACCGATCGATATTTCCAACGTGATGTATCTTCACAAAGGAAAACCGACCCGTGTCGGCTTCAAGCTGGATGGAGACAAAAAAGTCCGCTATGCGAAAAGCACAGGCGACGTGATCGACTAAAGGAGAGGAGGAAAAGAACGTTGAGTAGACTGAAAGAACAGTATGAGTCTGAAATCAAAGACGCTTTGATGAAGAAGTTCAGCTATAAGAATGTGATGCAGGTTCCGAAGCTTGACAAGATCGTCGTGAACATGGGCGTCGGTGAAGCAAAGGAAAATGCAAAGCTTCTGGAAGCAGCGATGTCTGATCTCCAGACGATCACGGGACAGAAGCCGATCGTAACGAAAGCAAAGAACTCCATCGCAAACTTCAAGATTCGTGAGGGAATGTCCATCGGATGTAAGGTGACCCTTCGCGGAGAAAAGATGTATGAGTTCCTGGATCGCTTAGTAAACCTGGCGCTTCCCCGAGTAAGGGACTTTCGTGGTGTAAATCCGAATTCCTTTGATGGAAGAGGAAATTACGCACTGGGTATCAAAGAACAGATCATTTTCCCGGAAGTGGAATATGATAAAGTAGACAAAGTTCGCGGAATGGATGTCATCTTTGTAACGACTGCAAAGACGGATGAGGAAGCAAGAGCGCTTCTGACAGAGTTCAATATGCCGTTCGCCCGTGCATAGGTTTGGAGGAGAAAACATGGCAAAGACAAGTATGAAGATCAAACAGCAGCGGAAACCGAAGTTCTCTACGAGAGCTTACACACGCTGCAGAATCTGCGGTCGTCCGCACTCTGTACTGAAGAAGTACGGTATTTGCAGAGTATGCTTCCGGGAGCTTGCATACAAAGGGCAGATCCCTGGCGTAAAGAAATCAAGCTGGTAAGTCTCGAGTACTTATTGAGTACGAGCCGTGGCGAAGTGCGAAATATAGTACGAAGACTTGTTCTTTGAGATTAGCGAGAACGAGCGAAGCGAAGTTCAAGCTTAACGAAAAGAACTACATTATTAAATATTTAGGAGGAATTTACACATGACAAGTGATCCGATTGCAGATATGCTTACAAGAATCCGTAATGCAAATACGGCGAAGCATGATACGGTCGATGTTCCCTCATCCAAGATGAAGGTGGCGATCGCGGATATCCTTGTGAATGAAGGATACATTGAGAAATATGAAATGGTGGATGACGGAAACTTCAAGAATATCCGTATTACACTGAAGTATGGTTCGGACAAGAACGAGAAGATCATCACCGGACTGAAGAGAATCAGCAAGCCCGGACTTCGTGCTTATGTTGGTAAAAATGATATCCCGAAGGTTCTCGGGGGACTTGGGATCGCAATCCTTTCCACGAATCAGGGTATTGTAACCGATAAAGAGGCTCGTCGCCTTCAGGTTGGCGGAGAAGTATTAGCTTTTGTTTGGTGACCGAAAGCAACTTAGTGAAAGCAAGCGATAGCGCTGCTTGAGCTTAGTGCGAGGTCGTTCTTTGAGATTAGCGAGGACAAGCGAAGTGAAGTCCGAGCTTAACGAAAAGAACTTCAATATAAAAAAAGAAGCAGAAAAATGAAAGAGAGGAGAATGGCATGTCACGAATTGGAAGAATGCCCATCGCTGTACCGGCGGGAGTAACCGTCGATATTGCAGAAAATAATCATGTGACGGTAAAAGGTCCGAAGGGCACACTGGAGCGCACGCTTCCGGCAGAGATGGAGATCAAGCTGGAAGGAGCGGAGATCACGGTAACAAGACCGAATGATTTAAAGAGAATGAAGTCTCTTCATGGACTGACAAGAACACTGATCAATAATATGGTGGTTGGTGTTACGGAAGGCTATCAGAAAGAGCTGGAGGTAAACGGTGTCGGTTATAGGGCACAGAAATCCGGCAAAACATTAACACTTTCCCTCGGATATTCACATCCGGTAGAGATGACGGATCCGGAAGGCCTGGAATCCACGGTTGACGGAAACAAGATCATCGTTAAGGGAATTGATAAAGAAAAAGTAGGACAGTATGCCGCTGAAATCCGCGACAAGAGGAGACCGGAGCCGTATAAGGGCAAGGGAATCAAGTACGCGAATGAGACGATCCGTCGTAAAGTCGGTAAAACTGGTAAAAAATAGAAGGAGTGAAGAGAAATGGTCAATAAGAAATCAAGAGCCGAAGTTCGTGCGAAAAAACATAAAAGAATGCGTAATCACCTTTCCGGCACTGCTGAAAGACCGCGTCTTTCCGTGTTCCGCAGTAATCAGCACATTTATGCGCAGATTATTGACGATACCGCTCAGAACACGCTTTGCTCCGCATCTACACTGGACAAGGACGTTGCAAAAGATCTTTCCAAAACGAATGACATCGAAGCTGCATCAGCAGTCGGAACCGCAATCGGAAAGAAGGCTAAGGATAAAGGAATTACAGAGGTCGTATTCGACCGTGGCGGTTATATCTATCAGGGAAAGGTTCAGGCACTTGCAGATGCAGCCCGTGAGGCTGGATTACAGTTTTAGGAGGAAAAGCAGTAGATGAAACGTACAATCATTGATCCCAGTCAGCTCGAATTATCCGAAAAGGTCGTTGCGATCAAGCGCGTTACCAAGGTTGTAAAGGGCGGACGTAATATGCGGTTTTCCGCACTGGTGGTTGTCGGCGACGGAAACGGTCATGTCGGTGCCGGACTCGGCAAGGCTACCGAAATTCCGGAAGCGATCCGCAAGGGTAAGGAAGACGCAACTAAGAAACTGATCGAAGTAAAACTGGATGAGAACAACAGTATCACGCATGATATTTACGGAAAGCATACAGGTGCTACCGTGCTTCTCAAGACGGCTCCGGAAGGTACCGGTGTGATCGCGGGAGGTCCCGCACGTAATGTTTGCGAGCTTGCAGGAATTAAAAACATCCGTACAAAATCGCTTGGATCCAATAATAAGCAGAATGTTGTGCTTGCTACGATTGATGCGCTCAGCCAGCTTAAATCTCCCGAAGAGGTTGCGCATCTTCGTGGAAAGAGCGTAGAGGAGATCACTGCTTAAGCAGATAAAGGAGTAAGATATGGCAGAGAAGAAAATAAAGGTGACGCTGATTCGCAGTACGATCGGCGCTGTACCGAAAAACAAAAAGATCATTGAGGCAATGGGACTCCGGAAGCTTCATAAAACAGTCGAGCTCCCGGATAACGATGCGACCAGAGGCATGATCCGTCTCGTTGCACCGTATGTCAAGGTTGATTAAGCAGTAGCATAAGGAGGCAATATTATGGATTTATCCAATTTACAGCCGGCGGAAGGCTCCAAGCAGAGCGATAATTTCCGCAGAGGCAGAGGACATGCGTCCGGTAACGGAAAAACCGCAGGAAAAGGCCATAAGGGTCAGAAAGCTCGTTCCGGAGCACCGAGACCGGGTTTTGAAGGCGGTCAGATGCCCCTTTATCGGAGACTTCCGAAAAGAGGTTTTAAGAACCGCAATACAAAAGAGATCGTCGGTATCAATGTTTCCATGCTGGAGCGCTTTGACGACGGAGCAACGGTATCCGTTGAAACGCTTGTGGAGTCCGGGATCGTTCGGAATCCGCGCGATGGTGTGAAGATCCTCGGAAACGGGGAACTCACGAAAAAGCTGACGGTTCAGGCAAATGGATTCAGTGCCGGTGCAAAGGAGAAAATTGAGGCGCTTGGCGGAAAAGCTGAGGTGATCTGATATGTTCGAAACAGTTCGAAACGCATTTAAGATCAAGGACATCCGGAGAAGGATTTTGTTCACCTTCCTGATGCTCATTGTAATCAGGATCGGATCAGAGCTTCCGATCCCGGGAATTAACCGTGAAGTGTTCCAGCAATGGTTCCAGAGTAAGTCAAATGATGCGTTCAGCTTCTTTGATGCTGTTACGGGCGGTTCGTTCCTGAATATGGCAGTATTTGCTCTGAATATTACGCCGTACATCAATTCTTCGATCATTATGCAGCTACTGACGATTGCGATTCCGAAGCTTGAGGAAATGCAGCGTGACGGCGAAGAGGGACGGAAAAAGATTGTAGAGATCACACGTTATCTGACGGTTGTGCTGGCGCTGATCGAAGCCATCGCCATGGCGATTGGATTTGGACGGGCCGGATATCTGACAGAATTCACGTTCCTCAACACACTAATGATCATCGTGACACTGACGGCAGGTTCTGCAGTCCTGATGTGGATCGGTGAGCGGATCACCGAGAAGGGAATCGGAAACGGTATCTCCATCGTCCTGATCATAAACATTATCGCGCGCATGCCGGATGATCTGGCTTCTCTCTATGAGCAGTTTGTTGCCGGAAAGACCGTCGCGCGTATGGTACTTGCGATTGTGATCATCGCAGCGATCATTCTGCTGACAGTGGTTCTCGTCGTTCTTCTGCAAGGCGGAGAAAGACGGATCCCGGTGCAGTACAGCAAAAAGATACAAGGCAGACGCCAGGTTGGCGGACAGTCGACGCATATACCGCTCAAAGTAAACACCGGCGGTGTTATCCCGGTCATTTTTGCACAGTCACTTATGATGTTCCCGGTAGTGATCGCACAGCTTCTCGGAGCAGGAAACGGTACCGATGTGGGAAGCTGGATTCTCCGGATGCTTTCGCAGTCTAACTGGTGCAATCCTGCACAACCGGAGTATACGATCGGACTGGCCATCTATATAGCACTTATCATAGCATTTGCGTATTTCTATACGTCGATCACATTTAATCCGCTTGAGATTGCGGATAATATGAAAAAAGCCGGTGGATTTATCCCGGGAATACGACCCGGAAAGCCCACCAGTGATTATCTTCAGAAGATACTGCATTATGTTGTCTTCATCGGAGCGGTCGGACTTTCGTTTGTCACGTTCCTGCCGATCTTCTTTAACGGCGTATTCGGAGCAAGCGTTTCGTTCGGCGGTACCTCGATCATCATCGTTGTCGGTGTTGTTATCGAAACGATCAAACAGGTTGAGTCACAGATGACTGTTCGGTACTACAAAGGATTCTTAAACGATTAATGGATTTCCCCCGCTTTTTTGGCGGGGGAAATATCATACCGGATCGTGAAAGAGACTTGTATGGGGGGATTTTATATGAAGATTATCATGCTCGGCGCACCCGGCGCCGGAAAAGGAACACAGGCAAAGAAAATCGCTGATCAGTACGGAATTCCACATATTTCAACCGGAGACATCTTCCGAGCGAATATTAAAAACGGAACCGAACTCGGAAAGAAAGCGAAAGAATACATGGATCAGGGTGCTCTTGTTCCGGATGAACTGACCTGCGATCTGGTCATGGATCGTATTAAAGAGGATGACGCGCAAAAAGGATTCGTTTTGGACGGATTTCCGCGCACGATCCCGCAGGCAGAGGCACTCACCGCAGCACTCAATAAGATCGGACAGAGCATGGATTATGCGATCGATGTGGATGTTCCGGATGACAACATTGTGAACCGGATGAGCGGACGCAGGGCATGCGTCGGCTGCGGAGCTACTTATCATATCGTGGCTGCACCGCCGAAAACGGAAGGGAAATGCGATCGCTGCGGCGGAGATCTCATCATCCGTGATGATGACAAGCCGGAAACCGTACAGAAAAGGCTTTCGGTGTATCATGAGCAGACACAGCCGCTCATTGATTATTATCAGAAGCAGGGTATTTTGAAATCCGTGGACGGCACGCAGGATCTGGAAAAGGTTTTTGAGGATATCGTAGCGATTCTGGGTGCGTGATGTCCATTAAAATAAAAAATCCGGAGGAGATAGCCCTTATGCGCGAAGCGGGAAGACTCCTCGCAAAAGTGCATCAGGACTTGAAATATGAACTCCGTGAAGGGATGACAACATCGGAAATTGACCAAAAAGCGGAACAAATGATAAGGGATCTTGGGTGTGAGCCAAATTTCCTTAATTATCAAGGTTTTCCTGCAAGTGTCTGTGTATCGGTCAACGATGAGGTTGTGCATGGTATCCCTGATGAAACCAGGGTGATCGAAAGCGGCGATATCGTGAGTCTGGATATGGGGCTCATTTACCGGGGATATCATTCCGATGCGGCACGGACGCATGGAATCGGCGAGATCACGAAAGAAGCAGCGCTCCTCATTGAGAGAACCAGAGAGAGTTTCTTTCAGGGGATCGAGTATGCGAGAGAAGGATGTCACCTTCATGAGATTTCCGCAGCCATCGGTGATTATGCGGAAAGCTTCGGATACGGAGTAGTCTATGATCTCGTAGGACACGGGATCGGCAGGCATCTTCATGAAGAACCCGAGATTCCGAATTTCCGGCAGAGGAAAAAGGGACCGCGGTTAAAATCAGGTATGACGCTGGCGATCGAGCCTATGATCAACCAGGGATGCCCCGATGTATACTGGGATGAAAACGGATGGACAGTATTGACAGATGACGGGGCGCTCTCAGCGCATTATGAAAACACGATTCTGATTACGAAAGGTGATCCGGAGATTCTGACATTAACAGAGGAAGAAAAAGGAGTTTAGTGGAATGTCAAAAGCAGATGTGATTGAAGTGGAAGGAAAGGTTTTGGAAAAGCTTCCGAATGCAATGTTCTCGGTAGAGCTTGAGAACGGACACCAGGTTCTGGCGCATATCAGCGGAAAGCTTCGTATGAACTATATCCGAATTCTTCCGGGTGATAAGGTAACATTGGAGATGTCACCCTATGATCTGACAAAGGGCAGGATCATTTGGAGAGATAAATAAATCCAATCGGGAATTCTTCCCGAAATTTTCATGAAATATAGGTTGCATTGGCGTAAAAACCGTGATACAATGCTATCTGGACGTTTTTTGCGGAACAAGATAAAAAACAGCGAAAAGCCTTGAAAACAGGGCGTTTGAAAGTCCTTTGGTAAGAGAAAGGAGGCTTAAAAATGAAAGTAAGATCTTCTGTAAAACCGATTTGTGAAAAATGCAAAGTTATTAAGAGAAAAGGAAGTATCCGCATTATTTGTGAGAACCCGAAACATAAACAGAGACAAGGCTAGAGCACTTAGCGAAAGCTGGAGCGGAACTACCTTATTTATTAAGGCGGCTGTAGCAGCGGTACCGAAACGCTGCGATTTTACATATAAACCATTCAATAATCATGGAGGTACATGCACATGGCACGTATTGCAGGTGTAGATTTACCGCGAGACAAGCGTGTTGAGGTCGGGCTTACCTATATCTATGGTATAGGAAGATCCAGCTCGAACCGTATCCTGAAAGCGGCGGGTGTCAGCCCGGATGTACGCTGCAAGGATCTGACAGACGAGGAAGTAAAGAAAATCAGTGCAGTGATCGATGAAACACAGACCGTAGAAGGTGATCTGCGGCGTGAGATTGCGCTGAATATCAAGAGACTTCAGGAGATCGGCTGTTATCGCGGGATCCGTCATCGGAAAGGTCTTCCGGTGCGCGGACAGAAGACGAAGACCAATGCGCGTACGCGTAAGGGTCCGAAGAGAACCGTTGCGAATAAGAAAAAGTAAGCACTTGATAAGAGCGAGCTGTTAAGCGAAGCTCGAATCCTAGTGCGAACTTTTGTTCTTCGAACGCAGTGAGAAGAACTTCTATGTGAAAAATCAGTGAGAAGAACTTCTTTGTGAAATACTGGAAAGAAGGAACGCAGTTCGAAGAACCTCTTTGTGAAAACCAAAGATAAGTAATCAGGCAGTAGTAAAAAGAAAGGAAAAAAAGTAGGTTAGTTTTTATGGCAGGCAAACAGGTCAAAAAGACAACGAAAAAACGTGTCAAGAAAAACGTTGAACATGGTCAGGCACATATCCAGTCTTCGTTTAACAATACGATTGTAACGATCACGGATGCGCAGGGCAATGCTCTTTCATGGGCAAGTGCCGGCGGACTTGGCTTCAGAGGTTCAAGGAAATCTACTCCGTATGCTGCACAGATGGCAGCAGAGACAGCGACAAAAGCAGCACTTGTTCACGGATTGAAGACGGTTGATGTTATGGTTAAGGGACCGGGATCCGGAAGAGAAGCAGCGATCCGTGCGCTTCAGGCAAACGGACTGACGGTTCAGTCGATCCGTGACGTCACGCCGGTTCCGCACAACGGATGCCGCCCGCCGAAGAGACGGAGAGTATAGTTAGGAGGAGCAGTAATGGCAGTAAATAGAGTACCTGTATTAAAAAGATGCAGATCTTTAGGGCTCGAGCCGAGCTTTCTCGGTTATGACAAGAAGTCCCGGAGACAGCTTATCCGCAGCAATCGTAAGGTGTCGGAATACGGCTTGCAGCTGCGTGAAAAACAGAAGGCAAAATTCATTTATGGAGTGCTTGAGAAGCCGTTCCATAATTATTATGAAAAAGCCGATATGATGAAGGGCATGACTGGTGCGAATCTTATGACCATGCTTGAGTCCAGACTGGATAATGTTATTTTCCGTCTCGGATTTGCACGTACCAGAAGAGAAGCGCGTCAGGTCGTGGATCACAAGTTTGTACTTGTGAACGGCAAGAGAGTGAATGTTCCTTCTTATCTCATCAAAGCGGGGGATGTGATCTCAATCGATGAAAAGCACAGGAACGGCCAGCGGATGAAGGATATCCGTGAGGTGACAGCAGGACGTCTTGTACCGGAATGGCTTGAAGTCAATCCGGACAATATGGAAGGAACGGTAAAAGAACTTCCGACCAGGGATATGATCGATGTTCCGGTTGATGAAATGTTAATCGTCGAGTTGTATTCGAAGTAGGAGGGGCTATGTTCGATTTCGAAAAACCCAAGATTGAGATTGCGGAAATTTCAGAAGACAGAAAGTATGGAAGATTTGTGGTGGAGCCTCTTGAGAGAGGATATGGCACGACGCTTGGTAATTCTCTTCGGAGGATCATGCTTTCGAGCCTTCCCGGAACCGCAGTCAGCCAGGTAAAGATTGACGGTGTATTGCATGAGTTCAGCTCTATACCGGGTGTCAAAGAAGATGTGATCGAGATCATTCTGAATATCAAGAACCTTTCGATCAAGAACAACTCCGCATCGGATGAGCCGAAAACGGCATATATCGAATTCGAAGGAGAAGGTGTTGTGACGGCGGCTGATATTCAGGTCGATCAGGACATTCAGATCATGAATCCGGAGATGCCGATCGCACATCTGAACGGCGGACCGGACAGCAAGCTTTTCATGGAGCTTACAATCACAAACGGAAGAGGCTATGCCAGCTCAGAAAAGAATAAAACCGAGGATACGCCGATCGGTGTGATTGCAGTAGATTCCGTATATACACCTGTAGAGCGTGTGAATCTCTCCATTGAGAATACACGTGTCGGTCAGATGACGGATTACGACAAGCTGACGCTTGATGTATACACAAACGGTACGCTTGGACCGGATGAAGCAGTCTCTCTGGCAGCAAAGGTGCTTTCCGAGCATCTCTCGCTGTTCATCGATCTTTCCGATGCCGCTCAGGTAGCGGAGGTCATGATCGAGCCCCAGAATGAGGCTAAGGAAAAAGTTCTCGAGATGAACATTGACGAGCTGGAGCTTTCTGTTCGTTCATACAACTGTCTGAAGCGTGCAGGCATCAATACCGTTGAGGAGCTCTGCAACAAGACGTCGGATGACATGATGAAAGTAAGAAACCTCGGAAGAAAATCTCTCGAGGAGGTCCTCGCAAAGCTGAAAGAGCTCGGATTACAGCTCAGCTCGCGGGATGAGTAAGTAAATACAGTTTTCCGGTAAGCCCGAAGAGCACGGAGAAAGGATTAGAAATGGCTAAGTACAGAAAATTGGGAAGAACTTCTTCACAGAGAAAAGCACTTCTCAGAAATCAGGTAACTGCACTGATCTACAAAGGGAAGATCGTTACGACAGAGGCAAAGGCAAAAGAGATCCGTAAGATCACGGAATCCCTGATCGCACTTGCAGTCAAGGAAAAGGACAATTTTGAAGAGGTGACCGTAAAGGCGAAGGTGCCGCGCAAGGATAAAGACGGCAAGCGCATCAAAGAGGTTGTAGACGGAAAAAAGGTCACACAGTACGATGAGGTGGAGAAGACCATCAAGAAGGATAAGCCAAGCCGGCTTCATGCAAGACGTCAGATGCTGAAGGTTCTTTATCCGGTTACCGAGGTTCCTTCCGAGGTGGCAGGAAAGAAGAAACACACCAAAAAGGTTGATCTTCCGGCAAAGCTGTTTGATGAGATCGCACCGAAGTATGAGAAACGTAACGGCGGTTATACCCGTATCGTAAAGATCGGACCCCGTAAGGGCGACGGAGCGATGGAAGTACTCATCGAGCTTGTATAAAAGAAAAAGAACTGATACAAAAAACAGGGACAGATAACTGTCCCTGTTTTTTTATGCTTTAGAAATCTATTCTTCTTCTCCGGCGAGCGGAAGAGTGAAAATAAACTCTGTCCCGACTCCTTCTGTAGAAATGACATTGATATTTTCGTTATGTGCCTGTATGATCTCACGCACAATGGAAAGTCCAAGTCCGGTACCTTTTTTGTCACGTCCTCTGGAGCTGTCACTCTTATAAAAACGCTCCCAGATTTTACTGAGACTCTCTTTCGGAATCCCGACACCACGGTCTTTGACGGAGACAAATACTTTTTCGTTTTTCACTGTAGTCTCAACTGTTATGGAGGAATCATGATGGCTGAATTTGATCGCATTGTCAATGAGATTGTAGATGACCTGCTGGATCTTTGACATGTCTGCGGAAACAGAGAGGACTTCTCCGGTCAGGATCAATTCAAAGGAAATCCTCTTTTCCTTGCAGGTTCCTTCAAAGGTCTGAACGGTATGTTTGATGACACTGTTGATATCAAAAATGGAAATGTCCAGAATCGTGCGCCCGTGAGAGCCGTATTTGTTGAGCTCAAGAATCCCTGAAGTAAGCTTTGTCAGGCGTTCCGTTTCAAAAATGATCGTGCGGAGATACTTTTCCTGCATTTCCGGCGGGATCGTTCCGTCCAGCATCGCTTCGATATATCCTTTGATCGAGGTCAGAGGAGACCGGAAATCATGTGAAACATTGCTGATAAACTTTCGCTGATCTTCCTCCAGAGTATTCATTTCATTCGCCATATAATTCAGCGATGCGGAAAGATATCCGATCTCATCGTTCCGTCTGACGGGAAGGGGTTTCTGTTCGAAGTCGCCTCCGGCGTATCTTCCGGCTTTTTTTGCAATTCTGCGGAGTGGATGAACGATGAAGACCGCGATCAGGAATATGATGATAAAGACGATTCCGGTGAGGATCGCCCATGTTTCATAAGAAATGTTGAGAAGTCCGTAGGAGGTCTCGTTGATGTCATTGATCGGCATATGAAGGACTACATAGCCGATGACACGGTAGTTCTGCGTAATGGGAGCATAAACAGAAAGGCAGCTTGTGGGAAAGTACCCGTAAAAATCTCCTACAAGAGAGTACTGGTTTCCGAAATCGGCGGCATTAAAGTCAGGGATCTTTTCGGTATGGGAAAGATCCGATACCGGATTCCTTGAATTAATGAATATTTCTCCGTTTTTTCCGATGATCCAGATCTGACAGCCCAGATAGGAATCCAGAGCAGAAAGCTGAGAGGTAAGATCCTCAAGGGAGATATTCTTGCGATAGTACTCTTCTGCGTAGTTATGGGAAACGACAATGGCCTCGCGGTAGAGGCTTTCTGCCGCACGCTGCAGAAGGTACCGCTGCATGAGCCGTGATGTAATTGTGGATGTAATGACAAATCCTGCCACTCCAAAAAGAAGGAGCAGAAAGATCAGCATGAAATACAGTCGTTTTTTCATGGATCAAAGGCCTTTTACTTCAAATTTGTAACCGATGCCCCAGACCGTGGAGAGGCTCCATTCATCATTATCTTTGATCTTTTCACGAAGACGTTTTACGTGAACATCCACGGTACGTGTATCGCCGATGTATTCATAGCCCCAGATGTTATCCAGAAGTTGTTCACGCGTAAAGACCTGGTTCGGCGAGGATGCAAGAAAGTAGAGGAGCTCCAGTTCTTTCGGCGGCATATCAATCTGCTGTCCCTGATAGAGGACGGAATAATTGGAAAGATTAACGGAAAGGTCCTTATATTCAACGCATTTGATATCTGTGGCCGCGGTTTCCTCGCGAACGGGCTGGTAACGTCTGAGAACAGCCTTCACTCTTGCGACAAGCTCTTTGGAATCAAATGGCTTCATCATATAATCATCGGCACCGAGTTCGAGTCCCAAAACTTTATCGAAGGTTTCCCCTTTTGCAGAGAGCATGATGATCGGTATATTAGATTTTGTACGGATTTCCCGGCATACCTGATAACCGTCTATCCCGGGAAGCATAAGATCAAGAAGGATCAGGTTCGGATGATACTCCGTAAACGCAGAAAGAGCGGATTCTCCATCATGTACGATCTCCGTATCAAAGCACTCTTTTACAAGATAAAGAGAGATCAGCTCCGCAATGCTTTCATCATCATCTACGATTAAGATTTTCTGTTTGAGTGCCATAATTCCTCCTTTTTCAGGCAAAATGTCATTCTATCAATTCTTAAATGTGGCGATCGTAACACCGGCGTCGCCTTCACCGTATTCTCCGAGATGAAAATCCGAAATATAACTGAGTCTCCGCAGATGCTGCTGCACGGCATTTCGAAGAGCTCCTGTCCCTTTGCCGTGGACGATTCGTACCGAGGGAACATGCGCAAGATATGCATCATCAAGGTATTTGTCCAGCTCGGCAACTGCCTCATCCGTGGTTTTCCCGATCAGGTTGATCTCTGTCCCGACGGAGGCGGTTTTTGACATTTTGATCTTTCCGGAACCGGATGTATGGTATTTCTTTTCAGTTTCGGTCTTTTCATCCGGGAGGAGTTCCAGATCGCGGATATTGACTATGCTGGAAAGGATCCCCATGCGGACGGTCAGATCGCCCTTGCTGTTTGGCGGTGTATGTACGGTTCCGTTTATATTCATGCTGACGACATGCACACGGTCTCCGGGTTGTACGGATTTCGGAGCTTTATGCTCTTTCTTTTTTTTCTTCTCCGGAAGACTCTCTTCGGAACGGCGTATTTTTTCACGGAGAGCTGCGCGTTCGGCTTCCATTTCGGCGATATGTGAATCGGAAGAGCCGTATTTTTGGATGTTTCGGATCGCGGCATCCGCAGCTTCCTTTGCTTCGCGGAGGATCCGGGCCGCTTCTTCGTTTGCCTCGCGAAGGATCCGGTCTCTGGACTGATTCAGCTTTTCTTTTTTATCGGCAGCATCGGAAAGAAGGCTCTCTGCTTCGGAACGCATGGCAGAGATCTGTTTTTGCTTTTCTTCTGCCTCTTTCCGGCTTTCTTCAAGGCTTACGATGACACTTTCAAAATCTTTTTCCTGTGCATCGATGCGTTGCTTTGCGTTTTCAATCAAAGCTTTCGGGAGTCCCAGCTTTTCAGAGATAGCAAAAGCATTGCTTTTGCCGGGTATTCCGGTCAGAAGACGGTAAGTGGGTGAGAGCGTTGCGATATCAAACTCGCAGCTTGCATTTTCCACACCGCTTTCTGTCAGTGCATAGACCTTGAGTTCACTGTAATGGGTTGTTGCCATCGAGCGGATACCTCTTCCGTGGAGTTCGGAAAGGATTGCGGTAGCAAGAGCCGCGCCCTCTATCGGATCTGTTCCTGCACAGAGCTCGTCAAAAAGGACGAGAGATCGGCGGTCTATATGTTTTAAGATGTAAACAATATTTTTGGTATGTGCGGAAAAGGTGGAAAGTGACTGCTCGATGCTCTGCTCGTCTCCGATATCTGCATATACTTCTGTAAAAATCGATAATTCAGACCTGTCGCCGGCCGGGATCAGAAGTCCGGAAAGCCCCATAAGCGTAAGGAGCCCGACGGTTTTCAGGGACACCGTTTTTCCTCCGGTATTCGGTCCTGTAATGATCAGCTGATCATATGTGTCTCCAAGCGTTACGTCGATTGGAACGGCATTCTGCTTCGGCAGCAGCGGATGACGCGCCTTGCGGAGACGAATAATCCCTCGTTCGTTTAATACCGGAACAGAACCATTTTGCTCAAGACCAAGAGAGGCTTTTGCAAAGACAAAATCGAGGTAGGTCAGTATTTCAAAGTTCTGACGTATGGTATCTGCCTCAGCGGATGCAGATGCGGTAAGAGAGGCAAGGATCTTTACGATCTCTTCTTCTTCCTTTAGCAGAAGCTCCTTCAGCTCATTGTTCAGATTGACAACGGCGAGAGGCTCGATAAACAGAGTAGATCCGCTTCCCGAATGTCCCTGGATCATGCCCGGAACCTGGGATTTGGATGATGCCTTGATTGGGAGGCAGTATCGTCCTTCCTTCATGGTAATGACACTGTCCTGCAGATGATCTTTGAGATCTGAGCTGTTAAGGAGAGAGGTCATCTGGCCGTGAATACGTCCGTCCATACTCCGGATCTTGCGGCGCAGATCTTTCAGAGCCGGCGAAGCGTCATCCGCAATCTCCTCGGGAGAAAGGATGCAGCGTCTGATTTCCGATGAAAGGTGCAAAAGAGGATCAAGCATGGAAAAATAGGCAGAAAGGGAATCTTCGGTTTCCTCATTTCCGGTAGTCTTCGCGAATGACAACATATGTTGCGTTTCATCCAAAAGAGAGGCAATGGAAAGCAGCTCTTCGGAGTTTAGTGAACTTCCAATCTCCATCCGACGGAGACTTGGAAGAATCTCATGAATACCGGAAAAGGAAATACGGGAGCTTTTTAACAGTCGGGAAAGTGCATCGTTCGTTTCCTGAAGGGCTTTTTCAATCTCCGGACGATCCTTCATCGGGCTGAGTTCCCGGCAAAGACGTTTTCCTCTTTCCGAACCGGCAAGTGATGTGAGACATTCGATGATCTCAGTGTATTCTAAAGTGTGAAGTACGCGATGGTTCATACACTAAGTATAACCTCCGACTTTTCAACTTGCAAGAGAACGGAAAGCATCTTATAATTGTTTGTATGCAGGAAAACGAAGAGAAGGAGAAGATCGAAGAAAAAGAGGAAGATTTCTCCTTTGTAAAGGAAAAGATCAAGGACAAACCACCCAGCAAAAGAAAGATATTCATGCGGATTTTGCTGACGCTTATTTGTGCTGTTATTTTCGGTGTGGTTGCTTCACTGGTGATCGCTTTTCTCCTGCCAAAGCTTCAACAGCGTATGACGCCTGAAGAAGAACCGGAGATGATCGTGATCCCGCGGGATGAGCGTGAGCCCGAGACGGAAACCGAAACCGAGACGGAAACCGAGACCGAAACGGAAACTGAAACAGAGACAGAGACCGAAGAACAGGGAGAGGAACCGGAAAGCACGGAGGTGACCGAGATCCCGGAGCTTCTTCCGGAGCAGTATCAACAGCTCCAGAAAAAACTTTATTCCATTGGAGAAGAAGCAAGCAGGTCTCTTGTTACGGTTACAGGTCTTACAAGTGATACCGACTGGTTTAATGAGGTTTACAGCAGCGAAGACAAGACAAGCGGGATCATCGTAGCATTTACGGATGACGAAGTGCTTGTGATGACGGATCAGAGTGTGATTCGTGCGGCGGAGGCGATCGAGGTAACATTTACCGACGGCTCGATCGCGGATGCTGAGATAAAGAAGACAGATGCGGTTACCGGGATTTCGGTACTTTCGGTTCCGGTGGAAAGCCTTTCGGAAGAGACATTAAAGGAAGCGCGCGTGGCACCGCTTGCGAATTCTCTTATGATCACAAAGGGGACGTCTGTTCTGGCGCTGGGAACCAATTCCTCGATCCTGACGGGAACGATCACGCAGACGACGGACCGGGTATTCCTTGCGGACGGTGTCTTTACGGTGTTACAAACCGATATCTTTTCAGACGGAAGCGGGAACGGTGTTCTTGTCAATCTGGATGGAGAAGTGGTCGGGTTTGTACGGAAAGATAATCCCTCGGCATCCACGCTGTCCGCGATCTCAATTTCGGATCTGAAGAGTTTGATCGAAAAGCTCAGCAATGGCCTTGATGTGCCCTATCTGGGACTATATATCAGTACGGTGACCAAGGAGATTGCTTCTCAGTATGATCTTCCGCAGGGTGTTTACATCAATTCGGTAGAAATGGATTCGCCCGCAATGGAGGCAACTCTGCTTTCCGGTGACGTTATCGTCGAAATAGACGGGACAAAGATCATCAATACGGATGAATACCGGAATCTTCTTTTCAGTCATGCACCAGGCGACAGTATCCGGGTTGTGGTGGAACGCCTTGGGAATGACGGATACACAAGGGTCTCCTGTACAGCTGAGATCGGAGTATTGGAGTAAAGCATGAAATACATTGAAACACTGCGCGAAGGAGAACGCATACAGGAGATCTATCTTTGCAAGCAGAAGACTTCGGCTGTGACAAAAGCCGGAAAACCATATGAAAATGTGATCTTTCAGGATAAGACCGGGACACTGGACGCAAAGATCTGGGATCCTTCTTCACAGGGGATCGAAGATTTTTCTGCTATGGATTATGTTGCCGTGACCGGTGATGTGACCAGTTTTATGGGATCCCTCCAGCTCAATGTGAAGCGTGTAAGAAAGGTTTCAGAGGATGAGTATAACCCGGCCGATTATCTGCCCGTATCGGATACGGATCCGGAAAGGATGTATGCAGAGCTTCTTTCCGTGATCGCTTCCATTCAGAATACCTATCTGAAGCAGCTGCTCACTGCTTTTTTCGGGGATGCCGGGTTTGAAGAACGATTCCGCAAGCATTCCGCGGCAAAAAGTGTGCATCACGGGTTCGTCGGCGGACTTCTTGAGCACACACTGTCTGTCACAAAAAACTGTGCATTTTTTGCGGAACGCTATCCGATCCTGAACCGGGATCTGCTTTTGACGGCTGCTATGTGTCACGATATCGGAAAATTGTCCGAGTTATCCGATTTTCCCCAGAATGATTATACGGATGAGGGACAGCTTCTCGGACACATCATGATCGGGGCGGATATGGTTTCTGAAAAGATTCGCGCGATCGAGGGCTTTCCCGTTCGTCTTCGCAATGAGCTGTTGCACTGTATTTTAGCGCATCACGGGGAACTGGAATTCGGCTCTCCGAAAAAACCGGCACTCGCAGAAGCGATTGCATTATCCTTTGCGGATAATATCGATGCAAAAATGGAGACGCTGAAAGAGTTGTTTCAGGGTGTGCCGGAAGGAAACACCGAATGGCTCGGTTTTAACCGGCTTCTTGACAGCAATATCCGACGTACAGGAAAGTAGGGTCAACATAGCACTACCGTAAGGGGAGAGCAGATGTTTCAGAAAAATGACTTGATCGAGCTGACTATCAGGGATATGGGTACAAACGGTGAGGGCATCGGGACGACCGATGGCTTCACCTTTTTTGTAAAAGATGCTGTTCCGGGGGATCGTATCCGTGCAAAAGTTTTGAAACTGAAGAAAACCTATGGATATGCAAGAATGGAAGAGATCCTTGAGCCTTCCCGGGACCGGGTTGAGGCAGTATGTCCGGTGGCACGTCAGTGCGGAGGCTGCAGTCTTCAGGAAATGGCATATTCTGCCCAGCTTCGCTTTAAGGAAAACCTGGTAAGGAATGATCTGATCCGGATTGGAGGATTCCGGGAAGATCTTCTTGATGCGTGCATGGAGCCGATCATCGGGGCGAAGGATTTTTTCCGATACCGGAATAAAATGCAGTTTCCCATAGGATGTGTAAAGAGTAAAGACGGAAGCTTATCTTATGCGGCCGGGTTTTACGCCGCGCGCACCCATTCGCTTATCCCCGTTGCGGACTGTATGCTGGGCTTTCCTGAAAACAGGGAAATCACATCGAGGATTCTGAAGTGGATGGAACAGGAAGAAAACAGACCTTATGATGAGGAAAGCGGGCGCGGATGCATCCGGCACCTCCTGATCCGGAAGGGTTTCCGGACCGGTGAGATCCTGGTATGCCTTGTGATCAATGAACCGATCCAGGGCGGAGAAGCACTCAGGGACGCTCTCTTTGATATTCCGGGTATGACATCGGTTTCGCTGAATTTCAATCAGGAAAAGACAAACGTAATTCTCGGGGAGAAAACGGTTACTTTGTGGGGGAAACCCTCTATTACAGAGGAAATCGGAGGGATCCGCTTTGAGATCTCACCAAAATCATTTTTCCAGGTGAATCCTTTTCAAACCGAAAAGCTCTACAGTAAAGCATTGGAATATGCGGATCTGACCGGGAAAGAGACTGTATGGGACCTCTTTTGCGGTACGGGAACCATTTCCCTGTTTCTTGCGAAACGTGCGAAGACCGTTTACGGTGTTGAGATCATACCTCAGGCTATCGAGGATGCGAGGAGGAATGCAGCGGCGAATGGCATTGAGAATGCGGAATTCTTTGTCGGAAAAGCGGAGGAGAAGTTTCTTCCGGGAAAGCCGGACGTTGTTGTCCTGGATCCGCCCAGAAAAGGGTGCGAGGAAAAGCTGCTGAGGAGGATCATGGAGCTTGCTCCAAAACGCATCGTTTATGTATCCTGTGATCCAGCAACCCTTTCAAGGGATCTTCGTATCCTTTGCGGTGAGGAATATGAACTCCGGGAAGCTGCTCCGGTGGACATGTTTCCGATGACGAGGCATGTGGAAACTGTAGCGCTTTTGTCCAAACTATCTGAAGCGAAGCATCATATCGAGGTTAAGGTGGATATGGATGAACTGGATCTGACCAGTGCGGAAGCTAAGGCAACGTACAAGGAGATTCAGGACTGGGTGCAGGAGAAGTACGGATTTCATGTCACGAATCTGAATATTGCCCAAGTGAAACAGAAGCATGGGATCATCGAGAGAGAAAACTATAATAAGCCGAAATCTGAGGATAGTAAGCAGCCCGGATGCCCGGAAGAGAAGGTTAAGGCGATAGAGGATGCGATGAGGCATTTTCAGATGATATGACAGGATATGGTGGTAGAAATGTATAAAGTATATCTTGTGGATGATGACAGTATCATATTGGAGGAGTTGGAGAGCCGTGTTCCCTGGATGGAAAACGGGTTCGAGGTCGTAGGGAGCTGCACTGATCCGCTGAAGGCGATAGAGGAAGTGAGCCGCCTTCTTCCTGACGTTTGTATCTGTGACCTTAGGATGCCGGAGATGGACGGCAATGAGATGATCAGAAGGATCAAGGAAAAAGAACTGTCCTGTGAGTTTGTTATGCTTTCTGCGTATGATGAATATGACGATGTGCGTACATTTTTCAAGCAGTCCGGCTATGATTATATCTTAAAGCCGATCAACGATGAAGAGATCCGGATCCTTCTTGAAAAACTGTATGTGAAGATCAGTGCAAGGCTTCCGGAGGAGGGTTTACAGGCTGTTACGGAGAATCCGACTTTTAATGATCTCTTGAAATACTTGGACGAACATTTTACAGAAAAGCTCACCTTAGAGCAGATCGCGGATGCATTCGGTTTCAGTAAAAACTATATCTGCCAGCTGTTTAAGAAACACTTTGATACCACCTTCAGTATCTATATCACTAAAAAGAGAATGATACGGGCTAAGGAAATGTTAGCGGATAAGACATTATCCGTAAAAGAGATTGCATACGACTTAGGTTATGCTGATTACCATCATTTCTACAGGACCTTCAAAAACTATTACGGATACTCTCCAAAGGACAATCGATAGACAGGATATGAGAAAAAGAAAGCAAATACCTGCATTAACAGGGATCATAAGCATACTGTGTCTTTTAGCTTTATGCCTAAACGGCTGCACCCCGAAAGAAAGCAGAGAAAAACTCTCTGTCGCCATTCCGGAGTCTGCACACGTTCAGGATCCCGAAAACAATTACTATATAAAGTGGCTTGAGGAGCAAACGGGCTACGATCTTGACATTATGATCATCAGACAGAGTGATGGCGTCGGGTTTCTTGATGCACTCTTTTCGTCCGATGCGGATATCGACATTGTGATGTTTGGAGAGAACTTAAAGATAACTCAGGAGGAACTTTCGAAATATGTATCCTCAGGAGACATTTATGTTAATGATGACAGGACATATTACGAGAATACCGGAAGTTCAAAAAGCTCCGGTCCCGGTCAGGTACTATGGATAAATTACAACTGGCTGAAAACCCTTTCTTTGCCCATTCCCGAAAATACGGAAGAGCTTAAAGCGGTGCTCAAGGCATTTAAGGAAATGGATCCAAACGGAAACGGGATAAAGGATGAGATTCCCATGGCAGGTTCTTATGAGGAATACTCGTTTTCACCCGTGGAAATTCTTTTAAACTCATTTATTTATAATGATCCGTATCATTCAAGATACGGGATAAACGAAGATGCAGATATTCTTTATGCCGCCACGGACGAATTCAGAGCTGGGATCGAATATTGTCACGGATTATATGAAGAAGGTCTTCTGGATGATAGCATATGGGACGGAAACCTCAAGCAGTTAACGGAAATGTGCAACAGCAACCGGGATGTAGTAGGTGCCTTTACGACCTCATCCATATCTGATGTGATCTATCAGGGTAATCCCGAGATCCTGGCAAGATATATCCATGTTCCGCCCCTTGAGGGTCCGAACGGGGAAAAGAACGCGCTGTACATACAGAAAGATCCCGAAATAGGAGCAATCATAACGGAAAGAAGCAATAAAAAAGAGCAGGCGGAAAGACTGCTTTCTCTTATGATGACTCCCGAAGCATCCTTGATCGCGAGATATGGGGAAGAGGGTAAAGACTGGATTTATTCCGACGGAAGCGATGTCAGTGTGTATGGGGGAGTGTCAACCATAACCACTGTCAATTATATTTGGAACACATCTCAGAATAAACACCTGAACGGGATAGGGCCGATGAACGTGCCGGAGGAATATCTGGAGGGCGTTACCTGGAACGGTGTTAATTCAGACTTTGAATATATTAACGGACGGGCATATATGGGCTATGAGGATTATCTGCCGGAGATAGATGCGTTCCATCCGTACGACGATAAACTGTCCGAATATATGGATACCGCACTTGAGGAATTTATCCGAGGTAAAAAGGATATAGGGAGTGACGAAGAATGGAAAAGATACCTGGAAGGATTGCCGCACTGATACTTGCTATGGCTCTCGCTCTCGGCGGATGCGGGGATGCAGCCGGCATAGAGGAAGAAACCGGTAATGTTATAACCGATAACAGTACTCCGGAAGAATTATATGAAAGGGCACTTAAGGAGGATATTCTGGTAGTCTATACCGTTTCAACCAGGGTGGTTGATACCAAGGAAGCCTTTGAAAAAGCGTATCCCGGTCTCTTTGTTGAAGTTCGGGACTTAAGAAGCCCGAATCTGATCGAAGAGGTGGAAAAAGGAAACGTAAGTGGCACACCTGTATGTGATGTTGTGCTCTGTAATGACAACAGCGGAGAATTTAAGTCACGCCTTGTTGATACGGGTATTGTGGTACCTTTTCTGCCTGAGGATATAGGGAGCCATATGGAAGAGGTGGCTGCGGACGGATTGGGTTCTTTCCTGAATGAAGCAGAGATCCTTTTTTACAGTACAAAAGAGTATTCGGAGTGCCCGATAGAAAATATCTGGGAACTTACGGAGGAGAAGTACAGAGACAGGATCTATATGCCAAATCCCTTAAGAAGCTTTTCCACCTATGCTTTTTGTGCATCCTCTCTTGACCATAGCGCCCAATTTGAAGCTGCATACGAAGCATATGCAGGGGAAAAACTTAAGCTTGAAGGAACTGAGAACGCAGCAGAGCACTTTTGGAAAAAGGTTTCGGAAAATATCATATTTACCAACAGTTCGGACGAGGTCACGGAGGCATTAAATGACGGAAAAGCCGACTTCGGATGGTGCGTTTCAAGTAAGCTGCGCCTTGCAAGTGTGGGATACAGTCTGGCACCGGTCTATAAGCTTACACCCTTCTCCGGGTGCCGCACATCTTATGCGGTGATGATGACAAAGAAATGTAAAAATGAGAACTCCGCGAAGCTGTTCATTCGCTTTCTAATGGGAGAAAAGGATGGACAGGGAGACGGATTAAAACCGTTTTGCACAGCGGGAACATGGTCAGTCAGAGGAGATGTCCCGGATGGCAATGATGTTCCGCTTTCCGACATCGATCTGATCACTCCCGATCAGCAAAAGCTGATAGATGAAAAAGAAAACATCGTTTCCTTCTGGACGGATATTTTGAAAGGTAACCAATGAAAAAAGGGCAGATCCTCAAAAACTTCATAATGGCCATCGGCGCGCTGGGGATCATCCTTGTGCTTATCTGGGTTTTCTTTTACGTTTTGACCAGGTCCGTGATCGATAGGAATTTGGCAGAGCAGACAAAATCTTCTTCCGAAGCAATCATTTACGGCATAGAGGAAGAACTTCTCATGATGGAAAACAGCGCAATTGAGCTTGCCGCCAAGGAGGATATCATAAACATGCTTAAAGAGGAAGATACATATTCCTTTTACAAAGCAGGCGCTATCCTCTCTGAAGAAAAGAGCGGTATTTCGGGATATATGCAGGGAAGTGAAAATGTGGTCGTGTTTGATGAAAACGGTCGTTTTTTCAGACTTCGCGGGAGTGTCGATAATACGGCATTAAACAGGGCGTTTCTTTTGATAAGTGGGAAAACCGGGGGCGTTATCAGTATCAGTTCAGGCAATCAGAATTACATAGGCACCTATGAGGCTGTAAAGGAAGGACAAAAAACACTGGGTTATTCTGTGCTCTTATCAGATGAGGCTAAGATCGGGAGTATGCTTAGGACATATAACCAGTCTGAGGATATAGGCGTGATACTTTATTTCGGTGACAGGATCCTGTGCTCAGATAAGCTTCTTGATCAGGATTCTTTGGACATAATCAGGGAGAAAGCCTCATTAGTCTATGAAAAAGAAGTGGGATTTTCCGGATTCGGATTACTTCTATATTCATACGGAACAGGACTTGCGGGAGTGGCTTCCTATTTCAGGGTCGCACTTCCGATCACGATCCTTATTCTGGTATTCACGATCGTTTTTTTTGCATGGTATGTAAAAAACAAAATGGTGGAGCCCGTAGAGCTGATCAGAGAAAGAACGGAGAAATATCTGCTGAAAAAGCAGATAAATGCACATTTTACCGTGAATACCCTGAATGTGATCAGAGCACTGGTCTACAAAGGCAACAAGCAGGAAGCTTCCGATACCTGCGATGAACTTGCAAGGCTTTTACGCTATGCCAATGCCGGGGAGGATATGATCCTGCTTTCCGAGGAATTCTATACTTTGGAACAGTACCTGAAAATCATGTGCACCAGATATCAGGGGATGATCAATATCGAAATGGACGATGACGACTTTTATGAGGAACTCCTTGTTCCAAGAATGCTTTTACAGCCTATTGTGGAGAATGCGGTCACTTACGGTCTTGCCGGCAGCAAAGGTAAGATAAGCATATCCGCAGAGGTCATCGGGGAGGATCTTTTCATAAAGATCTCGGATAACGGGAAAGGTATGAGCAAGGAAAAACTTAGTGAGGTCAAAAAAACGATTACCGATGCGGATAACATAGAGATCAATGAACCCAAAGAACTTCACCACATATCCCTTCAGAATATCGAAAGAAGGATAAAGACAGAATGCGGCGACGGGTACGGAATAGATATAGGATCTGAGCCCGGTAAGGGTACAGAGGTGACTGTTCATCTGCCGGTGGTAAAAAGGGAATCAGATACTTCGATCGAGTGATTTCTTAATATTTGGCATATTTATCTTAATATAATACAAAGTCATATAAGTAAATAAGATATACACTTAAACGAGACGGTAACAAAACCGTCTCGTTATTTTGTTATATGGAAAAAAGATAAAAAGGGTGGAAATGATTCATGTTGATAACAAAGGAGAAGCAGATGACATTTAAAAAAAGGATTTTATCAAGGTGTATGGTGACTATGTTTATCATGGGGATGATTTCATTATCAGCATGCGGGAAAACTGAGGCTGGAAGTTCTTCTGTTGAGAGCACAGACCGGATACAAAATGCGGATGCCCAAAAAAAGGATACGCAAGACCCTGATGTGCAGAGTGAAACAAGCGTTGTAGTTCCGGTTCCTTCGAACAAACCCGGTCTTAACGTTGCCGTAATAGACGCTAAAAGGGCGAATATAACGGTACACGCCAATGGTGAAGAATACTTCGGCTACAGCCTGCAGATGTTTGATCCGGGTCTTGGGGATATCGGAAGTGGAAATAACTATAATGTAACTTTTGATAATCCGGATGGTTCGGGATATACCTGCAATTTGACGGGTTACCGTGACGGGAATGTCGACTATATAGCTCCGGAGAATGTAACTTTTGAAGACTATGGACAGGGAGATTACCTTTTTAGCGTCACCTTGCCGGACGATGATAATATCTCGTTTTATACGATTGATACATATCGCCTAAATGTCAGAACATCCGAAAATGACACTACGTTTTATTCGGCGGGTGATTTTTCCTATTCCGATGTATGCCAGTTTATGGATGAAGCAGCTGCAAATGCTGCAAGAGAAGGAAGTACCGGTGCAGGCATTTCCGCTTCGACTGGCATCAACGGACAACTGTCGCAACCTGATGCGGAAAGAATATCAAACGTATTAAAGAGTTATGCCGGCTATTACAGGAGCGCTGATTATAATAAGTATTTAGCGATCACCGGAGATTACCCCACGTTTCAGATTGAAGTTGACATGGGAATAGATGTTTTTCGGGACAGAACCGAGATTCACCTTTTTTCCGACAAAGATGACCTTGGAGACGACTCCTACAGGATGAATGCATCTATCGATGCGAATGACGTTGTGACTATAGAGATTGTAGGCCGTGAGGAACGAGGCTCGGCGGGCAAATCGGTCATACTCGTATTTGATGGAGATGCAGTCACCATGACATCAGGGAGCACCAGTGTAACCCTGACAAAAGCAGATAAGTACGGTGATTGACAATTCTGAAAAAGGAAAAAGGAATTTTTTGCAAAATTGTTATTTTGACAAAAACCACATCATTTAATCTGTTTTTTTTGACAAAACATCATATTTTTCGCTTGTATTTTTGACACTTATATTATATCCTATTTGTAAGAGTGAATATATTATATGAGGTCAAAGATGGAACTAAGCAGAAAAAGCAGCAAGATTATAAGGGAATGGTATCGTACGAGCAAGAAGGCTCTTTTGGTAAAAGGAGCGCGTCAGGTTGGAAAGACATATCTGATCAGAAGCGTGTTGAGCGAAGAAGGAGCAGACTTTTTTGAGATAAATCTGATCAGAACCCCGGGGGCTATATCGGTTCTTAAGCAAGCAGGCTCAATTGATGAGTTGATAATGGGCTTATCTACCATAAGCGAGCAGATGATCACTAAAGGAAGGACTGTAGTCTTTATTGACGAGGTCCAACGATTCAAGGAGATTGTGACTAAAATTAAATTCTGGGTTGATGACGGCAGCCTTAAATTTATTTTAAGTGGATCACTTCTTGGCGTTGAACTGAAAAATATTGACTCGGCCCCGGTAGGATATCTGAGTACGCATGAAATGTATCCGCTGGATTTTGAGGAGTTTCTGCAGACTGCACAGATCAGTCGTGATACCATAGAGAGTTTAAGAAAATCGTTTGAAAACCGCAGTCCGGTAATGGACGCCGTGAATGAGAAGATGATGGAATTATTTACCAGATATCTCATGGTTGGTGGAATGCCGGAAGCTGTATGCATCTATGCGGAAACAAAGAATATAAATAAAGTAATGGAAGTACATAGGGACATAGTAAGGCAGTATAAGCTTGATTTTACGCAGTATGAAGAAGATAACAAAAAGCTGCTTTTAACCAATGTATACGACCTTATACCTGCGGAACTGTTGAAGCAAAACAGGAGATTTATTATTTCGGATCTGAAAAAGGGATTGCATTATGAACGTAACGAGAACACTTTTTTGTGGCTGAGAAAGGCTGGTGTGGCGATAGCATCATTTAATGCGACCGAGCCAAGAATCCCGTTAAAGCTGAATGAGAAACAAAGTCTTTTTAAGCTTTTTTTGTCAGATGTAGGGATTCTCACGTCTATTTATGGAATGGCAACAAAAAATATGCTGCTGACCGGCGACAGTAATCTAAATGCGGGGGGCATATACGAAAATGTAGTTGCCACAGAACTTATTTCCAAAGGATTTTGCTGTTACTATTATAATTCCAACAGGCTTGGTGAGCTGGATTTTGTCGTCGAATATAAAGGCAGGGCTCTTCCCATAGAAGTTAAAAGCGGTAAAGACTATACGATTCATTCCGCATTGAACAACTGCCTTAATAACCCGGAGTATGAAATGCCTGAGGGAATTGTTTTTGCGAATTGTAACGTGGAGAAAAAAGGAAAGGTAACTTATCTTCCCATTTATATGATCATGTTTTTAGAAAGCGGAGATGAGCAGGAACTGATACTGTCGTGATACAAAGAGTTCAGGTTCTTAATATTTGGCATATTTATCTTAATATAATACAAAGTCATATAAGTAAATAAGATATACACTTAGACGAGACGGTAAAGATACTGCCTCGTTTTTTCGTAAAGTGGAGAAAGGAGAAAAATCGTATCATGAAAACAGTAAAGAGATATTTGGCGCTTGTCGTGATAGTAAACACGATGGTGCTTTCTGCCTGTGGGGGCACTGGCAGTGATCAGCAGACATTAGAACAGAGGCCTGAAGAAGCAACTACCGCAGCCGCACAGACTGTAGAAGAAGCAACCGAAACACCTGCAGAAACAACTGAAGCATCTGCTGACACAAATGAAGATAGCAGTTCAAACGATACGTCTCCATCTGATCAAACTTCCGGGGAAACAGAAGCATCCGAACCTAACGTTGCGGAATCATCCAGTGTAGACGAAATTCTTGATGCTGCCTGCGGAATGTATGTCGAAAAACAAGGCGATACCATAGAGCTTGTTAAAACGGACGAGGGATACAGATTTGAAGCTATTACATTAAAAACACGGGACGAGCATTATAATGACGGAACGGACTTATCAACAGAATTTGGAGTGAATGGTGATGTTGAGGAGTTTGATGGGATGAATGTTACAGTCACTTTCCAAACCCAATTGGCTGCCGATGAAGGTACGGCTGTAATTAACAAGGATGGTTTTATCGAACTATCACTTAAATCGCCGTATATGCCGGATTACAGCGGATCGTTTATTTTACAATAGGCTCAGAATACCGGAACATGAGGAATCTGATATTCTTCCTTCGACGCACGCTGTGTTGATACTGATAATTCTAAGATCGATCTGAATCTCGCAATAGAAGCGTCAAAATATTATGGGATCATGAAGAAAGATGCGGTAATTTTGGCGGATGAGATCATACACACGGTAGATGATAACTGGCGAGCATTAGCCGGGAGATATGGGATCAGCCGGAGTGAAACAGAAAGAATGAGTCCGGCTTTTTCGAGATTATAAGAGAGTAGGTTCTTAATATTCGGCATATTTATCTTAATATAATACAAAGTCATATAAGTAAATAAGGCATACACTTAAACGAGGCGGTAAGAAAACCGTCTCGTTGTCTGTTATATGGAGAAAAGATATAACAGTCGGCTGTCAGCAATATGGTATGAGAAGATCAGTGAGGGAAACGGAAAAATGAGTAAAAAAACAGTTTTTGGGATTATATGCTTAAGCCTTACGCTTACCTTTGGTGCATGTGGCTTAAACACCTCTGCTCCAAAGGAACAAAACTTCTCTTCGGAGAAGCTTACAGAGGCGGAGATCGGTATGGCAACCGATACTGAATCGGTTAATGAGAGTATAGCGCCTGAATCTGATACTGAACCGGGGCGTGAGAGCGCAGAACCAGAGAGTCCGGCCGGATCTGATCCCTCCAAAGACGAGCTCGGTTGGGACGGAGAATGGGTAGGAAACGGGGTCAGTGTGATCATAAGCGATTCGGATTCCGGTTTTCCTAATGTAGAGTTTAATGATGAAGTCCATAATGCGACTCTGGACGAAGCTTCAATTGAAGGAAATACCTTAACGGGCGTGTACCGTATCACTTGGGAAATGTATGCCGATACGGATGATGTGGAAAATCTCCCGGAACAGGAGTGGACGATCGTTATGGTAAAAGACAGAGGTACTGCATCTTACCACAGAGAGACGTTTCTCACTTGGTTTAACTTGAACGATGACGGGACCTACGGGCATACGGTAACGAAGGAAAATTCCGCATCACTTCAAAAAATATACAAAACAGAAAACTGATATCGAGGAGCGACCATGAGAAGAAGAGGTTTGATCTCATTAATTATTTTAGTATTCGTAATCGGGTTAACAGCCTGTGGAAGAAATAATCCATCGGATGTAAACGGACCGGTTGAAAAAACAGAGGAAGAAAAGACAGAAACAGTTAATGAACATATTGATGAGGACAAAGATACAGCAATTGGGGATCTTGTAGCCGATAACGGAAACAAGGATTTCGCCACCCTGCTTGAAGAGGGTTTCGGTATCGGTTTTATACCTCATGGCTGTGATGCAGAGCATTTTGTCCCTGCAACAGAAGATTACATTATAGTCGTGAATAAGATGGTTTACCGGGAGAATGATCATACTTTTCAAACGGAATGTCTGTATTCGTTTGATGAAGCCGGTAAACTGGTTCAGATGGTGAAGCGTGAAAGACCGGGACGTGAATACGAAGAGATGACTGAGTCGGAAAAGAATTCTCAGGATAGCAATTATCTTGTATATCCGCAGGAGAATATCGATACATATAATGATTCGGCTTTTGGTGCAAAAGTTGATATTATTTTGGGCCTGTTGTCTGACATGAAGGAGGATAATCCGGAGGTGGCCTTTTATATGTCCAAGCCCCTTACACTATCCCAGACCAGGACTTCTTTCGGTGCGGATCCTGCGGAAATTGGTTTTTCGGGATTTAAGGAACTTGTACTGCAGACGCGTGTTGGTGAAGACTATTATGTGTCACGCGAAGAAGGGAATAATACAGAGAGCATACGAAATGTTGAGATAGGACATACAGATCATGAAAATATCTACCAGGAGGTCAGAGCATATCATGATCATCATTATTATAAATATTTCGTTTCCTCTTTTGATGAGAGGGGAAATGTCTCTGAAATGGTAGCATTTTACGTTTTCGATGAAGAAAGCATGGTGGAAGATTATCTGAAATCCCAATATGGTGCGTATTACGACAAGACTGAACCGGTTTCGGGAATTGCGGATGCCTCTCTTCCACCTGATTTCAAATTGGAGGATACAGGTTGGAGCAGGCATGACAATATCCTGTATAAAGAACTTACGCCCGGCAGTGATGAAAAGGTTAAATGGGATCGGAGCGCCTATTCAGAGGGAAATAATCTCACCTTATTTTCCATGGAATATCTGACAGACAGCCAGATTGAGGCTTTGGGAGCAAAGCCGGGAGTAAACAAATAAGCGAAAGTGAGGAAAGAAATGTATAAGAGGATTTTAACTATCGGGCTCGTGTTTATCACGGTATTTTCTTTGGTCGGGTGTGGAAATAACGGCAGTGGTTATGACGAAACGCAGAATCAGCCCGAGGAAGACAGGCGTGTTCAAGCAGGTCCGTGGGTCACATATGTAAATCCCGAACAGGGAGAGACAGATAGTGAGAATGGAGAAAGTAACCACGAGGATAATACTACCGTAAAAGGAAAGGTATACAGCAAGATTGTGGTTACCGGCATAGAAGAGTGGAATCATGTCGGCTACACTATTGCTTTATTCATGGACGGAAGTGCATTTGCATGGGATTATATGAATGAGTACGGAGAAATGACTTACGGGCTGTATGATCCCGGAACACCGGATAGTTTAGAGTTAAGCTTTGATACGGAGACGGGAGAAGCCATAAGTGTGATTTATTATGGTACATACAATGATCCTGAGGGCGCAGAGATGGGAGTGGAGGCTCTTAATGAGCATCTGTATCTTTTTGGAGATGATATAACATCCGTCAAAGCAAGCGGCACAAAAATTGAGGTTTCTTTTGACCCATCCAGCGCTCATATAGATCAGGCTCTTCGTACTTATTTTTTGGAGGGAAGGCATGACCCGGAAGGATACACAGAATATTGCAAAGGCATATATGAAAATGCAAATTCCACATACTCTGATTTTAAAGGAGATAATTATGCCTATGATGTGATGCACGGAATAAAGGTAACATGGTATGAGTAGCAGTTTAAAACAAGGAGGAAAGCAAAAAATGGAAAAAAGATACTTAAAATTAATGACAGTAATCATAGCAGTTTCGTGCTTGATTATGACTGCTTGTGGCAGTAACCGGGAGAGCGGGGCTGTCAGCGAAGAAGAACAGATTAGTGAAAGTACGGACACAGTAGTTGTTTCTGCTGACACGGAATCGGACGCGCAATCGGAAGATGAAAAGGAGCCTGCAACAGTATCTGAGCCATCCGATGAATCAAACGGAACTGAAGCATCAAGCGATGAAAGTGTAAAAGAAGACGAGGAGAAGGCTTCGGAGTATTGGTATATAGGCATCAGGTTCAGAGATGCGCTCGGACATGAATTCTATTTTCTTGAGCCGGATGAAAAAGGGAACCCGACAAAGATTACTCTTTCCGGCTTTTCGGATGTTAATAACGGAACCTTTGATTTCATACCGGAACCGAATACGATGTCAGCGGCAGAAACACCGAATGATCCCTGGATCATAGGAAGGATTATCGGATCAGGTGATCTTATGATAAAGAATGAACTTGGCGATGATCAGTTCAGAATGATAGGGGTTGATATATGGTTTGCAGAAGAATAGAAAAGAGAATATTGGCTTTAGCCATGATTGCATGCCTGATGGTGCTTTCAGCCTGATCAAAAGGCGGGGTGATGCAATCCGGAAGTGGCAGTTCGGATACATCTGATCATGCAGAGGAGGAAATTAGAGATGAGAAAGCTCATATCATTTCCGTCGGCGGTATATGCGCAGGTTGAACCATGGGAAACAGAAGCAGAACGGCAGGCAAATAGAATTGCTGCTTATGCAGAGAAACTTGGCAAAAATTGATTTGTTAGTAAGCAGGACGTGATTTATTCATCACCCTATTACGATAAGCACTTTTATCTTGCAGTATAACTTAGAACAACAAACGGGAATTTAAACGAGGACTTATATATGAAAAAACATTTATCATTTATATTATCTATGTTTTTTTGCATGACGATTGTAGCTGCGTGTGGCAAAAATGAAACAGCTGACAACATGACAAACGCAGATTCAGAAAACTCGAGAGAGGAATTATCAGTACAAGCGGAACAGAAAAATGACAAGCCTGCTGTTCAAATAAGGATAATTGATGATAAACATGCTACCTTTTTGGTGGATTGTGACGATTATGACGAGATTAAGTTTTCAGATATCGATTTAATAAAGATTGAATTACCAAACAACTGCCTGCTTGATTACAATAGGCTTGTTGATGGTGTGCTATTTGCGTGTGAAGATAAATATATAGGGAGGGTATCAACTGAGAATACAGATTCAACTATTCAATTTGATATTGAAATCGCCACAGAAGAACCGGATTATATGGATTGCGCCAATGCTTTTTCTTTTGGAGATATGAATGGCGATATTCATCTAAAGATTAGTAATGAAAACGGAATGCCGTTTGAATATGATTATTCATGGGATGAAGTTGCTGATATGAATAATTATCATTCAAGTGATAATACCATTTATATTGATCAATCAAATGATCACAGCAAAGAACTCGTGGGAATATGGGCAACAGATGAGTTTGAAGGTGTTGAGGATACAAACGGTGAGTTGCAAGGATATTTGTCGAGGAGATTCTATGTCTTTTATTCTGACGGGACATGGAGTTATGTCAGAATAACTGATTCCAGAGATACACAAAACCTGTATCATAGCGTGGATGACAATTTTACCGACTGGTATGCCAAGAATAAACCAACTTCGAATTACACATATTATTACGATGGTGAAACTATCGTATTTATGCCGGAAAACAATCAGAACTTAAACAAGACGGAAGCATCGCTTAATGGTCAAACCTTGAACATTAATATGGATTACGGCAGATATCTTGATGAAGATAATATGCAGTCTGGGACATATCATTATTACGAAATAGGAGAGGGAACAGATAACACGGCGCAAAACTACATTGGTGATCCCTCATCCGTTTCTCTTAGTGATTTCGTAGGCGAGTACCGTGGTATCAGTCCTTATTTTATCACTGATTGGGATACTTATGAGATGAGTGAAGATGTTGACCACAGTAGTTTGACTATTAATTTAGTGACTGCTCAACAAGGAGCCATTTGAATCCGGTCTCCCGTCGAGTCGTTTTCGGGCAGTTTTTCCTGCCATTTGCACATTGAAAAGATTGAAATCATAATAAGCCGTAAAAAGATCCTCGCCAGCTGATCCACGTTC
>JAZOTN010000009.1:0-42540 GCA_045657665.1 Lachnospiraceae bacterium | reverse complement strand
CCCTTCTTCCGCAAACTGGTGTATACTGTTCTTCATAAAGCATCCTTTCTCCTTTGGTTTATTTTTTGGTCAAAACAAATCCTATCAGAGATTGGATGCTTTTTCTACTTCTTAAATTCCCTACATAAACTTTACCCTACGAAAAAAAATGATGCGGCTCTTCTGCTGGCAATATAGTGACAATAGAAAAATGCAGTTCTTTTGCAGGCATCGGACTTTGCGTCAACGCCTCAGCGCATGAACCCCCAGCGGTCGATTCTGTTTTTTTGATCAAACATCCACTCCGGAAAGGTAACAATCTGATCCCCGTCTTTTTGGATCAGGATCCGTGCCTCCGGACCGTATTTCTTTTTGATGGCTGCAGCGGCTTCCGTCAACAGTGCATCTTTTACCTGATCCGTTGTATCGGACAGAAAGAGCGGGAAGACCACATTCTCGCATCCGGCAAACAGCACACAGGCTGCTCTTCCTTTGTGATCCGCATAGAAGCAGATGTCGGGATCGATATGTTCCACAGAATAGGGGATGAAACGCCACCCCTCGGGGGCTTCCAGACACTCCCGGATGATCTCCTTTTGATCGTCCCCGGAAATGGTGCGGAAGGCTTCCAGATCAACCTTGCCGTCAGCGCTGCCGCCCCGTTTCTGCATCTGCTCCACATCCGTTTCCCATTCATCCGGCAGAGGCACCCACTCCGTAAAATCTCTTTCCCGGAAATAGATCTCCTCATGGAGGCAGATCTCATCCCTGTCCTTCCGGTCATCGAAGCAGGCCGTCACGGAGTCGATCCCGGCTTCCTGCGCCGCTTCGATCGCCTTGACGAGGAGCTGCTCGCCGATGCCCTCCCCCCGGAATCCCTTCTCCACATACAGCCAGTGTATATTTACCGAATCCTCGGACAGGCTTCCCACCAGAAGTCCTAAGGGGGTGTCTTCCTCATTTTCCGTCCCCGGTATGACAGCCGTGAATGAAAAGTATTCCGGAAGAACGATCCTCTCCAGCATGAAAAAGGGGTCCATCTTTTCAAAAAAGGGTATCTGTGATTGATCGATCTTTGCTAATTTGATCTCCATATTCGTGCTCTCTCCTCTAAAAACGTCTGTTTTTCTCCAAATCCGTCCGGACCCGATCCCGTACCCCGGTTCCTTAATGGTTGTTCTGCGCCGCCAACTGTTTGCGATATTTGATCGCATACTTTCCAAGCTTGAATACCGCGGATGTGAGATTATCTTTGATCACAGCCCCCATGACATTCAGGAAATTGTCCGGTGCGCTCTGGGTGTGCAGGTATTTATATTGCTCATTATACTTCTGCCATTTTTGGAATCGAAGGATCGCGCTCTCGCGATAAGCCGCGAAAAACTTTGCTCTCAGCTTAATACTGTCCTCCGACTCTTCGCGTTTCAGTCGGAATCTCCTTTTTTCGATCTCATCCTCGATCTTATCTTTTTCTATTCGTTCTTTTTCTTCGCGCTCTTTTTCCAGCCTTGCGATCTCATTTGCATACGCCAGATAACAGTCGCGAAGCTCTTTTCCCTTGCACTCTTCGTCCTCGAAATATGGCTTCAGTTCTTTGTACATCGTGGAGTCTTCCGGGGGAAGACAATGCATTCTGCTCATTTCCGTAAATCGCACAACGGCTTCGCTGAGTGGACCGGCTGTCATAAAGTACGTCTCATGTATTTTTTTGTATTCTTCAAAAAGCTCCCGTCTTTTGGTTTCCAGCATCTCCTGCGTACTCCCGGGATCTGCCTGAAGGGCTCTGTATTCCTCCAGAAGGGTTCTGTAAGTACCGGTCACATTGGCAGACCGCACTCTTTCTGCTTTTTCGCGGAACGCGCTCAGCGCGTTCTCGAAATCCTGAGTGTATGAGGTGAAATTCGTACAGATGCCTCTGAACTCAGTCTCTGTCGTACCAAGGAGATACTTTCTGATGATCTTTTGACATTTTTCATAGGTTTCCTTCAGATCTCCTGCAAGCCGCTCTTTTCTTTTCGAATTGTTTCGCTCCGCTTTGATCGTATCGTAGAAATTCTGCAGCAGCTCAAAATCCTCCGGCAGGCTTCTCATGGCATCATAATCCGCCAGATATGTGGTTTCGAACTTGCCCTTTTTTACCTCATCCGTTCCTTCCAGAAGCTTCGAAAAGTTTTTATACTCCTCCTCGCCGGGAACTGACAGTCTTCGGATCTCTTTTTCCAGTGTAGAGTCACTTCGCATGGACACCCTGGCCTTGTCATATTGACCACGGATGGCAAGCTCCGGATTGATTTTCGAGTCGTTCGCTTCTGCATTGTCAAATCCGGCAAGGTTCAGCTGGATCTTTTCGATCTGTTTATTGAGCTCATCTACCGAGTTTTGCAGACGGAGCTGACACTGGGAAAAATTCTGGATTGCTGCCGGAAGCTGCAGACCCAGCTCCTGCGCACGGAGCAGTGCCGCACCGATCCGTTGACCGGAGTATTTGAAATCACCGAGCTCAAACACCTCCTTAAATGCCGCTCCCAGCTTCTCTCTGTTTCTCTGATAAACCGCTTCGCGGCTCTTCGGCAGCAGCGCATGATAGCCGGAGCGGAAGCCCTTCCAGTCACCGACTGCCGCCGCGGAGATCATACGGATGATCTGTGTCTGCTGCTCCGATGTCAGGGTTGTGGCGTTACCGAAATCGATGACAGTGGCTTTTTCGTCACTGATCATGATATTGCCGGCATGCAGATCGCCGTGATAAAATCCCTTGCCGAAGACACCCTCCTGCACCCACTTTTTGGACATCTCGATCAGATAACTCTGGCGCTTTTTCAGCTCCTGAAGCTTTTTGGCCAGTGCCGTACGGTCTTCATGGAATTTGTCCATGTTTTTCACCGTGATCCTGAATCGATAGGAACCATCGAAATTAAGAACGGGCTCATGAAACCGGTCCTCCTCGATGTATTTCCCGAGGAGTGCGTTGATCTCCTTTTCGGAATCGCGGATATACTGATCCAGTGTGATTCCGGGGGCTCTTTCCATGACCATGACGGTCGGACTGGGCGCGATGATATCGCTCAGCTTCATGGTCTCCACACGCTTATCTTCCGTATTGTAGATCCCGCCCTTCTTTACATTGGCCGCCTCCATGGTGAGATCCAGTTCTTCCTCGATCCGCTCCAGCATTCCCTCATAGGTGTCTTTCATGCCGTGATTCTTATCGGTCTTGTCGGCGCAGTCAAGCATGACGGCTTTTTCCCTCAGCATCCGATTTCGGACGTCGGGGCGCAGGAGCTTGATCACGACTTCCTTCCCGTTATCCGGCAGGCCCGGCCCGAAGAGCCTGCAAAGAAACGCCTGCCCGACGGATGCGGCGCCAAGGGATTTGTCGATCTGAATCTTTTTGATTTTGCCTTTGGAGCCTTTGACGATGGCCGCCATCTGCGCCTGTACGATCTTTTCCGGGATCGGAGAGAGGTTACTCTTCATATCCTCCACTGCGCCCTTCAGCTCGGGGGGAAGGGTTGATGTGGGCATGCCCTGCAGAAGCTTTTGCAGGAGGGGCCCCGCACCCTTTAAAAACCCGCCGAGATAGTTTTTGGCGATGGCACTGTCGAGGGCGTTCTGCTTTACCGCATCGCTATCGTGTGTATCACGGATGGAGAGGCTCTTTGCGCCGCGGAGCGCAGAGGCGAGCATGGAACGTTTGTCCTGGAGCGATACATTCTTAAAGTAGTTGGAAAAAATGAGCTTGATAAATCTGCCCTGTCCTCTGTCCCCGGCAACAGTCTGGGCAATGATCCGTTCCAGCTTCTTCCCGCCGGCAGCGATCCTCGATTCCTTTTCGCTTTCACTGATATCTTTTTCGTTCGGATCCTTGATCTCTTCCTGGAGAGACCGTGCCGCCTGCATTGCGGTTGGCACCATGACATCGAAAAGGTCCCCGGCCCAAACATCGATGTGATCTTCAAACCTTTTCCTTACTTCATCGTTGCTGCGGATCTTTCGCTCTTTGTCCTCCTCCTGCTCAAAGGTATGACCATCCAGGAGCTTATAGCTATTATCGTCTCTCAGTCTCTTTGCAAGGTCCTCGATCGCATCTCCAACCATATCCCTGACCCCGCGGAACGTATCAAGGTCGTCTTTATTCTCCGGTTCCCGGACCTCCTGCAGATAATCTTTGATATATCCCGGTTTGTACACACATTGTATGAAACCGCCGGAATGCTTCTTCAGCAGTCTGCAAAGCTCCTCCTTCATCGCATCAGGGTCGTTGGCGTTATCAAGGATGGCGGGATTGTACAGAAGATCCTCGAACATTTTCTTTGGCTGCTCCTGATATCTGAATTCCGTCCCTTCGTCCTCGCCGAACATTTCCTTTGCCAGATTGATGGCCGTATCCTGTATGACATTGACGGCTTCATTCACGGCTTCCTCAATCTTTTGTTCTGCCTGTGCCAGCTCCGGAAAGTCCTCGGCTGTTTTGTGAATAAATCCGGCCTTTATTTCCGCTTCAAGAACGATGATCTGCTCATTTTCGATAGATTCCCGTGACTTCTTTTTGGACTGCCCTGCATTTTTGTCCGCGTTTGCTCCCCCTTCCTGCTCAGCTTCTTTCTGTCTCTGTTTCTCTTCAATTGCGCGGATGGCATCGGTTACACTCTTGGAATTCAGGAAACCGTCAAGGGATTCCTGGATCTGCTTTTTGATCCCGGTCAGTTCCTCTCTTCCTTTGAGAGATTCCAGCGTTTCTCCCGGAATAGGGAGCTTACGAAGTACACGCGGCATCAGATCTCTCCTGACTGCCAGGGTTGCGATCACCTTGGCGTTTTTCTTAAGAAGATCGAAAAGACGCGCTCCGGGTTGGGTCACGGCGTTGTCTGCATTCCATGTCTCTTCGGAATAGATGAGGTCTGTGATAAAGTTCTTGACCTCCAGCTCATCGGGAGTCCAGGGCTCCTCTTTGACCAGAGATTGTTTGTAGAGCTCCTTCCTCTCGGTAACTGCTTTTTCTTTCTCCTTTTCGCTGTAGACCACGATGTTCTTGAGCTCATCCTCGCCCATATCCTTCGCCATGCGCATGATGTCAAGGGCTTCCGCACCGTTGATCAGTGCCGGTGAATACCTGGCTCTGACAGCACTCCTCACGGCTTCCCCTGTCATGGTGCCTTCCACGAATGACTTGCTGTAGGTCTTCAGATCGTTTAAGGAGAGATGTGAAAGCTCCTCCGTGGTACACTTTGCCTCCCGGGAGAGGACGTTGATATAAAGGGATCTGAGGGTCAGCACGTCACCCGTGGTGGGTTCTTGATCCGCATCCTGCAATACATTGTTCCTCTCGGCCTTTCCGTAGAGATGGACATTCAGAGTGATGCTCTGCTCGATCCTGGATGCCAGGAAAGCGGCGCCGAAGGAAAGGGGGATCTGTTTTTTTCCCATGATGATATAGAGGTCATCGTTTTCCTTCTGCACAAGCGTAAACGTGGTGGACCCTATGGAAACATCGGCAACATGCGCTTTTCCACTTTCGAAGGTCCGTAAGACGTCCTTCACATGCGCGATCTCTCTGGCTTTTTTATCCTTTGCGCTGCTGATGAGTTTTGTAAAATCATCCCGCAGCATAAAGGCCGAAAGCACCAGCTGATCCTGCTTCCCAAAACCAAGCAGCAGCGCGTCCTGTTCCTCGACGGTTTTGTCTTTGAAGGCATCGGTGCGGGTATATGCTGCTTTCTGATAGGCCGGTGGTTTGCACCCTTCGATCAGCCTTTCCACATAGGCGGAAAGGTTGAATCTTTCCTCCACCAGAAGTTTTTTCGCTTCCCGGAATCCGACCTCAAAGCGGGTACCGTGCAGCATATTCGCAACGGCCTCCATTGCGGAGATCCTTGCGGTGTCAGGCTCGCCCTTTGCATTGAAGAACAATCCCTTGATGGTGTTGGCCCGGTTTCTCTGCGCGGAGATCACAAATGATGCTAATGCAGCATTTTTGTCTACGCCGTTCTGGAGGGCCGTGTTTTCAAAATCCTTCAGCAGCCTGAGCGTATCGGCCAGGGTGCTCAGGTCTTTGATCGCGGCTTTCTTGGCCTGATCCGCATTTCTCAGGGTTTCATTTTCCTTTACGCGATCATTCAGTTCTGCATTGCCGAGGGAGGAAAGTTCCCGGAGCCGGAACATGTTATCCGTATCGCTCTTCAGCTTTTCCACACAGGTCGGTTCATCCGGCGCATCTTTTTTCCTGCGGACCTGCTTGGCCGCCAGCTTAAAAGCCAGCTCGCGCTTCAAAAGAGCCAGCTCCGTGTCAGCTGCCAGCGCCATGGTGGGATTCTTATCCATTGCAACTTTCGGAATGATGAGAGAGGAGATCTTCACCAGCAGCTCTTTGTTTGCCGTGATCCCTTTATAGACCGTGGGTTCGCCTCCGCTGATGACCGTAGCCATCCGGTAGACATCCTCCAGCTGGGAAAAAACGGTATCCCGGAGTCTCCCCAGATCGGACAGAATGACCCTGGTCAACTGTTCCACTGTCAGCGGCTGAACCGCCATCCCGAGTTCCCTTGCCTGATTCATGACAGACGACAGCTCCTCGCGGATATTGCGCATGCTTTCCTCCGCCGTCTTTGACAGGGCTACCGCTTCCTTTTTCGTGCCGATGCAGCTATCCACCGCATTCGCCATGGCATACCGCGCCGATGCGATATGATCCTGCCCTTCGTCCTTTACCTCCGGTTTTGGACCGCTTAAGATCGTGGAAACAATGGAGGTCTCCTCCGCGACCATATCGCAGATCTCTTTTAACGCAAACTTGGAAAGGGGCTGTGATTCCAGTTTGGAATTATCGATCTCAAGTCTTGACCGTATCCGAAGCTCGAAATCCTTGGTAAACCTGTCCTTCTGAACATTGCTCTTAACAAGCTCCACCAGCTTCTCTTTGACCTTGCGGTTTTCCATGGACTCTTCATCCGATGTGGTCACGGAAAGCACATCGCCCGAAAAGGTGATGAGATCCTTCAGATCGCCGTTCACCATGGAGACAAAATGATCCCATGTCAGGTTTTCCGGTGCCGGTGCGTTTCTGTCAACCCTGTCCAGCTCGGTCTGTCCCCTGAGCAGAACCTCGCGGATACAGGTGCAGCCGGCAAATGCGTTTCCGTCCGCCTCCAGCATCCTTTTCGCGGCCAGCAGCTGCTTTTTTTCCTCGGTGAGACGCTTCTTCGCATCCTTGATCATGCGAAGGCGTTCCTTGCCCGTTGAAAACCAGGGATTCTTATTGTCGATATATTCCTGGCATCTCGTCAGCGCCGTGTCATACAGCTCCTCTGCATCTGCCAGGGAGTCCGCATTCAAAGCGGTGCCGGTTCTTGCCAGCGCTTTTTCTACCTCTGCCAGGGCATCCTTAGCCAGAGACATCCGGCCGCTGTCTCCCAAGAACTTTTTGTCATTTAACAGCACATGGCTTCTTGCCCTGCTCTTACGAAGTCTGAGCTGATATCTGCCATAATCCGTCAGATTCAGTCTGCTTTTTGGCAGGTTCAGGAGTCTGTCTATGGTGATGATCTCGTTTCTGGCAGACTGCACCGAATATCTTTCTTCCTCAAAGCCCGCAGGACGCTCCTCCCGATCAAGCCGTGTGGCCACCAGTATATTATCGCTGCGGGTCAGCTGTCTGCTTTGTTCCTTCGCTGTTTTTTGAAACTCTCTGTACTCGTCCATAGTACCTCCTGAATCCGGATCACGATTTCATGGATCTATTACGTCAACACCATGGGCGTTTTTTGCCCGGCCTGGAATCCGATTTTACTCTATTATACGATGGCGAGTAGAGATGTGTCAGCCAAAAAATCGGAATTCTGTTTGTTTTTTTCCCCAGACGCAACCAGACCATCGGAAATTATGGTATGATAGGGATGGCATTGAGATTTTTCCGGAAACGGGAGGGCGGATTGTGCACAGAAGACTGATCATCATAGCAAATCTTCTGATCATGGGGTTCATCCTGTTCTTTATCATCCGATATGCGAATATCAAGGAGGTGGAGAGCGGTCAGAATGCGGTCGCGGCCTTTGAAAAGATGGCCATGACCACAAATCAGATCATCGCCAACTACCTTGAGGATGAGCAGCATCTTTGTGATATATGGGCGACCTATATCAATCGTTCCGCAGAGGACGGCGACACCATGACCGTGGATGAAGCCATTTCCTTTATCAGGAAAGCAAAATCCTCACCGGAGATCGAAGCACACCTGATCTTTCCCGACAGTCCGGACCGCTCCGGGATCTCGACAACGGCAAAAGTCTCCGATCCCGCAGACTATACCGTTTCCTACAAGAATATCAATATCTTTGACAACATCGAAAGCGCGAAGGATTCGGCCGACACGATCAATCTGACACGCGCTTATACAAATCCCATGAACGGTGTGCAGTCCATCGCCTTCTACAATTATGTGACCGTTCTTGATCCGGAGGGCGGTGGGGAGACACAGGCGCTTCTGATGCGGGTTGTGCCCTTAAGCAGCCTTGAGCAGAAACTTGTTTTCCTGAAAGGGGAGTACGAGGATGTTGAGATCAGCCTCATAGACAGGGAAGGAAACTATGTTGTCCATGGCAAGTCCTTTAAGAACAACAATTTCTTTGAGTACTACAAGTCCTATAACCCGGCTACCGCAGAGAAATATGAAAACGTGATCCGGGAGATCGCCGGCGGCACCGGCACCATGGAGATCAAGAATGCCAAGGGGGAGGACTGTGTGTTATCCTACACCCCGCTTGAGACGATGTCTACATGGTATCTTCTGGCCTATATTCCCCTGAAGGACCTGCTGGAAAGCCGGCCCGTCGACTGGCTGCTCCTTGGCATCGCGACCCTCGGGTTTTTACTCCTTCTGGTCTTCAATTCCATCGTCATGATGACCTACAACCGCAAGCTTTCAGAGGCGGCGCAGCAGGCAAATCAGGCCAACGAAGCCAAGACCTACTTCCTGTCCACCATGTCCCATGACATCCGTACACCGATGAATGCGATCCTGGGCTTAAACGAGATGGTGCTGAGAGATACCAAAGATGATGAGATCAAAGTGTATGCAGAGAGTATCCGGGCCGCGGGAAACACGCTCCTTGGCATCATCAATGACATCCTGGATCTTTCCAAGATAGAAGCGGGAAAAATGGAGATCATCAACGTGGAGTACAGTTTTGCTTCGCTCCTCAATGATCTTGTCAATATGATGCAGAAGAGGGCGGAAGACAAGGGTCTTTCCCTTCATCTGGATATCGACAGGGATATTCCCATGATGCTTTACGGCGACGAGATCCGGATCAAGCAGGTCCTCATCAATATTCTCTCAAATGCCGTAAAATATACCAATCAGGGATCCATCTCCTTCTCCGCACATGCCCATAAAGTTCCGGATAAGCCGGATTCGGTTCTCCTCGCATTCAGTGTCGCGGACACCGGCATCGGGATCAAGCCGGAGGATCTGAACCGTCTCTTCATCGCATTTGAGCGCATTGATGAAAAAAAGAACCGCAGCATCGAGGGTACGGGACTTGGCATGACCATCGTCCAGCGGTTTCTTGACATGATGGGAAGCCATCTGGAGGTTGAGAGCGAATACGGAAAAGGCTCTGTCTTCTCCTTTGAGCTGGCGCAGAAGGTTGTGAAATGGGAGCCCATCGGAGATTTCGAGGAAGCCTTCCGGCGCTCGTTGATCGAACAGGCCAACTACCACGAGAAGTTCACGGCGCCCGAGGCACGAGTGCTGGTGGTGGATGACACCCCCGTGAACCTTACGGTATTTGTGAACCTGCTCAAACGGACCGGACTTCAGATCGATACGGCGGAAAGCGGTGATGCCTGTATCTCTCTTTTCACCCGCAATCACTATGATGTGATCTTTTTGGATCATATGATGCCGGACAAAGACGGGATCGAGACCCTCGCGGAAATGAAATCCATCACGGATACACCAAATACAACCACCCCTGTCATCTGTCTTACCGCCAATGCCATCTCAGGCATGCGGGAGATGTACACCAGTGCCGGCTTTGATGACTATCTCACCAAGCCCATCGATGCGGAACGGCTGGAGATGATGCTGTTGCAGTATCTTCCCAAGGAGAAAGTGGCTCCCGCATCCGTTCCGGATGAAACGGATGATTATGTGCTTCCGGATCTTCTGTTTCATCTTCAGGAGATCGATGCGGATGCAGGCCTTTCCTACTGCGGTGACGGCGAATCCTATATGGATGCGCTGCTGGTATACCTGGCCAGTGTGGAGAAAAAAGCGGATGAGATCGGGCAATGCCGATCAGCAAATGATATCAGGAATCTCACCATCAAGATCCATGCGCTGAAAAGTACATCCCGGGCCATCGGCGCCGTTCAGCTGGGGGACTTCGCCCAGCGGCTTGAAAACGCCGGAAAAAACGAAGATCCGGAAACGCTGGATCGGGAACTTCCCGCTTTTCTTTCCAGGTACCGGCAGCTCGGCAGAGATCTTGCGCCACTCAGGGACTATGAATGATCGGGAAATTGTTTCCGGAATACCGGTTTGTTTGAAGGAGAATGATCGATAGAAAAGATTGGCAGAAACGGAGGGATTGTTTATGAAAAAAATCTTAAGGACAGTATTTTCCATGGGCATGGCTGCGATGCTTCTTTTGCAGGGCTGCGCTCTCCCGAAGAAGGGGGATGCGCCCTTCGCCCCGAAGTACGACAAAGACACTGCCTTTTCCCTGACTGTCGCGGGGAACTATTCCAACTTTGAGGCGCTGGAAGCGGAATTTGAACGCTTTTACGAGTACTATCCCAATGCAAGTCTGCAGTATGTCACCATGGATGATTACAATCATGTTATCCCCAGTGCACTCGTAAACAGTGAGCCGCCGGATATCTTTACCACGAGCAGCTGGATGATCGGCGATGAAGCGTATCAGGAGATGTTTGACAACTGCGAGGTTTTATCCGACCCCTCCCTTGGTATCGATTATTCCTGCATCCGGGATTCCCTGATCCGCACCACGGATACGGGAGATGTTCTCATGCTCCCCATCTTTACCACCTCCTACGGCATGCTCGTCAATATGGATATCTTTGAAAAGGAAGGATTAGAGATTCCGACCAGCTTTGATGAGCTTGTGAGTGTCTGTGGGAAGCTGAAGAGCGTGGGATACGAATCTCCCATGATGGGAGCTGACATGTTCAGCGGATCAGGACTGTTCAACTGTTTTGCCTATCCGATGTTTGCCTACAACGTTTTAAAGCACAGTGATCAGGTTGACGCCCTCAATGCCCTCGAGCCGTCATCCGGAGAGCTGATGCGTCCCGCACTGGAAAGACTGGATGAATTTGTCAACGCCGGCTGTTTGGATCTGCAAAAATGCCGGGATGAGATCACGGACGAATATGAATCCATCATCATGAGATTTTTTGAGGGGGATGTCCCGATGATGTTCGCCACGGGGGATGTGGTTTCGGGAACCGCCAAGAGAGAGAGCAAATCCGACACCTTCACTGCGCATCCGTTTCAATACAAATTCTATACCGCACCTGCAGGTGACGATGGCGGATATTTTATCAATTCCATCAGTATCTGCTTTTCCGTAAACGAAAACAGCAGGAATATCGACATGGCCAATGAATTCATGCGCTTTCTGATCAGCGAGAAAGAACTTGGCAACATGGCCCGGTCAAAGCGTCTCATCACGCCAACGGATGATTTCTTATCCGACGAGATGTATGCGGCACTTGCGGATGTCCCCGCTGATAGGAGCTTCAGCGACAAGGAAACCGGTCTTTTGGATCCTGCGGTGAGACAATTCAGAGCCGCCATCTATGCCGTCGGCAACGGGGAAATGACCGTCGACGAGGCTGTTGCCGCATACGGGACCATTCCGGAGGAATAAAACCGTGAATGAAAACATGTACGAGGCTATGATGAAGGCTGTTGTCGAAAGAAACAGAAGATTAGAGTTGAAGAAGAAAGCGTTGGCATAGGAGAATGTAAAACGTCGAAAAGGGGTATAAAAGGGGTATAAAGATGACGGCTGCTCCTCCTTTTTGTCGAATCGATTTATCGCGAGAGACAGGGCAATGGGTGGAAAGGCTATCAAGAGTCTTCCTACGGGAGGGCTCTTTTTCTGCAAAAAAGACAGTCCTTGCGGGCAGCGATATACCTATTGACATAGTAGGTAACTAACGATATAATGCGCATAACTTCTTTGAAAGGAGGCGTAGAAGATGATCAGGACAATGTATTACAATTCTGATAACGCAAAGTTTTGCCGATGTCAAAACTCCCGGGCAGGTTTTATGGCCGATGCGGTCAGTTACGATCTGATACGCCTCAATAATATTCGAGCTTAACAGACCAAGAGATCGAATGCCATTTGCCCGGGAGTTTATGTACTGTCCCGGGTTTTTTATTGCACTAAAAAACTCGAATTAACAAGTAAGATAATATGCGTTTATGAATAAAGGAGGAAATACATCATGGCAAATATTTACAAGGGAACACTTGGACTCGTAGGAAATACACCTCTCGTGGAAGTAACAAATATTGAAAAGGAATTAGGACTTGAAGCAACGGTTCTTGTTAAATTGGAATACTTTAATCCGGCCGGAAGTGTAAAGGATCGTATTGCCAAGGCGATGGTAGAGGATGCTGAAGAAAAAGGACTTCTAAAGGAAGGATCAGTTATAATCGAGCCTACCAGTGGAAACACGGGTATAGGGCTTGCGTCGATAGCTGCAGCAAAGGGATATAGAATCATACTTACGATGCCTGAGACGATGAGTGTAGAGAGAAGAAGTATCTTAAAGAGTTACGGAGCGGAGATAGTCCTTACCGATGGATCGAAGGGAATGAAGGGGGCTATAGCCAAGGCTGATGAATTGAAGCAGGAAATTCCAAACAGCTTTATTCCGGGACAGTTTGTAAATCTCGCTAATCCGGCTATACACAAAGCAACTACAGGCCCTGAGATATGGAAAGACACTGATGGAAAGATAGACATATTCATAGCGGGAGTCGGAACCGGAGGAACTGTAACGGGAGTAGGCGAATATCTGAAGGAGCAGAATCCTGATGTCAAAATAGTCGCACTTGAACCGGAGGATTCACCCGTATTATCAGAAGGAAGACCGGGAGCTCATAAGATACAGGGGATAGGAGCGGGTTTTGTTCCTGATGTGCTGAATACAAATGTATACGATGAGATTTTTAAAGCATCAAATAATGATGCATTTGAAACGGCCAAACTCCTTGCAAAGAAGGAAGGTATCTCAGTCGGTATATCATCAGGTGCAGCACTTTTTGGAGCCATACAGTATGCAAAGAAACCCGAAAATAAAGGGAAGGTGATAGTTGCGTTGCTTCCGGACAGCGGAGACAGATATTATTCAACGGCATTATTTGCTGAATAAATAACGCAGAGATTCCGGTCAGCATCATTGTCCGGAATCCTCTTATTTTGATGAAGATTAAAGATGAGGAGAAAGATGTTATGAAGAGAGTATTAACCATACAGGATATTTCCTGCCTGGGGAAATGTTCATTAACAATTGCGCTTCCGGTGATCTCTGCGCTCGGAGTTGAAACGGTAATATTACCGACTGCTGTGCTTTCAACACACACTATGTTCAAAAACTTCACCTGCAAAGATCTTTCGGATCAGATTGAACCGATCGCCAGTCACTGGAAAAGCGAAGATGTTCATTTTGATGCTATATATACCGGTTATCTCGGAACAGTGGAGCAGATAGATCAGGTTAAGGAGATATTCAGAACGTTCAGGAGTAAAGAAACACTTATTTTCGTTGATCCGGTTATGGCTGACAATGGGAAGCTATACCCGGCTTTTGACATGAACTATGCTCAAAAGAATGCCACATTGTGCGCTGAGGCAGATATCATTGTCCCCAACATAACGGAAGCGGCATTTATGACGGGAATGGAATATCGGGAGGAATACGATGCCCATTATATAAAGGATATGCTTTTAAAATTGAATGATCTCGGTCCTCAGATCAGTGTGCTTACAGGGGTATCCCTTGAAAAAGGAAAGACCGGCGTTATGGCTTATGAACGAAAGACCGGGGAGTTCTTTACATATCAGAACACAAGGATTGATGCGTCGTACCATGGTACAGGGGATCTTTTCTCAAGCACCTGTGTGGGGGAAATACAAAAAGGAAAAGATTGGAGAGATGCACTTCGGATTGCGGCGGACTATACTGCCCATACGATAGATGTTACAATAAAGAATCCCGAAAAGCCGTGGTATGGAGTTGATTTCGAGGCCACAATTCCGGAACTGATTGGTATGAATTGAACAACACGGAGAAAATAATGTCAGATAAGAGTTGGAACGTATCTTTTGAGACCAAATGTCAGGGAATGAATCTGGATGTTGAGGACAAGTACCATGCGATAAGTTTCCCGATATATCAGACAGCGACGTTTTCGCACCCGGGGTTGGGAGAGAGCAACGGTTATGATTATTCAAGACAGAGTAATCCGACGAGAAGCCAGCTGGAAAGCATTCTTGCCAGACTTGAGAATGGAAATGCCGCTCTTGCATTCTCAAGTGGCATGTCGGCTATTGCTACTCTTTTTGAACTTTTCGAACCCGGAGATCATGTAATAATCGATGCTGATCTGTATGGAGGTAGCGTAAGGCTATTTGATCGTGTTTGCAGGAAATGTGGTTTACAGTTTTCGAGAGTTGATCTTTCAACAGATGACGGCACCGCATATATTTCGGACAAAACAAAAGCTATGTATCTCGAGACTCCGACCAATCCTATGATGCATGTTACGGACATAGAGAAACTGGCCTCCGTTACAAAAGAAAGGGGCATTTTGCTTGTTGTTGATAATACGTTCATGTCCCCGTATTTTCAGAATCCTCTTGATCTGGGAGCGGATGTTGTCGTACACAGCGGTACCAAGTTCATTGGAGGACATCACGATACGATCGGTGGATTTCTTGTTGTAAATGATAAGGGACTGGAGGAAAAACTCCGTTATCTTTGCACGACATTGGGAAATGCAATGTCCCCCTTTGATTCATGGCTTATGATAAGAGGGATCAGAACTCTTGCCATCAGAATGGAGCGCGCCGAGAAAAACGCGGGGACCATAGCCCGGCACCTGAGAGAGTGTCCGCTTGTATCAAAAGTTATCTATCCCGGCTTCAGTGATCATCCCGGATATGAGCTGATGAAAAAACAGGCCAGAGGATTCGGGGCGATGATAACGTTCGAAGTCGATTCGCCGGAAACAGTAAGGACGATCCTTGATAATGCACAGCTGTTTTATTTTGCGGAAAGTCTCGGAGGTACCGAAACCCTTATAACATATCCGATAACACAGACGCATGCGGAGATCCCGGATGAACAGAAGATGAAGATCGGTATTACTGACAGGCTTCTTCGACTGTCGGTAGGGATAGAAGGAGTGGACGATCTGATCACCGAGATAGACCGTCTGTTTGCGCTGGCAGAAAAATGATAAGGGCAGGAAGCCATGAAAGAGAGAAATCTGGATTTTGATAAGATCATCGACAGAAGGAACACAAAGTGTCTGAAATATGATTTTGCCGAAAGGAGAGGATATCCTGAGGATATTCTCCCTCTTTGGGTTGCAGATATGGATTTTAAAACGTCCTCTTATGTAGAGGATGCTCTTGAAGGGATCGTAAAACACAATATTTACGGATACTGCAATACACAGCCCGGTGACGGCTTCTTTGAGGCAGTGAGTGGATGGATGGCAAGACATCACAACTGGGAAGTAAAAGGCGACTGGCACATAAAGACTCCGGGAGTTTGTTTTGCCATATCTACAGCCGTGAGAGCGTTTACAGATCCGTCCGATCCGATTCTGATACAGCAACCGGTATACTATCCGTTTGAAAACATCATCAAACAGAACGGGAGAAGATTCATAAGCTCAGATCTTGTCGAAGATGAGACCGGAAAATGGATAATGGATCCAGTAGATTTTGAAGACAAGATCGTAAAGAACGGTATCAAACTGTTTATACTCTGTAATCCACAAAATCCGGTCGGGAGGTCCTGGAGCTTTCAGGAACTGAAGACCATCGGAACGATCTGTAAAGATCACGGCGTTACAGTTTTCTCCGACGAGATACATTCGGATTTTGTATGGAGCGGACAACATACCGTGTTTCAGGAAGTCGATCCGTCATTTAGGGAGTTTACGGTCACTGCTACTTCACCGAGCAAGACATTTAATCTCGCAGGTCTGCAGCAATCAAATGTATTTATTCCCAACAAAGATCTGAAACAAAGGTTTCGAAAAGAACTTGACGCGACCGGCTACGAGGAACCTAACATATTCGGAATAGAAGCAGCTACTGCTGTATATGAACACGGCGATGAATGGTATGATGCCATGAAAGCATATGTGGAAGTTAACATAGATGTGGCATGCACGTTCATAAATGAGATGATACCCGGTGCAAAGATAAGAAAACCTGAGGCAACATATCTGTTATGGCTTGACCTAAATGATACCGGTCTTGATTGGAAACAACTTGATAATCTCATTATTTATAAAGCAAAGCTTTGGCTTGATGCGGGATGGATATTTGGAAAGCCGGGCAGAGGATTCCAAAGGATCAATGTGGCTTGTCCGAGAAGTGTTTTGAATGAAGCCTTAGAGCGGCTTTGCAGGGTGATGACTGATGAAATTTTATGTTGAGGATAAGGTTCTCGATATCGGGGTGAAGATAGTCTTTGCCGCAGTTTATGATATAGATAATCACGCGGTAAGTGATGAATGGAGATCATATCGAGAAGTAAAACTTAAGGAATTATTGGAAGAGTACAGAAACATTGATGTGCATTCGGATCCTGTTCTGGAGGGGTTCAATATTCTGCATGACAAAAGCGGTGTAAAGCGGAGAAAAAATGTCCCTGCCAGCGAAAATCTGATCAAACTCCTCGTTAAGCATGAAGGGATGCCGTTAATAAATCAGGCGGTTGATATCTATAACATCATATCTATCGAGAGTAAGCTTGCTCTTGGCGCTCATGATATGGATAAAACAGATGGTAATGTTACGCTAAGGTTTACAAACGGGTCAGAAAAGTTTTGGCCAATCGGACAAGCAGAACCTGTAATCTCTAATGCACATGAATACTCGTACTGCGATGATGCAAATGAAGTGTTATGCCGCCTTGAGATCAGACAGGTTGAAAAGACCAAGGTCACTGAAGAAGCCTGTAACATCTTTTATATCGTTCAGGGCAATGATCAAACCTCTGATGAATTGCTTCATGAAACTGCAAAGAAGATAGTTGAACAGACGACCGGGTACTGCGGTGGAAGAGGTGAGATCATCATCCCGAAAGTTATTACGGTTACAGAAGAAAAGAAATGAAAGAGATAAAAGTAGAAGAAGTTCGTATGATGCCGAGGGATTCGTATGAACTGATAGATATAAGGGATGATGGTCTTGTGGCTTATGGAATGATTCCCGAAGCGATCCATATAAGTCGCGATGAACTTGAAAAAGACACAAATTCCAAACTCGATGCTTATGGCAAAGATGTTTCAGGAGATTCAAAAGCACAAAAAGGTGGGATTTGAGCTTGTCTTTCTTGTTATGGATCCGGGATACAACAGTGAAAACCGTGAATTGATCGAAAACAATGCCAAGGCTCTCGGAATACCGGTAACGATATTTGAAAGCGATATTTTCGATGCTGTTGATACGATAGAAAAGAGCCCGTGTTATATATGTGCCAGGATGAGAAGGGGATATCTGTACAGTAAGGCAAAAGAACTCGGGTGCAATAAAATCGCACTGGGACATCATTATGACGATGTGATCGAAACCATCTTGATGGGGATGCTCTATGGAGCCCAGATACAGACTATGATGCCTAAACTTCACAGTACGAATTTTGAGGGGATGGAACTTATCCGTCCCATGTATCTGATAAGGGAGGCTGATATCTGCTCTTGGCGTGATCATAATGGTCTGTATTTTCTTCAATGTGCCTGCCATTTCACCGATACCTGTACCAGTTGCCACGAGGACGGCACTACCTCATCAAAAAGGCTGGAAATTAAGAAACTCATTGCTGATCTTAAGAAGGATAATCCGTGTATAGAGTCAAATATATTCAACAGTGTTGAAAACGTGAACCTTGATACAGTGGTCGCGTATAAAAAAAACGGAATAAAGCACAGTTTTCTTGAAGAATACTGATGCAAGGAGAATACTTAAACATGCTGAACCAGTTTTCAAGGACACAACTCCTTCTAGGACAGGAAGTCATGGAAAGGCTTCATAACAAAAGAATAGCTGTCTTTGGGATTGGCGGCGTAGGTGGCTATGTATGCGAGGCATTGGTCCGAAGCGGTATCGGGGCATTTGATTTAATTGATGATGATAAGGTTTGTTTGACAAATCTGAACCGGCAGATTATTGCCACTAGAAAAACTGTCGGAAAGTTTAAGGTAGAAGTTATGAGAGACCGTATGCTGGAGATCAATCCGGATGCGAAGATCAACATACACAGATGTTTTTTTCTACCGGAGAACGCAGATGAATTTCCGTTTCGGGAATATGACTATGTCGTTGATGCTGTTGACACAGTTACAGCGAAAATCGAACTGATTCTCAGAACACAAAAGGAGAATATCCTCATTATCAGCGCCATGGGTGCCGGAAACAAATTGGATGCCGGGAGGTTGAAGGTTGCAGATATCTACGATACCAGAGTCTGCCCGCTAGCAAGAGTCATGCGACGCGAATTAAAAAAGCGAAATGTAAAGAGCCTCAAGGTAGTTTATTCCGATGAACAGCCACTCCGTCCCTTTGAGGATATGTCCATAAGCTGCCGATCCAACTGTATTTGTCCCCCCGGTGCACAACATAAATGTACAGACCGCAGGGATATCCCCGGAAGCACCGCCTTCGTTCCGGCTGTGGCAGGTCTTTTGATCGCTGGGGAGATCATTAAGGATCTGAGCCAGGGAAGTATAAGAGAAGTACGAATGTAGTACCGTACCAGAGCGGATGTGCGTTTCTCCTTGTATTTACTGGGTTTTCGGAACCAAAGACGTCTTCGATTCCCATCACCCGCTCTCTGAAAAGCCCGAAAATACGGGCTTTTTCATTTTTTCGCGGGGTATAAAAGGGTATAAACCCCGCATTATCCCCTTTTGAAGCATACTACAATGCTTCTTCCAGAACGGACAAATCAATTTCATCGCAGATTTCTGACCTACAGTATCCATTCAATCCCTGGAAACTTTATGAAGTTTTTCACGATTTTTTTTGATAAATGCTGCCATTCTTGCTGTTTCATCGTATAATAATATAGAGTAATGAGATCTGCTTATGAGGAGATGCGCTATGAAAATGACAGGAAAACTGAAAGAAAACGTTAAAAAAGCAGAAAACAAGGAACAGGCGAAAGAAGCCATCAAGCAGGCTGGTATGGAGTTAACGGATGACGAACTGGATATGGTTTCAGGCGGCATCGGAGATGATTATGATAACACAAAATGCCAATGGAACCCGAACGGCAACAATCATGTATTTGAACATAGATCTGCCGGAAGAATGGTTTGCAAGTATTGTGGCGTATATTTCTGACAACGGGTCGATCAGAAGACAGGGGACGGTTCTGTGTCTCCTTAAATAACTGAATGACATTGTTACCTTTTTCGTATAAGATACGTATATAATGATAGAGCAAAACATATGATCAGTATCCGGGAGGAAAAATTATGGAACTGAGCAAAGAACTGAAAGGGAAAATGGAAAAGGCTGAGAGCAAGGAAGAAGCGAAGCAGGCCATCGAGAAAGCCGGGATGGAGCTGAATGATGATGAACTGGATCAAGTCTCTGGAGGGGCGGGTTTTTATCCGTATGAAGAAGTTGTGCACAAATGAAACCAACGAGGAGGGAACGACATGAAACTGACAGGAAAACTGAAAGAGAAAGTATCAAAAGCAGAAACAAAAGAACAGGCTAAAGAAATCATAGCCCATGCAGGAATGGAATTAACTGATGATGAGATGAATATGGTGAGTGGTGGAGAGTTTACACCGACACATCACAAAGACTTAAATGGAGACAATCAAGTCGTAACTTATGGCAATCCAGTAATATTCAGACTTGAAGAAGATGAGAAAATAGATAATAAAGGGAATGTCATCGTAAAATTGTAAGCCATCACATGATCCACCGAACGGGTCATGATAAACGTAATCAAACAAGCATCTACTTTATGGTAGGCGCTTTTTATTGCCCGGGAATACCGGGCTTTTTTCATGCCGGAAAGGAGATCGCTAGGTGACAGGTCGGATCAAAGGGAAATCATACCAAATATCTCCGAAATACTACCGAATGAAAAGATGGTTTGGTATCATCACATGATCGGATCATTGTGTGTAAGATTATATGTAAAAAAGGACCTGATTATTTTTTTTTGTTGAAGCAATAGCCATTTCCGGGTTTCCTTCGTATAATATAGTAGAACAATGAAATCTGCGGTAGTACTGAGTAAAAAAGGAAATATGGCATCAGGACTCCGTCACTAACTGCGTTGGTGCCACCTCATGCCGAAGGAGATGTCAAAATGAAACTGATCGGAAACTTAAAAGAACAGGTTGCTGCCACAACGAACAAGGCAGAAGCAAAGGAAGTCATCGCGAAAGCCGGGATGGAACTCACTGATGAAGAAATGGATATGGTAAGTGGTGGATGTGACGCCATTGAAAGGTTGAAAAGTATTGATGACGATAGCAAAATACGGTGTAAAGAGACAACCGAACTAAATAAAAAAACAGCTGAAAACATGCACTTATTAAATAATGCACAGAGACACTGATTCAAGTTAGATACAGATTTCAGAATCCCCGGGGAGTGATCTCCGGGAATATATTTGGGTATGCGGAATTACCTGTGGGAAAGGTGTATAATTCTTTCCGGAGGTAAATTGGTATGTATGATATTGGCATTTCTGAAATAGCAGTAACCGCTAAGTATGAAGATACAGAAGACATTTTGAAAAAACCGTTGCCATTTTCCGATATCTTACGTATAAATATATAGAGAGCGACAATGAAGTTCCCTGACCGATTGTTTTAGAGAAAGGACTTGACACGTATGAATTCTAAGGCTATCTTCAGACAGACAGACAGACAGATCAGATAACTCTGTCTTTTTTCAATTTCATATCACGAACCAAGAAGCACATTTTATGCGGAATAACGCCGCGTAGAGTGTGCTTTTTTGTTGCTTAAATCAAGAAAAGCATTCCTATAGAGAATGAAAAATGAACTTTGAAAACACAAAATAAAATCTCCCAGGTAAGATGTAAGAGAGCGACCAAACTCAAATACATCGAACAAAGGAGATTTTAAGCAATGAAAGTAAAACTCGAACAACGCCTGAACCAGAAAATGGAACTGATCACCGAAAAGACCCTTGTCGTCGGTGTTGACATTGCAAAACATGTACAGTGGGCACGCAGCGTTGATTACCGGGGAATTGAGATTGGAAAAGCATTCCGTTTCACAAACGATAAACAAGGCTTTGAGGCTATTGTATCTATAATCCGGGAACGATGCAAGAATAAAGGATACGAAAAGGCTATTATCGGAATGGAGCCAACCGGTCATTATTGGAAACCGTTGGCGAATTATCTTCAGAAGCAGGAAGGCATAATCGTTGTCATGGTCAATCCGTACGCGACAAAGATGGCAAAGGAACTGGATGACAACAGTCCGACAAAGTCGGATAAAAAGGATAGCCTGACGATTGCCAGACTGGTCAAGGACGGGGAGATCCTTTTCACCTTCAATACTTTCTTGAATTTTCTTCTCGTTAAGTGAATCGATAATTACTTTCACAAGAGACAAAACCAAACCATCAAACTCGTCTTGACTCTCTGTTAGCGGAATTCTGAGCAAATCAAAATTATACTGATCATCTTCCGCTAGTGGCAAGAACAATGGCCACCCGAACATGTTGTTCCATTCGTCATTTATCTTAATATAATGCTCCTTAAAAACATGCTCAATCATATTTGATTCAGCAGACACACATAAGAAATCCCTTTTAAAGGATGTTTCACTTAAGCCCTCGTCCGAAACTATATTATAGCTTTTCCAATACAACCGCTCTGATTCCGGCAAATCTCTTCCCAAATCGCCTAAATAGGCAGATATGCAATCTTTATGATGATTATCTATCTCTATTCCCCATAGATAACCACATTCCAAATAACCATCGCGAATTCTATATAATTCCGGATGAGAAATATATTTCTGCAATACCTCTCGCTTAAAGAATACAGGCGTCAAATAATGCGGAGCATTCGGATTCTTCCCAAAATAATTAGCCAGCATATCAGGGTTACAAGTGAATGTCTTTTTATCTCCGTTTTCATCCAATCCTATTATAAAATCGATATATTCCTCTTCCCTCTCATATGGCCAATATCCACAAGTATCAACGGGTCTTGGATAAAGTATCTTTTTACCCATTAATACGCTGAATGCAGCCATGCCTCTAAAATTATTCAAATTACCACCCCAAATCTGATAAAATACATTTTTATCTTTGTACCCATCAGAAAATTCTGTGACGCCAAGTATATTCATGCTTTCATCAAATTTGGTCCTTACATCATAGTATAGAATGACTGCCATCTGTTTTGCGGCGGCATACCTTGTAAGATATGAAAGACTAATAAAGAAATTATCTTGATCCTTAATACGCACAACCTCTTCAGATCTACCATCATCTAGCACCGAATAGTAAATCCTTTTTGATTCGTCATAATAAAGATTGTTTAGTAAAACAAATTCCTGTGCTAATTCAATGTACGAATTCTTTACACCATAAAAATCCCTATAATATAGCAACGCCTCAAAGCCTTCGTTCAAAAGACTTCCATGATAATCATATGAATTGCCAATTCCTTCAAACCCGGGGCCACCACTCCCGATGTGTACATCCCACCCATGGTCTCTAAATACAGATTCAACATAATTAAGATCGCCCAGAGCGCACCAATAAGCAGCATCTGCATCATTCAGATTCTCATGTCCGCTAATCTGCACCCACTGCGTTCTTCCGTAGTTTTCCTCTATATATTTCCTATTAGCCATTTGGTAATATATCTCTTTTGACTTATCCATAAATGCTGCTCACCTTAACTACTTACGAAACTTATCGTTTTCTCTAGCTATTCTTCCTGCTTTACTTTTTGCGCATCTGGGACATCCCGAACCATTTGTCCGATAAGCTATAGCGGTATACCATTCAAAACCACAACTTTTGCATATCCAATATGCTTTCTTTTCAGTCCCATACAACACTTCGCTCGGAAGAAAAGGATTTTTACTATAATCCCACTCCTCAAGCAACTCAGGATATCGCGAACTAAGATCGTTATACCCAGCTAAGACCCTGGTATTTGAACAATATGGGCATCCTGTGCCATTCGCTGTTTTGTTGTATATTACAGCTTGATATGAGTGGCCTTTTTCACATCTCCACCATACCTTTTTATTGCTTCCGGCTCTTAAAGTTGTTGGAAGTATCGCATTTTTCTCGTAGTCCCATTCCTCCAGTATTTCAGGATTTGTTGTTGATAAATCATTATAGCCTTGTAATGTTGCTTTTCCTGCGCAATAAGGGCATGTTGTCTTGTTTCCAACCCGGTTTCCTATTGTTGCCAAGAACAAGTGTCCCTGCCTACACTTCCACATAACCTTACGATTACTCGAGTATGTAAAATCAGATGGCTTCTTATCGTTTTCTTGTGCCCATTCGCGCAATAGTTTTCCACCTTCCTCGCCATTTTGCTTGCACCATTTCTCAAACGTTATAGAAGTTCCATTATTTATCTTTTTACTTGTTCGTTTATTTGCTCCCTCTTTTCTCCCACACAACGGGCAACTTCTACCGGCACTTCTATGTTTAGGAGAATCCTGCCATTCATTATGACATTTGTTACATCTCCACCATACAAGGTGCTTGGATCCGTACGAAATCGTTAATGGATCAACATCACCATTTCTCTCGTAATTCCATTCTTCCATTAGATTGGGATATTTAATCGCTATAGATTTTTCTTTTTCCTCGGTTTTATATAGTTCAAGAATCGACGAATAATCTTTGCTAATATCCACCACAAATTCCCGATGAACACAGTATTTCTTTTCTAAAAGGTCAATCAGCTGCTCTATTGCTTTTTGGTAGTAAAATGTCCCCCTAACTTCTGAAATGATTATGCAAATGCTCTTAGTTTCTAAAGCTGGTAGTAGCGGTTCACGTATTCTATACAAAACAACCCCATGCTCAAAAACAAGCCTATCCTTCTTTTCATCTCTTTCCCTATTACCGTGAAATGCCTGTCCATCATATTCTATTCCGATACATAAACTAGGAATATATATATCTATTTCTAACGAAGAACTATTACTTCTTAACCAAGAAGGCTTATATCGATTAATCGCATCTGGAAACATTTTTCGTAGGTAAAAAAATAGTGCTTGTTCAGGAAACGATGTAGCACGCTCACCTCTACATATAGGACAACCTCTTCCCCCTCCCCTATGCGATAATGAATCTTGCCATTCATGGCCTTTTTTGCATTTCCACCAGACTTTTTTACTACTTCCGTATGACATATCCTCGGGGATAAGTCCTTGATTCTTTTCGTAATTCCATTCCTGTGCTATATCTGGGAATAATGTTACTAAGTCAGTTTCTCCTTTAATTGGTAATCTTCCTGAACAATATGGACAACCTGTTCCATTATTTCTATTGTGTGGAGTTGCCTGCCATTCATGGCCTTTTTCACATTTCCACCAGATCTTCTTTTGAGAACCAATTGCAATATCCGATGGTGTAATTATGCCATTCTTTTCATAATTCCACTCCGACACCAACTCCCTATTTACCGTGTATATATCATTTTTACCTTTTATTAGCGTAGGCATACGTTTAAGGACTCCTTCTGCATAATAAAGCTTAAAGAAATACCTATCGAAATACTGTCATTGAATAACAGCCCAACTTCCGTTTTTGTTTGATCCTATGCGTTCTATCAAACCTTTTTTCTTCAGACTAACCAAAGTACGTTCTATAGTTCTCTTTGTAACTCCTACTTCTATAGCTATCTCTTCAGCCGTCATTTTCGGATTACTTATCAATAACCCCAGTACAGCTTTTTCCGTTTTATTTATACCGACATTTGTACCGACATTTATACCGACATTATTTCTGCTCATCTCCAATACATTTTTATCATATGGAATCCTGCACTTAATATAATTGTCTGTAATTTCAAAAGCTTCTTTGCCATATTTCTTTATAATTGTCGGAACCCCATGCCCAGTATGCTCTGTAAGTCCCATATTTAAAAAGACTCTCATTAGCGTAGAGTTTCGTGGATGGCTTATTCCTTCGTAAAAGTCTTCTGTTGACATTCCACTAGGTAATCCTCCATGAGATAATATTTCCATCCGATCAGTAAATAAAGAAATCTGAGGTTCTGTCACAGTCCAGTCATTATGAACCAGTGCGTTTAACACAGCCTCATTAACAGCATCAAAATCGAAAAGATACCTGTCTTTTCTGGGTCTTACAGTCGTATCTGATACACAGATATTCTCAGCTGATAGTCTTGCCTTAATCTTTTCATAAACCGACAATATACATCCGAACCCGAAATCATTTCTTTCAGAAATTGCCGCTTTATCTATGCCATTAAATTTGACGAATGTGAAAGGAATATTATTCTTATCCGCAAGCAACTCAGCTAAAAGATTATAATCTCCGTCTTTGTTACGCAGATTGAAGTTGGCTTCAAAGGATGAATCATCAACATGAAAGCCCTTCTCCGCATAGTAAATCTTTAATTCTCTAAATGTAAGGTCTGCCCGTGATGCACGTTTTTTTAGCATATATTCTTCATCATAGAAGTTTTTTTCATAACGGATACGGATCTGCTCCGATGTCATTTCTTTGCAGGTTGTTCCAATTCTGATCACGCAGCCGCTTGAAGAAAAACCATACTTCTTCTGGCAGTATATATTTCTTGTTCCTTTTGAAATATACAAGGCGATAATCGTCTTCCCTGCATCAAACTTTAGTTCCGTGCGTATTTCTTCTTGCGGATTTGGTTCAATCTGCATTGTAATCACGTCAGATATCTTTTTTAAAGTTTCATCAATTTTGTCAACACCGACAACATTCCCGCTATCATCAACCCCGACAAATATCTGACCGCCATCAGCATTCAAAAAAGCCACTATCTCCTTACAAATGGTATCTGTATATTTTGCCTTTAATTCAACTTTTTCCGATTCAATATATTGGCTCATAACAATGTCCTTTCCAAATCATAAAATTCGTAATCTTATTATAATATTATTCCGACATTCTTTCAATATATACCGACATTTATACCGACATTTTTGTGCTTTACTCTTTCTTTTTTGCTACTTTATTTTCCACCTTATTTGCTACCTTAATTGCTACTCATCCATAGAAAAAGCACCCTGCATAACGCAGAGTGCTCTCATCATTCATCGGGTAGTCCACCTTCAAAAAGGTGTAAACGGGGTGTAAATCCTTTTGAAAAATCATCAGAATTCCCTATTTTCAGAGCTTTCCGTTCTACTGAAATCTTTTGCCCCAGCAGACAAACAGTATTTTTATCATATCTTGGTTCTCTCTTTCAGAGGTGTGTTCCTTCCCAAATCAAAAGGTGTAAACAAGGTGTAAATCAGATACTACTCTGCCCATAAATGGCTTATTTCCACCATTCTTTGCTTTGGCATTAAATCCTGCCGTGATATCTGCCCCACTCAGATTCACGTCACTTTGCGTACAGATAAAGCTTCTGACGCTTCCCTTTTACATCGATCACATATTGCTGCCTGTTACGTACTTAGTAGAGCCGTTCAAACTCGTCTGATCGACTATGACGCTGTAATGTGTTACGGGCGGAACGTAGACGGAGGTGGTGTAGGGACCTGCCGGTCCTATCCAGTCAGATGGGATGTATAGTGTATTATCTGTGCTAGAAAAAGTAAGCTTTGCAACGTTATTTTCATTTTTATTAACTGTTACTTCTGAACCCTTCAATGCAACATTTCTTGCCACAAAGTATATACCGGATTGTATAGACTCTGAAACGTAGGAATAAGGATATGATTCCGGGTCCATTTCCAATTTCACAACAAGTGCATCGTCGCTAATATTTATGGGCTTCGCAGCATTAAGTGAGAACTTCCTAACTCCTGTGAATTCACTATCTGCCGACAAGGATACCGGTACAGTATTGTTGTTTTCCCATTCCAGTTTAAGTTCCGTAGTCTCTACAGTAGTAGCAAAGATCACAAGTCCGTTTGAAAAATTAGCGGAATTATTCAATATTGTTATTATACGCTGTAATGTCCCCCATAACCACATTTTTTTGCAAATGGCCGTAAAAAAAGGACATCCACGCAGGATGCCCTTCTGTCGTGAAACTTAAAAATATCGTACGTTTGGCACTCTTTATCGTAATCTCTTGATATACGAGGCTTGAAGCATAATGTACGTGGTACTTATGCCCAATTTTCCAATCGAAGTCCTTCGACCCGCGCAAATTCCCTTGTGTTGTTGGTGACGAGGATTACATCCAAAGCTTTCGCATGTGAGGCAATGAGCAGGTCATTGGCGCCGATGGGCATTCCGGCCTTTCTCAGGTAACTGCGTATGCTTCCATATTGGCGTGCGGCCTCCGCATCAAATGGGGCAACCTCGATTCCTGACAAAAAAGCGGCAAGAGCAAGCCGATTGCGATCCGGGTCGGAGCTGTTGCAAACACCGTATTCCAATTCAGCAAGAGTTATGGAAGAAATGCCGAGTCCGTCCTTGAGATGATCTTGGAATCGATGAAAAACAACTTCCGGGCGGTGATTCTTTGCGTAGGCGATGATATTGGTATCAAGCATATATTTCATAGCTCACTCCGTTCCTGAAGAGGAAGCGCTTCCACACCGTCCTTCAGATAATCATCAGTAAAGAGCTCAAGACCAGCCAGCATACTCTGCCAGGGATCATTTTTCGGAAGAAGGATGACAATATTCCCGATTCGGTTGACGAATACTTCATCATCTGAGAAACGACAGCTCTTAGGCAAACGAACAGCCTGGCTTCCACCGTTTGAGAAGACTTTTGCAGTTTCCATGAAAAACACCTCCTATATCATTAATATATACGATAGTATATACTTTCGTCAATAGAAAAGGCATTTCGCATAGCCCAAAAGTAGAAGAGACGGAAAATCCGTCTCTTCGTTCTTTGCAATCGCTTCTTAAAAATGGTTATATTGTACGTTTTTTGAAGTTACCATGGCGTGCATGGGAAGCACTCTATGAGGTTATGTTCCTGTCGACCACAGACAATGTAGCAAAGCCCTGCCGTATGGTTATCGGATCTTTTCAGTTTTTGCGACAAATCCATTAAGTAGAATAGGCTTGCGGTAATGAATCATGTCAATCAAATTTGTATCAGTTAAATGCCCGGACTGTAATGCAACGCTCTCCATCGAAGAAAACAGGGAGACTGCTTTCTGTACGTACTGCGGTGCAAAAGTGATCATTCATAATGATAATGAACATATTATTCGAAAGATCGATGAGGCGGGCATAAAAAAAGCGGAAGTGGAACAGAACATCCGCATGAAGGAACTGGAGCTGGAAGAGTGGAAGATGAGACATGAAGAGAGAACGAAAGTGACCAAGATCAGGCTTGTTACGGCACTATTTACTTTCCGTCGTAATTTTGCACACTTGAATAAGCATATCGTATGTTACACCACCGGGCTGGTTTCAGAATACTCATTTCCGAAGATCGAGACAGATTTCGATAGCTTCTGATGGAATGAGATTCTGTAAGAGTTGCCACATCCCGACATTTATCGTATAAATATATGTGAAGGGTATTTTGTAAACGGAGGAAATGGCTATGAAGCTTACAGCAGATCTTAAGAACAAGGAAGAAAAGACAGAGAATTTAGAAGAAACAAAGAAAACAATTGAAGAATCTGGAATAAAACTCTCCGACGACGATCTGGATGAAGTTGCCGGCGGAGCGTACTTTGCCCGTTTTTCTACGATGGAACATACGAGATGATGCCTCAGTGGCCTCATATGTTCTGTTACTTTAGCATTTCAAACTTCTGCTGCACATATATTTATGTAACAGAAAGCACAGGAGGAAACGAAAATGGAATTGACAGGAAAACTCAAAGAACAGGTAGAGCAGACCAAAACCAAGGAAGAAGCCAAGGATCTTATTGCACAGGCCGGCATGGAACTAACGGAAAAAGAACTTGATATGGTTTCGGGCGGTGGTTTTGGTGGAGGATTATTGCCTGAAGATATGTTCAGACAAGTAGGGTGAATGATTATCTCAAATCAATCATCGTCAGGGAGTGTGTTTATGAAACTTGTAGGCGAATTGAAAAATAAGGTAGAGAAAACTGAAAATCTTGATGAAGCAAAGAAAATCATCGAAGAGGCTGGAATGGAACTGACGGATGATGAGTTGGAGAATGTGGCAGGTGGATTCGGACTCCCTGCAGATTCCTTGTATGAAGGAGACTTTGATGATTATTATGAGGCTAGTCATAATCCTTCTATCAATGATTTTCCTTTTCATGCCAGATAAGGAGAAGGGGACTCCACCATACATCCCTGGCAGATCGACCTTTTGATTTTGTCATCATATAGATAAAAATGAAAGCATCACTTCGGTGGTGCTTTTTACATGCCCGGATTTCCGGGCTATTTTTGTGCCGGAAAGGAGGGAGAACCGTGACGAGCCGGATTAAGGGCATTATTTCACACCACCATAAACCACGAAGCACGTTGTGTGTTGAAGTATAGCCTCACCGGACGGAGCCGGTCAAATACCCCTATCCGGCAGTCGAAGACAAGGGTATGGTACGTGATAGAGATGCTGTCATCTTTTACGATCTGGCTGTCGGGGTTGATCTTCCGGTATTCTTTTACGTTGTAAGTCTACAGTTCTCCTTCATCATCCATCGTCCTGATCCGGAGCGGTATCACGGTACCGTCGTGGGAGATCTGACAGATGACATCAAGGTTGTCGATACGTTTGTTCATAAGATCTGCTTTTTCTCCTCTGTGGGAAAAAACTGCGGAAAACGATGGCGCATTACTTTTGATAATGTCCAGGTTGTTTCTCTGACAACCCATTGATAGGTTGGCATATCACCGAGAAAATACCCTTCACGTTCTATGATAGTCACGAGACCCGTGTCCTGATCAATTGTTGGAGTTTCTTTTTTTTATTTCAAGAGCCATATTCATTAAATCCGGCCGATCTTCCAATTGCATATGGAAAAACGCATCTAACTCATCTCCATTGTAAGCGGACAGAACTTCTTCAGGGGATTCCATCCATCCTTCCCATGGTACTGTGAATACATCGGTATCTAACAATGGATTTAGTTCCAACCATAAATCTGGATATATTATTTTCATACTACTTGTTGCTATATGATTTAATTCAGCAATGGTGGAGCGGAGGCTATGATATGTTTCCGGAGAAACAGACAGAATGATCCTATCCAAAAAATGATAGAGATTAAAGATATATCGATGCAATTCCTTATTGGGTTCTTCCAGAACCTCCATAGCATAGTTAGTGGTGTATGTTCCGCAGAACCAATAAATGAAGTCTACGAATAAATGGTACATTTGTAAGACTAAGTCTTTCTCGTTAGTGCCTACGGGTTCAAAATCCTGTTGGAGTGTTTGGGTTGGTTGTTCTGCGGGGGCAATCAATTCTTTATAATCGACATGTAAAGCAGATGCTATCTTTTTGATGGTCTGAAAATCGCTTACACCGTTTTTGCCCATGCGCCAGTTTTTTATAGCATCTACAGAATACGCAGTTTCATCTGCAATTTCTTCATACAAATTATTAAGGTTACACTTTTCTCCTTTTTCTTTGCGTTCCCTGACGATACGATCTAGTACTTGACGAAACTGTATAGAAGAGAATTGAACATCATCTCCACCATCTTGAAATGTACGAAAACTCAAACTAATGGCCATGGCTTTACCACCTTTCCTTGATCTTCTCCATATTTTACCACGCTCGCTGCGAATCGAACAGTTTTTGAGAATAGTCATTTATGGGTAGAAAAGGTAGAGATTGTTTTCTCACTTTTATAATATGATTGTGGCTGATATGATTACATCATCACAAGAAACAAGTGATGAACTGAATCCAAACTATGTGTTCGTCGGCTTGAATGTTGCAGGCAATGGGGAGTTGTGGGATCTTCCTGACTGGGCAAACTTCCATAGCGAGTACAGAACTCATAACGATTTCAAACTCCGGTATGCACTGAAAGATACAAAATACTGGGGTGCGTATATCACGGATGTGATAAAACGCCATTCAAATTCAGATGGTGGACAGGTCATGTCGTATCTGAAAAACCACCCGGAAGTGGTAGATGCAAATATAAAGGATTTTTTGGAAGAAATCGAGTTACTCGGGACGAAGCCGATATTAGTAGCAATGGGAGGAAAAGTTTATAAAATTCTTTCTGAAAATTTGAAGGGATTTACGATCATTCCGATCAAACACTATTCCTTTACAATATCCAAAGAGAATTGTCGGAGGAATGTGGTATAGATCTGTCAACATATGGTAGGCATTATGTTATACTCTTAATCGAGGAAAGGAGGTAAATGCTTATGAAAACTACCTCAACCGCATCCAAAGGGTGCCTTGTCTGATTGCCCATATGCTGCTTCATCCTCAATCGGCAATGCCCGCATTGCCTCATTCGGCTTCATTGCCGATAGCATCATGACAAAATTACTTACATAGTCAGAACCTGTGCAAGAATAAAAGGAGAGAGTTTTGCAAAAACCCGAAAACCCCGGAATCAGCAGAAAGCCGTTAGGACGAAGCATCACGCTGGGATGCCTGGTATTTATCCTGCTGCTCTGTGTTGTTATAGGCATCGCCAGCTACTTAAGCTACACAAACGCCCTGTATCAGCGGTATGAAGCCTACATTACCGACATCCTAACCTACACGGAATCAGAGATCGACCATAAAGACCTTAAAAACTGTATCGAGACACTGCAGCGGAGCGAAGCTTATGATGAGCTGGAACTGTTTATGGACGGCATCAAGGAGGATTTTGGCATCCACTATCTTTATATCCTGACGATTGTGGACAAAAGCCATATGATGAGTGTTATTTCCGCAGAGAACTATTATGACCGTTATGTGGATACAGAGGGAAATCTGTATCTGGGCTGGGTGTCAGACGACGAATATGACGAGGAGGCTATCGCCCCCTTATCCCGGGCTATGAACGAGGAGGGTGTTACCTTTTTTGAGCAGGATACAGAGTGGGGCTGTGACTACACCGGCGCGATGGCGCTTCGTACCGAGGATGGACAGCCCTACGCTGTCCTTGCAGTCGATATCGATATCACGGATATACACAGGCTGATCGGACAACGGACGCTTGAGATCTCTGTTTTGATCGCTCTCCTTGGCGCTGTCTTCACCACGATCTTCCTGATCTGGGCGCGCAGAAAAATAACAGCACCGATCCTTCTGCTTGAGGAAGGGGTTGTTGCTTTTGCCAACAGGAGCCATGGACAGAGAGATGTAAATCTTCTGCAATATGAAGAGCCGGACATCCATACGGAAAACGAGGTGGAGCTTTTATCACATGCCGTCACAAAAATGACTGTTGATATGAAGGACTATGTGCAGGATATCCTGTCTGCAGAAAAAAAAGCCAATCAGATGGAGGGACTTGCAATCAAGGACACTCTGACCGGGGTCAGGAATAAGACCGGCTATGACAGAGAGGTCGCAAAGCTTGAAAAGACACTTAGCGAGAATCCTGAGCTTGCCTTCGGGATCGTGATAATCGATCTGAATTACCTTAAGAAAACTAATGACACCTACGGCCACGAAAAAGGGAATATTTCGATCAAGAAGCTGGCGGCCCTTGCCTGTACGATATTCACCCATTCCCCGGTGTTTCGGGTCGGAGGAGATGAATTTGCAGTGATCCTTACGGGCTGGGATCTGGAGCGTATAGATCATCTGATCCGGCAGTTCCATGATGCTGTATCTCAATATACTGCAGATGAAAGCCTGGCGCCCTGGGAGAGGATTTCCGCTTCCATCGGCTATACGGTGTACAACCCCAAAAAGGATACCGGGGTTGCTGATGTATTCAAACGAGCGGACATGGAAATGTATAAATGCAAGAAGGATATGCATGCCATCAGGGAATAGCTTTCGACTGCAGTCAGGATCCTCGTATGAATACATGGGAGACACTCCTTTCCTGATTTTTCAGGTCCAGGATTTCGTCCGCACCCCATTTATGGAAAAGTACTTGCCGGTTACAGCATCCCTTAAAGCGATAGGAGAAGAAGAAATTATCAATGTAATAGGTGAACTTATTCCCATCAATAAAGATGTGCTTAATAAAATATATAAGGGAGTGTTTATATGAGTCACGAGGAGGATCTTGCAAAAAGAATAATTATAGATCAGAGAAAAAAAGGGTTCATCTATTATGCAGAGTATATGGAAAAATCGGTACGATTTGGTACGGTCGTTGATGTCAGCACAGTCAAGCAAGGCTGATAAACAGGTTTTGCGGAGCTTGTGCGGGCTTTTTGTTTCGGCTTATTTTTCGTAAAAACTCCTTTTCGAATCGATTATATTGACAATTTAATATCATATAATTAAAATACAATTATGAGAGATGAAATCAAATTTGAATGGCATGATAAGAAATACTACGATAATGAAAACAAGCATAACATCTCTTTTGATGAAGCAAAATCGGTATTCTATGATGAGTATGCTATTGTGATTGCCGATCCGGATCACTCATCATTAGACGAAGAGAGATTTCTGATACTTGGATATAGCTCAGTTGCGCACTTGTTGGTTGTCAGCCATTGTTACCGTGGAAATGACGACATTATTCGGATCATATCCGCGAGAAAAGCAACAAACAATGAGGCACACCAATACCAGAGCCGGAAAGGAGTATAATATGAGAGACGAATATGATTTTTCGAACGGAATAAAAAATCCGTACACAAAAAAACTGAAAAAGCAGATTACGATCAATCTGAATGTAGACACTATTGATTATTTCAAAAGCCAGTCTGATGAAACCGGCATACCATATCAGACTCTTATCAATCTATATCTTTCTGAATGTGCTCAGGAAAAGAAAAAGCTTCAAATGTCGTGGGCTTAATTAACAATATATAGCATTGTGGAAAGTTTCAATGAACCGATACTTCCCAACCAGAAAGCAATGTTTTCATCAAGAGTCTTCCTACGGGAGGGCTCTTTTTCTGCAAAAAAGATTGTACTTGCGGACAGTCAGGGTACTGTAAACATAGGATGAAAAATAGTATAATAGGACAGAACATATTTCACAGCAAAGGAGAACTGTATGAAGAAGAGAAATAAATGGATCACTGTATTAACACTGTTCCTTCTGGGGAGCCTGCTTCTGTCCGGTTGCGGGGGGGTCACATACGATGAGCCGTTGGTGGGCATAGCGACTGATTATTCTAATAAGGACAACTGGTTGAAGCTTCCGGAGGAGAACACGAAAGAGGTGGATACCTTTTTTGTCTATCCCACGATCATTACGGACACCTCGGAAGATGCCCAGCCCATTGTGGATATCGATAACCCTATCATGCAAATCGGCGCCTATGATACCTATGTAAAGAACGCCACTGCATTCGAAGAGAGCACGAATGTCTATGCTCCGTTCTATCGCCAGAGCAATATGGCGGCAGCGGCATATTACAGGGGACAGGATCTGGAGGACTTTCATAAGCAGGAGCAGCGTACGGATATCTATGCGGCTCTGGATTACTATTTCGAACATTACAACGAGGGACGGCCCTTTATTCTGGCCGGTCATTCCCAGGGATCCATTCTGCTGAAGATCGCTCTGGAAGAATACTTCCGGCTGCATCCCAAGTACTATGACAGGATGATTGCGGCTTATCTGGTGGGCTTTTCCGTTACGAAAGAGGATCTGGAGAAGTACCCGCACTTGAAATTCGCGCAGGGGGCGGATGACACCGGTGTTATTGTATCCTGGAATACGGAGGGACCCGGGAATAAGGATGCGGACAACATCGTTGTGGAGGAAGGCGCGATCTCCATCAACCCGATCACATGGACCCTGTCGGATACACATGTACCGGCGGAGGACTGCCCCGGAAGCCGCACGGATGATATGGCGGGCGCCTTAGAAATGGAGCTTCTTAACGCCCAGTATGATATCGATAAATTGCTGAAAGAGGAAATCACCTTGGAGGATCTGATCGCGAAGGTGATCCACCAGTCCTTTTCGGAAAGCCATCCGGGTATTGCGGATGCCCAGGTCGATCCCGAGCGGGGTGTTGTGATCTGTACGACGAAACCGGTCAAGTTTATGCAAATTAACGATTGGGAAATGCCGGATATCTTCGGACCGGAAAGCTATCACAGCGCTGATTATTCTCTTTATTATTTCAGCATTGTTGATAATGTGAAAACGCGGATCGACAGCTACTTCGCATCCCGATCCTGACAGGGGAGACAATAGTTTTTGATACCGATCATTTACGGCAGCATTTTTATTGCATCGTTACTGTGTACTGCAATTTATATTTTCATTTGGCATAAGCACTTCAATGTGAATATCAGCCTGATCTTTGCATTCGTGCCGATCGTATGCTTCGGACATTTCCTGGACAGCTTCCGGGGAGATGCGAAATACGGATGATGAATCCTTCAAGATCGTGGCGGAAAATGTAGCGCATTACCATCATGAACGGTGGGACGGCTCAGGCTATCCGGACCTGAAGCAGATCTATGAAAATGCAAGGCCGCGTCTGGAAGCTTATTATCGTGAGATCAACACCTGATCGGGGTGCAAATAGCGGCGAGAGAGGGGACGGTTCTATGTCACATTTTAAAGTGACAAAGAACCGTCCCCTCTCTCCTTTACGTTCCCTGTCTCTTACGGCAGCTTAAGATCCGTCACTTCCTTCGGCTGGTAATCTGCCGGAATTTTTCCCTCGCTGATCAGTTCATCATAGAATTCCTTTGCTTCTTCGGATCCCTCTTCGTATGCCTGCCAGAACAGATCTGCTGCGGTCTCATAATCCTGGTCCACGATGATCCCATCTCGATAGAACTTTCCGAGATATTCGCCCGTGTCGCTGGCGCCTCCTTCTACCGCATCCTTCAAAAGATCCAAAGCTTTTTCATAGGATTGTTCCACCACATAACCATTGTAGTAGAGTGCGGCCAAAATGCAATTCGCCTGTATTTCCCCTTCGTCATAAGCCTGCTTGATATAGTCATAGGCTTTTTCATAATCCTGGGGAACACCTCTGCCGTAAAAATACATGTCAGCAAGATTGCATAGTGCAATAGGAACACCCTGTTCCGCTGCCTTTTCGTAATACTCTGTTGCTTTCTCTACGGATTGTTCTCCTCCCAGTCCGTAGAAATATAAATATCCGAGGTCGTTGTAGCCTCTGGGATCCCCCAGCTCTATTGCCCGTTCATAATACTCTCTTGCCTTTTCATAGGACTGGATGCCGTATTCTCCAAAATTATAGCATGATCCGAGCTGAAAGTTTGCCGCGGGCAGCCCCATTTCCGCGGCCTTAAAAAGATGTTCCATAGCCTCTTCTTCGGGGATCGTTGTATCAACTTCCGTATGAAAAAGCATGAACAGGTTATAGTCTGCACTCGCGCTTCCCAGCTCGGCTGCTTTTACCCACAGGTCTTTCGCTTTGGCATAGTCTTCCTCGTCTGCCGCCTCACGAGCTTCCTCCAGCAAAGCCTCCACCTCCGCGTTTTCCGTTTCCGTTTCTGCCTGAGGCATCAAAGCTGTCTGCTGTCCCTGGCATCCTGTCAGCAATGTCAGTGTGAAAACTGCTGTAAGTAACAGCGCCGCCATTTTTTCCCATTTTTTCATCTTCATTTCTCCCTATTGTAAGTAAGCTCCATATGTGCGAGCCATCCTACTCAAAATCATACCTACTCCGGATTGTGAAATCAACTAAATTCGACACAAAATCGACAGGCTTTTTCAGGAGTTAATAGGATGGAAGAAACAGCCTTTATGTGGTATAATCGGAGCACCTAACGTCGCAGGAGACGGAGAACCGTTCCCTGTCTTCCAAGAAAAGGAAAAAAGATGGATGAACAACTGAAAATTCAAAACCAGCAGCAGATCGTGACGGAAAAAAGAAACGAAGAACAGAAACGGGTTGCGATGCTTCTTGAGAATCTGAAAAAGGATGTGGAGACCGCAAGGCGCCATTACAATACCGCTGCTACAAAAGAAGCGGAAAAGCTGGAGCGGATCATGAGGCCGGAAGATTTGGAGGCTTATATCAGATGAGAGTAACTATCGGAAAAAAAGTAAGAACAGTGATCCTGATCGTGGTATTCACACTTATCATAGCCGCGATCCTCATGGGATTTCGCTTCGTGTCGGAATTTTTGCGGATCATAGCCAGCGGGCAGATCCAGGCAGCGCAGGCATTGGAGAATCTCGATCAAATGGCGGGGCAGCTGAGTGATGATGCGGATGTGATCCTTGCACAGAGTTCCGCTAAGACGAAGATCACTGCCCGCGCACTGCGGGAGGAGGGTTTCAGCGGCTGGAACGGTGATATCAGCGCATTCGGTGACGGCTATGTTGTAAAGATCGAGGGAAACCGTGCCATGATACCGGAGGAAGCGTCGATTGTGCAGGCATCGCAGCTGAATGCAAAGGATGTTCCGGAACTCTCCGAGGAAGTGCTGAAAACCTATCAGGATGACAACTACTTTTATGACATGAAAAAACATGTCATGACAACCATAAACAGTGAGCCCATCTCCGGTGACTATGGATATGCGGAGTTTGTACCTATTGCCGATCAGTTTGATTACGCGGACCGGGTGGTGGAGGTGCTTGAAAACGTAAAAGCGCTGGAGAAAGCATACGATATCAAGATCATCCTGAGAGATGAAAAGGCAGACGATATCGTATACTGGCCGGAGAGCTTCTCCGGATACGAACAGAATCTGGAAAAAATCGGTATCAAAAAGACGGACGATCTGAAGGATGAGAGCCTTCAGGGAGATGTTGCGCTGGGTAACGATTTCTTCCACTTTACGACAAAAACCATCAGCGGGAGTTATCAGGGAGTGGTGCTCACCTCCATGTTTAGCGGACTGGAACAGGTGATCCCTCTTGTGATCCCGATCTGCGGGATTATATTCGCCTGCTTTTTTGTCTTTGCTTTCTGGATCTTTTCGGTGTTCAAATTTGTGCGCACGGAGAGATTGTCCTTAAATCAGCAGAAGAATTATCTGCCGAAACGGATCCGGAGTGTTTCCTTCGGTTTTCTGATCATTTCCACTCTGGTGGTGTTTGCTTCAGCCATATACGGATGTGCATTGATCGGTCTGTATCAGGCCAATGAAGGCTGTAACAGATCTATAGAAACATTATTTGACAGGATCGATGCCAGTGAAGGACAGCTGGATTCTTTTAAAAAGACTTATGATAACAATCTGGTGAATGAGCTGCAGTACACCGCGAAACTGATGCAGGAATATCCGGAGCTGAAACAGGAAGACTTCATGCAGGATGTCAGCACGATCATCGGGGCGGAATACCTTGTGATCTATGATACGGAAGGGAAGGAAATGTTGACCAACTCTGACTTAAGAGGCCTTTATCTGGGAGGACCTGGTGACAGCAACGGCACCTTCCAAAAACTCCGGAACGGCGTTCCTTCCGTGGTCAACGAGCCGGACAAGGAGGACCCGAACGGATTCTATATGGCTTCCTACGGCGTGCCGCTTTCCTTTTCCGATAAGGAGACCTATGGGGTACTGGCAGCATATGTGTCTCCGAAGGTGCGGGATTCTCTAAAGATCTTCACGCAGAATGAATTGATCGATGTCCTGGCATCCGGAACGGGTCTCATTTTTACGGCAGATGGGGAGACAAAGAATGTGATCTATTCCAGTGATCCAAGTATTATCGGGAGAAACCTTATAGATCTTGGCATGGAAGAAAAACAGGTGAAGGATCATTTCATGGACTTCTTCCGGCTGAACAACGAGAACTATTACGGCATCTCGCAAGCGAAGGACAATGTGCTGTATTATGTTGCGATTCCCCAGGATGATATCTTTTTTGCATCGGGACCTTTTGCTGCTGCCGCGTCGATTCCCTATTTCTTCTTCTTCCTGATCCTGATGTTTTCTCTCTTGCGGAAGTACAAAGAGAAAAACATCGACTGGCAGGATATGGGAGAGGAGTACGACGGCAGCGGAGAGACTGTGGTACTTGCCACCGGAGAAGAGAAGCGGACTGTGGATGTGTCACAACGCTGGAAGCTGCTCCAGCGTTTCCGGAGCAAGAAAACTCCCGGTAATTCCGCAAGACTTTTGGCAGAGACGCTGGCACTCATCTGTATCACCGGCGGTGTAATCTATTTTCTGGCTTCCGGGAAACAGGCTCTGGCTCAGTCGAGTATCTTCGGTTATGTGATCTACGGAGAATGGGTCAAGGGATTCAACATTTTTGCATTGACAGCAATACTGCTCCTTTTCTGCCTCGTGTTCTTCCTGAATTTTGTGTTGGAACTGACGGGATTTTTACTGAACCGGTTCCTCAATACAAAGGGGGAGACCATTGGGCGCCTGGCTTTGAACCTTGCACGGTATATCCTGATCATAATCTTTTTCTACTATGCTCTGGCAGACCTGGGATTTGACACGAGAGCTGTGATCGCTTCCCTGGGACTCCTCTCGTTTGCACTGTCCCTTGGTATGAAGGATCTGGTTACCGACCTCATTGCCGGTATTACCATCGTCTTTGAGGGAGAATATCAGGTGGGCGATATCGTGGAGATCGGCGGCTACCGCGGCAGTGTTGTGGAGGTCGGCGTCCGCTCTACAAAGCTTATGGGACAGGGCGGCAACATCAAGATCATCAGCAACCGTGATGTGAAAAATGTCATCAATATGACGCATCTCAACTCCTGGTGCGCAGTGGAATTTACCGTCAGCCGTGAGGAGACCATGTCGAGGATGGAGGAGATGCTGGAGACGGCGCTGCCTGAGATCAAGGAAAAGATTGCCGGGATCATCAGCGGGCCTTATTATAAGGGAGTGACGGCCTTCGGACATAACGGGCTGACCATCGTCGTGACGGCGGAATGCAAGGAAAAGGATTACCACAAGGTGCAGCGTGCGCTGACCGGCGAACTGAACCGCGTGTTTGAAGAAAATCAGGTGAAGTTCTAAGGAGGAAAGATATGAAGAGAAAACTGATCACGGTTATTTTATCGGCAGCATTGATCACAGGCACGGCGCTTTCCGGATGCGGTAATCCTGCTCCCGCTGAGAGCCCTGCCGAGGCTCAGACGGAGACTGCTGCAGCTGCGGAAGAAGAGGCACCGGCAGCAGAACCTGTAACTGAAGAAGCGGCAGCACAGACAGAGGAGGCCGCAGCAGATCGCCCCGGCGCAATGTGGATCAATTCTGATGTCTATGGAGCCTATGAGGGTATGGGCGAGATCAGCCTTAAGGATGATTTTGCTGCAGCCATTAACAGGGACTGGGCTGAAAAGGTAAAGATCAGAGAGGGCGCAGAAAATGTTTCGGCAAGAACGGAGCAGACCGACAGAAACACTGCGGCAATGGTTGCTGTCCTGACCGGTGATAAGACGGATGATCAGGATCTGACAACACTTCAGAACTATAATTCACTGCTCATGGACTGGGATACCAGGAATAAGGATGGTTTTGCTCCTTTAAAGCCCTATGTGGATGACCTTATGTCCATCAAAAACGTGGAGGAGATGACGAAGTACTACTCTGATCCGGCCCGTAACCTTTTTGGGAATCCGATGATGGTGAATTCGGTCATAAAAGACAGCCAGGATACCTTCCATTATATACTGAACATCGCGTGTCAGACGATGCTTTCGGATGAGGCTGCAGACTATCAGGAGGGAGGAACGGAAACCCCTGCGCTGGCCGCTAAGCATCAGACCGCAGAGTACATGCTGAAAGGTCTCGGCTATTCCGAAGATGAGGCGAAGGCAATCTATGAAGCAGCAAAAGCGTTTGAACAAAATTTCCTGCCCGGAATTGAGTCCGCCACTGTGGATGATGCCATTAATGCTCCGATCGCAGATATTGAAAGCAGATACAAAAACTTCCCTGTGGCAGATATATACAGGGCTTTAGGCTATGATATCGATTTCACGGGAAAGATCAGCATACAGTTCCCGAAAATCCTTGACTGCCTTGAAGCGGCTTACACAGATGAGAATATCGAAGACATCAAAGCCTGGACGCTCGTAAATACCCTTCTGGAGTTTTCCAGGTACGGTGACAGGAAAACTTATGAAGAGACCTCAAAGTTCAACGGCGAGAACCCGATCGAGGATACCCAGGCATATGCATTGAAAATGATGACAGACACGGTGGAGTCCATGATAGATGAGATGTTTGTCAACTACTGCTTTGATAAGAGCATGAAGCCTGATATCACAGACTTGACCAATTTGATGATCACTGCCTACCGCGAGATGATCAAAGAAGAGGATTGGCTTTCTGATGAGACAAAGGCTACTGCCATCGAGAAGCTGGATAACATTAAGATGTATATCTGCTATCCGGATAAAGTATATGATGTCAAATGTGATGCCATAAAAAGTGCTTCCGAAGGGGAAACGGCGATATCCGCAGCGATCAAGGCAAGAAGATACTCCAGGTTATGGGAGGCGGCACCTTTGTCTCATAGAGCTGACGAAGGCTACATGATAAATGCAAATAATTACAGCGAGCTGGGGGCCTCCTATATGCCCGAGGACAACTCCATCAACATCTTTGCCGGCATCTGTGGCGGGGATTACTATGATAAGGACTGGCCCATTGAAAAGAAGCTGGGGGGGCTTTGCATGATCGTAGGGCATGAGATCACCCACGCCTTTGATAACAAAGGCTCCCAATATGATAAGGACGGTGCTTTGATAAACTGGTGGACAGACGCAGACCGGGCTGCGTTCCAGGAACGTGTAGATAAGATGAGAAGCTACTACAGCAAGCTTGCTACGATACCCCAGGTTTCCGCTGCTACATACGGAGAAGAGGGAGCTGATAGAGTTCAGGGAGAAGCCATTGCGGATCTCGGCTCCATGAAGTGCCTGCTCTACATTGCCAGGGAGGTGGAGGATTTCGATTATGACACGTTCTTTAAACAGGTCGCCATCATCCAGAAGGAGGCGCGTTACCTGGAAGCGGAACAGGAATATGTAGACACCAATGAGCACCCGGTCGAAGCCTACCGCGCCAATATCCCGCTGCAGAACTACGATGATTTTCTGAATTTCTATGATATCAAAGAGGGTGACGGCATGTACCTGGCTCC
>JAZOTN010000008.1:0-170266 GCA_045657665.1 Lachnospiraceae bacterium | reverse complement strand
CTCTCCTCGTATTATATATTCATACCCATTCTTTACCTTTTCTATAGGTATCGGGTATGCTGTTGAAGATGCTGTGGATTGGTTCTCTCTCCTACCGCGTAGACGGTTTCTGGTAGGCTCCAACCACAGCCTCTTTGTCCCAATGTTAATCAGTTAGATACCGCATGACGGTTTATGTAGAACGAGGTTACATCGGCAGAGAGCCCTGTGGATCAACAGCAGCATCAAATACTCTAAAGGAGGATCATTCGTATGATCTATGTTGGCATTGACGTTGCAAAGGATAAGCACGACTGCTGTATCCTAGGCTCAGATGGTGAGATCCTGTTCTCTCCATTCACTATCCAAAACACGTTGCAGGGATTTGACGAGCTGTATAAGAAGATCTGGTCGTTAACCCAAGACCTTGAAGAAATAAAAGTAGGTCTCGAGGCTACCGGGCACTATCATCTCAATCTGTTACGCTCGCTCCTTGATAACGGCCTAGCCAGCTACGTTATCAACCCGTTACATACAAATCTTTTCAGAAAAGGTCAGAGCCTTAGAAAGACGAAAACGGATAAAGTCGACGCTGCTTCAATTGCTATGATGTTATTGACCGATAGGACGCTCAAGCCCTACTCAGACACATCATACCACAATGAAGAATTAAAGTCTCTCACAAGATACCGCTTCGACAAGGTTCAGGAGCGTGCCAAGCTCAAGACATCTGTCTCCAGACTTGTCAGCATCCTATTTCCTGAACTGGAGAAGTTGGTTCCCACACTCCATATGGTTTCCGTCTACGCCCTGCTCTCCGAGTTTCCCGGAGCTTCATTTATTGCAGCCGCACATCTGACTCGTCTGAAACATCTTCTCTATGAAGCATCCAAAGGTCATTACGGACGTGATGAAGCAATCTCCATTCGAGAAGCTGCCATTTCTTCCGTAGGATCTATATTGCCTGCAAAATCAATGGAACTAAAGCACACAATTCATCTCATTAAAGTCCTTACCGAAGAGATCGATGAAATTGAATTGGCCATCAATTCAATCATGCATACCTTGGGATCTCCTATCACCACCATTCCAGGCATTAAGAACCGAATGGGTGCAATGATAATAGCGGAGATAGGCGATTTCTCACGTTTCGACAATGCCGATCAGATCCTTGCTTATGCAGGGCTTTCTCCTTCAACTTACCAATCCGGACAACTGACTTCGTCCTATGCTCATATGGAGAAACGCGGTTCCCGTTATCTGCGATACGCTTTGTTCAACGCTACGCAATACGTTTGTATTTGGGATCCAGTATTTAACGCCTATCTCACAAAAAAGAGAGCGGAAGGCAAACACTACTATGTTGCCATTTCCCATGCCTGTAAAAAGCTTGTCAGGATGATCTATCGAATGCAATTAACCGGCGAGCCATACCGGAAGGCATAATCAATTTCTTTCTTTTCTGAGTGAGCACCCTTATGGATGCTCTGTTTGTCATGCAGTTTTCAAGGTACTGATTTATCTGAACAAATATCTTCGTTTCAGTCTTGACATTTAATAGTTAGTCTATTATCTCATTAAACGATACGCACTGGAATTATGCAGATGAATCGAACACTAACGTACGGGAGTCCAGTCTCCAATATAGTAATCATATAGCCTCTCTTTATGAAAGATTGTGAAATACGGGTAATTAAACGCATTTACACTCTCTATCATACCTGATCTCGCACGGACCGTCAGATTCTTGGCCAGCATTGCTCCGGCAAGAAGCACGATTATCATCTGCAGAATAAAAGCAAGCTTTCTCCCTGCCGTGCGAAGAAAAGAAACAACAAGGATAATATCGAGAAACCTCACCTCGTCATAAAATCTTGACGCAACGACAAAGTCCCAGGACAGCAATGCATATCCCGCCAGATCCAGACACAGAATCCGGTAAATCACAGTCTCTGTCTCCGTTGCTGAAATATGCCTTATTATCCATGCCATAACAATCCAAAGAGCAATCCGAACCGCAAACGCCGAAACGCTGAGCCCCAAACGGCCGTCTGAAGCATACAGATAAATATTATACAGTATCCCCCCTGCAACCGAAATCCACATAAGTATCTCTACCAGCCTGGTCTTGAGAAGATAGGTAAGTGGCAGAAGAAAAAACAAGATAGCCACCTTGTGAAAAAGGAAACAAACGATTGCCAGCAATAAATAAGCTCCCCACTTTTTCTTTTCAAACAGCGGGAACATCAACCCCAGGAACAAAGCTATCGTCAAACCCTGGCGAAGACCCGAAAGCTGATAAATAAACGTATACAGGGGGTATAAAATCATCAAGGCCATGCAACGGCTCCCCTTGCAGTAACGATCCAGAAACCGGAAGAGCAATGGTGCCTCGATCACCGCAATCAGTGCCGCAAAAAAGGCAAACGGTACTCCATTGCTTGCAAAAATCCATGCAAAAAAATAGTATCCTATCTCCATCAATGATGTCGATGTCTTGTAGTGCCAGAATCCCTGCCAGGATTCATTCGAAAGTCCACCGTACAAATATTCATATGACGGATAATCAGATCCTTCCCCATACCGGAAGCACAGCATCAGCGTAATCAGCACAACATTCACGATCAGAAGAGTACGTCCGATCTGATCCTGTTTTTGAAAAAAAAACTCAAATAATCCGCTTGTAAATATCACCAGAAAAAGGATCCAAAAAAGACTCATTCCGAATCAATTCCTTTCTCCTTGAGAAGAGATGGCGTCAACCAGTGGAATCTCACGTCACTCAGCCTCGAAAGCTGCTTCACGATACTGGTCATGGATGTTTGCTCAACAGAGAGATTCATCTGCATGTCGAAATAATGGCTGTCCGGCTTATCAGTATATCCATCCATTCCGGCAACGGTCATTTCCCGAAACCCGAGTTTTCTAAGCATCGCAGCAACCAGACCGAAGCTGTTATCTCCTCCGATCTCTTCGTAAAGCGTACGATAATTGACGAGATATTGCGGTTCCAGTTCAGCTACCGGTGTAATATTAGACGTTACCGTCAGTTCCGGCCTCTGCTCAATTTCCGCACATTGCCCTACCATCTGGGAATACCGCATACGATTGCTGACAAAAACCATATCCGTCGGATAGCTTTCTGTCATAAAATTCACCGTAACCACGAACGGTTTCTCTTTTTGAATAAAGCTGTCAATCTTCACCCTGTGCGTATTCAATGAAGCACCCGGACACAAAACCAATATCCTTCCGATTATTCTGGAGCGCAATTCATCCAAGGCCTTCCTGTCATTCACATACCGATCCATATATTTCAGATACAGCTCTTCCGCCAGTTCCTTCGAAAAATAAGAGACCTCTCTTTTCTCATAGGGAAGCTTCTCCAAAATCGCATTCATTCCCTGCACGGACAGCGTATTCTTTGCCATCAAAAATTTGACCCAATTAGGCGAGCAGTCATTAATTGCGCTTATAAAGTTGTCCAGTCCGTATCCCCAGGTTGCCTGCGTTGAGAATCGTCTGATATCCGTATAATCACATTCAAGGATCTGATCCAGATCTATTTCCTTTTTCTTTGTTTTATTACAATATGCACTTACAACCTCTGTCTGAGAATTCCCTGCATTCTTTCCCATTCCGAGCAAAGATACGTCCACCACCCTGGATCTGTCCAGTTCCATATTGATAAATGTAATATCATTACTGCTTGCCATCCCAAGATTATTGTGTGCATGGAATCCCAATTCTATTCCCTTCTCAAGCTCATGATCCACGCTTTTTACGGCTGAAACTACATCCTCATGCAACAGGAGTCCATAGGTATCCACAATCGACATTGCTTCCGGTGAAATCCGGTTAATCTTCTTTATCAACTCCGAAAGCTCCGGTGAACGGTATGAGGGGAACGCTACAGGATTGATAAACAAGTGATATCCAAGTTCCTTAATCTTCTCCGCGTATTTCAATGCATCATCGACGTTCTCTTTTTTGAAAATCAGACGTATCCCATCCAGCACAGACTCCTCTTTCGGGAGCAAAAGCTTCTCATCGTAGGTTCCATAATCAATCATTGCATACAGCTTTGCATGCTTCAACTTTACTGCGCAAAGGGTTTTTGCAACAGATGGCATATCCGGATATACAGATCGGTCTTCATCATACGGAGCACGGGAATCAAGAAAGCCGCATTCAATAATATCTATTCCAGCATTATCAAGTCTGGCAACAATCGAACGTATCGTATGCTTTCCGAACTTCCAGTCATTTACATAACCGCCATCCCTTAATGTACAATCAAGAATACGAACCGTACCCATCTAATCCTGCTCCTTTTGAAAGTATCGATATAATGCTTTTGCCATTTCAAAGTCCAGAGGATAATCAATATCCACCGCTTCAAGCTTACTCACCTCAACCAAAAAAGGTCTGTCTCCTGTCCGGCTATGACAGCGAAGCATCGCTTCTCTCGAGAAGATATAGAGTCCCGTCGTTTCCACCAGCATCGGATTCAAGTCCTGAGTCCTGGGAATCTTTTTCAGGTTGAAATTGAACGGCTTATCATCCATCCATACAAATTCCCGTAAAAGCTGCCCTGATAATGCAGAATCATAATCCCCGGAAGCCACCGCCTCAATCCCTTTTTCGATGGAATCCCTTCTCAAAAAAGGTGCCGTGGCATGCTGCAAAACATAAATATCCGCCTCAACCATTTGTGTGAAACAATAATACATATCATTGACATCAGCATCCGCAGAATTATATTTCGGATCTCTCTCCATAAGCCTCACGCCTGACAACAAATACGCCTTAACAGCCTCATCACTGCAATAAACATACACCTCATCAATCCGACTGATGCCGAGCAGTGTTTTTTGAGCGCAGGAAATCAGAGGGACACCGGGGGCAATCTCATTCACATTTTTACCCGGAATACGTTCGTTATTCAGTTTTACCGGGATAAATGCAACAACTTTCATTCAAAAATCTCCCTTTATTCCTTACCAACGGCCTTCCCGTTTTAGAATCTCCTTTACCGGCACCCCTTCTTTAATCAAATCTCTGATCCGGTTTTCCTTGATCATCCGTTCTTCTGCGATTTCGAGAACCCGGAAGGTCTGGTCGTGCGGAATCACCAAAACCCCATCACCATCGGCAAATATATAGTCTCCCGGGTTAATCCACACATCACCATCCTCGCCATCATAAGGTAGAGGTTTTTGGAAATCCACGATCTGCCAGCGATCAAGCGCATCAATCATAGAAACTCCGATTGAAAAAACCGGATATCCATCTTTCCTCAACATATTGATATCTCTGGTGCATGCGTCGATAACAGTACCCACAGCACCTCCTCTACGGGCAATCTTGCCGGTAATCTCTCCAAACACAGACAGTTTTCTTCTGGTTCCGGATGAGATCATCTCAATACAACCATCATACATCGATTCCAGCATATCGAGATAACAGTTCGTTGCATTACTTTTATCTGTAAGCACAGCCCCTTGTACTGTAAAAGCGACACCGCAAAGACATCCCTGAAAATCCCAAGCCGGTCTGATGTCTTTCGAAAGAACGTATGGAAGCTTCGGTCTGATATCTTCATGAAGTGTATCATAAATGACCCCCGAATATAGGCGACTGTATCCCTCCCTTAGTTCCCGGATTTCTTCATTCGTAAACGTATTCATCATAGAATCCTTTTCTCACGGCAAACTTCGTCCCATGCATCTTTAACTGTCATTACATCGTTTTTTTCCATATACGGATGAATCGGCAGGCTCAATACCGTTCTGCAAAGGCTCTCGGTTACCGGACAATCCGCTTCACACATAAACGCTTTCTGCGTATGCAAAGGGTTTACATAATAAACATTTACTGGTATGCCATGCTTTGACATCACCTTCTGAACCAACTCACGCTCAAGATTCTCTGAAATCTTCACGGTGTACTGAGCCCAGCTACTATAATACCCATCTTTTACAACCGGAGTCTTCAAGAAATCGTATTTCAACAGTTCTTCATACCATACCGCAACCTGATTCACCTTCTCAAGCTCCGTTTTTTGAAAAGCATCGAGTTTTATATTAAGAATAATCGCTTGCAAAGTATCCAGTCTTGAATTCATACCGATCCGTATATTATCGTATTTATCAGTTCCCTTACCGTGAACTGCGAGCGAACGGATCTTTTCCGCCCATTCATCGTTGTCAGTAAAAACAGCACCCCCGTCCCCATAGCATCCGAGTGGCTTTGCAGGAAAAAAACTGGTTGTTGAAATATCTCCAAAGCTACAGGCTTTCTTCTCTCCAATCCGCCCTCCAAATCCCTGTGCACCGTCTTCAAGAAGGAGCATCCCATATTCATCGCATATTTTGCGTATTTCTACATATTCTGCGGGCTGTCCGAATAAATCCACTGCTATCACAGCTTTGGGAACATATCTTCCACTTTCCCTGATCCTGTCAACCTCTTCACGCAGTCTGACCGGATCCAGATTAAACGTATCCGGCAGCACATCAACAAAAATAACCTGTGCTCCCTCCGCCGCCGGACATTCTGCTGTGGAAAAAAATGTAAAATCCGGGACAAAAACTGCATCGCCTTCTCCTATTCCCCATGCCTTCAATGAAAGTGTTAACGCATCTGTTCCGTTTGCGCAGGAAATACAATGATGTACTCCAGCGTATTCTGCTAGTCTTTTTTCAAGTATTCTCACGGGTTCTCCCCCAATGAACACGCCATTCTCAAGCGCATCGGAGATTGCCCTGCCAATTTTTCCCTGTAATACACGGTATTGTTTTTTCAGATCCCGAAATTCCATCCTAAGTTATGCGAACCTTCCTTCAAAATCTGTCGTAGCACAGTCAGCCAGAGGAAGTTCCACCGGTTTGCCCTCGGCTGCCGATTGATAAATAGCAAGTACCAGTTCGAGCGCACGTCTTCCCGCTTCGGCGTCCACCAGAAGCTTCTCTTCTCCACGAATCGCCGATATCACATTGTGATAAAGCTTTGTATGCCCGAATCCGTATACGTTCGGGGGAATCTCACTGTATTCCTCCTTCACCTGTTCAGAAACATCGAGCTGATCAGAGAAAGACCATTCTTCTATTCTGTTTACAGACTGTCCGCCTGCCTTAACCGTCCCTTTTTCACCAAAAAGATACAGCGTTTCCTCAAGATTATGAGGATAAATATCTGTAGTTCCTTCTATAATGCCATAACTCCCGTTTCGAAATCGAACCAATGCGATTCCAAGATCCTCTGCTTCGATATAAGGATGTATCAGCCGATCTGTCATCCCGTAAACTGTTTCTATCTCATCATCCATCATCCACCGGAGCAGATCTATCGCGTGGATGCACTGATTCATCAGTGCCCCTCCATCCTGCTCCCATGTCCCGCGCCATGAGGCTCTGTCATAATACTCCCTGTCTCTTGTCCATCGAATATGCGTCGTCCCGTAAAGAAGCTTTCCAAAACGATTCTTTTCCTTTGCATCCCGAATCTTCTGAATGCTTTTATTGAAGCGGTTCTGATGGCAGGCACAGACAATCCTGCTTTTTTCCTTACTTTTCTCAATAATCCGATCCGCATCAGCCAGAGACAACGCTAATGGCTTTTCAATAATCAGGTTGCATCCCGCTTCCAGACAATCAAGTGCAATCTCTGCATGTTTTCCGGATTCCGTGGCTATCGACACAAGCTCCGGGTTCTCTTTCTTCAGAAGATCGTGATAATCCGTATAAACAGGAGTATTCTCATCCAGTTCAAATTTTTTTATCTTATCGACCGCATTTTCAGGAACAATGTCCGAAAGACCCACGAATTCAAGATTATTATTCTTTGCTGCCGCAACATGATTCGGAGAAATTCTACCACAGCCGATCAATGCGTACCTCATAAGCAAGTCCCTCCGCTTTTTTATTTTACTATAATACATATGAAAAATCAAAAAACCTTGACACGAAAAGAGAAATATGTATTATAAGTAATTGTTTATGAGGTATAAGTAATGGATCAATCGTTATATGAAAACTATGCTATGCAAATCGAAAAGGAAAGCAGCATCACAAAAGCCGCAAAAGCTCTCGGTATTTCACAGCCTGCACTCAGCATGGCTCTGACGCAGCTCGAAAAAAAAATCGGCTTTGCGATCTTTAACAGGAAGTCCGTTCCACTTACCACCACAGAGGCCGGCGAACGCTATCTCGGCTACCTGAAAAAAAAACAGGTTCTTGAAAAAGAATACCGGAGAGAGATCAACGATATCCTGAAAGATGCTTCCGATCGTGTCTCCATCGGTGCGGCAAATGTATATATCCAATCCGTTCTGATCGACGCTGTCACGAAACTGCATCAGGATCAGCCGGATTATCAGATCTGTATCGAGAGCGGTTCTGTTCCGGAGCTGATGGAACTGGTAAAGGATGCGTCTCTCGACTGCCTGATCTCCACATCGAAGGCTCCGAAAGAAGAGTTTATCAGTATAGCGATCCGAAGGGAGTCCACCTTCCTCTGCATCCCTGCAGGAAGCCCTCTCGAAAAAAAGCTTCCGACGGATCCGAAAAACCTTGATCTGCATCTGCTTGATGGGGAGCGTATGATTTATCTGAAAAGCAACCAGCCGATGCAGATATCCGCAGATAAGCTTTTCGCAGAGCAAAACATCACCCCTATACATTCTTTCACCGTCGACCAGATCAGCACCGCTCTCGCATTGGTTGAAAAAGGAATCGGATGTTGTTTTGCAACAAGCGAATCCCTTCGTTCGTTCGGAGAACACCCGGAAATCGTCACCTATGCGTTTCCGCTTATTCCAGATCGCTATATCTATGCGGTATATCCAAAGGATCGCTATATAGCCAAAGCCTGCATGGAACTCATCAACCTGATCACAAATCAAGGAGGAAAAAAATTATGAAAAAAGAAATCAGGAAACTACTGGCCATAACACTGACCTTCGGAATCATCGGGGGCGCCGCCGGATGCGGAAACACTGCTTCCGATTCATCCGCAGTAGCAGAAGCTTCCGTCATTGAAAGCAACTCAGCTACAGCTGAAGATGCAGTACTAAATCTTGCATACCAGTATGGCCTTTCCTATGCTCCCGCTGTTATCGCAGAAGAACAGAAGCTGATCGAAGAGGCTTATCAGAATGCAACCGGAGGGAATCTTACGATCAACTGGACTCAAATGAGCTCCGGAGCGGATATCAACACCGCAATCGCTTCCGGCGAACTTGATGGCGGCTTTATGGGAGTTGCACCGGCCATTACAGGAGTTACCAAAGGACTCGGCTATAAGATCTTTACCAATCTTTCCGGTCAGGAACAGGGTCTTATGACAAACGACAGCTCCGTAACCTCCCTCGGGGATCTAATCGGAAGTGAAAAACAGATCGCTCTTGTCAATATCGGCTCCATCCAACATATCATGCTGGCAAAGGCTCTTGCCGATCATGGCTTCGGTGCGCATGATCTGGATTCCAACATCGTTGCCATGAAGCATCCTGACGGTATGGGTGCACTCCTCAGCGGCTCGGCAGCCTGCCATCTGACAAGCAGTCCCTACATCTTTATCGAAAAGGAAAACCCGGATCTCCATGAGCTCACGGAGGTTTCCGAGTCCTATCCGGCGGATTACAGCTTTATCGTCGGAATCGCTTCCGAGTCCCTTCATGATGAAAAACCAGCTGTATATCAAGCTCTCTGCGACGGTATCAAAGCAGGGATGGATGTGATCAGTTCCGATTCCAAAACCGCTGCAAAGATTACCTGTGAACTGGACGGTAATTCTCCTGACACCGAGCTCGATTATCTGAACCGCGGAAGCTATACTCCTGAAACATCTCATATTTTTGAGATCGCATCGTTCATGTATGAGAACGATTTTATCGAGAATGATCCGGTATCCTATGAAAACCTTGTTTTTGACAATGTAAAAGGGAATTAAAACGAAAAACATGAATCAAAGGAAAAAACATACCGTTTCCATAAAAGATCATCTGATCCGGCTGATTTTTGTCGCCGCCTTTCTGATCACCTGGGAGCTCATAGCAAAATCAGAGCTCCTGGGAACGCGCTCGGCGCTCATCTTTCCGACGTTGGAGGATATCCTGAAGGCCTTTTTCAACAATTTTATCAAAGGCTATGCAGGAGTCTCGCTCTGGGTCTATATCGGCAACTCCATGAAGCTGCTTATTGAAGGACTGTTTATCGGGATCGCTCTAGCGTTTCTTTTTTCGGGGATTGCGGCTGTCTGCCGGACATTCTATACCATCTACAATTTCGTAATCTCAGTCTGCGATCTGCTTCCCGGAGTGGCACTGCTTCCGGTCGTGATTGTAATCTTCGGGGTGAAAAGCGGAGTCATTGTCTTTCTGGTCGTTCATGCCGTGATCTGGCCTATGAGCAGAAGCATTCTGGACGGTTTTCTTGCAGTTCCAAAGATTTATGTGGAGGCCGGAAGAAATATCGGTCTGAGCGGCCTGTCTTTATTAACAGGAGTATACTTTCCCGCCTCGATCTCATACATTGTATCCGGTCTTAAGGTCGGATGGGCAAGAGCATGGCGGGGTCTCATCTCCGCAGAAATGATCTTTGGAATTGCTTCCATGCCCGGAATCGGTCTCTTTATCAACCAAATGCGCACCAACATGAATAACGCGGAAATGTATGCCACTCTGATCGTGATTGTGATCATCGGCGTGGTGGTTCAATACGGAATTCTTTCTCCTATCGAAAAAAACACGGTAAAGAAATGGGGGATGGCAAGATGAGCGATATCGTCCTTGAAATTCAAAATTTAAGCAAAGTATTTGATGACGATGCCGGAAAAAACAAAGTCCTGTCCAACGTTTCTCTTACTGTAGAAAAGAATGAATTTCTCTGCATTCTCGGCCCTTCCGGCTGCGGAAAAACAACTCTGCTCCGTTGTATCGCCGGATTTGAGGATTTTTCCGGTAAAATTCTTGTGAACGGTTCAGAGCGGAAAACGCCCGGTATGGATCGAATCATGGTTTTTCAGGATTTTAATCAGCTGTTCCCCTGGAAAACCGTCCGTAAGAATATCGAATATCCACTAAAACGAAACGGTATTATGGATCATGAGGAGCGAAGCAGAATTGCCACGGAAACCCTTGAAAAAGTACGTCTTGACGGATACGGACACTATTATCCGCATCAGCTCTCCGGCGGGATGAAGCAGCGTGTCGCGATCGCAAAGGCTCTGGCCTTAAAGCCAGAAATCATATTAATGGACGAGCCCTTTGCCGCACTGGATGCCATGACACGACGTGAGCTTCAGAACGAAATGCTCCGAATCTCCGCAAGCGAAAACTGTACGATCATCTTTATCACGCATAATATTCAGGAGGCGATCATTCTCGGAACAAGAAACATTGTTTTCCAGAAAAACGGAGAAATTGTATTCGACGAAAAGAATTACATCGAAAAACCGGTCACCCCGGCAAGTAACGGATATGGAAAGGTCTGGAAAAGAATGCGGGATGCGATCTATGCGGAAGGATCATCGGCCAATTAATTCCCGCCGCAAGAGTTTTCCGTTCGATGTTCTCGGAAGTTTTTCCAAAAGTTCTGTTCTTTTCGGCATTTTGCTGCTGTCAAGGAATCGGCTCAATGCTCCCAGAAACTGTTTTTCATCATACAGAGACGGGTTTTCCGCCACGAGAAAAAGCTTCGGAATCTGACCGGAAATCTCATCCCTCTCCGGTACGCATGCCGCCTCCAGAATCCCCTCGATCCGCAGGGCAGCCTCTTCCACCTCATCCGGAGAAACCTTGATACCGTTATAGTTGATCACATCATCCGCCCGTCCAAGCACATATACAAAGCCCTCATCGTCCATGTATCCCAGATCATTCGTAAAAACGAAACCATCCCTCATAATCTCCGCGGAAAGCTCCGGGTTTTTCCAATAACCTTCCATATTCATGGCCCCCCGGCTTGCAAGCAAACCGGGATGCTCCGCTGTCGCATCAATCGGAACCCTGTTTTCATCCGTGAAAAGAATCTCTGCATTCCTTGCAGGCTTTCCGATGCAGTTCCTCCGATCCTTTTCAATGCCGAAATCGAGAACGCAGGTTCGTCCGGATTCCGTAGATCCATAGAAATTATAGAAATGCACCCCAGGCATTTCTTCAATCAATGATTTTTTCAGATCTTCCGGTAACACTGCTGTTCCGATCTGAATATAATCCAGTTGCTTACCGTACTCAGCAAGTCTTCCCTTTGAAAGCCTCCGAAGAATCGCTGTCGCACTCGGAGAAAGATCCATGGCATTTACCCGGTATCTATCCATCAGATCAAATACCGTTTTGATGCGCATAACGCCATCAACCAGAATGACCGCCCCCCCTCCAAAAAGATTCGCATAGCAGCACCGAAGCGCATGAGAATGACTAAGAGGGAGCGGGATCAGCTCCACATTTTCCGGACGCATATGCACACCATAATATATATTCTCCGCCAATGCGACATTCGCCTTATGTGATATAGCGATTCCCTTTGAGGCTCCGGTTGTACCAGTGGTATATAAAATCTCAGCAAGCCCGTCACCGTCCGGAAGCGGATACTCCGCTCTGTTATCCGGTGCATGAAACAAACGATCAATCAATCCGTTTTCTTTTGAAAGATACCATTTACTGTCCGTTTCCTCACGGATCATGGAGATCCGATCCTCAGACGCACCGTTTTCGATCGGTACAAAAACCGCCCCGAGGAGACCCAGGGCAAAATCCAGAATCAAAAAGGCCGTATCCTGATTACATTGAACCATGACACAGTCTCCCTTTTTCACGCCAAGTTTTTCCAGCTCCGCAGCGGCATTCCCGACCTTGTCCCATGCCATACCATATGAAAGCTCATTTCCTGCGGCATCCGCAGCATACAGATTCTGTGGATGCTCTTTCGCATAATACTTCAGAAGCTGCGGCATCGAAATCGGTTCTGCTCTCATTTTTCTACCCCTTCAGGCTCTGAATCAGTTCACACATCTTTTCTGCGCTGTCGAAATGCTCTGCATCAATCATATCGGATTCGATACTGATATCATACCGCTCTTCGATTTCCGCAATGATCGAGACCAGATCGATGGAATCGATCACTTTTTCCGTGATCAATGCTTTTTCTGACCGAAAATCGACTGCGGGACAACAGCCTTCCAGAATGAAATACAGTTGTTCCATTATAGTATACCCTTCCTGATTTCTTTTCCGGGATTTCCGATTACCATAACTTCATCGGATACATCTCTCATAACAACAGCCCCCATTCCAATATCCGCACTCTCTCCGATTGTGATACGATTTTTTACCACCACGCCTGCATTCAAAATACTTCCTTTTTTTACTTCCACATATCCCGTTACTGTTGTTCCGCCGGCAATCAAAACACCTTTTTGCAGATGTGTCTCATGTCCGACCTGAACAAGTGCACTGATTCTGACCTCATCATCTATTCGCGTAGTTCCGCATATTCCGCGATTGATATCACTGTTTGCGCCGACCATTACCGAATTTCCGATCGATACCTTTCCCAATGATGGAATCCTGAGAAGCGTTCCCTCTTCGTCCCTGATATGTGCGTGAGCTGCACTTCCGATCGTAGTATTCTCACCGCAATAGAAACCGTCTCCTATCTCTGTCTCGCGAATCACACTGTTAGAAAGGATCACTGCATTTTTTCCTATTTTCACATTATGATAGATCACTACTCCCGGTTCTATATATGCTCCCTCTCCAATTTCCACGTTTTCTCCGAGATAAAAACCTTCCTCCGTCATTCTGAATCGTTTCTGTTGGGTTTCAAGATCTGTTCTTTTTTCGAACTGTATCGCCATTCGTGCATATTCCAAACGCGGATGGTCTGTATATATCACATGATTTTTCTCGATAATATCATCCCGAAATCTGAATCCTGTTTCCGCAAATATCAGACAGCCTCTGCATTCTCGTATCATATTTGTCTCGTATTCCAGCTTTTTCCCAACAAACATGAATGTGTTATCCTCAGGATCCAAAATATAAGACGCTCCGGTCAGCCTTTTTGCATACTCCGAATAATCCTTATGTAGCATCTGATTTCTCCGTTTCCAAAAAATGCTTTATCCGTGCAATATACTCATCAATATTGGATCGATATTCTCTGACCGTTACTTTTTCCGGCGGCAGGTTTTCAAATACATTTTTCAAATCTTCTTCGTTTCTCGTATGATAGAAGTGAATACGTTCTGAATACCTTTCATATTCCTGCATGACGCTTTTATCATTTTCACTATCAGATTGTATGATCACATTGCATCCGGCAAATAAGCCCTCATAGATCGTCCGACCTGTTGCAAAATGATGTCCTGCCGTCAGCAGATAATCCGTCAATAGGTAAATTTCCTGAATTCTGGTCTGCATCCCGAGAAATGCAATCCGGTCATCCCCTTGCGCCAGTTGTCTGCACTCTTTGACATACTCTTTCGCTCCATCGCCGACAATAATCAACTGCATATCATCTCTTGATACTTTTCGGAATGCTTTGATTACGAACCTGATTCCTTTTATCTCCGCCAGAACACCAGCGATCATAATGACAATTCTATCTGTTTTGATCATCGGATATTGCTTTATCAACTGATCGCGATCCAAAGCCTTCATTCCAGTCATATCAAACGGATTGTTGATGACGCAATATGGTGACACAATCTCTTTTAATGGTGTTATAAGTGCCGGATCTATGAAAATGACCTTCTCTGCCTGATTTATCTTTCTCGTTACCTTATTCTTTTTTCTGCGGTTATACATTTCACGGATATAGATAATGTACCTTGCTTTTTTATCGATCATCCGATATAAAACTATAGAATTCAGTAAAACATAATCATACCGACCGTTCTCCACGATCTTTTGAATTCGCGCGGAACTAATCCTGTATCGTAATCTCAAAAAAAGATCCTTGCATTCCCTCAATCTGTTAGTTTCTTTTCCTAAAACGGCATTGTCATAAGGAAGATAAGTACGATAAATACTGGAAACCTTATAACCGGTGAATTTACGTATCTCTTCCTCAGAAGTATTATTCTTATAATGTTTCGGATAAACTAGATCATACTCCCAGTCAATATTTCGAAGAAGATGCCCCAAACTGGTAATTGCACCATAAATCCCAAGCGGAGCATGCGAAACTATCAAAACCCTCATTATAAAACCTCAATTTTATCCCGTTTTTTGACTGCCTTCATTGCATTTTTCGTATCAAAAATCCTCCTTGCATACTTCTGGACCATTTCATAATCCACATTTGTATGGGCACAAGTCACGATAACAAGGTCATAGTCCTTTAAAACCTCAGGCGTCAACTCTGATACGCTCCTATCCTCTTCTCCGTACATTCGGAAGTGAGAAACCCAGGGATCATAATAGGATACCTTCGCTCCCACTTTCTTCAACTCATGATATACACGGATCGCAGGACTTTCTCTATAATCATCAATATCCTGCTTATATGACACCCCTAAAAGAAGCACCTTCGAACCATTGATCGCCTTTTTTTCCCCATTCAGAATGTGCATGGCTCGCTCAACACAATACTCCGGCTGTCTGTCATTAATCACCATACTGTTTTCAATCAACGTCGTATGAAATCCGTATTCTCTTGCTTTCCAAGTCAAATAGTAAGGATCCAGGGGAATGCAGTGTCCTCCAAGACCGGGACCGGGATAAAACGGCTGGAATCCATATGGCTTTGATTTTGCAGCATCAATCACTTCCCATACAGAAATTCCCATTTCATGGCATAAACGTGCCAATTCGTTGATTAAACCGATATTGACATTACGATAAGTGTTTTCAAGAATCTTCTCCATTTCCGCAACAGCCGGAGAACTCACCTCGTAAACATCACTCTCCAATACTTCCCGATACATCACAGCGATTACTTCCGTCGCGTCTTTTCCGATGCCGCCGACCACTTTGGGTGTATTTTTTGTTTTATAAAGAAGATTTCCGGGATCAACACGTTCAGGCGAGAATCCAAGATAGAAATCCTCCTCGCATTTTAATCCGGATCCTTTTTCCAGAATCGGTTTTAACAGCTCCTCTGTCGTTCCCGGGTAGGTCGTTGATTCAAGAACAACGATCGATCCTTTTTTCATATACTTTGCAATTTCAATTGCAGAATCTCTTACATAACGAATATCAGGCTCCTGATGTTTATCCAACGGAGTCGGAACACAAATTGCAATAAAATCAACATCTTTTACAAAAGAGAAATCTGTTGTCGCACTAAGCAGTCCATCCTTCACTAACTGCTCCAGATCTTTGTCTACAACATCACCAATGTAATTGTGCCCACGATTAACCTGATTAACCTTTTCTTCCTTTATGTCAAACCCTACCGTATAAAAGCCAGCCTTTGCTTTTTCAACGGCAAGCGGAAGACCAACATAACCCAGACCGACAACACCAACACGAATTCTCCGTTCTTTAATCCTCTTTAATAACAGCTCTTTCATATAGTCCTACCTCTGCTATGATCTTGTTTCAGCTTAGACTCAATTCACTTTATGAAATCTCTCCATCCCCACAACTATGAGTCTTTTCTTTCTCAATCACAATTAAGCAAATGCTAATTACATCTCCCTTAGAACAGATCCTTAAGCAGATTCTCCACCGCCTGTCTTTCCATGCTCCTTCTGCATTTTGTCGTATAGGTGGAGATATGGGGAGTAAGAATCGCATTTTCACATTCTTTTAAAATACCTTCATACGGCTCCTCCCATAACGCATCCCCCCAGAAAGCTGCTGCTTTTCCCGATTTTAAAGCATCATATAATGCCTTTTCATTGATCAGTCCTCCCCTAGCGCTGTTCAAAAGGATCACTCCATCCTTCATTACTTCAAAATGCTCTGTGGAAACAATCTCATCCTTTCCTGAGGCGTGAAGAGAGATTACATCAGCTACTCGAATACCATCCTCAAAGGAACAGGTGGAAGCCGCTTCATTATACTTATCATAAATCAACGTCTCTGCACCAAGTGCCTTTAGCAGTTGATCTGTTTTTCTTCCAATGTGACCATATCCGATCAGAAAAACCTTAAGCTCTGAAACGGAACATCCCAGTCTCTTTTTCCAGATACCGTTATGCACATCCCTGTCAGCGAGGATTAGATTGTGGCAGATCGAAAGAAGCGCCGTCACCGTCATTTCCGCTACTGCATCCGTCGGGCCTTCCGGTGTGTTTGACACTCTGATACCATGCCTTTCCGCCGCATCTTTGTCGACATTATCCATTCCAATCCCAATCCGTGCGATAGCTTTTAATCTCGGGCACTTTACAAACACTTCCTCATCAAGCGGCTCCAAACCCGCAAGGAGCCCATCCGCGTCCTTTAAGTGCTGAATAATTTCCTCTTTCGTAAGACGTCTGCCATAAGGATTTTTGACCAGTTCAATTCCTTTGTTTTTGAAAAACCCCTGCATATCTTCGCCGCTGTCACCGAATGACGACGCTCCGACCACTACTTTCATCAATGTCTTCCCTCCATATATTTATCCAAGAAGAAATCCAATGCCGCATGCAAAAGAACCGCATGGGCACTTTCCACTTCACCATATGTACTCAGCGGAACATAAAAGTTAAGATCTCCCATGGTTCGCAACTTATTATCCGGTTTTTTCCCGGTTACACTAATCGTAAATGCCCCATTCTCTTTCGCTGCTGAAATGGCCTTTACAATGTTCGGCGAATTTCCGGAAGAAGAGATGCCGATAAACATATCCCGCTCCGAAAGAATCCGTTTCACCCGGTAGCTGTATACATCCTCATAGCCGTAATCATTGCTGATCGCTGTAATATGAGACGTTTCCGAAACAGTCGTCGTATTGACCTCAGCATTCTGAAACCAGTCATGCGACATATGCTCTGCCATGGTTTCGCTTGCTCCGTTTCCACAAAAGAATAACAGTCCCTTCGTCTTCTCCCGAATCTCGTATGCCTTATCCGCCCATATTTCAAGCGACCGGTCTACAGACATTTCACGCCCATCCCTGTCCGTTACAATCTGATCCGCAAGCGCTTTTCGAATCAGATCAAAATAGTCATTCGCGTAACCCATATAACTCCTTTTCCTTATCTAACAGTCTCTCGTTTTAGTAATGAGATAAAGCTCTGTTTAAGGCTCTCATTTGCATATAATCCACAATTGCATTTCCCCTCGCCGGTCATCTCGATCTCAATACTTCCTCCTGCTGCTTTCACCAGTGCTGATGATGCCGCAATATCCCAAAGCATGATGTCTTCCTCACGGTAAACATCTATTCGTCCACAGGAAACAAAAGCCCCCATAATCGCAGCAGCTCCAAGCATTCTGACCTTCTTAAAGCTCTGTATCTGTCTGATAAAAGCATTCAGGCTGTCTGTATCATAGCTTCTTTTAACGGGGAATCCGGTAGCAAGTACTGCCTGATCAATCCCGGTTTCAGAAGAGGTACGAATCGGTTCACCATTCAAAAAAGCTCCGTAACCTATCATTCCGGAAAACAATTCTCCAATATGAAAACGATTCACCACGCCGATCAGGGGCTCCTCATCCTTCCACAAGGCAATTGACACACAGGTCAGTTCTTTCATTCCTTTCCATAAATTTGCGGAACCGTCAAGAGGATCTACGATCCACTTCATGGATGCTTCAGAAAAGCCACGCGTCATGCCTCTCTCTTCAGAAAGGATCGGAAATCCGCTCTCTTGAAGAACTCCGATAATCAATTCTTCGCTCTTCCGGTCATTCTCAAGCTTAATATCTTTTCCAACAGCAGCATCCACTTTAACGGCATGTTCCTCGAGATAATCTCCGGCCTGTTTTGCCGCCTCTACAGCAAGTCGATACTCTCTCTCATATTCCATCCCAACAATCTCCGAAAGTCGATATGGTCTCAATAACAACTGATTCAGTATAGCATTTTATTTACAAAAAGTCATCTTTATTAATTCAGAATTCAATTGAATTCGCCCATTCCATCTTCAATCCTGAGCCGATGAATCCTTTCCCGCAATGTGATCAGAAAGGATACGAATACCTTTATTGTATAAATCAAACAGCTTCTGCAAGAGAATAGCAAACGGCAGCATAATTATAAATGTGAACAGGAATAAACATAAAAAAACGATTCCGTGTGGAATTCCTGGAACAAAAACCGAAATAAGAAACGGTTCGAGAAGCGAAAAAACAAATAAATGGAGCAGATACAGAGTCATCGTATACTTTCCAAGCCATGGAAAAAGTCGAAAAGATGACAGCACTTTTTGAAGCAGCTTACTGCTTTCCATAATCATAATAAGCAATCCGGCTGACAGGCCGGCCAGTAAATATGCAATCCTGTTTTCCGGGAGCTTGATTAACAGGATACCTATCACTCCTGTAACCACCAGTACGCTTTTTCTTGAAAACAGGTTATTAATCTTCTCCTTTTCCAACAATAATGCAACCAGGCTGCCGACCAGAGAAATCGCAACCCAATCCCATCCTATAATAACAAAGATGATAATCTCAATCACAGACAACGCAACACTTGCATGATATTTTCCATTAAGAAAAGCGATACACGATGAAACAAAAAAAGCTTTCATACACCAAAACGCAGAGAATATCTGATCTCCGAGCGAGAAGGAGACTGTCAATAATTCCAACACGTTTTTCATCACATACTTTCCTGTTACTATATACAGAACATTGATCGAAAACCCGGCAATCCAAAAATACGCATATCTTCTGAAAAAATATCGAAGCGGGTTTTCCTCCCGATGACGATATGCAAAAAATGCGGTAATAGTTCCGAATGCAGCAACTCCGGTTTTCCCTGTAATTCCGCATAGAAAAACAGACGAAACTCCCTCCGTCCAGAATCGAAAATAATCAGGATAGAACATCTCGATAAAATGTGTAAGACATACAACAAAAATCGCAAAAAACTATATTGTGTCAAAATATTTTTTTCTTTCCATAACCTAATCTTAAATTCGTATTAACCCGATATTACAACTTCGGACAGAATCTGACTATTCTTCCGGTGCATAATCGTACCAGTTCACGATCCGATAACCCTGATCACCATCTATCCCGACACATCCCGCTATGGATTCAGTAACCGTATCGTAAAACAGAAGCGTAAGACCGTTGGCGATCGGATGGTAGATCATTCCATCCGCCATGAGTTCACAGCGATACAGCCCATCCTTCTCTAAACTTCGGCTGGCTTTAAAGTCTGTTTTGTCATATCGGTAATACTTGCTATATGCGTCCGTCCCAACAAGCACGGCCTCGTTATCTGAATCTGTTCGAAGCCAGATACCACTTTCTCCTTTTTCTTCGATTCCAAGCATTTCAAGATATTCCGCAATATTTGGATCCGCTGTACTGCAGTCTCCGTCAGTACTGGCAAAAATCCAGTAATCCGAGTTTCCGATTCCCTCCAGAACTTTTTCTTTATCCACTTTTTCCTTCAGCTCCTGATTTTTGATCATAGCATTTAGGCACTCCGCATTTTTCTGCCATGAATAATACCCTGCCTCGCCTCTTCGATCCGGAAGGGAGTAGTTCTCGCTGAGATAGACACTCAGCTGCTTCGTAAACCTTTGATTCCCTTTATAGTTCAAATGCTCTGCATCTGCCGATTCCACTGAATAATCAATCGGAAACCTATCCGGCTCTCTCACACAATTCAGAAATGCTGCCCCGTATCTCTCTGCCAATTCCTCCGCTGTATTAAACGCCATCATGTCTTCCGGCGATGCGTTTGGATAGGGACTGATTACGATCAGTATTGGAATCTGCTCGTCGCTACATAGTTGCAGTATTTTTTCATAGAATACCCTGTTTTTTTCGTTCAGTTCTCTTCGATCTGAAATTTGGCTGACATCCTGAGTATCATAATACATCGTATTGAAGTTACAGAAGAATCCTTTCCAGTTTTCGTAATACGGATCCCCTTTATCTTTCAGAAAATCTTCACTGGAAAGGTCGGTATAACGGCTGTGATAACGTATATACTCCGGAGCAAACTCTCCCATTCTCTTTTTCGGTATTGTGATCTCCATTGCTTCCTTCTTATTGCGGGACCACTGCATCCCAAACGTATTGGAAACAATCTGTCCGTCTGTCACATAGTCACCTTCAAAACAAACCGCATATCCTTCAAGAAGAACAAGCTTCGGCTTCTGTGTTTTCAGCGCTTCCTTCAGCGAATAATACGTATTCCACAATCTCTGGTTCGGTCCTCCCAATATGTAAGAAGCAACCCCCTGTTCCTCCCACAGCACCCCCGGATTGATATTCTCAAAAGCATGAGAGGTGCCCAAAATCAACAAATCAACCGTATCCGGCTCCTGCTCGTAAAAGGTTTTCATCATATAAACACCGTCTGTGTTTTTAAAACGAAGGGTTCGAACGATAAAAAGAAAACAGATCAAAAACGAAGCAAAAAAAAGACCTGCGCGAACAATATATTTTCTTATAAGCTGTCTCCTTTTCACCTGTTCCATCTTCAACCTTAACCCGCTCCTAGAACTGAAAATAAATAAACTGCTGTGCTTCAAATTCAGGTCCGTAAACACCATATACAAATGTTGCGAGCAAAAGAACGATCACCACAAAACATCCAAACCAATAATTCTGCGACATCAGGAAGGCATCTATCATCATTCCTTTTCGATAACGCACTAAGTCGACAAGAAGCAGTACGATAAGCGCAAAAAACAAAATTCCCATTTCTGTTCTGTTCAATCCGATTTCATATAATCCGCCGTCAAACAAAATCCACGGGTCAAACCGAACAAAAAGACGTTTTATAACACGGAACGCATCTCCGACTGTTTCCGACCGGAAAAAAATCAGTGAAAATGAAAACAACGCGAATGTTATTACGATTTTCAGAAGCTTCCAGCTGAATACATTCGTGCGTATCCCAATCTTCTCTGTCAGCTTTTTCTTCATGTTACCAGTCAAATCGGAAACCACCTGATAAAAACCTTGAAGTCCCCCCCAAACAACATATGTCCAGTTGGCACCGTGCCATAATCCGCTCAAAAGAAACGTGATCATCAGATTCCCCCCTTTTCTGACCTTTCCTTTTCTACTCCCTCCAAGAGGAATATACACATAATCGCGAAACCATGATCCAAGCGAAATATGCCATCTCCTCCATAAATCCTTGGTACTGTCCGCAAAAAACGGAGCATTGAAGTTTTCCATCAGATGAAATCCCAGAATTCTCGCAGCACCGAGGGCAATCATCGAGTAACTGAAAAAATCACAATATATTTGAATCGCAAATCCTGCTGTAGCTACGATCAGTTCGACTGCACCATACATGGCATAATCTCCGTACACTGTGTTAACAAGCTTTGCTATACGATCCGCGATAACCATTTTGACAAAAAAGCCATATACCATCAAAATCGCACCCGAAGCAATCCGTTTCAACTCCCATAAGTTGATTTTCTCAATCTCCCGAAGCTGTCTCAACAGGTTTCCGGAACGTTCGATCGGACCTGCAACCAACTGTGGAAAAAAAGATACAAACAAAGCATAACGCAGAATATTCTTTTCCGCGTCAATCTCACCACGGTATACATCGATCAGGTAACCGATCACCTGAAATGTATAAAAGGATATGCCAATCGGCAGCAGCACATCCAGATACCAGACATATTCTTTTCCGGTAATAAGGTATAGTCCGTTTGTAATCTGATTCAGAACAAAGTTACCGTATTTAAAGAAAAATAGAATTATCAGATTGAGAAGAATAGTAAGAATCAGAAACAGCTTTCTGGATTGTTGTTTTTTTTCTATCAGAATTGCACCAAAATAGCTGGACATCGTTGAAACCCCGATCAAAATCGCATACCAGGCATTCCAGCTCATATAAAAGAAATAGCTTGCCGCCAGCAACCCGATGCACCGAAGCTTTCGCGGCAAGACAAAATAGATTCCCACTGTGATAGGAAAAAACAGCATAAAGGAAAAAGAATTGAATTCCATTCCGTACTCTCCGATTTTTCAGCCTTTTTCCCGATAAAGCGGGAAGAGAGGATCCTGTCCCATCACCTTTGAGGCTTCCTCGAGGTCTTCCGGAGTATCAACCCCGACAGTTACATCCTCCGTCAATACCATTTTAATCCTGTACCCATTTTCCAGCACACGAAGCATATCGACAGATTCCGCGATCTCAAGTGGTGTCTGTGCCATTTCAAGATATTGAAACAGAAAATCCCTGCGAAATAGAATGATACCGGTCTGGCAAAGCATCTTCTCCACCGGATTCCCCATCTTCCAGGACGGGATCGGTTCTCTGGAAAAATACATCGCATAATCATTTCGGTCAACGACCACTTTGACCCTGTTTTTGTTTTCCTGTTCTTCTTTCGTCTTGATCTCCGTCATCAGATTAGAGATCGGAAGCTCCGGATCCTCAAGGAGCGGCTGGATTGCTTCATCGATCATCTGCGGGCGGATCATCGGCTCATCCCCCTGGATCATAGGCATGATATCCACCCTTCTCCCTGTTTTATCTTCAACCTTGTGAAGCGCTTCCGCGCATCGATCACTGGCTCTGGTATGGGTATCCTTCGTCATTACCGCTTTTCCGCCAATGGACTCGATGTAGTCATAGATCTCCCTATCGCAGGTTGCAACATAGACTTCATCCAGAAGTTCACACATCGCGCATCTGAGATACACATGTCCGATCATGGGCATTCCGCTGATTAAAGCCATTGGTTTATTCGGAAATCTGGATGAAGCCATCCTTGCCGGAATCACCCCCACAATAAAATTATCCGTTTTTGACATGATGCAACACCTCCCTGCTTTTTTCTCCGATAAAGTACGAATCAAACCCCAATGCTATAAACTGATAGCCCTTTTGGATATGTTCATCCACGTCCTGCTTTGTCGGTTTTACAATGTGATAGCCCATAGGTTTCCCCATATTTTGACTGATGCTCTCATAACGACTGAGAGCCTCTCTGAAGTCATCCTTTTCAAAATCCCCGGGATGCCCCAGTGATCCGGAAAGATCATAAGGTCCGATAATCGTTGCATCAATCCCATCGACAGAAAGAATCTCTTCCAAATGCTCCACCGCATCAATATGCTCAATCTGCGCTACAACTACCGCTTCCTCTTCAAAACCGTGCTTATACTCCTCAAAAGCAAATCCATACCCCTGAGCACGGGCCAATCCGACACCCCTTATCCCTTTCGGGGGATAATAAACTGCTTTCACCGCTTTTTCAGCGTCTTCTTTTCCCATTACCATAGGCACAATAATAATCTTCGCTCCGCTGTCGAGTACTCTTTTAATCAGCGTAAAATCATTGACGGCAAGCCGGACTGCGGGAGTTTTTCCGGAAAGATCAATGACTCTGATCAGTTCTATCGCATCATCCACGTCTATCCCTGTGTGTTCCATATCAACTGTCACCCATTCGTATCCTGCCTGACAGAGGATTTCAGTAATAGACGTATCCCCGATCATTTGCCAAGTTCCGAAGGTAACTTCGCCGTTTTTCAGTTTTTCTTTGATCGTTTTCATGCCGACTCCTTTGCTTTTTCATATATTGTTTCAATGATCTGCATGATCCGTACGGCCTCATCCGCTGTTCCGTTGCGAACCGGTGAATCATTTCTGATCACCTCATACATTTCACTGATCTCATGATCCCAGGATTCGTCCGAATCAAAACATAGAGTATGCTCCATAGGCTTTCCAAGCTTCCCGACAGCGGGATCCAGATCCTTGCGATAGTAGGTGATGGTTTCTTCCCCATAACTCTCAGTGGAGGTCAGAATCCCATTCAGAGCAATAAATCCTTCTTCGCAGATAATGTCCATGTCAAATTTATGCCTCCACTGGATAGCGGAGGAATGGAGCGAAGCAACCCGCCCATCCCTTGTCTTCATGATAACAAGAGCGGAATCTTCAGTAGGAATATCTTTCCAGACCAGATTGCTTACCACACTGTCAACGATCTCCATAGGACCCATCAAATAATTGATCAGATCCAGCATATGGATCCCCTGATCAAGGAGTATTCCACCGCCGGAAAGATTGAGATCGTTCCTCCACTCATCCGAGAAATGCTCATTTCCGGCCTTTCCGTAAACTCCCCGAATGCAGACAATCTCACCGAGTGCCTTTGAATCCACCAAAGCCTTCGCTTCCAGAATGGAATTATGGTAACGATGATTAAATCCGAATTTCAGCTTCCCCTTTGAATGGTTTACCGCCTCCCGCATACGACGTGCATCCGCCTGATTTCGTCCGGGAGGTTTTTCCGAGAAAACATGCATACCCAGAGAAAGAGCATAGCAAACAACATCCGGGATCACCCTGTTAATGGTACAGACGATTACCAGCTCCGGTTTCTCGGTATCAATGCACTCCTTCCAGACAGTATACTTACGCTCCTGAAATTCTTCCATCGCCTCTTCTATGGGATCACAAATCCCGACAACCTCAAAGCCTCCGTGCCTGTTAAGAACACGATACCGAAGCTTACCCATTTTCCCCATTCCGACGATAACAGTTCTGATCTTCATCCGGCACTGCCTTTCTATTTTTTCTGTGCTATGATCTGCGCATAGGAACTCAATCTGTTTTTTTGCAGAAATCTCTGAAATTCTTCAAGATTCACTCCGGATGCCTCATCAAACATATACTGCAGAAAATAATCGTCTTTACGGATCAAGTCTTTATTGGCCAGCACACGTGAAAAATCATAGTTTCCGGGGGTAATCGTCTCCAGAATTTTAAAACCCGCTTCCGCAAGCACCTGTTCCAGTCCCTTCAAGGATGGCAACAGGATATGTGAGTAAGGAAATATTCGTTCTGCCTTTTCTCTTAAGGTCAGAACGTCAAATCCCGTTCCGATCCTGCTGCTCAAGAAAATCAGTCCATCCTTACAAAGAGCACTACTGACACGCCTCAGATCACGAACCGGATCCCTGCTTTGCTGAATGCAAGCCATAAACAGCGCAAGATCCGCCCTCAGATCTGTTTCCTCTGAATCCGAACCCCTCATATGTCCCTCGTAGTATTCTGCGCAAATTCCGGATCTTTCGATTTCGTTTCGGAATCCATCAAAATAATTGTCATAATCAATGACAGTAAGATCAGAGTTCTTCCCTAGATAGCGGTAAGTTCGGAATTTCAGCCATTCTATCAGTTCCATCCACTGTCCGGTTCTGTCTTTTGAAGCCGTAGACTGATACTCCGCAGTATCTCGATATCGAGCCAGCTCCGTAAGGCTGTCATAATACTCCATTTCCTTATCAGTGACCGGCTGATATATACTGAAACAGTTACTGCATCGATAGTAGTCTACTCCGTATTTCCGAAATATAACCGTTCCACACCCGTCACAAACAGGGCAGGAGAAATTGTCAGGATCCGAATCACGTCCTGTCGCAAGCGTTTTCTCAACCTGATCAGTCATGATTTCCTTTTCTTTTAACCATATCCTGGTATTCATCGGAATATCATTCGGATTGGTTTCCGAAAAACTGAATGCTTTCAGCATGGTTTCTCCTCATTTTCAATGCCCCATGCACTGTTTTCGATATCGAATCTTACGCGGGGCGGCTGATAAACTTCTGCAGTTTTCACACGTTCCTCCAGTTCATCAATGCAATCAGCTGGCAAGGAAAGATCCATTCCATACAATATCTCCGGACCATAATTCCACCATTTTGTAGCATGAAGTCTTTCACAGAGTTCATCCGAAAACTTCCGTCGTATCTCTTTTGCTGGAACTCCTCCGACAATAGCATAAGGACGAACATCTCTCGTAACAACGCTCCCAGCGGTAATGACGGCACCATCTCCAACCGTAACACCGTTTAATATGGTCGCGCCAAACCCAATCCATACATCATTCCCGATGACGGGAAGTGGTTTTTTCCAAGAGGCCAGGTTCTTTTCTGCCATTTCCTTTTCCCACAGTTCATCATGTTTTCTGATAAACGGTGCAAACCAATCTCGCTCGTTTTTATTAAATTTGTAAACTGTGCTTGGAGAAAGAAAAGTAAGAGAATGCCCTCCGAATCCAACATTCACGCCATGTGCTATGGCACAGAATCTGCCAATGCTTTCACATTCCAGTCTGCAATTCGAAGAAGCCGAATAGATCTCTCCAGAATTGATTATCGTAAATCCGCCCAAAAAACCGCATTCAATCTGGCTGCGTCCAATACGGATCGGCGCTTCAATGATAATCTCCTTATGCATCCCCCAAGTACCGATCTGTGGTTCTTCCGAAACAACAATCGCATTTCGTCCATCCTTTAGTTTCACATTTTCCTTCAGTTCTATCATGGTTTCTCCCTGATCACCTTATGATCCTTTACGCGATATACAATATCACAGTTTTCAATGGTCGTCAGACGATGAGCTATGATCACCATGGTCTTTGTTCCATGAAGATGATTAATCGATTCCATAATAGCACTTTCCGTATCATTATCCAACGCTGAAGTTGCCTCATCAAAAAACAGAATTTCCGGATTAGCATACAAAGCCCTTGCTATACCAACTCTCTGACGCTGTCCACCGGAAAGCCGAATTCCACGGTCGCCCAGCCTGGTATCAAGTCCCTCAGGAAGCGTTCTGACAAAATCCGCCAGAGCCGCCTCTTCAAGAGCTGTCCATACTTTATTGTCATCAATTTCTGCAGCATCTATGCCAAAAGCCACATTTGCACGTAGCGTGTCATCCAGCATAAAAATACTCTGGGGAATATATCCGATCTGTGTAAGCCATCCATCCATATCCATTCGGATATCTGTTCCATCAATCATCACCTTTCCATTCTCAAGCTTCAGAAGCCCCAGTAAAATATCCACTGCAGTCGTCTTCCCCGCTCCCGATGCTCCAACGATGCCCACAGACTCTCCCTTCCGGATTTTAAGCGAAGCATTTTCCAAAACCGGATAATCAGCATTCGGATATCGATAGGTTACATCAGAAAAGCCGAATTCGTTTTCAAAACGCTTTACTGCGCCTCTGGATTCCTTCTGCGCTTCCGAATTTTGCCTTTCATATGCATCCATTCCTTGAAGATTCTCAATAGTCTTATCGAGCATAGGCTCCGCATAAGCAGCACTCGCAAGAGACGATGTGATTCGATTGATGGATGGAAGAAGACGAACTGCTGCCATTGCAATGGCACTTACAACAGGTACAAGCGTTTCCAGATCCTGTCCGCGATAGATCAAAACCGCCAGAATCAGAAACAAAGATGACATACTGACTGCTTCAATAAAATATCTCGGAAAATTTGTCAGTACATTCTTTTTTCGAAGAGCTGTCATCGTGATGCTTCCGTTTTCACGATAGTTTTTTTCAAAGTAGGATTCTTTCCGCATGACCTTCAATTCTTTGATCCCCTGAATTGATTGCAGGAGCCACATATTCTGCTTTGCATCGGCTTTCTGCGTAGCAAGACTCATTCTGCGGAGCATGGGTCTGATCACCAGCAGGATCAGTGCCACAACGACGAGGAGAATTCCGGCAATGGAAAGGGTAAGCAAGGGCGAAATAACGATAACCGTAATCGTGAGTGTAACGGAAACAACCAGTTCCGTAAACAGACTGAGGAGATTGATCAGCAGATAAAACGTCTGATTTGTATCCGACCCAATCACACGCATGATTTCTCCGGAATTTGCCTGAAGATAAAACTCATACGGACGTGAAAGATAATTGTGAAGCAGCTTGCACTGAGTTTGAAACTGATTATTGTAAACAAACCGGTATTGGATATTGTTTTGAAATATCAGAAACGCGTTTTTCAGAATATAAATCGCAGCCAGAGCAACAGCCACCAGCATTAAAAAAGAACGCGAAGAATGCATTCCAAACAAATCGCACACCATCATCACATATTTACTCTGCATGGTTTTCTCCGGCTCCATAACAGCATTCATAAAAGGTAATACAAGAGATACGGAAAGCATCTCCATAAAGCCGCCGATCACCATCAGAATACCCAGCTGAAAAATACGGATTTTTTGGTGTCTGGAAAGAATCAGACGGAATTTTTTTATAATACGAATAATACTCATTATTATCGATTCACTCTTTTCGACAAATACTCTTCTTCCAGATATTCGATAATCGTTTTTTCCGTTTTATCGGAATCTATCAGATACTTTTCAATATAGTCTTTTCTTCCGTTTTTGTCAGCGGGAACACACTTTTCCCATGGTTTCTCCAATTCATCCGGATTGCTCATATTGATAAACCCGATTCCTAGGTAATACGCCGATTTTTCCATCCATTCGTATAAATCAGCTCTGGAATCATCCTGCGCCCTGAAATAGTCGTTGGCCACCATCAGAATCGGTTTATCATATAACAGCGGGAAACTTACCGCTGTGGACATTTGCATGATCACATATTCTGCATCCCTTACCTGTTCACATGTTTTATAAAACGTAATCTCGCGCCCGGAATAGGCATTCTCCGGATATATCGTGTGCGGATGACCCGAAATCACAACCGGCATACCAAAATGCTCTTCCATTTTTTCAAAAACCGTTTCCAGCTGTCTCTGGTATTCTTCTGCATGTTTTTCCGGACCCGGACTGATGCCCGTCATTGCGGTATCATAAGCGTTTCCGGTATATGTACTGTCAATATAAAGAATATACCCTCCGGGATTTTTATCGGTTGCCCGATTTGCCTCGATGAAACGATCATAATCCTGAGAATGAATATATAGTATGCGTTCCTCTGGTTCATTTCTGTGAAAATAAGAGTTTCTGGTATAATGAGATGCTGTTACGATCAGATCCGGCGGATTCTTCGGAACATAAGAATCATAATATCTCTTTTCCTTCTGCTCCTTACGAAAACGTACCTTTAGCTTTATACTTTTTATTATTCCTCTGTTTTTCCAACGGCGTAAGCCACCTCGAAGAGAACGATCCACCTTCTTTGGCTGGGCTCTTGGTATCATCGCACCAAGACCGCTCATCACGATCACTTCGCAACCCTTATTCTTCAAATATACATAATATCGATCATATGTTTGCAGGATAAAGACTGCATCAGCATTCTTTTCAACTTGATCCCGGAAATCTCTCCAGGAATAATGAAATAGATTATCTCCTTTATACATCCTTTTTTCATCTTCGAAAGAGATCGTTCTATCCGTAATCACATGCCATATCTCTACATTGTAACCATTTTCCTGAAGATATTCTCCTCCATATCGATGGTGGTCGCGCAACCAATAAGGATCTCGCATAATATAAACAATCTTTCTCATATCATCCCCTCAGTTAAACATTGCTTTTACCGTGAACTCATCTACTTTTGCAAAAACCTTATCCCGCAGTTTCTCCGCCTCGGACTGATCAAGTCCTCTCATATCCCCGGAAAGAAGCTGCTTTAATTCATTTGCATCACATGCCACATTCCGATATTTCTCCATACCGTCCGGTAAGCAGAAATTACTAAGCTCACCCCGCCCCAAATACAGTATGGTATAGACTCCCGTCAGCATAACCTCCAAAGCCATCGTTGTCTTTGACATGATCACAGCTCGTTTTCCTTCCAACGCCTCTGAAAGCTCGCCTCCTATATAATGAATATCATGTCCGCAATACTCATCCGAACCGATTCCATAATTTTGAAGCTTGTAATTCTCTTTAGCCGGATGATTCTTGATGTATATTCGAAAACGCCCACTATCTTTAATAGCAGAAAAGAAATCGTGCAAAAGAGATTCGGCCACATCCATAAAATAAGGTACTGTGATCAGAATGCCATTTCTCTCCCGTTTCCACCTGTCATCCTCGCGGAAAACAGCAAGCTGTCGGTAAGAAGGAACTGTCACACATTTCGTATCCGGACAGAAACGTTTTATCATGTTTTCCCAGCAGATTCCCTGCGTTCCGAAAAACTCCGAGATCACATTCTTGTGATACTGCTCTGAGATCGGATATAATCCCAGATTATTCTCCCCGCATGGGGAATTGATATATGACATCGTGGGCACATTGGAATATGCTTTTCGAAAACGACGGACAATCGCACTGCTGCTTGCCTGACCTTCAAACCAATCAATCAGCTTTATGACACGAAGTTTCTGCTCCTTTACCATTCTGCAGATGGCATTCCCTTTTAATATACCTACAATCGAAACACTGCTATGTGCTCCTGTGGATAGATGATGCTGTAAAAGCTCTGTAATATCCAGACCATCAAAAAAGCACGGTTCCAGTTTAAAGTGTCTGCACCAACGGATATATCGTCTGACTTCCTCAAGATCCTCCTTGGTGGAGAAACAATCACAGATTGCAAAATCAGAGCGTGAACTGAGGTATTCCGATAATGCTACAACTTCCTGTTCCGCGCTATAGACCATGTTTACCACATAAAGTGTTTTTTCCGGAGCGGTCGCTCTCATCTCAGGAAAATAGCGATCCGTAAACACTCCGTCTTTCAGCTCCGATGGCATCGCACACTCCGAAACCAGAATCACATCTGAATCTACGGGAACCGATCTTCTAAGGGAGGGATCCGATCGATACCGTCGTACCCTCCCGGCGAAGCGTTGATAATTATAGAGTAACTGTACGGGAGCGGAGCGCCAGACCCTGCTTTTCATGCTTTCCTTTTTCTTCTTAATCGAAACACTTAACGACAGATTCCGTTTTATCATTCTGTACATTACACGGGAGTCAGTTATAACCTCATCCGCTTCCGAACGATCCTCCAGAGCACGAAGAAGCTTCAGCTTACAAATATCCTCAAAGCATGAGCAACCGATGTGTCTGCTTGCCAACTGGGTATCCCACCAAAACCCCTCTTTTCCGTACTTTTCCGACAGACAGTTCATCAGTTTCATATACTCCCCACGGCAACTTTCTGCAATCTCATTCAATTCCCGTGTCATTGCCGGCGTCAAGTCGGTCAGATCAACCCTCTTCTTATTCAAATGCTCATCCCCCATAGGAACGCTTCTTTCCATAATGCTTCAAACACTTCTTTAAAAATGAAAGACCCGAACGCGAAAAAAGATGCCCATTTCTACATAACGGGTCAGTCATGTACCGACGGAGCAATGCCATATTTCCGTTCTGCCATTCGATTAGTGTTCGATAGGCTCTTTGAACACATGATTTTTCCGCTGCTTCCTTTTCATCTTCTCCAAGTTTGCAATACAGAGCATAGCGGAGCAGCGCCATCTTCATTTCCTGAAACTCTTCCTTGTTTTCAAGCCGCCCCCGAATCGCCTTCCAGAGTATTTCTTTTCCGTCAATAGGCAACTTCTGCAAATATCTATGCATTATCTCTTCTGTTTCCGCGATCCTGAGATCAGCGGAAAGGCGTTGCGTCACTTGCTCCCCGTATATCCGATACATGATCAACGGCTCAGCAATCTTCGCAACTTCTCCTTTCCCGAGCAGATCCACGATCAATGCCCAGTCCTCTGCATAATCATAGTTTCGATACCGAATCTCTCCCAGTGCATCTTTCCTGAAAAAAAAGGAAGAATTCGGCAAAACACAAAAAAACAGCGATCCGAATCTGCACTCCGGGTCACTTTGGAACACAGTTCCTCCGGTCACCGGAATCTTTTCACCGGAGCGCCATTGATCCATTCCAGCTCCTATCAGCACCGTATCCGGATGTTTTTCCATGTATTCGTGCTGCTTCCAAAGGCGCTGCGGGTAACTGATATCATCCGCATCCGTACGCGCAATATAACGCCCTTTTGAAAGTTCAATCCCCCGGTTCAGATTCGGAATCTGTCCACAGTTCCTTTCATTGCAAAACAGTCTTATTCGCGAGTCTTCTCCTGCATAGGATTCTATTATGGAAACGGTCGCATCCGTCGAGCAGTTATCAAAAATAAGCCATTCAAAGTCCGTGAAAGTCTGATTTCGAATACTTTCTATGGTTTCTGCGATAAACCTTTCCCCATTATAGACCGAAGTGATAACTGATATCTGGCACATCCGTTATACCACCATATCCTTATAATTCTGAAATGACATCAATTCTCTGTCCTTATGACTGATTATCAGCTTCTCCTGACCTCCGATCCTCTCGAACGGCCACCTGATCCCGATCTCAGGATCGTCAAACATAATCCCGTTATCCCCCTCCGGGTAAAACATCTCACCACACTTATAACTGACAACAGATTCTTCCAACACCAGATAGCCATGTCCAAAATACTCAGGAACAAATAACTCCATATGGTTCTCCCCGCTGAGCTCATATCCGTACCATTTTCCAAATGTCGGAGACTCTTTGCGGAGATCAACAATCACATCATAAACACAGCCGCTGACACAGCGAACCAACTTCGCCTGCTGATGACCCAATTGAAAATGTATCGCGCGAATCACGCCTTTATGAGAAATTGTATAGAATACTTCTTTCAGCTCATGCCGGATGCCATGCTCGCGAAACTCGTCGATATGATAATCCTTTAAAAGTCCGCCACGTTCGTCGTCAGCATAAAAAGAGCGAATCAGAAAGGCGCCCTTCAGTTCCGTTTCCGTAAAAGAAAAAGTCTCCGTCACCTCTGTCAATCTCCCATAAACTCACGTATCCTCTTTGCAACCTCTTCCACATCTTCATCCTTCAACTCAAAGTGCATCGGAAGACACAGTATCTCTTCATAAACCATATCTGTAACCGGATAATGCTCTCCTTCCTTCGCAAAAAGGCTGAATGTATGACAGGGGATATAACTGATTCCGCACTCAATATCCTTTTCCGACAGAAAATCCTTGAGAGCATTTCGTTTTCCATGTTTTACCCTGATCACATACATAAATGGTGTAATTGTATCAAAATCCGACACAGGCAATTCAATTGCATCTATATCTTTTAATTGTTTATTGTAGAGATGACAGAGTTCTCTTCTTCGTGCAATAAATCGATCCACTTTTTGAATCTGGGCGAGCCCGATTGCCGCATTGATGTTGCTCATATGATAGCGGTATCCTGTTGTTGGTACATCATACACCCAAGAGCGCTTTTTCCAGTCCTTTACATGCATAGTTTTCCGGTCAATGCCCAGAAGACGCTTTTCCCTTGCAACCTCATCAAATGCCGGGTCGTCTGAAATAATCACTCCTCCTTCTCCGCAAGTCATCACCTTGATTGAATCAAAGCTGAAGCATGTAATATCTCCAAAAGATCCCACCTTCCTGTCATGGAACAAAGAACCAAAAGCATGGGCAGCATCCTCTATGATACGTATCCCTGTTTTCTTTTTGATTTCGAGGAGCGCATCCATATCACAGACATTTCCCGCATAATGTACCGGAATGATCGCTTTCGTCCGCGATGTTATTCTTTTTTCAACATCCTTCGGATTCATCAGCAAAGTATCTGGAAAAATCTCACAAAACACCGGAGTTCCTCCACACATCTTCACTGCCTGTGCCGTAGCAACAAACGTAAAAGAAGGCATGATCACCTCATCTCCCGGCTTGATTCCGATCGTATCAAGTGCAAGGTGTAAGGCAGTCGTGCCGGTATTTGTTGCTATGACTTTGCGATCCGTTCCCAGATATCCTGCAATCTCTTCCTCGAACTCATTTGTTTTGTATGCCAGTCCGAAATAACCGTATTCAAATGCCTCTTTTACCTGCGTCAGTTCTTCCTCTCCGCAGCATCCTCTTGCAACTTTAATCATTGTTCCCGTCGTTTCCTTCTATAAAATAACTTTTGTTCTCCCATGGTTTCGAAATCCTATATTGCATAGCAGATTGTTTCCGAATCTGTCAATTCCCTATAATGCCGAAGATATATCTTATATTGATCACTATATGCGCTTAATAATTTCGGTATTTCAAGAAAATCCTCCAGACTATGATAAACAGAGATTGTAAGTTTTGGGTGCTGTGTCGTAATAATCTGCCTTGCACCGGCAAGTGCTCTCTGCTCAGCTCCTTCGATATCCATCTTAATCACCGATACCTTTTTATCCGCTAACAAATGATCCAAAGAATCTGCCTCTATTTTAACATCTTTCATCTTGTCAGTAATAGAGCTGCTACCGGATCCTGCTGTTTCAAAATACAATGTTGTTTTGGAATCCCAACACCCTACATTGTATAAATCGATCGGTTTGTCCTCGTAACAACTATCAACATGTCTATTCAATTCAGTAAAAACATCAAGATCCGCTTCAAAGCAATAATAATTATCCCATCTCCCATCCAGCCTTTGACTGTACTCATCCATATCCCCTATATATGCGCCGCAATCAACAAATGATTCATGAGCATTCAGTTCCATCACCCTATCAAAATATTGTTCATGCTCGTTGTCAGCTATTTTATTCAACCATTTTCCATCCTGAGTTATTTTAAAATTAACCAACGATATAAACACTGTTCTTGATTTCTCATCCGCCAGTAGTTCATACACTTCTGTTATCTGTCGCTTTTTATCTGCAAAAAACTGACAGGGCGTTGGAGATATCTGTAGATTTGTTATTACAAACGGCTCCATGATCTCCTCCGGAATTCCCATTTCCAGCAACTGTCTTTTAATGATATGCGCTGATCCTGAAGCAATAAAAATCAAGACATTCTGATAATTATGCAGAAGATTGTCCAATTCTTCTGCACTGATGATTGTAATATCATGAAACATTTTTCCATGCTTCATCTTATCGTTGTCAATCACACCCTGTATCTTTTTATGAAGTCCATAGACTTCCAGATATTCATATACTTTTTCCCCTCCCCTTGCAGATCCGAAAAGAAAGATCTTCTGTGCATCTTCCGCGAGCTTTCTTCTTTCATCAAGATACGCCTACACACCATCCTCATAAATAATATCCTTTACTTCAAGCATTTTCTCATTCTCCAATCATCTTAATTATATAAACCTTTCACTTGCATTGTAATTTATTTTTACAGGAATATCAAACCAACGAACCGAGCAAAAATCGTCTCTCAATCATGATCGGAAAAGCTCATCGTAATCATACTGACCGTAATGCTCCTGAATAGCTTGATAGTATTCTTCATAATTTTCATTGGTCAATCGGTGGCAATTCTCTTTCATGTTTTCCATAATCCAGGAGTTCACCTCTCCGCTGTAATGTGCTATGTCTGAATAGAGATCCAGGTTCTCCGTAATATCATATGCATCAAAAAACCCAAACAGATGTATATTATTACAAGCCAGCATCATCTCGGTTGCCTGCTTTTGCATATCCAGTTCTTCCTCCAGCTGTCCCTTTTGAACCAATGAATCAAACCAGAGAATACTATATGGAGGAAAAAAATAGTAGAATTCGATCTGGGGATTCTTTTTTGCCACTTCTATCATATTCTGTTCAAGGCTCTCACAATTAAGCTGTAGAGGCTCATAATCGTCCTTCCCCGGTCTCTCATAATCTTCAAGAATATGTTGCTTACCGAATTTCACCTCCGAACCTCCGGCCATATACTCATCAAATGTGGTTGTCTTCTTTCCCGTCAGAGTCCAGAGCAAACCATCATAAACCGTGCCTTCCATAAAGGTACTGAGATTAAACAAATATTTCACATCATTCCACGGATTCCGGTCATAAAGATAAGTCGGAAGTTCCTCAGAAAAAAGCTCGTCTGCATCATTTTCAAGCATACTGCAATCAACCGACCTGATGACATATCGTATGTTCTGATTGGCTTCAATCGCTCGTTCCAGATTCTCATTCACTTCACGAAAAGTCCCCCCCAAAAACGGAACTTTTACAGAATGCACCTGGAATAATGCATCAAATTCCGTCGTCTTGAAATTCCTGGTCATGCTTGAGCCCGTAATCAATCCGTCATAATCAAAATGCTTAACGATTCCGTCATTTTGATATCTTCCATCCTCTAAACGATACTGCAATGTCTCCAGAGGTTTATGATAATGGAAATACGGATCCACAATAGCTGTCAGACCACCACCAAATAACATGATCACAAGAAATGTTATCAAAAAACGTTTACACCATTTTTTTGACATATAACCTCATCCCTAATCCGTCATAATCAGAAATTAAAATATAGAAAAGTACTCACGCCGGTGAACGAAACTACACAAAAAGCCAGAAGACACGCTGTCATATATGGACAAACTCTTTTGTCACTCCATTTTTCTGCAATTTTTTTCGCATTCGGAAATGCCAAAATGATGATAAGTGACAACAAAAAATAAAAAATCATCACAAAAAGATGTATGGTATTCGCGGAAACCGGAAGATGCGTTAACCATTTCCATTCAGGCTGCGTCGAACCAATCATCATAGAATCCGGAATCGCACCGAATTGAAAGCTGAACAGTTTTCCGATTATGGTAAGGGCATCCTTTACACTCTCTGATCGGAAAAAAATCCAAGTGATATTGACAAAAGCAAACATCAAAAACCAACTGAACAATCGGGGAAGCCTCTTCCTTATATCCGTTGTCAGGCGCTCCAGAACCTGAGCCAGACCATGCAAAGCTCCCCATAAGATAAACGTCCATCCTGCCCCGTGCCAGAATCCGCTCAAAATAAAAACAATCAAAATGTTAAAGCACGTTCTTCCGATACTCTTCCTGCTGCCTCCTAACGGGTAATACACATATCTACGAAAAAAATCCGTCAACGTGATATGCCAGCGCTTCCAAAACTCTGTAACACTTTTTGCTTTATAAGGGGAATCAAAATTGACCGGAAGATCTATATTCAACATCCATCCCAACCCCACCGCCATATCACTATATCCGCTGAAATCAAAATATATCTGAATCGTATACGAAAGCATTGCAAGAAATGCTGTCGTAGTATTCATGGAATCAACATTCTGATATGCATAGGTTACAGCGATTCCAAATACGTCCGCAAGCAGCACCTTTTTTGCCAGTCCCAACGTAAACAGAGTAACGCCGTTTTTCATTTTGTCCCATGAGATTCGTTTCCTTGATTCTTCCCGGAATTGAGGAATCAAAACATCATGTCTTACGATTGGTCCTGCAACAAGCTGCGGGAAAAACGATACATAAGTTGCGTATTCCAGCAAATTATAAGAGGTATCCGATAGTTCACCGCGATAACTGTCGATTATAAACGACAACTGCTGAAATGTAAAAAAACTGATTCCAAGCGGAAGTACTATATTTCTCAGAGCAAAATCCGTTTGAAAAACCTGATTGAGATTGTCCAGAAAAAAATCCGTATACTTAAAATAGCCCAGAGTACCAAGATTCCAAAATACTCCGAGCATAAGCAGCCAGCGGGTTCGCTTTTTCCCACAGTTCTTTATCAGCAGCCTGTACAGGCCATAATTCACAAGTATGCTTCCTGCAATCAGAAGCAGATACCATGGATTAAAGTAACCATAGAACCAGAGCGACATGCCAAGAAGAAACAGAAGTGCAAAACGATATTTTCCAAAATAATTTATCAGATAATAGCCAATCAAGCATATCGGGAGAAATAAAAAAAGAAAAATATACGAATTGAACAGCATTTTCCCCCTCCACAATTTTGGTAATAATATTACCGTAAATCAAATCCTTTGTCAAAATCTGGTTTGTTTCTGACACTGTCCTGTATCGAGATCATCTGCAATTACACCCTGTCCTGTTTCGTTTGTATTTACATAAAAAAACCTGTTTGCTATAATACGTCTATCAAAAAACCTCTGCTTTCCCCACAAAGGAGACAGGTGCAAATGCTTGATAATCTGAAAAATAAATATTACTTATGGTCACAGAAACATATCGACAATCGTAATAAAAGCAGGCTCACCAATTCAAATCCCGTAATAGTGTCCAATGATTGTACAGGGGGGTTTCTGTACAAATTTCTGGATCTGAAATATGCCACTCCATTTATGTGGGTCGGAATTTCTTCCGATGAATTCGTGACAGCTCTTGAGGATTTGGATGCTTTATTAAACTATACAATCAAAGAGGATCATGAAAAAACGGAAAAAAACGGTTTTCCGACAGCAGTCGGTTTAAACGGAATCACAATGACCTTTCCTCACGCCAAATCATTCAGCTATGCCCTCGAAAAATGGGAGATCCGGAAGAGTAGGCTCGAAAGAATTCCTACCGGTGATTATTCCTATCACTATCCAACTGAGCATATGGGATTTATGATTACGGAAGGATTTACAGATCGTAACACGCTTCTCCGATTCGCCAGACTCCCTGTGGAACACAAAGTAGCTTTTATCTCAGATCCTGAGAATACAGACATTCCCTTCACCTTTCTGATCAAAGGCTGGGGAAAAAATCTTGGTCTTTACAGCACTCAGAACAAATGGACCGGCGCCCGCTTTATTGATCAGTTTGATTATGTATCCTTTTTAAACAATCTGTAACTGAAGCGCTAATACACCAAGGAGCAAACCAATGAAAGAATTGGAATACCCATTTGATTCAGGCTATATTATGAGAAAAAAAAAGAAGCTTCGAAAGGAGCTTCTGAAAGCATCTGATCTTCTACCCAGGAAAATCGCAATCCTCGGAGGCTCTACAACCCATGATATCAGAGAAATTCTGGAGCTCTTTCTACTGAATCAAGGTATTCTTCCTGAGTTCTATGAATCAGAATACAACCAGTATTACCGGGATGCCCGTTACGGAAATATAGAACTGAATGCTTTTTCACCTGACATTGTATATCTTTGCACCACTTTTCGTAACATTCTTTCCTTTCCCTCTATTTCAGACTCCAAAGACTCTGTTGATCAGCTTCTTGATCAGGAAGTCTCTCGATTCCGTGAGATGTGGAAACATCTGGAAATGCGTTATCACTGCATGATTATACAGAACAACTTCGAATTCCCGGATTTTCGATTACTCGGCAATATGGATGCAAGCGATATCCACGGAAGAACAAACTTTATAACACGCTTAAACCTTTTTTTCTATGAATATGCATCGCATCATAGTCATTTCCATATATGCGACATTAATTATCTCTCCTCGGTCTACGGATTAGATCGCTGGTTTGATATCTCCGCGTGGCATATGTATAAATATGCCATGTCCGTTTCAGCCATCCCTCATTTGTCCTTTCAGGTTGCAAATATCATCAAATCCATCTTCGGAAAGAATAAGAAAGCCCTGAATCTTGATCTTGATAATACCTTATGGGGTGGTATCGTTGGAGATGACGGTGTCGAAAACATTGAAATCGGCCAGGAAACACCAGTTGCGCAGGGATATACAGCTTTTCAGCATTATCTGAAGCTTTTGAAGCAAATCGGGATCCTTCTTACGATCAATTCCAAAAACGAAGAAGCAGCTGCCAGAGCCGGTCTTGCGCATCCCGACAGTGTCCTGACAGAAGAGGATTTTATATCCATCAAAGCAAACTGGCGGCCAAAAGATCAGAATCTTCTGGAAACCGCAGCCGATCTCTCCCTCCTGCCGGAAAGCTTTGTTTTTGCTGATGACAATCCTGCTGAAAGAGCTATTATCCGAGGATCCTTGCCGGGTGTTGCTGTTCCGGAGCTGTCTGATGTCGAACAATACATCAGGATCATCGATCGCTCCGGCTTCTTTGAAATCACCTCTATCTCCGAAGATGATCTGGAACGCAACAGAATGTATTTGGAAAATGCAAAAAGAACACGCCTACAGTCTGCTTTTGAAAACTATGATGATTATCTGACATCACTGGATATGAAAGCAGAAATTCGAAGTTTTACCCCACTTTATATGCCCCGTATCGCACAACTCACAAATAAAAGCAATCAATTTAACCTTACCACAAAACGATACAGTTTATCCGAGCTGGAAGGCATCCTCGAATCTCCAGACTACCTCACTCTATATGGAAAGCTTACGGACAGATTTGGAGATAACGGCATCGTCAGCATCATCATCGGTAGAATCGATTCCGAGGAAAGAACTCTCCTGCATATAGATCTATGGCTGATGAGCTGTCGTGTACTTATGCGCAACATGGAATATGCCATGATGGATGAACTTGTTAAATCCGCTACCGCTATTGGTATTCAAAAGCTTCGTGGTTACTATTTTCCCACCCCAAAAAACGCTATGGTCAAAGACTTCTATTCCCTTCAGGGATTCCAAATATTATCCGAAGACCCGACCGGTGCTACTATCTGGGAATATAAATTATCTTTGGAATACAAAAACAAAAACCATATTATCAAGGTAATGTCGGTATAGCGATCATTCTTCAAGTAACGCCTTCTGAATATCCTTTGCCAAAAGTTCGGCATATCTTTCGGTTCCTTTATTATTCAGATGTGCAGGACTGTCATAGAGCTCGTTCTCAGAAAAACAATATTCCGAGCGATCTGAGATAACTGGAGCATCGAGTATCTCTTTCAACCCTTCTATTTCTGATTTCTGTTCCGTATCCACATATGAAGGATTCTTTCCCTCCCATTGAGGCGGCCATGTGATCAGCAGTCTTGCGCCTTTTTTTCTGCATTTTTCTGAAAAATCATTGAGATATGCTATTCCGCTTTGATCCTGCTCATCCAAACGAAACGGAGCCGGATCATGCAGATCACCTTCTTTGATTATTGTTTCCGGCTTGTCAAAAATAAAGTTTCCCGTATCCGTATCAAACGATCTTGAATCATAGGCATTCTGCGGACGATCCGCCAAGTCTTTCACCGCATTATGTACCGCTTGAAACAGCTTAATACATGCTGCCGGTCCGGCCGACCTCACTATTTCCCCGGGATGGCGGCTGATAAAAGGGAGAAGCATATCCGATTCATTCTCAATAGTCATATTGATCAAATTCATTCCATAATTGTCACCTTCAAAATTCTCATACGGAAAAACCACGATATCACCGGGTTCAATCTCTGACTCTGCCAGTTCAAATGGATAAACCATACCAGTTCCCACATGAACACCAAGGTTATAAACAGGCATTCCGAGCAGTTCTCCGAGATAATCCGAATCGACGGAAAACGCAATATTTGACCCTCCCACCATAATAACCTTTCTTTCCTCATCAGAACCGTTATGTAGTGCATGGTATTGAATTGCGAGTCCTTTCATCAGGCTGTTTTGGTAAACTCCCGGGAAAAAGCCATAGGTAATGATCGATATACACAAAAAAACGATAAGAAATAACACCCCTATCTGTGCAATCCTTTTTATGAAACCACTCATCTTTCGGTCTCCCTACGCTTTATAGTAGTCGATTTTGATACTTCAAAAACGAAAATATGCAAACTGACTCACTGAATTTTGATTATACTCTCCAAAAACAACTATCACACATAAAAATAAAACATAAACCATAATGCGAATCGATTTCTTCGCTGAAATATCCATTATATATACCGGAATACCTTTTTTATTCTGATAGAAATCCGCTATCCACAGAATAACCGTTCCCATAAATAAAATCAAAATGGGTCTATAGTTCTCTATTAACAGGGAAATTAACATTGCGATACCGGAAGAACCCAGGTTTCTGTAGAACGTCATAGTTACAGAAAGATCCGCCGGCCGAAAAAGAGAATAACCGATCAAAACAATAATAAATGTACGCAAAATCTGAAACCAGCGAAAAAAGTATTTCTCTTTCAGCTTCGGAAACTGTTTATGAAATTTCTTATAAAGAGGTGCAAGAACAACCGACATGATAATAAAAAAGCCATGAAAAAGTCCATGTGCAACGTAACCCCAATTCGCACCGTGCCATAAGCCTATCAACAACCAAGTGATAAACAACGCTCCCACTGTCGGAACCGTTGTTGAAGCATATGGATGCTTTTTTCGGTAATGAGCTCGAAAACTCGAGTTTAGCTTATTCCTCAAAATCGGATAATACACATATGTACGAAACCATCTTCCAAGGGTAATATGCCATCTACGCCAATATTCGGGAATATTTTTCGAAAAATATGGAAGATCAAAATTTTCGTCGAGTTTTATCCCCAACATTTGGGAGCAACCTAAAGCAATATCCATGTATCCGGAAAAATCCGCATAGAGCTGAACCGCATATAAAACAAGCGCCATAAGCAAAACAATGCCATAATTGTTTTCTACATTTTCCCAAATCGGATCTATAACTACTGATATCTGATTTGCAATGACCAGTTTCTTAAAAAAACCCCATACAATCCTTCGAATTCCGCAAATCGCTTCAGTTTCATCAAAAACATGTCTCTGATACAGTTGAACCGACAGATCCGAATAGTCGGCAAGAGGCCCCTGGAGAAGATGCGGGAAATAAGAAAGATACAAAGCATGTCTAAATAGATTCCTTTCCGCTTTTACACTCCCGCGATAAACATCAATCACATATCCAAGGGTCTGAAAAATATAGAAAGAAAGACCAATCGGCAGAATGAACCCGTTCCCCTCAAAAATGGTATTAATCTTAAAAACTTCACAGAAAAAAGTCAGATATTTACACAAAAACAAAAGCAAAAGAAGTGCAAAGATTAGAAAAACAAGCAGTCCCTTCGCGCTCTTCACTCCCTTTTTTTCCATACCAATGGTAACAAAATATGAAATTAGAATTGTTGCGCCCAAGTATACCAGATAAACCGGGGAAGCATAACCATAAAAAAACAGGCTTGCAACAAGTAAAAACTGCCACTGACATTTTTTAAATATCGTGTAGTACGCTAAAAAAACGATTGCAAAAAAAAAGCAGAAAACAGGCGTTGTAAATATCATCCTTTTTCTCCACACTCGTTCACAATAACGTCGACGAGTTGCCCGACATTTTCCAGCTTTACAATATCCCTCATGGTAAATTTGATCCCAAAGTCATCCTCTATTGCTTCCATGAGCGTGATATGCATCAAGCTGTCCCAACCTTCAATATCTGCTGCCGTTGTCTGATCCGACAGGTAAATCTCGTCATCATCAAATACATCTCGAAAAATCCCATTCAGTTTTTCAAAAATCGCTTCTCTCATTTCAGACCTACCTACTTCCTGTTAATACTTTATACACCCTGGGCATAAACCTCTCGACAAATCCTGCCACCATTTCTATAACAAATAATGTACCGATGGTTGTGATAATAAAATCAGGCAAAACCGCTCTCCAATCATGGGGCAGAAAAAAAGTTGTCAACTTTGAAATCGCAAAATTAACATTCACATGAAGTGCGAAAACCCAGAAGGAGTGTTTATAAAACCTATGTTCCTTCAGCCGATCAATAATCAAATCAAATGATATCCATGTAAACAGGGATAATGTCAGCAGGTTTATGACATCTACATAATATCTGATTATTTCTCCAAAAACAGAACTTACATCAAGCAATCTCCATAGAAACATTGCTGTCATTAATGCCAGAGAAAAATAACAGGTAGTCCTTTTATTCTTTATGCGAAACCAGTCCCATCCGTGTTTTCCGATATATGCTCCCACAAAATACCATATGATCCAGACTCTGTTATAGGCAAATACAGGAAATATCATAAATATATCTGTACTGCAAAGAACCGTCAATATGAAAATAGTAATAATACCAAATATCCTGTTTTTTATGAGAAAATTTATCACCGGAGCCAGAAGACACGAAAAGAACAATGCCGAGAGAAACCACATCGGTTCGTTATACTGATTGTACCAGATTATTCCCAAAAGGAGATCTTTCCAGGAATGAATCAACTCCGGTCTGCTTACTGAATCAAGCCCCAGATGAACCAGTCCTTCGTAATAAACCATATTGATCACATTCCAGCAGAGCATGGGGATCAGTAGCGAAAAGATCCTGGATTTCAATTTTCGGAAATATAACTGATTTGTATAATCCCGGAAAAACAATGTTCCGGATATAATCATAAACAATGAAACTGAGACCGACGTCATACACTTGATGACATCCCTAAATGTCCAGAGCCAATCCGGCCAATCCGTATAACGGGCAAGCGAAGCTATATGAACCCACATAACCAAAACGCATAGCACATACTGTACAATCGTTTTCTTTTTTGTAAAGTATCCTGTATCGACGCGGAATATTTCTATCGATGTGTCATTTGATTTTACGTAAGGTTTTCTATATTGCATTCTCCAGCACTTAATCCTGCCATAGCTTCCACGGAGCCTTATTATTTGTCCACAGTCTCTCCAGGTATTCTTTATCCCGCATGGTATCCATGCATTGCCAAAACCCCTCATGTTGATAGGATGCCAGCTCTCCATCGCTAACTATGCGCTCCATGGGCTCATTTTCAAACATACTGTCTTCTTCAATATAATCCAACACGGATGGTTCCAATACCATATATCCGATATTCACCCAGTCTGAATCCGCCATACTCTTTTCCTGAAAAGAAAGAACCTGATTGTCTTTCAGTTTCAAAACACCAAAACGGCTCCCCGGCTGAGTCGCCGTGAGTGTCGCTCTTTTCCCGTTTTTCTTATGGAAATTAAGTAGTTTTGTCAGATTTACATCCGATACACCATCTCCATAAGTTAACATGAATGTCTCGTCTCCGATATAGCTTTTTGCGGCTTTCATACGTCCGCCAGTCAGAGTTTTGAGTCCCGTATCTACCACAGTAACAGTCCATGGATCAATCTCTTTCTGATGGATTGTTGTCTTTCCATTCCCTTTAAAATCAAAAGTCACATCGTTACAATAGAGAAAATAGTTGGAAAACCACTCCTTGATCACTTCCTGCTTATATCCTGCACAGATTACAAAATCATTAAATCCGTAAAACGTATAATGCTTCATAATATGCCATAAGATCGGCATCTCTCCAATTTTAATCATCGGTTTTGGTACAAATTGGCTTTCTTCCGAAATACGTGTGCCAAACCCGCCTGCCAATATAACTACTTTCATGATAAATCTATACCTCTAAAAGCTTTCTCCACTCCCTGGTGGTCTCTTCACGACCATTGATAGAGCGCATCAACTTCCGATTATCCGGAAATCTGTTCTTATAATAATCAATATTTCGCACCACATCTGTAAGCTTTTCAGGAATTTCTTCTATGGAATCAAATTCCACCATTCTCTTCTCACAATCCGGAATATCATCATAGCGAAGCCATCTGCCATTCATCACAATCCCTCCTGCATACATTGTCTCCATCACAGATCCGGAATAAGCATCCGTTGTCTGCGCGTGAATCAAGATATCACAGATCGTCCGGAGTTCTGCCATTTTTTCTTCATTTAGATATTCTGTCAGGATCACATATCTGCACCCACTCCTGTTAGCCGATTCTTTAAGCTGATCCATGTAACCCGGATTCTTCGCTCCATAAGTCATAGTATATAGCAAAGTGATCCTCTCTTTCACGTCTGATGGAAGAGACCTGAGCGTTTCCGTGATTTCAATATGACGTTGCGCAGGAGATCCATTATGCGCTACGAATACCATTATACAACCATCTGTTCCTATTTTCCACTTTCCCCGTATCTCAGCTCTGGTTTGAAACGCAAGTGCTTTATCAATATAATCAAATATGCCAAACGCGACATGTGTCACTTTCATGCGTGACAAGTACTGATCCCCATAGTATTCCTGAAATTTCCGAAAAACACCTTTTGAGGTGAAAGTGATCCAATCTGCTTTCTCATAAAATTTGTGATAATGGTTACGTGCATTATCATCCGCCCGAAGAAACTCCGAACCCCATATCGTCATAATAAGCTTATCCGAGCAATTCCGGATCCCCAGCGCGATCCTCCCGCGATTCTCATCGATCCCATGTACATGTGCCACATCAAAATGCCTGTATTTTTTTATCATTTTCCGACACCAGATGCGGCTCCCGAACTTCGAACGGATACCGGGGAGCCTGTAAACAAGCTTTAAGGATCCCTGTCTCAGCGGCTCCAATCGCACACCTGCCTTCTGATAAAATTCCAAATAATCAGGTTTTAAGCGACTTTCTTCCATATCGCTCAGAAGAATGATCTCATTCTCCGGATTCGATGCAAGAACATATTCGATATATTCCTTGACGACAATGGCGTTTGCATTACCTAGGACAAGAATGCGCATCATAAACTATCCTCCGCCCAGCATTCTGCTTCACCCTCTATTTGAACCCTTTGCAGGATGACAGATTTCCCGTCTGCACATCGCATTGCCTTTTCCCCAGGAACAGGCTCTTCACCCAATCGCGCCCTCCACACGTATACCTTCTTTTTCTTCTCTCCATCTAGGTAGAAAAAAGCCCCCGGATACGGACGCGCCTGCCCGCGGATATGATTGTAAACATTTAGCGCCGAATCCTTTTCAAATGAAAACTCTCCGTCAGAAGGTCTTCTCTTCGGATAATGTGTTGCCTTTGAATCATCCTGTTTTTTCCCCTCAAGCTTTCCGTTTGACCAATCCGAAAGATGTTTTACGATCGCATCCACAGATGCTTTCGCGACCTTATCATATACCGTCTTCACATCATCATAAAGCTCGATATTGAAAAACTCCTGCGAATATACCAAGCCGGTATCATATTGCATTTCCATTCTGAAAAAGGTGTCTCCCCACTCATGTTCTCCTGTGATGATCGCCCAGTTAATGCAAGCCGCACCTCTTCCTTTCGGCAAAGGAGCCGGATGTTCGCCGATGCATGCATAAGTCGGGATGTCCAGAATCTCTTGTTTAAACTTCTGTGACCAGCCGCTCTGGATGATAATATCCGGATAACACTTTTTCAGAAAATCAACGCACCCATCCTCATTTACACTGTCACAATAATAGCTGTTTATCCCATATTTTTTGATCAGATCTGTATACGGATCATAATTCGCTTTCTCAACGGCAGCCTCCGGTTTCAGATTCACTACACCCACAAGCTCCACATCTTTCAAAGCAGTATTATTCATAACTGCTTCAATCATCGCTCTTCCCACATTTGTACATGCGATAAAAACCACTTTCCCCATTGATCGTCACCTCATAACAAATTTTTGTGCCACAAAACCTTCCGCATAATCACATTTGTTAGAATACCCCCATACATGATTTCTTTCAATATTCGTTTCAAAAAGGGAATTAAAGCGATTATGATCACCAGTATACTGATACAGCGCCTCTCTCTTTTTTTCGATATGATCCGAGATATCAAAGAAGAATGTCGGAGCAAACGGATGCGGAAATACATACAGGTTACTCTGGTACAAGAAAACATTATCACAATGCCTGGTTGCCGTCAGACAGATCTTGGATGCAGAAATATGATCCTGATTCAAATCATCCGTATAATGCATAAATACCGTATCAATCTGATACTGATACAAAACATCTTCTACCCTTTGCATAGTCTCTGTATCATAAAACAGATGATTGCATTTCACAGGTTCAAATTCCGTAATTTCTTTCACCCCAAGCACCTCACATGCCAATGCACTCTCACGCAGGCTGGTTTCATATTCAACATTGATGTGCAAATGACTTGATTTCGTAACATTATCCGTTAGTGTAAGCTTATATACATTTTTCCCTTCGGAAACCAGTTTTGATGCCGTGCCACCGGCTCCAAGCTCTGCATCATCATAATGTGCACCGATAATCAATACATTTTTCATGATATCGTTCCCCCTGTCAGATCCTGATAGAATATCTCTTTTACCTTCTTTTTATCATGGTTGGCTTTTCCAAATTGCCATGCCCTCTCGCCATATTCCCTGATTGTATCTCTGTCCAATCCTCTCACCGTTGATTCCAGATCTTCTATTTTTGTAACACATACTGCAGCTTTCCCTCTTTTCAGATACTCCATTCCTGCCTGCCCATCTGTTCCGATCACCAATAAACAATTGCCGGTATGCAGATAATCAATGACTTTTGTGGAAAGTGAAAGGCGCATAATTCTTTGATCCTTAAGACGATCCGACTCCGCAAGCACCAAAACATCCGCTTCTTCCTGTATCCTCATGCATTCTGTCGACGATACTTCTCCCATAAAATGAATAGACTTGGAGGATTCAAATTCTCCCTTCATTTTTTTATCAAGTGGTGTCCCTGAATAAATCAGGAGTTCTCCGTCATTTCGATCCAGCACTTTTCCCAAGGTCGCCAGTGTCTTCCAACGATTACTCCCTAGGTTACCGGTATATACATAACGGATGGGATTGTGAAGCTCATGCACAGTCCTCTTTTCGTCATCAAAATCCATGGATTTTCGAAATACTCTGCATTCCTTTCCAAAGTATTCTTCGTATTCTGATTTTTGCTCATCAGAAATCACATGTAAAAACTGACTTCTTTTCACAATAGCCCTGAGTTTCTTCCTTTTCCAGAAACGATCTATCCAATATAGCGGTGAAAAAGAAATCTGGTGCAGGCTATAGATATCATCCGTAAAGCATACGATCGTTTTCGCCTTTGTATAATCATATAAAAAAAGTGCAATATCCTGCATATATCCGGCATCAAACATCGGAAGGTATAAAAGATCCGGTTGAAATTCATCAATAAACTGGCACAATTCCCTTGACTTCCATCTTCCGATTTTCCAGATCAGCTCCCTCGCCCAGAAAAAGATCATCCAACGATGGTTGCGAAAGAAATCGTATCGCCTCTTTTCATCTGTCTGCTCCGTCCTTGTTTCCGTCTCGGGTATACTATCTTCAGTAAACACACGGCCTGGCTTCTTATGGAGCAAATCACTTTCCGTAATCTGATAGTACTTTGAAACAACGCCATTATGATCCGGCATCCCGTATCTGCAATAAATATTTGCAATCTCAACATTCGGTAAATCAGAAAACAAATTAGAATATGTATTACCGTTGTTGTTGTCTCTCGACCATGGTGTATTTAACAATACCAATATTTTATACACTTTGCTTTTCCCTTTTCCGATTAACCAAATCTTTTTTTCAATAGTCTTTTGCGATCATTTAAGAGTCTTCTCATAAACTCATTCTGTTCAAAATGTTCTATCGCAAAAGCCTCTGCCGATTTTCCCATAGCATCCACATCACACTGTCCGGATAAGAAGCCCCTCATTGCTTCTTCTAAAGCTTTCTGATCTGCTTTTGGAACAACTACTCCTGTTTTTCCTTCTATCATGGCATCTACCGGCCCCGGAATATTCGTTACAATCACCGGCAGTCCCATTGCTTCGGCTTCCACAACACCCATTCCGAATCCTTCCCGGTAACTGGGAAGAACATAGCAATCCGAAGCAGCAAGAAACGATTCCACATGATTCGTAAAACCGGTATAAATAACTCCTGTTTCATCTACAGACCATTGATACAAATCTTTATCGACCGAATCATCAACTTCATCCGGCCCTATCATGAACAGCCAGGTATTCGGTCGTTCTGATACAATTCCCCGAAATGCGCTAAGCAGTTCATTCACTCCTTTATCATGTGTTACACGTCCTACAAAACAAAAAACAGAATCCGTTTCCGGGATACGGTATTGTGATCGTATCTTATTCCGTAACTCTTCCTTTTTCAGAATATCGAATTTCTTTGTATCAACGCCACAGGCACTGCCATTCCAGATCACGGAAGCCTTTTCCTTTGAATAAAGACCCTCTGAAATGGAAAACTCTAAATTACTGTTGCTGTCCGGCTCAATCCAGGTAGAGTTTGCACAGACCTTTTTTTCCACTGTTTTAAAAATCGATCGTTTTATACCGGAAAAACCCACATAAGCAATTCCCCATTGACAGTAGAGTCTCACCGGAATTTTGGCTTTTTTTCCCGCAAGCGATGCATAAAACGAAGCATTTGGGGTAGAATACTGAATCAAGTCAAATCGTTCTTCCTGGAAAATCCGTTTCATTTCCAGCATAGCTTTTACGCCGCCTAAGCTGATCCCTCGTTTCATTGGAATCGGAATATACCGAAGATAATCCGGCAATTCTTTCCGGATCAAACCATCATCATCGCAGATGATATAAATCTCCCAGTCCGTATTTTCATTCAGATACTCTATCGTTTTTAATAAAAAAGCTCTGATTGTAATGGGAACTGTCGTAATAAAGCAAACCTTCATGTTCCGTTTCCCTTAAACTCTTCCATCGTGGCACTGGTTTCTGATGTAACGCCTTCTTTTTTCAGCACAACCCGCACTGTTTTCATAATAATATTGAAATCCAGCAGAAAACTGATATTGTCCACATACCGCACGTCCCAATCAAATTTCTCTTCCCACGAAATGGTATTTCTCCCATTGACCTGAGCAAGTCCTGTAAATCCCGGCCGTACTTCATGCCGTCTCGCCTGATGTTCATTATAGAGGGGCAAATACTTAACCAATAAGGGACGGGGACCGACAAAAGACATGTCCCCTTTCAGAATGTTAATTAGTTCAGGGAGTTCATCCAAGCTTGTCGCTCTCAGTTTTTTACCAAAAGGGGGTAATCTGTCTTCGTCAGGAAGTAGATTTCCATTCGAATCTCTCTCCTCCGTCATAGAGCGGAACTTATATAATCGAAATACCCTTCCGTCTTTTCCCGGTCTCTCCTGAGCGAATATCACCGGCTTACCAAGTTTTTTACGAATTAATATCGCAAGGACAAGATAAAGCCATGAAAAAATGACTAATATCAGCAGTGCATTTATGAAATCCAAAACCCGTTTAATAAATGTTTCGTAAATACCCTTTTTTCGTATCAATCTTTTATCTTTCCCGCAGGAACACCCACATAGGTTCCCGGATCTACGATGTCTTTCACGACAACAGCCCCTGCTCCGATCATGCAGTCCGAGCAGATGGTCAGATTATTGCTGACTACAGCCCCAATTCCAACCCAGGAGCGCTCTCCCACATGAACTGTTCCTGCCAGATGAGCCCCTACCGATATATGACTATAATCCTCAACAATGCAATCATGGTCCACAGAAGAACAGGTGTTTATAATACATCCTTTTCCAATACAAGCATTGGAATTAATTACTACACCTGCCATCACGACAGAACCCTCTCCAATCTCCACATCATCCGCCACGATCGCATCCGGGTGAATCAATGTAGCAAATCTGTACCCCTGCTTAATCCAATCATTCATAATTCTTTGACGAATCATGGCATTCCCAATCGCTACAAACAGTTCTTTGTCCTGCAATCGGGTGATCTGATCGGGCCTTTCATAAACCTTATATTTTCCACACTGTTGTATCGATGCGTCAATATCCAGAAAGCATATTTCATCGTATCCTTTTTTTTCAGCGATGTCTGCAACAACCTTTCCATGTCCGGAAGCGCCAAAAATAATCAACCCATTCATGAGAAACACCCACTAACTATGTCTATCACTTTATCCTGTTCTTCTCTAGACATCTTAATATCACTGGGGAGACAAAGCCCTCTCCGAAAAAGATCCGCTCCTATATCCATCACATTTTCTGCTATATAAGCATTGCTCTGTGCCCGTCCGTTACCATACCTTGTCACAAATGGATGATTACGATAAATCGGCTGCATATGCATCGGCTTCCAGACGGGTCGGCTTTCTGCATTTAAGCCTGTAAGGGTTTCCCTGATCTCTGAAGGGCAGGTTTTTCCTGCTTCCGAAATAAACAGAACTTCTTTCTCCCCATACACTTCTTTGCACATAGCATCCGAATCGATCAAAAGACAGCTCAGCCAGAAATTCGGTTTGGATTTTTGAGTGCCGTAGGGATTCATGCTGACCGGAAGTCCCTGAAAACCATTCTGATACGTTTCATAGATTTCTTTTTTTCTGTCCATATGCTCCTTCAGGTGCAACAACTGTCCTCTTACCACACCAGCGATCACATTGCTCATCCGATAATTATAACCAATTTCCTCATGCTGATACCAGGGAGCATCTTCACGGCTCTGTGTCGACCACTTTCTTGCTTTGTCAGCACTAAATGCATCTTTTGTTAACAGCATTCCACCGGAACTTCCGGTAATGATCTTATTACCATTAAAACTCAGTACTCCGTAATCACCGATCGTACCTGTCTGCATCTCTCCATACTTTGCAGAATGGTAAATCGCGCCAAGAGACTCGGCGGCGTCTTCCACAATAAGTGCCCCATGTTTTTTTGCAATCGTCAGAATCTCATCCATTTTCCCGGGAGTCCCATAAAGATGTGCGATCACGATCAGTCTTACATCCGGATATAGATCAAAAGCTTTTTCCAGATCGTCCGGATCCATATTCCAAGTATCTGCTTCCGTATCAACAAAGACAGCCTCTCCCCCCTCATACGCGACCGGGTTCACAGTTGCATCAAAGGTCATATCGGAGCAAAACACCTTCCGTCCTTCCAGAGTTCCATGTCCGGGTTTTGGCTGACCATAAAGTCTTTCTCCGGCAAGCTTGACAGCCAGATGAAGTGCAGCCGTCCCACTGCTTAGTGCAACCGCAAACGGGCTCCCTGTATACCGACAGATTGCCTTTTCGAGCTCGTTGATATTCTCTCCAACCGTTGTCATCCAGTTGGTTTCATACGCCTGTTTCATATATTCCAGCTCTTCTCCATGCATGGTAGGAGAGGCCAGTAATACTTTATTTTGGAAGGGTTTCATCTCAATCTTGTTTTTCATTTTGTTCCTCTGTATGGTAACCAGGCACCATCCTTTTTACCCATTCACGGATATCATCCGGTTCCGTCACTACATGTTCCTTCAGCGATTCCAATTCCCGCATAAACTGCTCTTCATTCAGCTCAATCGGTTTCCCGATATGAATTAGCTTATTTTCTGTATCCTGCAAGCCCTCCTCATCCATCAACATCTCTTCATACAGCTTTTCGCCCGGACGAAGACCTGTATACTCTATCTTAATCTCCTCATCCGGCTTGTGCCCGGATAAAAGGATCAGGTTCCGTGCCAGATCCGCAATCCGAACCGGCTCTCCCATGTCCAGTACGAATATTTCTCCGCCTTTGGCATATGCACCGGCTTGAAGGACAAGAGAAACTGCTTCCGGAATCGTCATAAAGTACCGCACAATATCAGGGTGTGTCACTGTCACCGGTCCCCCATGTTCAATCTGCTTCTTAAACAGCGGGATAACACTCCCATTACTTCCCAGCACATTTCCAAAACGAACTGCGACAAACTCTGTATCAGACCTTTTGTTGTAGGTCTGAATGATCATCTCACAGATCCGTTTGCTGGCGCCCATGATATTGGTAGGGTTGACCGCTTTGTCCGTCGAGATCATTACAAACCGTTTAACATTGTATTTATCAGCTGCTTCTACCACCTTCCATGTGCCGAGAACATTATTTTTAACAGCCTCGTTCGGACTGTCTTCCATTAATGGCACATGCTTATGTGCTGCTGCATGATAGACAATCTCCGGGTGATACTGGCTGAATATCTTGTCCATCCGTCTCGTATTCCGTACCGACGCAATCAATACCACAAGATCCAGATCCGGATAATCTGCTTTGAGTTCATTCTGTACATCATAAGCAGAATTCTCGTAAATGTCTACAATAATGAGCTGCTTTGGCTTATGGCTCGCTATCTGTCTGCATAGCTCACTTCCGATCGATCCGCCGCCTCCGGTCACAAGGATCACTTTCCCGGAAACATATTCCATAATGGATGCGATATTGACCCGCACCGGCTCCCTCCCGAGAAGATCTGTCACATCCACATCCTTCAGACTGCTGACGCTGACTTCTCCGTTGATCAGCTGATAGACTCCCGGAAGGCGTTTCAGATTACATCCGGTATCCTTACAGATGTCCACAATCTCTTTGATCTGCTGCTCTGTTGCTGACGGAATCGCAATCATGATTTCTTTCACGTCGAATTTTTCCGCCATTTCCGGAATCGCATGACGATCCCCGACAATTCTTACACCATGGATCAGACTGCCGATCTTACCGGGAGTATCATCAATAACACATACCACCTTCTTGTCGACATAACAGCTGTTACCGATCTCCCGCATCAGCATTTCTCCAGCGTTTCCTGCGCCTACAATCATTACATTGGTAGTTTCTGCCGTCGTCGTACGCTTCCGCACATAGCTTCGAATCCCCCGGTAGGAAAATCGGCTGACCGATTCCAAAACAAACAGAATCAAAGCATAAAACGGATAAAAACTCCTTGGAAGTACATCGTCAATAGGTGGTAGAAAAGAGACTATAGCAAGCTCTGCACCGGATGAAATGATACAAGCTAGAAAAATATTGATCATTTCATTCACTCCGGCATATGCCCATAAGCTGGTGTACATGTGGAATAGAGCGAAGATTAATATCGTTGCAATCATTGTCGGCACAAGATAATGCAGAGACACCTGATAATAATGCCGAAAACTGTCATTCAGACTCATCTCAAAGCGCACAAAAAGAGCAAGGAATATAGCCAGATTAATTGCTATCAAATCATATACAATTAGTAAAATTCGCCTGATCATTATTTGTTTATTGAACTTCATTATCTTTACTTTCAGAAAATCAGATTTTCCAAATCCAATAACCTTGTATAGTATTCTGCACCTGCTTTTGTTAAATGCCGGCAATCCTGGCTGATATACCGATCATCATCCGTAAATACCCGGATTCTTCCATCCTCTGTTTCCACCGGAGCGATCAATTCCACGTAATGATCTCCCCATGCTCTTTCCCAGTCCTCGTTCAAAGTCTTATATCCCTTATCATATTCCGCAGTCTGAGTAAAATAATCATTAGAAAAACGGTGAGAATAGATCTGTCCATTGTTCGTACCATAATTTTTGGTGCCTATTCCGTAAACCACACTCTTGTCACTTACATTATCCCATATAAAATCCGAAACCTTCTCTTTCGCGCTGAAAACGAAAATTCGATCTGCTTGTTGAATCAAAAAATCCTGATCTTCTGTGAGCCAATTCCGATATGATAAATTGATCTTATCCGCATACGTCGACTCCAAAAGTATATTTCCAAAGTCACGTGCAAAACTGTTCCCGACAACAAGGATATTTCTCTTTCCGTTTTCCATTGAAAAATCATCCTGATAAGCATACACTCTGTCGCAATACTCCGCATGCATGTTACGGTGGACATCACTCACCCGGATATCCAGCTCCGGAATATCACGTACCACTCCGGCATGATGGTAAATGCCAAAAGAAACTCCTGATAAAATCAATGCTCCGCAAGTTGTTACAATAAAGCTTTTTTTGCTTAACCGAATCTGTTCGATTTTCCGGTAGCTGATTTCCGTAACTATCGCCAATACCACAATATAGAGAATCAGAAAACCAACTGTGATCTTTATGGAAATCGAATAACGATACAACGCCAACAGTACCTGATGCCACACAAAGATACTATAACTCCGTCTTCCTACCATCGGAAGAAAACGGCTTTTATTGAAAAGAGATATTTCCTCGGATCCCAAAAAAAGAACGGTAAATAATACTGTCAACGGAACCGCCAACATATTTGGAATCAATAACCGATGATCACCCGCACTCTCCTCTTCATTCCCTATGATCCAGGTCTCCTTACCGATGCTTCCTGGTTCAATACTGAAAATCCCTATGCATATTATAACGCATAGTATCATAAAAAAAAGACATGAAAGAACCTTTTTCCCTTTAAAAAGGCATCCCCTTTCTCTTACAATACAACCAACCACTCCACCTGCCGAAAGCTCATAAAATCGGAACGGAAGATAATAAAACTTTTGAGCTGTTCCGGCCGGGTAAAGCAAAAACACCAAAAATGAAATCAACGTCAGTAAGGATAAAATGAACAAAATTACCTTTCGTCCATTCCAGTGCAGACATCCAGATAGTTTTCCAAAAATCAGTACTATGAGTGGGACGGTTATATAAAACTCCATCAGAATCCCCAGATACCAAGTATGCATCAAGGGTTTGTATTCATTTACTGTATCCCAATAATTGCCGGTTGTAATTGCCGAAAGAATATTGTTTGAAAAAAGGTTTGATGCAACAACAGACTCAGACAGGTTTTCATAGTCATCCGGCAGCCAGAAAAAATAACCTATGACCATGGAAATCAGTGATACAATCAACAGAAGCGGAAGAAACCGAATAATCCGTTCAGCAAGAAAGCGTAAGTACTGAAATTCATTCTTTAAAACCTGTTCCACAATCTTCGGAACGATCAAAAATCCTCCAAGCACAAAAAAAACATCAACCCCAAGATAGCCTGATGGAAGAAACCCCACATGGTAAAACACAACTGCAAGGATTGCGATGCCTTTTAACAGATCAATATCTTTTCTTCGAATATTCCCCATATTCCTTTTATATTACATTCATCCACATCGTAGAATAGTATACCATATAACACGTTATAAAGGTAACAAACGCTGCCGAGCCGACTATAATCGTGTTATAGGTACTCTGTTTCAAGCGGCATTCGATCTTTTTGTTAAAGAACAGCAGGATCACGAGCCACACAAACGGGAACAGATACCGTCCCTGCACGCCCTTGATGCGTTCCGCTCCGACAGGATTGAATGCCAGATACATGGCGCTCCAGATCGTCATCTGAGAGATCAGGGAAAGGATGACAGCACCAATCTTAAGGCGCTTTAAGGATGGCATCTTATCTGCACCATCCATGCTCCCCTGCGTCAACGCAAGGAAAGCGAAAATCAGTGAAATGAGATAGGTTCCGGTTCCCGTATACATTCCGGAATACACAAAGTTTGTCCAGGATTTCATCCCAAGATACCAGGGCAGCTGCCACGAAAGGATATTCGTAAGCAAAAGTCTCAGGTATTTCACAGGATGATGCAGCACAAGTGAAAGCTGTGCCGATACATTTGCAGTTGCTCTCCGGGGATCAGAGTAAAGATCCGTACCACCGCTTCCGGCAAGAATCGTCGGAAGCACAAACGTCGCGGCAAGGGCAAGTGTCAGCAGAAGCAGCAGGATGCAGTAGATGTCCCGCTCTTTTTTGCTCCGATACTTTTCTTTCGGCAAAAAAGCGGGTAATAACGCAAGCGGAAAATAAACTGCCTTCGGAATGATGCCGAGAGCAAAGGCTGCCGCACAAAGCACCATACGTTTATAGTTCAGTTTTTCAGAACTTGCATATTCCCGGCTGAAAAGTGCAAATCCAAGAAGCAAAAACGCATTTGTAAAAGCATCATAAGAAAACGCGGTTGCAAGGAGGAGCGGCACCGGCATCATCGCGATAAAAAACATCGCTCGTTTTCCGAAAGCAGCAAGCCGTATCGCAAACGTCACTACGACCACGTAGACCAGAAGATTCACAAAATTGGAAATATAGATACAAGCTGAAAATCCGGCTCCAAGTGCCCTTGCAAGAAACATCGAAAATGCCTCAAATATGTATCCGACCCGACCGAACACCGTTGTGTGCGGATAATCCTTCGGCGCATAAACGGCTGTATTTAAGTCATTATGAGCGTCTGCCCAGGCAGCGAGGAGTTCATGCTCCTCAATGGTATTACCCTTCGGAAGCTGCAGGGTCGTATAGGCCGTGTAGCTCTCCGTCTGTGGCACATCTCCCGGATAAGACATCTGATAAATACAGGAAAAATGAATCTGTTCATCCCAGCAAAGGGGTGTAATCCCATGAGAAAACAAGATCGAAATGCCGAATGTCATGGCAAAAAGAAGGAATACCAGTTCCAGGCGTTCCAGCAATACCTTTCTGAAAAGAATCAGAATCGCAAGAACTCCGACTGCTGCCACCAAAAGGAGCCATCTCTCGTAGTTAAACACGAAACGATTTGCAAATGTGACGCTTTCAATCCGCTCCGCATCCTCTTTTTCCAGCTCCAGATATACGGATTTGGAAACATCCCGAAGCTCCGTAATGCCGCATCCAAGAAGATAAGAAGCGCTGTCGTCAAGCCACGTATACTTATCCTCCCCATAAGTGGATGCCGTGTTTACAATCACTGTATAATCGACGTTCCTGAAATCTTCCGCTTCTTCAGGTTCTTTCAGCGTAACCTGCAAACGATTCAGAAATTCCGACGGGAAATCAAACCGATAAAACACCGGGTCCGTATAGGAATGCTCCGAATAATCATCTGTTTCACTGATGGTCTCTCCCGCAGTCAGGTAATGATCCCGTCCTTCGATCGGATTATCTGCTTCTATTGCTTCCGACAGAGCATATACGTGTTCCGCCTTTGGACTCCGGACAGACTTCCACTCAAACCCGATAATCTCAACCAGAGCCGCAATCCCAAGAACAGCAATAACCGCTATCGCCGCGATCAGTATGCTTTTTACAAACTTCTTTCTATCCATACCCTATAGCGTCAGCGTAAACGCCTCTCCCTCCGGATCAAATCCGGGATGATAATACGGGTCACTCTTCCCCGTTCTCAGCGTCTCAATCAGAATATCCTCATTTATCGGAGATTCCTTTTCCTTCACCCTTGCAAACGGCGTATAAACCACCAGTCTGTTCATATCGAGCACATTTCTGCAAAGCAATGCTGCCGATTCCATCTCGGAAGAAGCAACCGGAAATCCACCTGCCTTTTCGTAATTCTCCCGGCTGATAAGAAAACACCCCGGCGAAACGGCACTCACATCCTGCTGCATCAGTGCATGCGCCGCATACCCCGGCTCCTCCTTAAGAAGTCCCTTAAAGAGATCCATGAGTGTTCCATTCTCACGGACAATCTTTCCGGACGAACTGATCCGACCAATTTCATTATAAACCATTCCTCCGATCACTCCAACCTCAGGACGAAGGGCATTGGAAAGAAGTCTCTCGATCCAGTTTTCAGAACCTTCCAGAAAGATCCCGGACAGGAAAAGATAATAGTCTCCCTTCGCACTTTGAAGCAGCGACGGCAGCTGTTCGGAACAGATCCCTTCCCCTGAAAGAGAAATAATCTCTGTGTTTTCGTATAGATTTCCGGCCTCTTTTGCACCTTGTATCCTCGGCAAACTTTCTTCCCGTGTAAAAACTGTCACTATCGGTTTCGTCGAAAGCGGATAAAACGGTTCATAATAACCCAGCCTTGTATAGTTCCCGACCGTCGCGCCCTGATAGCCGTGTTTCTCTAGATCCGAAAGAATCGCTGCCCGTCCTGCCGTATAGCAGTACATCTTATTCTCCGGATTCATCGCAGTAGACGCCGCATGACTCCGCCAGTGGTAGAGCATTTTCCGGATATGTTCGATCCTGCCGGCCTCTGAAGTACATCTCAAAATAAAGTCGAAATCCTGTGATCCGTCATACTCCGAACGGAAGAACCCGGCTCTCTCAAATACATCCCTCCGGATCACAAAGAAATGGCAGATGTAATTGCAGCTGTGGAGCATATCCGGATTGAAATCCGGTTTAAAATGAGGTTCAAAATAGTCCTCCAGATCAAAATCCACTTTATCCTCATCCGAATAGATACAGTCCGCATCCGTTTCATTGATCCGTTTTACAACCTCATAGAGAGCATCCGGCGTCAGCACATCATCATGGTCAAGGAGCGATAAGTATTCTCCCGTTGCGATTTTCAGCGCTTCATTGGTATTTCCGGAGATCCCGTAGTTTTCCTCCAGCGTCACAAAACGGATCCGCTTATCCTTCCCGGAAAGCTCCGTTAGTATCTCCGTCAGGCTCCCGTCAAGGCTTCCGTCTGCGATACAAAGCTCCCAGTTCGGATAGGTCTGGGACTGCACCGAAGAGATCATTTCTCTGAGGAACTTTTCCGGTGTCCGAAATGTCGGTACCGCAATGGAGATCTTCGGATTCTTCTCAAACCGTGCCTTTCTTTGAACAGCCAGTTCCTTTTCCGTCGGCAGATGCCTCCGGATCCACACATCATAATCCACATTTCGGAAAGAAAGCCTTTCTTCCATAATGTGGTCATATTCTTCCCGGGAAAGGTGTTTGTGGTACCAGCGGTCATCCTCTTTCTGCATCGGATCCGCAAGGCGCATCATTTCCCATTTGCTCCGGTAGCGCCTTTTTTTCTCCCGTTTCTCCCGACGCAGTTCGTCAAGACTGATCCTTTTCTCCGCAAAACACTGTTCTTCTCCAAAGCAGATCACACATTCCGGATAGTCTTTGAGCTCCAATAGCAGGAAAAAACCCCATTGACGCTCTGCATCCTCCGGTGCTTTAAAAAGGCTGATGATATCCGGGCGCAGCATATATTCTGCCCTGCCGATCCGCTTTCCATCCGCTTCCGCCCAAACTGTAAGCGGACGATACTCCTCGAAAAGGTCAGAAAGATAGCCCCAGCCTGCCATCCGGATCGTATCTCCGTTTAGAGCAAACTGGTCGATCATATAATGCACATTTTCCACATGGATTTCAGAAAGACTCTCTTCATCCGTCGGAAGAGTCAGCACAGATACCGCTTCGCTCCCATCCATGCGTTCTACCTGAAGTTCTATTTTCTCTCCGGTCTCCCTAAAACTTCGTGTCGTTTCAATAAGGATCCGGAAGCCGATCTTTGCATTTTTACCGTCATACATATCGCAGACATCCTGACGGTTTATGATCTCCTGCCGGATCATAACATCGGTAAGGTCTTCTGAATCTTTCCCATCCATAACCACCTTCGTTTGAATAGGTTCCTCTGTCCTTGTTTTATAGAAAAGCCAGCCGGAGATCAGAATCTGTCGCCTCGACCTGTCAATCTTTTCATAGTATTTCAGGTCATCAACGAGATAAACAGCATTTCCGCCATCGACCGGTCCGTTTTTATATTCATCAAATATCATAGGTTCGTCCTCATGATTGCGCTCTTACAAACAGCGCTGTTATGATCCAGATCTGCATAAACACGCTTGCCATAACCGCTTTCTTTTGTACGCTTCCATCCTCTGAAACAGCAATGCATTTCGGCCGCAGGGCAAAGATGAGAAGCGGCAGGAAAGGCAAAAAATACCGTCCCTGCACTCCATCGATAAAATCACTTCCGACATCCGTCCAGCCGATCAGCATACCGCCAACCGCAAAGGCAATTCCGAAAAACGCCGTCAAAAAGAACATGATCCTGCGTGAAACCGGGAAAAGAGAATGCTCCGATTCCTTCGGAAGAGACGCGATCAGAACGATAAAAAGCATCGTGATCGTCAGATATTGCGGTAATATAATATTGAGCCATCCGAGATACGTTCCGGAAAGGCTGAGGATATAGAAATCCATTTTATGATAGATCGTGCTTGCAAGAAGATACAGGATCGAAAGAGGATCGTGCAGTATATCGGAAAATGTGTAATGGGTAGCCCAGAGCGTCTCTCCGTATGCATGTACGGTCGTATGAATCAGTGGGAAAAAGCCGATCAGGATACATACGACCGGAAGCACGAGGCAGGCAGCGGCAAGAATCGCTTCCTCTGCCCCCTTTTTTGACCGAAACGAATCCCGTAGTCCCTTCAAAGCAGACTTCTTTTTCCAGAAAATCAGAAGTGGCAGCATACAGAGCGGGACAAGCGCACCATATTTACATCTGCAGAGAATCAGCATCGTAAAAACAAGGATTCCGTAGTCCAGAAACCGCCATTTTTCTTTTTCACCGTACAAGATCCGCAGCACGGCTGCGATCAGCGCAAAGGAAAGCGCTATATCAATTCCGTCCGCATTGATCGTCGTTGCCTCCTGAAGCATGGTCGGCAGCATCGCAATGGTGAACAGTATTTCATTTCCGAACGGAATCCTTTTGATGGCATAAAACAGCAGCAAACAAACAGGAACAAAGGCAAAGATCCTGCCGCAGACAATGATCCCCGCTGCAGAAAGATGCAATTCTCTTCCCGCCACAATTCCAAGAGCAGCCGGCGTATAGGTAAGATCCGGGTTTTCCTGGGAACCCCAGAAGCTATGGGTTTCCAATACGGTATTGTCCGAATGCGCTGCCAGCCATCCATAATATGTCACATAGTAGTCATGTCCTGTTTCTTCCACACCAAGACCGTTATATTTTTCCTCCGCAGTGATCATGGATACGTTGTCCGCAGGTGCTTCCCACCCTTCGATCCGTTCCGCAATCTTGTAGACACTGTTAAGATGCGCTTCCTCATCCGGTCCGAGCTTTGCCGGAATCAGAAAATTAAAAAGAAATCCCATTATGACAAAGGTCAGAAGAAACAGATATTCCAGCCGGATCTGCCTGATATAAAGTCCGTAATACGCAAACACGATCAGTCCGAGAACCACAAGGGAAAAAAGAATCTGCAGCTTCTGGAACGAATCCCAGTAATCCGCATGGATCCGGAGTGCGGGATGCTCTCCGTCTTTTGAGAGGACCAGAGAAAGCACTGTTTCATCCGGCAGATTCTCTGCTTTGATCAGAACCTCCACCATATCACCTGATGAAACCCGTTCCCCGGAAAGACCGAGATCCTGCCATTCCCACTCACGGGTTGTATTTACGGGAATGATGCCGGATCCCAGCTGTTCCCCGGTTGTCCGGTTGTTTACAGAAACCAGCAGTTCTCCGCCGCTGTTTTCATTTCCGTAATCCACAAAAAGAAATCCCACCGACTCCATCTTCATGGAATCCGGCGCAACAAAATCCGTTCGGATCACATCCCCGTTTTGAAGAGGCTCTGAGAATGTATCCGAGCTGCTCTCATAAATATGGATCCCGTATTCGTCTCTGACCTTCGCGTAACCATACAGCATCAGGATCACGCCGATCACCAGCAGGATGAGAAGCGGGTATATTTTCTTCATAATCTGTTTGATCTTCATCATGCAATAAACTTTGTAAACAAATCTTTATAGTAGGATCCCAGTTTTTTTACGGAAAGATGCCGGCCGAAATCCCCGAGGGGTTTCTCTACCACAGCATACATAAACTCTGCGATCAGCCAGCTCAGGAAAAGGCAAAGGAGAAACAGATGAATCCCCTCCGGACAATTGCCGAGCCCCAGCATCAAAAGAAAATGGAAGAGATAAATCCCATAGCTTCTTTCAGACAGTCGGACAAACACACCGTTTCCGAAAAAGCGTGCGATCCATCCCTTTTGACAAAGCACTGCTGCCGCAATCCAGATCATTCCATTGACGCTGTAAATGATGTCGTGTTCAAACACGAAATTCGGCGGAAAATCCACAAGCCCAAGGTTCCCCAGAACTACCGGCGTAGATGCCAATGTAAATAAGAAAGTCCCAAGGATCACCAGATTTCCGAGAACCGTAAGCCCACGACTTGCCGATTCCGTCAGATTCCAATTCTTTCTTTTTATGATCCTGCAAAAATAGGCGACCGCCATCCCCATGAGGAAAATGTAAATCCGAAACACCATCTGTTCCCCGTTTCCGTTCAGATAGATGACCGGAGAAAGCTTTGCCCACGCTGCCGCAACAAGGAGCAGGATGATAAATACAATTTCCTTGAGATCCGTTTTATCCCGGAACAGTTTTCCGATCAGTGCCAGTCCGCAGAGAATGATCGGTGCAAAGAGGTACATCACGATCTCCTGCTGCAGAAACCAGAAATGCACACCGACTTCCGTAAATGTCATGTGCTTTAACACCACATCCTGACCGGCGAAGCAGATCCCGGGATAAAAGAACCAGAAGAAAAAGATACAGACATAATAAAGCGGTATGATCCTGAAAATCCTGCCAATATAGTAAAGCAGCCACTCCTTCGGCCGAAGAAAGCGTTCCTCAACGCCTTCACTTTTTGAAGACCATGCCGTGAAAAATCCGCTCAGCAGGAAAAAAAGCGGTATGCTGGCACTGCCGCTTTCCGGCAGGAGACCGGTATGCTGGCCGACCACGAGCAGGATTGCCCATGCACGGATCCCGTCAAGACCGGTCATTCTTCTCTTTTCTATCGTCTTTTCCGCCATCTCAAAAAGCCCTTATAAATAAACACATGACAGCCGTAAACTCGAGTACCAGAGCGAGCAGCAGCACTGTCCTCGCATAATCATCGGCATTTCCGGCAATTCGGATCCTTTTCGGTATCAGGAGCAATAAAAACGGACAAAGGAACGGCAAAAAGTACCGTCCCTGTACTCCGATGATCTCCATACTTGTAGCCGGTGTATTTCCGATCAGCATTCCGCCGACGGCAGTCATGATACCAAGAAGGCATATGATGCCGACCAAAACTTTTTCCGCTTTTCCCTCGATCCTTTTATCCTCCGGTCCTCTCAGAAGAAGAAAGAAAAGAACCACAAGGAACAGTATCCCGATGTGAAGCGGAATATTCAGTTTATACCAGCCCAACGATGTCCCGATCGTTGAAAACACATAATGATCCATATAGCGATGGATCGTATTGCCGATGATAAGAAACACCTCATACGGATGAGTCAGAAGGTATCCTGCCGTATAGTTCGGCGCCGCCGCATTCACAAGCACCACGGAGTGAAATGTCCGGTAGATGCTGGGAAGAAAGCCTGCCAGCAGGTCAATCAGCGTCACAGAACCTGCAAGGAGCGCCAGAATACGGTCACTTTTCCATTTTCGAAGCAAAATCAAAAGCGGCATTAACGCCATCGGCATCAATGCCCCGTATTTGCACTGCGAAAGCAAAAACGTACTGAAAAAGAGTAATACCAGATCCGCAAGAAAGACCGGATCGATCTTGCCCGCCCTTTTTCCTTCCCGCACACGTAAAGACACCGAATCGTACGAAAGATGCATCGTCAGGGACACCGTAAGGACAGAAAGAGAAAGGATCATGCTGTCACAGGAAAAGGAATTCACCTCCTGAATCGTCATCGGAAGGAGCGTCAACGCAAAAAGCAGTTCCTTCCCAAACGGCATTCTCCGGATCGCGTAAAACCCGGCCGCAAGAAATACCAGAAGGTTCAGAAACCTTCCCAGAAAAAAAGTCGGCACCGCGCCAAGATGCAGCATTCTCCCGAGATTGATCCCAAGCGCCGCAGGAAGGTACACCAAATGCGGAACCTCGTGGTTATTGCTGTATTTCAACTCCACCAGCTCATCCATTGCTTCCTTTTCTGTCATTCTGGGATCAAGAGCAGCATAGTAATCATGGTTAATCTCATCCTGCGAAAGCCCGTGTTCCGACTCGATCCTCCTGAGAAACTGCGTCCCGACACTTCCACCCTCGAAATACTCATTCGTATCCCATCCCCGGAGCTTTTCTGCTTCCGCATAGACAAAGCCGAGATGATAGCTTTCATCCGGAGCCGCGATGGGCGGGATCAAAAGACTGAAGGATATTCCGAGGACAGCAGCTGTTAAAAGAAAGACATACTCCAGCCGTACCTTTTTGATCTTCAACAGGAAAAAAGCACCGCCGATCATAGCCGCAATCAATACGGACAGGAGATAAAACATTTTCCGGAAAGCGTCTGTCCCCTCCATATGCCGCGCAATATATCGATCCGTATAAATAAATACAACAAATAAAATGACTGCGGCAATCACTGGAACTGTATATGATTTTTTCCAGACTGTTTTGATTTTCATCTGTTCTGACAGTGTTTTATCGGTAGAACGCATGTATCTTTTCCACAATCAACTCTGCCGTTTCCGGTTTCAGACCGTAATATAGCGGGAGTCTTAAAAGCCGTTCACTCTCTTTCGTGGTATAACGGTCTTCTCCGGAAAATCTTCCGAACTTTTTCCCAGCAGGAGCGGAATGCAGAGGGATGTAATGGAACACACAAAGAATATCATTTTCCTTCATATAGGCAAGAAGCCTTGTCCGTTCCTCGAGGTCCTTTGCCTTCACATAGAACATATGCGCATTATGAGTACAGTGAGGCGGAATCGTTGGCAACACAAGTTTTCCTGCATCCTCCAGATCCTTTAGTGCCTCCTTGTAAAAAGTCCATGTACGCATGCGGTCTTCCTGAATCTCGTCCGCTTTCTCAAGCTCCGCAAAAAGATATGCAGCATTGAGTTCGCTCGGCAAATACGAAGAACCATAGTTTACCCATGTATACTTATCGATTTGTCCCCGGAAGAACTTGCTCCGATTCGTTCCCTTTTCCCGAATGATCTCTGCCTCTTCCGCCCTTGATGCATCCTTTATCAGCAGCGCTCCGCCTTCTCCCATGGAAAAATTTTTTGTCTCATGGAACGAAAAGCATCCGAAATCTCCGATGGAACCCAGTGGTTTCCCCTTATAAGTACTGGTAATGCCCTGAGCAGCATCTTCGATCACAAGAAGATGATGACGGGAAGCAATCTCTGAAATCTCATCCATTTCGCAGGCCACTCCGGCATAGTGAACGGGGACTATGGCTTTTGTCTTTTCCGTGATGGCATCTTCTATCAGATTCTCATCGATATTCATGGTGTCCGGACGAATATCAACGAAAACCGCTGTCGCCCCCCTAAGGACAAAGGCATCCGCTGTAGATACAAAAGTGTAGCTTGGCATAATCACTTCATCACCGGGCTTAATGTCCGACAGCAGTGCCGCCATCTCCGTTGCATGTGTACAGCTCGTCGTAAGCAGTACCTTTCCCGCTCCGGTTTTCTCCTCCAGCCACTCCGAGCATCGTCTCGTAAACTCTCCGTCGCCGCAGATCTTTTTATTATTTACAGCCTCCTTAATGTAATCCAGCTCTTTCCCCGTATAGGGAGGTTCATTAAACAATATCATCCCGTTTTCCTCTTATTGTTTTTTATCCTGAAACAGTATAATAACACAAAAGTACTGATCGATACCACTATTCCTGGAATTAGCCCGTCCGGGATAAAAGAAAGCCTTAGTTCATGAAATCCTTTCGGGAGATTTGCCCCGACAAATCCCGTATTAACCACATAGGTTTCCGATCTCTTTCCGTCAATATAAAGCCTCCATCCGGAATCATAGGGAATGGATGTGATCATAACTGCATCCGACTCCGTAGTAACCTGACCAATGATCTCCGATTCCTTTTCACTTTTCGACGATATCTCCGTTATCCGTTTCCGGAGATCCCCGATATCTCCGGCTTCGTGAGCACCCGAAAACATGTTGCTGATGATCTCCGCCGAAGCCGGATCCACAGCATAAAGCAGCGGAAATGCATTCCTGTTACGATTGATCACTACCGTTTCCTGTTGGGACACCGCCTCGTTAAAGACCGAAACGGTTTTGATCTCTTCATATCCTTCTTCCTCAAGAGGTTCGCCGGATAGCATATACTTTATACCCACCAGAGATTCTAATACAGGATTCCCCGCCAAACGGGATGTATAATCTCCTTCCGTACCCTGAAGACCGTTCCCGGCATAAAACTCTCCAATCTCTTTTTCGTACATACCATAGAGAAAAGTGCCCGGATATTGCATCATCAACGGATCATTCCCTCCGCATGTCATGATCCGCTCCATTCGGAAGAGCCCGTCTTCCTGTCCCTTGATCCAATCGATCGCCTCCAGGTTTCCCGGAGCAAAATAGTCCATCGTATAAGCCCCCGCTTTCGGAACGGCGACTCGACGATCTCCCAGAGTCGGTATATTCAATATGATCATTTCAGCGATCATTACGCCGGTGAAAAGAACCGGTGCTGCCTTTTTTATGCTGTCTTTTCCGGACAGAAGAAATAATATCAGAATCAACAGAAATAAACCTAAAAGCAGCAAAGAACCATAAAAAACACGATGACTCATGTAAAGATCTTCCGGAGACATTTGAAAGCCGAAATAATGCCAGAATATGAAAAATGAAAATACGAGGAGTCCGCCTCCGAAAGAAAACTCGACAAGCAAAAGCCCTAGGCGTTTTCTGCCGTTTCTTACAATGTCCTCCATGGCAAAAGTCAGATTAATCACCAGGAGAAAAACGATCAGAAAAGACCATCTCCATTTATCATCCTTTCCGATATTCATGATCAATGTCGGAATTCTGGTAAAAAAGGAAACAGCAACAAGGATCGATGAAACAACCACCAGAACCCGTTCCCTTCCTTTTCTTACTATAAGATTATGAAACAGGAACACGATCGTAAGGATCGATGATGCCCACATGATCTGCTCGTAATAATTGTAGTGCAGGACATTCTCCGCACTCATTCCTAACGAATTATTGGAAAAACCGCGTAACAGAAAATCCAAATAGTCTTTTTTTTCCCAGAATACCGAAAGATCCGGAGAACGGGCTCCATCTGCAATCTGAAAAGACCGGCCAAGAAACAGCACAGATGGAATCCATCGAAAAGCAGATATTCCGGCAGCTATAAGCCCCCGGTAGAAATAACCCCAGAAATAGGACATAAATCCCTTCAGGCTTTTTTGTTCTTCCAAAACATAAAGCAGCAGCACAGCCAGAAACAGCCCGATTACAACCCAAAAGGTGAAGTAAACCGATCCCATAGCCTGCAGGATGAGTCCCAGGATCAGAAACTTCCCGGATCCCCGTCGTCGATAACGCACCACCCCCAGCATCACCATGGTAAAGCCCGGTATCGCGGTCGCAAAGAAATAGTGTTGTCCCCAAAGAATCAGATATCCGGAAAAAGCCCAGCAAATGGCGCCTATGATAGAAGAAAACCGAGAAAGGCCTACCTCTCGCGCAAATAAATAAAAAAGGATCCCGGCAGCCAGGATTTTTAATACAGCGATCCATATCAGACCGAATGCAATCTTTCCGTTTGGGAAAAAAATAAGAAGGATCGTAAACGGATCAAATACATAATCCAGAATACTTACAGTCGTTGTGCCGAGCCCCATATCAAAAAGCCAGAAGGAAAGACTTCCTTCCCGGAGTTTTCGAATGAACTGCTCTGTCACGGGCCAATACTGGTTAAATGTATCCGATCCGACATCCCTGAAGATATACGTCATATCTCCGAAAAGATATCTCCGGTATATCACTGCCGCAATTCCAAACAGGATCACAGACAGAATACATATATCCCTTAGTTTCTCTTTTCTCTCAGTTCTCATATCACCAGCAAGCTCGTGCGAAACACCTGTATCAGATAAAGTACCGTTGATATTAGGTGCCAAAGAATAATACCTATACCAATCGCACTAAGGAAAATACTGCTCTTTTTTCGCTTTATGAAAGCATCTTTTGTATACCCGAAAAAGAATGGCAGAGATATCAGAAAGAGTCCGTAATTTGCAAGAGCTGCTCCCCAAACCCAGTTGGCATCGTACATCCTCGGTCCGACTTCAACAAGAAGAAGATATTCTGCATATGCAATGATCGTCATACCAAAAGCAAAACGGTAAATCGGCTCCTTCCATAATGTTCCGCGAAGCAGGGCCAGTGCAAAGATCGCAAATAACATACTCTGCAAAATGGACAACACGGGGTGCTCAGTATAATGCTTTATTATAAAAAACACACCGAGCGTAATTCCGCTCTCCTCATTAACACCATGATAATTAACAATGTATTGTCTGAGTATGACAAAAGCAGATGGAATCACGGCAATCACGGCACCTATGAAGTTTTTCCAATGTTTTCCCCTGCTTTTAAGGAGGTCAAATAATGCCGCGATGCCCAACATAGCCTCAAAAGTCAATGCATAATTTGGCTTGACCGCCGTTCCCAAAGTACAGGCAATTGCAAGACCGATGATATTTACAAAAAATTGTCCCTTTTCGCGATAGATGCGGAGCAAAAAATAGAATGCCAGCGGAAGAAAGGTCTTAATGCCGATATAGGTGGGATTATGCCAGAGGCCGGCCGGCTGAACTCCTAACACAAAATACGGATTCCATGCCGGACAATAAGCTGGGATCATAAGCCACGCTATGAGTGCCGTCAGAAAAGCATTCCCCCAGGTGATGTGTTCTATGAGTTCCTTCACAAACAAAGCGGAAAAGATCAGACCCAGCAGAACAAACAGAGTCACCACGGCAATTCCGCCCAAACCCTCAGGGTAGATCGCCCATATCCAGCGATACATCTGATCAATGAAGCTATAGCTCTTTGGATTACCTGTAACCGCCCATTCAAACTGGATCCGGAGATCGCCGTTGCCACTGACCATCATTACATGACAGATCCATAGGGAAAGCGCTGTCAGAAAAGCACAGCTCCCTGCTATTTCAATCCATGAGAGGATTGAGATCCTGTTTTTATCAGTTTTCTTCATCCCGATCTTTCGAAACCTCCCGAATCACATACTGTGGCGATCTGTTTTCACTGATATAAAGCCGTCCAAGATATTCTCCGATAATGCCGAGCATGATCAGGATCATGCTTCCTATCAAAAACATTCCTCCCATGATTGATGTCCAGCCAAGGGGAGCGTCCGGATTGATGATCTTATTCACAAGAGTATAGATCAGATAGATGATCCCGAAAGCGGCAAGAATCCCGCCAAGAAGCGATGCCACCCGAAGAGGTTTTACAGAAAAAGCAGTAAAACCATTCATCCAAAGAGCAAGAAGCTTCCCCATGCTGTAACCGGATTCTCCTTCCCTGCGCTCCTGATGTTCCACGGGAACGTTCACGATCTTGTTCGTTGTACGGAGCACAAGACCCATTAAATACGGATAAGGGTAATCATATTCCAGTATCTTATCAATCACAAACCTCTTAGCCAAAAAATAACTGGACATATAAAGATCCTTCGGTTTATTCAAAAAGGACTCCAGCATCATGGAGTTGAGCCGACTGCCCATATTCCGGAAACGTGAATGCTTTTTTTCATCATAAGCAGCGTATACTACATCATATCCTTCTTTGATCTTTTCATATAGCTTGTGAAATTCACTCACTGGCGTCTGCCCATCATCATCCAGGCAGCAGATCATATCCCCTTCGGCATAGTGCAGTCCCGCCATGATCGCTGCATGCTGTCCGAAATTTCGTGCCAGATCGATCGCTGTCACGTAATTTCTCCGGGAAAGTTCCTTAAGCACCATCCACGTATCATCAGGAGACGAATCATTTACTAATACCACCTGAAACTCCAGACCCAGGTCAGACAGTTTCTCTTCAATTTCATCCACTACCGCTGTGATCGTGTGACTGCTGCGGTAACACGGGATCACAAAAGTTATTTTTTCGCTCATGCCAATCTGCTTCGAAGTTTTACGAAGCTTATTTCCTTTCCGCTCTCGTTGTGAGCTCTTATGATCTTTAACATGCCTGTCCCGCAAACGATCGTAGGGCATCCGTTCTCTATTTTCCATATCTTTCCCGGATACCGAATGGCAAAAACAAGATCCGAAACCGTTTCCGCTTCATCAATGATCACCTTCTCCTCCCCGAGGAAACAGTACGCCCCGGGATAGGGGCTGCTGACTGCACGTACAAGAAGTTCTATATCCTCAGCATCTTCGTTCCAGTCAATCCTGCAGTCTTCCGGTCCGCGCCAGATACTGTAGGTTGCTTCGGACTCATCCTGCTTTATCGCCGGAAGTTCGCCCTCTTCTATTCCTGTCAGGATCTTCAACAACAGGTCTCCATATACTACCATTTCTTTCCTGATTACATCACAGGCATAATCATGCTCATCGATAGGAACCGGAACCTGATAGATCAGATCTCCCGTATCCATCTCTTTGTCCCCATGAAGCGCACTGACCCCCGTCTCTTTTTCTCCACAGAGCATCGCGGTTGCCGTCGGTGCGAATCCCCGATATTTCGGCAGAAGAGAATCATGGAAAACAATGAGACCGTTCTCAAGATCCTGATATCTGTTTTTTGGCAGCAGATACCTCCATCCGATCGTCACGATCGCTGATATTTCTTCTTTCTTTGGATCTGCCTCCCTGATCTCTTTCCAGGAATGATACGAAATTCCTTCCTGCCTGCAGAGTTCTGCAATATCTGTATCCCAACTCTTTTCCACATTGGACTCTTTGAAGGAACAAACCCACCCGAGCATTTCCTTCTTTCCGGCATTCACCACCTGCTTCAGCGAATAAAAGCCTTTTTCTGTGGCACTGCAAAGACCTATTTTTTTCATCGGATCACCTTTTGATCATTTTTCACATAAACCCAAATCCAAGAGGTATTTTATCACACTTCATGGATTTTCGCTTTCTTTTTTGTTATAATGTTCAGAGTTGAGGGCATAAAAGAATGAAAAAACTATCCTATATCATTCCATGCTACCGCTCGGAAAACACACTTGAAAAAGTTGTTTCAGATGTTGTGGCTGTCATGGGAGAACATACTGACTATGACTATGAGATCATCTGTGTCTGCGACCATTCGCCGGACAATGTATGGTCTGTCATCCGTCACCTGTCTGAACAGAATAACAAAATACACGGTATTCTGTTTGCACAGAATTTCGGGCAGCATGCAGCTTTGATGGCGGGATATCATGCCTGCACGGGAGATTATGTGGTGACGATCGATGACGATGGGCAGACCCCTGTGGATCAAACCTTTATTCTTCTTGATGCACTGATCGAGGGAGATTACGACGTCGTCTACGGAAAGTACGAAGACCGGAAGGATAACGATTTCCGGAAGCTCGGCACCCGTATGAACAATTACATGCTTGAATCTTTTGTCGGAAAACCGAAAACGCTTCATATGACAAGCTATTATATCGCCAGAAAATTTGTGATCGATAAAATGTGCGAATATCCGCACTCTTTTCCCTATACCTGGGGGTTGGTACTCCGCACAACAAAAAATATAGGAAACGCTGTCATTCGCCACAGCGAACGTCTTGAAGGAGAGTCCGGATATACACTGAAAAAACTTCTTTCCCTTTGGATGAACGGTTTTACGGCTTTTTCGGTAAAGCCCCTGCGTATCACTGCCGGTGTCGGTATTGTTTTTTCGCTGATCGGACTTGGTCTCCTGATCTTTACTATTGTCGACCGTCTGATCCATCCGGAAATGATAGCCGGTTATACGGCACTAATGTCGGTGCTCCTCATTGTCGGTGGTCTCGTGCTTCTTTCCCTCGGCATGATCGGGGAATATGTCGGAAGGATCTATATGTGTATCAACAACACTCCCCAGTTTGTGATCCGGGAAACCACGGAGGATAAAAAATCATGAACGCAGGACTGGTCAAAAAGCTTCTGGAATCCTGGAAATGCACCTCCGGAAATGTCTCCTCCACCGAAGAGCTCCTTAGCTGGATCCATCAGCTTAATGAGGAAACACATGTTTCCGTAAAGGAATGCAGTATCCTGGACAGTGATTTCTGGTTTTATGATGACTATAACGGCGAGATCCTGAACCGGAAACGCAGCTTTTTCTCCGTGAAAGGCGTGCGTCTATTCGTAAATGATGCGTTCATCTGTGAGCAGCCCATGATCATCCAGCCTGAGATCGGATATCTCGGCATTATTGTGAAGGAGATTGACGGAGTTCTGAACTTCCTCATGCAGGCAAAGATCGAGCCCGGAAATGTCAACTGCGTCCAGATCTCTCCGACGATTCAGGCCACAAAAAGCAATTTCACACGCGCGCATGGCGGAAGGCTTCCCGCCTATTTTGATATGTTTGAACGCTCCGCGGATTATGAGATCATTTATGATCAGATCCAGTCGGAACAGGCCTCCCGTTTTTTAAACAAACGAAACCGGAATATCATCATCAAGGTTGATGATGATTTTGAAGTCCTTCCAAACTTCCGCTGGATGACGCTCGGGCAGCTGAAAGAGCTCATGAAGGTGGAAAATCTGGTCAACATGGATACCCGTACCGTTCTTTCCGGAATTCCCTTTGTCACGGAAGATTTTTCCGACAAAAATCTTGAGCAGATAAAAGAGATTCTTTCGGATAATCCCGCTCTGTACCGATCCATCTTTCTAACCGACATTTCAAAGTCACTCCGTCCCGCGCTGCACTACCTTAACAATTACAAGATGTTCACGGAAGTTCGTGTGGTACGTGTACCGCTGAATGAGCTCGTGGACTGGCGGGTAAATGACAAGGGTGTTTATTGCCTGAAAACGGCATCATTTGAAGTAGCCTTCTATGATATTGAGATCTCCGGACGTGAAGTGCAGTCCTGGACACAGCCCCTCTTCAAGGCTTCCGGGAAAGCAACCTTTGTCCTGATGGTAAAAGAAGAGGATGGCGTTCTGAAGTTCCTTGTCAAAGCAAGACCCGAGATCGGCTCCTTTGACAAGATTGAGCTCGGTCCCGCCGTGCAGCAGGAAGCAGCTACAAAGCCCGACCTTTCGGATCCTGTGAAAAAGCTGTTTTCCGAATGGTCCTCCGGAAATCTTTCGAATACGGAGGAATATCAGGCTCTCATTGATGTGGTCCTCTCAGAAGAGGGCGGCCGTTTTTATCACGAGCAGAACCGCAACGTGATCTTAAAGATCCCATCGGATGCGCTCCCGGAGCTCCCGGAAGGGTACTTCTGGATGGATCTTTCCGCCCTGAACTTCCTTACACAAAGCAACAATTACTTAAATATCCAGCTGCGAAATCTACTTTCACTGCTTCCAATAAGCTAAAAGGTGATATCCATGATCAATCTTGCTGTTCTTTGTCCCGCGGAAATCGCAAAACGGCGCTTCATGCCGGCATTAAACCTTTGTCCGGATTTTTCTTTCATCGGCGTTGGTATGCACCGCCGAGAAAAAGCCGAGGAGTTTTTAAAGGAATATCCCGGAAAACTGTTTGAAAACTATGAGGAAGTGATCTCCGCAGAAAATGTGGATGCAGTCTATATCCCGCTTCCTCCGGCGCTTCATGTCGAATGGGCAAAAAAAGCCCTCGAAAACGGAAAGCATGTACTCCTTGAAAAGCCTTTTGCTCCCACTCTTTCGGAGGCAGAGGATCTGATCTATCTTGCAGAGAGCAAAGATCTGGCGCTTCATGAAAACTACATGTTCATCTTTCATGAACAGATCAGCAAAATCCAAAAGCTCATCGATGACGGCACGATCGGTGATGTCCGTCTGATGCAGATGTCCTTTGGTTTTCCGATGCGCCCCGCAGGGGATTTCCGATATGATAAAAAGCTTGGCGGCGGTGCTTTTCTGGATGCGGGAGGATACTGCCTTCGGGCCGCAGGATTGATGCTCGGTGAAACCGCAAGTGTTACGGCAGCCACCGTCAATTACACCCCGGATTATGAAGTAGAGCTCTACGGCTCCGCAACGGTCGTAAACGAGGACGGTCTCACAGCGCAGCTCTCCTTTGGCATGGATAATAATTACAAGTGCTCTCTGGAAATCTGGGGGAGCAAAGGAACACTCTCCACAAACCGGTTCTTTACAGCTCCGGCCGGTTTTGCACCTACAGCTGTTATCGAAAAGAACGGCTCCCGGGAAGAGATTCCATTGCCTGCGGATGACACATTCCGTAAGTCCATCCTCTATTTCGAGCAATGCATCAAAGATGAGGTTATCAGGAAGGAAAGCTATCACTCCATCCTGAAACAGGCCGGTTTGATGGATGAATTCCGCTGGCTTTCCGGATTGGAGGCATAGAACGTTATGACAAGAATCACCGTGATCGGTGCCAACAGTTATATCGCACGGAACCTGATCCATTACCTGAAAGAAAAACCGGAGGTCTCCCTCGCTCTTTATGACGCGCAGGAAGAGAGCAAAGATAAGGAGACCCCTTACCGGCAGATCAATATTCTCAACTCGGAATCTCTTCATGCTTTGGATCTTTCCGCTGATATCATCTATATGTTTGTCGGAAAAACAGGAAGCGCGGATGGCTTTGATGATCCGAAAACCTTTCTCGATATCAACGAGATAGCACTTCTGAATCTCCTGAATGAATATCGGCGGCAGAATGCCAAGGGAAAAATCATTTTTCCATCCACAAGGCTTGTCTACAGCGGGAAAAAAGGTCCTCAGAAGGAAGATGCAGAGAAAGAAGCGAAAACAATCTATGCAGCCAATAAACTTGCCTGTGAGCGATATCTTCACATGTATCATAACGTGTACGGAGTCCGCTATGCCATCGTCCGTATCTGCATTCCTTACGGTACGCTTGTTCCAAACGCATCCAGCTACGGCACCGCAGAGTTTATGCTGAAAAAAGCCACCGCAGGAGAAGACATTTCTCTCTATGGTGACGGTTCCGTACGAAGAACACTGACCTATATGGGGGATCTTTGCGACCTTTTATATCTGGCAGGAATCTCATCAGAAGTGGAAAACGACGCCTACAACATCGGCGGCGAAGACTACAGTCTCCTTGAAATGGCAAAGCTGATCGGGGAAAAATATCAGGTTGGTATTACCTTCCAACCTTATCCTGAGATTGCGAAGAAAATAGAATCCGGCGATACGGTATTTGATGGATCTAAGCTGGAGTCTCTGCTCGGCGGCTATCCCTATTCAAGGTTTTCCGACTGGATCAGTGGTCAATCCTGAAGATAGCAGCTTTCCGTTCGCACTTAGAAACGGAAATAGATGAACGCGTTATAAGAATCGCTTGCGAGACTTACAAAGCATAAAAACAACAGTCCCAGCTGAAATATAAATTCCGGCACGAAAACCTTGTCTTTCCGGTAAAGATGCTCTCTGAGCTTCGGGATCAGCATCTGGATCGGACCTGCAAAGAGGATCCCGAGGATCAGCATGATCGTTGATGTCACATCCAGGCAATCCGTGATCCGGATCGTTCCCGGCTGAAACAGGAACATCTGCCGGATCGTCTCACCGGCCAGTCCCATCGTCACCTCCCGGAAAAAGACCCATGCCGTCAAAAAGACCACCCAAGTGTATAATAGTCCCACGATCTTCAGATGGTGTTTTTCCAGCCAGTCGAGTGCTTTTCCGAGGAACATCCGCTCCAGGATCAGGAAAACGCCGTAAAACATTCCCCACGCAATGAAATTAAAGCTGGCGCCGTGCCAAAGACCCGTCAGGAAAAAGACAATGAGCAGGTTCACATAAGTCCGAACCTTGCCTTTGCGATTCCCGCCAAGCGGGATATACACATATTCCTTAAACCAGGTAGAAAGGGAAATATGCCATCTTCGCCAGAATTCACGCACGGAAGATGAAATATACGGATAATTGAAATTCTCTCTGAAATCAAAGCCGAACATCGCACCTAGCCCGATCGCCATATCCGAATACCCTGAAAAATCATAATAGATCTGAAGCCCGTAGAACAGCATCTTGAGCCAGGAAGCAGCCGTACCAAGCTCAGCCGGAGCAAGCCCAAAGAGTTCATCCGCATAGTTCCCGAAGAAATTCGCAAATAAAACTTTTTTGGCAAGACCATAAAGGAATCTTTTGATCCCGTAGGCCCGTTTCGTCCAGTCTGTTGTCCGGTTTGTAAGCTGATGCTCAATATCTTTATATTTCACAATGGGTCCCGCGATCAGCTGCGGAAATAAGGATACATAAAGCAACACCCGTGCAAAATTCTTCTGCGCCCTCGAATCCCCCCGGTACACATCGATCACATAACTCATGGCCTGGAAGGTATAAAAGGAAATCCCGAGCGGGAGCGCAATCTCGATCATCGGAACATAAATCCCGCCGAGCATCATATTGATGCAGGATCCGAAGAAAACATAGTACTTGAAGAATCCAAGCAGACCCAGGTTCCCGATAATAGTCAGCACGAGAAACAGCTTCTTTTTCGAGGAAAATCGGTCGATGAGAAGCGCGAAGACATAATTCATCAGGACGGAAAACAGCATCAGGAAGATGTAGAGCGGTTCCCCCCAGGCATAAAAAAAGAGACTGGCGATGAGAAGAATCACGTTCGAAACCTTGATGCCAAACCGATCTCCAAAGACAGCATAAAGAATTAATACAATTGGCAAAAATATCCACAAAAACAGTATTGAACTAAATACCATAATATCCTTTCAATACGGCGGCCATGGATTGTTCATCATCTTGACCGTCATGACACCGTTGATGATCTTAACGGAATCCGCCGCCGGAAACGTGCCCATCTCCGTAAATTCCGGAGACTGTATGATCATCGTGAATGTCGCCGGATCCGCAACCACAATCTGTTCATCAAAAAACTGGAGATAAAAGCGTCTGATCGATTCTGTATTCGGATAATAATCCCCATGCGTCATCTGCCAGCTCACCATCGGTCCGATGCTGTAATCCCAAAAGGATTCGTCCTTTGGATAGTTCTCTTCCGTAAACCATCCCGCAAAAGCAACAGGCATGTTGCGGTCATAACCCGAGGTCTGTTCCATCCGGTCGAGAATCCTTTCCGCACCATATATTGCCTGATCATAGGTTTCCTTAAGTCCTTTATAAGAAATAATATCCGACATAAAATACGTCGCAATGATAACAAGTGCCATCACTACTCCGCCAATCCGGACAAAGAAGATCGGTTTTGTATCCGGGGACTTTTCACATACGGCGAAAAAGAAGGGCACTACCAGCAGCATTTGAAGAGAGGTCAGCAAATAGATTTCCGTGGTCGGAACAATGAGTGCAATGATATTCACCGCAGCCGGATAGCAAAGCATCAGTATCAGCAGGAAAACAAGCCGCCCGGCCTCCCGATAGATCTTATTTCGAATAACACGCGAGAAGATTATCACGGCAAAGCAAAGGAAAAACAGCAAAAACCAGACCTCTCGATGCCACGCCGTATTATAAACATAATCATCCCTGATGAAATAACGTAAAAACGAGTGATAAGCATTGGAAACAGAAGCGGGAAGACTCGCAAGGACTGACCCAATCGTCATGTCACTTAAACCGCCATACGCACCCGCGCCAACTCCGGTCACCGCCTGTACCAGCTTTACAAGTCCCAGATAGACAATGAGACCACCTAGCACCGTCAGTGCATAACGAAGGAATTCTTTCAGGATTGTTTTTACGGACTGTTTTCCATCCAAAAGAGCAATGACCGTAACGATCACACACAGTCCGACCTCCATCCCGATGTAGCTTTGATAAAGAGAGAGAGAAAGAACGGTAAACACGATACATAAAACTGTCGCGATTAAAATCTTTTTACACCGGATGAGCGCAATCGTCGCGATCAGAATGAAAATAAGCGAAAGAAAATATAAATCCGAAACATACTCATGAAGCATCGTTGCAGTCAGGGAAGGAGATACCTCAAGAAGGATTCCGGTAATGATGCATCCTGTCATCGAACAAATCTGAAGAAGATCGGTAAGGAGCACTGCTGCCGCCGCCACAAGGAGAATACTGACAATAGCAGAAAGATAGACGATCGTATAATTCGCCCGAAGCGGCTCAAAAAGCCGGATCCCCCATCTGCCGATCGAAATGTCAAAATCCTCGGAGTAATAACGGATAGATTTGCACAGTCCGTCCTGGCTCATGAATCCCTCGGTGAGTAAAATGAAATGCGTTAAAATTCCGGTCAGAACCGACAGGAAAAACGTCCATCTTTTTTCTTTTGAAAACCATTCAAAAAACCGCTTCTCCATAGCGGAAAAAGTCATTGTCATAGCAGTTCTCTCCACTGCAGTTCTGCCCGGAAGTGCTGTCGTTCCACGATCTCGAGCACAACAATATCCGGGTGGTTTTGTTCAATATATTCCTTAGCCTGGGCAGAATCCGTAATAAATGCAGTCTCCGCATAGTCATAGGGAAGATATTCCATCATATTCACGGAAAATGAATCACGGATCATCAGAAGTCTGCGTGGATCATCGGAATCAGACTCAAAAGAAATGAACTCCCCGAGAGGTTGTGTGTTATCACTTGTGATCCGTGCGTCTCCTCCGGCACGGTAGTCTTTCACAATCAGATCCTTTGGCTCCACAAGCGTCGTGGCCAACCCCAGGACTCCCGCAAGGTCATTCGGAACAGCACCGTCAACGGCTTCCACATCCACCTCCGAAAGTGTCCGGCTTTCACCCTTCAGTTGCTGATCAATAAGCTGTGTACCGACGAAACCACCCAGTTTATTCCAGTGAGTATCATATTTATAAAAAACCTGAAATCCGTTTTCCTTTTCCCGGGTCAGTTCCTCTTTCGCATAAATCACCGGAACCTCCGTATGCTCTGTAAGATATTCCGTCAGCTGATCTGTCCTGCTCTGAATCTGCACCGGAACTAAAGAATCCGGCATGAATTCCGGATACACCTGCTCTTTATTTGGGGGAATAAAAAGAAGAAAGGTAATCCCTTCTGCCCGGTATTTCTCATTCAACGCATTATAGCCATCCGCAATCTCCCTGAGTTCCTCCTCTGTGTACAGATTGTTGCATAGGTAGTCATCCAAAGTACTTTCCGGATATGTTCCATTATAAAAAAGCCAGTCATCTTTCCCATAAATAACCTGTCCCCCCGACAGGTAATGAACGACAGTCTGATCAAGCTTTAAGGCCGTACGAAGCCTGGCATTGATGTCTACAAGCTGGTTTTTGTAAGGCAGATGGTCGTTCAGATACTGCTCCAGTGCTGTTGTATAACTGCTCAGCTCCCCAATCCCCGATAACGTCGGAAAAGCCGCCAGCGTCCGGTTTTCATAAGAGGCTGCATCCACATAGCCTTTCAGAAACGGAAAACTGACCGGAAGAGCCAGCAGTGCCATAAGAAAGATCAGGAAGATCCAGATGGGTTTTCTTGTTTTTCGCTCTTTATTCATGCAGCAAAAGCTCCTGCCAGACGGTATCCAGGGTTTCCTTCTTCCGTTCCGCAATCTCCAGGATGCAATAATCCGGTTTGGACTGCTCCACAAACTGCTTTATGTATTTGGGTTGTTCCAGCATCACAAAAGCCTTGTAATCACGTCCCATGATCTCATCCATGTAGTAGGCAAAAGAATCATGGTACATAAGAACCGTCAGATCATTTTCCGCCAGAGACTGCCAGATCATGTATGTCTCGTTTTCTTCATTGACCCAGTAGCCCAGGTATTCATAAATATCCGTCTTATAGTCCAGAACAGCCGGATTATACAGCTCGGTATATTTCGGGCCGAGTCCGAGCATCCTCGCAAGGTCTCGGTCAGCCACAACCGGTTCCCCTTCAAAATCGAGGTACTGTCCGATCGTATGCTCCTCCAGTGTATCCTTGGTTCCGAGGATCTGCTCCGCGATCTGCTGGGTTCCGAGGAACGCACCGAGATAGTTCCAGTGGCTGTCATATTTGAAATAGACCTGATAGCCGTCGTTTTTCGCCTTCAAAAGATCTTCCTTCGCATAGATGACCGGAAAATCCACATGCTCTTTCATGTAATCGATGAACTGGTCCATCCGGCTGTAATCCGTGATCTCTCCAAGCACATCCGGCATGAACTCCGGATAAACCTGCTCCTTATTCGGCGGCACAAATAAGATCACCTGCGTACCCAGCTCCTTGTACTGATCCGCAACCTTCTGATAACCTGCCGCCAACTCCGCCAGTTCTTCCTCGCTATAGAGATTTCCCCCCATATAATCCGGAAGAGTGCTTTCTCCCTCGGTGCCGTTGTAATACAGCCAGTCATCCTTTCCGACGATTACCCGTGTATCGCTGTAATAGCTGACCAGTGGTTTTCTGGCTTCCGTTGCGAGCTTGATCGCAGAAGTCAGATTCATCGCCTGATTTTTATACGGGATCCGATCCGTGAACCAGTCATCGATCCCGGAGGTGATATTCCAGGCATTCTTCAGCGAGATCTCCGGAAACTCCGCAAAACTCCGGTTTTCCTGGTTCTCTGTATTTACGTATGGTTTCACAAACGGCCAGCTTGCGATCGGAACAACGAGGATCGCCACAAAAACGATCATCATGACGATGCGGGCTCTTTGTTTTTTTACCACGGTTTTCTCTTCCATAAAATGAACTGTTTATCCTTTAATCTCAAAATCTTCTTTGTCTGTCGTCAGATGCGGGTTATAGTAGGGATCGCCGTCCCTTAAGATTTCCGGCCATTCCCTTTTAAAGCGCTGCACCTCGGATTCAAATCGCTCAGCTTTCTCCGGTGTATCCTCGGTTCCGCGGCTCTTGCTTTCATCATGATGAAGCTCCGCAAAAGGAGTGAACACGATCCGGTACCCTTTGGAACGGATCCTCATACAAAAATCCGCATCATTAAAAGCCACCTCGTATCCGGGATCCATCCCGCCGATCTCTTCATATACACTTTTTTTCATCAAAAGACAGGCTGCCGTCACCGCGGAAAGATTCTGCGCGACCCGAAGCCTTCCCATATAGCCCTCCGAGTCTTTCGGAAACGCAAGATGAGAATGCGCCGCCACCCCGCCGAGTCCGATGATCACACCCGCATGCTGCACGGTATCATCCATGTAGTAGAGCTTCGCACCGACAGCACCGACGTCTTTCCTTTGTGCAAACATCAGCATTTCTTCGATCCATCCGGGCGTAATGACCTCAATGTCGTTATTGAGAAGGAGCAGGTATTCTCCTTTTGTTTCCGGAACGGCAAAATTATTAATCGCGGAAAAATTGAAACCTTCTTCCCATCTCACAATGCGGATCGGGATGTTCTCCGCCTCCGTATCCGTGAGCGTTCTGCCGCCGTCTCCTGTCACTACCCTGGAAAACCGGCCGGAATACCCGTTCTCCAGCTCCCGGTATAGATCAAAGGTTTCCTTCTTTGCGCTGTTGTTTTCCGCTACTACGATCTCGATATTCCGGTATGTGGAAAGCCGGAGGATCGAGTCGATGCAGCGTCTCAGATCCTCCGCATGATCCTTATTCGGGATCAAAACAGAAATCAGCGGCTTCTCCGAAAGATCATACCGGATATGATAATACCCTTTTTTCTTATCAATTGTTTCCGGGATGCCGGAAAGCCCCATTCTCCGGAGATGCCCTTTTAATGCAGCAAGGGAGGCATCATTTTGTGCTTCGAGAAAAACTCCCGGAAGTTCTTCTGAATCTTCATGATATAGGATTTCCGGAAGATGCGCAATTCCTTTTTCCGCAAGCTCTGCGAGCCTTAAGATCAGGCCGTAATGTGCCCGGCCGCCGAGCTCTTCATTTCCAACCGCGATCTTTTCAAAAAGCTCTTTCCTCGCCGCGAAAAAACCACGGATATAGTTGCAGCTTCGAAGGAAATCCGGCGAATAGTCCGGCTTATAAAGGCGAGGTTCTTCACCTGCTGCGTTTCCGAACATATCAGAATCCGTATAGATGAAATCCGCTCCGGTCTCTTTCAGTTTCTCCGCCACAAGGAAAAGTGTATCCGGCTCCAGGCGGTCCTTCGTATCAAAAATCGTCAAATAATCGCCGGTGGCAGCTGACACAAAGGATGTCATCTCTGCATCGGAAACAACCTTAATATCCGGATCCTTTTCCGAAAGCCACCGGGAAAGACTCCCGCCACCGGAAAAGATCAGCTCTGCATTGTCATAGGTCTGCTCCTGCAGCCGATATACGAGCGGAAACAGTTCCGTTTCCGGAAGACCCTTTAATTCAATCAGAATGGAAAAACGGATCTCTCCGCTCTTTTTTTGCTGCCTGTGCTCTTCCAGATACTGAAGATATGCTTTCTTTTCCTTTCGGATCGGAGAACTCTCTTTCAGTCTCTTCACGGAGGCATTTGCTGAGCGCACCGGCGCCGTCATCTTCCAGGAAAGTGATCCCTCCATCTCCTGATACTTCGACCGCCAGAAAGAAACCTCTCCGCGAAGCTCTTCAATCGCTTCATTCAGCTCCACCTTGTCCTTTTCCAGGCGGATGACATCTTCCACCTTTTCATCATAGACCTGCGTCTGATATTTCCATTTTGCCTTCAACTCATCCCGCTCCGCAAAAAGACGCTTCAGATCATGGGAAAGCTTTTCGGCGGATTCAGAAGACACCGGCACCGTTTCGTATTCCAGACGAAACTTCGTTGTCTGAAAGCGGAAATCCTCTGCCTCCAGGACCTCTCTTTCATCCCGGATCAAAAACAGGTTATGCCCCAGTCGGCATCCTTCCGTTTGAAAAGAAAGGTCATACCAGAAGCCGCACCAGCCTTCCGCTTTCCGGATATTCAGAATGCAGGGGATCGTTTTTGGCCGGAGGATGATTTCTTCTGTTCCCTCCGGAAGAGAAATCTCGCCGTTATTCAGTTCTTCCAGGAAAAATGTTTCACTGCTCATACATCCTCATGGCAGATCCCGGATCTGCCAGTACACATCCTCTTCTCCGGCTGGAATAAAGCATACTTCACAGACCGTTTCTCCTTCTTCCATTCCATATACGATCACATGCAATCCCACGGCTCCTGTTGTCGTGCATTCTTTTCCGTCAATCCGGATGTCCTTTTCCGCAGACTGAAGCCAAAAGTCATAAGAAAGATCTGTCGTTAGCCCTTTTCCAAACGGTTCCTGACCTTTTTGCAGAAGCCCGGATACCGAAAGTGTCTCCTCATCTGTTATCTCATGAAGATACTGCTTTCCTTCGTATTCGATGATTGCAAGCTTTGCCTTTCGGCTTTCGATCTCATATGGCTGAATACCGAAAATCGAAACTGCTTCTTCGTAGGCTTTTGTATATTCCGGAATCCCCGCGTCATGGTACCCTAGAAACACGATGTAATCGGAGTCACCTGCCGTATCGGCATACATTTTGTCAATATCGGTTTCAAGCGGCAGATGAAGTGTCCGGTATGCGTGCTCATGCTTTGGAATATCATTCTCCCAGCGCTCATCCGAAACGGTCACGATACCGGTTTCTTTTCCCGGGGTCACATATTCTTCTGATAGAAGATATTCTCCGATCGCATCTGTCACCTTGACGGCTCCCATCATATCCAGATGATCTTCTCCCTGATAATCAGTTGACGGATCGAGTCGGATGGTGTCATAGTACGGATTGACATTCATGTCTAAAAAATCTACACCTGTTTTTTCAGCATATGCAGCAAGTGTCCGATGTTGCTCCGGTGTCCAGGTTGCAACGGGAAGCTTGATGAAGACAAGAGGAATTTCCTCTTTTTTGCAGTAATCCGCAGTCTTCAAAAGATATTCCGCGTTTTCTTCTTTTACGGGAAGAATCTCCTCTACCTCATCAATCGATTCCTGCGAAAGGCCTTGATAAGGCATATTCGCACATCCTGCAATCGGATAATGACCCTTCCAAAGTTGGTGATGATCTTCTGTCAGATAGGCAAAGTCCTCTGCTGACAGTTCTTTCATTCTGCTGTGATAACGCAGCAACGGAAAAACAAGATCCAGAGGATCCATCCCGTATGTTTTGGCCAGCGTCCCGATCGCTTCCATCTTATTCAGGGAAAAATGCATGTCATCAATGGACTGCCGGACCACTTCATCCGTCACCTGATCCTGGAATAAAAGACTCCAGAGATCCACAACCGCAACCATCTTCTTCTGCGTTTTATGTGCTTCGCGGATCCAGTAATACGTCGACTGCATCGGCTGATTACCGGTCGCAAGAACAGCGCTTTTTATCCCTGTTTTTTCATACAATTCCATCGGAGAGATTCCACAAACCTGATGGCTTGTCCCGAAAAAAACGATATCCAGCGAATCCGGATCCTCTGCATAAAAACCGTCGATTACGCTGGTAGCTGCAAGACCTTCTGTCCATTTTGGCATGAACACAGCCTGCAGAAACAAAAACAGTACTGCAAACAAAAGAAAAAAAGCAGTAAGTGTCACCCATTTTTTCATGCTAAAAACCCTGATATAAGAAAGCGCCTGCATCATATTGCTGCCCGTACATTCCGCACAGGATCACATAAAAGATGAGGAGCAACACCATTGCCCACCGGATCGGAAGAGGACTTCTCATCAGCCGGGAACGAACCTCCATCCCTTTTTCCTCTGCAAACGACACAAAGAACCACAAAACCAGGCCCACACATAGAACAACCGTTTCAAAGGAATCATTCAGGTTCACCCATGTTGTCAGAGACGACTGTATTCCTACCCCTTCATGTGCCAGCGCGCCGGAAAGGAGCAGACTTATGTTGGAAAAACTTCCTGCCGCAAAAAAGAAAAAGCCGGCAGCTGTCAGAAGCCATGTAACCGGTATATGAACAGCCATCCATCTGACGCCGGTTTTTACTCTGCTTTTCATTATAGCATATTTCCGAAGGAATATCCCCACCGTAGAAAGTATGGCAAAATAGAGCCCCCACATCAGATATCCGCCGGACACACCATGCCAGAGTGCCGTCAGGATCCACACAGCAAAAACATTCATAATCGTACGGATCATTCCTTTTCTGTTTCCCCCGAGAGGAATGTAGATGTAATCACGAAACCACCTGCTTAAGGTGATATGCCATCGTTTCCATACATCTGATATACTCACGGCGAAAAAAGGGCGGCGAAAGTTTTCCGCCATACGAATACCGAAGGTTTCACTGATACCGAGCACAATATCCATATACCCGGACCAATCCGCATATAACTCAATAAAAAAAACAATGGTTCCGCTGATCAACCCAAAAACGGTCGCTTCATCAGGATTCCCGAAAACGGCATCCGTATATACCAGAAGTCTCGGAACGATTACAAGTTTTTTCATCAATCCGAACAAAGCCCGGAGCCCTCCCATAATCATATGATCAAGAGAAAAAGAATGGGAAGCAAACAGTTCGGAAGAAATCTGCTCATAACGGTGAATCGGGCCCTGCAGAATCGACGGAAAATACACCAACATTAAAAGAAGCTTTGCCGGATTCTTTTCCGGTGTCCGTTTCTTCATACTGACATCTGCGCAATATGCAATTGCAGTCATGGTATAGAATGAAACACCGAGCAGCGGGAAAAAGCCATTGAAATCCCCGACCAGAAAATCACTGAGAACATGCCGAAAAACAATTAACAACAGTGCTAGAACGCCGACAGAAACAAACAATCCTCTTTTTCTTGATATTTGGCTTCTTAGTGAGAAACGTCCATACAGATAGACAACAGCAGTCTCGGACAGAATAATCAGAGGAAGTCCTCCGGATAACAAGAAGAAACCGATCAGACTTGCAAAAAGAAGCACTACCCACTGGGCGCGCCTCATCAGATAATAACAGACTATCGTAATCATCCAAAACAGAAAAAAGCTTACCGAAAGCAGCTGCATACACTACGCCTCCCGATAAGCCCTGTCCATATCGGCAAGCGGCAGGATCTCGTTTCCGATCGGGATCAGAAGATCCCTCTCCTGCATCTGTCCGCCTGTCACATAGGATTGGAAAGATGCTTCCATCTTCTCATACTCTTTCTGTTCGCTTTCCGTGATCCCCTCTTCTTGAAGAAGCCGGGAAAGAGACAGCACCTCGCAGGGCTGAATCTGATGACAGGCAAAGTAAAAAGCCCGATACAGGATAAAATGAAGCGGTACCGGAAAGGGGAATGTCCATTCGTAATCGATTACCTTCCAGGTATTGTTTTCTGTCAGGATAATATTGGAAAAGATCAGATCAATATCCGAAACATCCGCACAAAGAAGACCCTTCGGAAGCTTTACGTTCCCGAAGACCTTTCGGAATTCTCTTGTCTCCCGGAAGGTCTCTTTGCAGTTTTTTTTCACTCTGGAGCAATACTCGCTGATCAAAGATACGATCTCATCATGTCTTGAAGCTATTACAAGGCTCTCGATCCTTTCCTGAAGGGTCTGCCCTGACACGAACGGAAATGTAACATCCTCACTGCAGGGGCAGATTTCGATTCCACTTCCCTGATAAAAACTGTCAAGCTCCCGGCTGAGCTTTGAAATGCTCTTCACATGCGGCTCCGCTTTCGGGCATAGTGGGGATTTTTTCGCATACCATTCCCCGGTTTCTTTCCTTTTTCGAAGATCCGTCCGAAGAGTAAAGGAATCCGCCCGTTCATAGGAGTATTTCGCAAAAATCAGATCCGAAACCGGCTGTTTCCCGGTAATCACCAGAAACGAATTGGAAAGCTCCGGGAACAGATCCTCCTTTACCAGGCCGTCATAAACCTTAGTTTCATCGAAAAACACATACCGCCCCTGATCAAAATTAACAAGGTTCGTGTGAAGCTCTCCTTCCTTCGGAAGCCTCTCATCCGAAAAGAGCTGCGTCATAAAGCGGTAGTCCGGATAAGGATAATAGAAAGTATGCTCCGGAAACCCCGTCTCTTCCAGGAGCTTCGAGAGCTCCTTTTTTCCGAAGGTTCTCATCCCTTTATGATAATAATAATCCTCGAGTCCTGTAAACGGCGCACCGAAATAATCCTCGCGGCAACCCGCAAAATACTTGAGCCCGAGACGATTTGGAAGTGCAAGGATCAGTCTCCCTTCCGGTTTCAACAGCTGTTTCACCTCGGTGATCAACTCTCTGTATGCGCCGGCCGTATTGGTTTCCAGATAGAGCTCCGCAAGGGGCAGGGATCCGATCAGAAAGATCTTATCAAACCGTCTTTCCGCACAAGTATCTTTCAGTGTTTGAAATGTACCCTGCAAGTACGTGATATTGGAATAGGAACGGTAACGAGTCCTGTTGATCTCTGTCTTTACCGCATCCAGCTCCAGCGCCGTCACAGATCCGGCTTTTTCAGCAAGGAAACCTGTCAAAGCCCCGCATTCCGAACCAAACTCTAGAACATCCTCATTCTTTCCGATCGGAATCCACTCAATGAGATTCGTCCTGGCTTTTGAGAGATGATAAAGATGACACCAGTCCTTCGCACCAAGGATTGCCCGTGGGAACTCTTCTTCTCTATGTGTCTGCACGGTCTGCAGAACCTTGTCCAGATGCTGATCCTGAATCATAAAGGCGCTCCTTAGAAGCGGAAGTAAATAAACGCATTATAGGAACTGGTGATCAGCTTGATCACACAGATCACAAGCAAAACCATCAGAAAGATAAATTCCAAAACCGACATCTTCTCTTTGTCATAAAGCCGTTCCTTAAGGCGCGGGAACCATTTCTGAATAAAGCCGGAAAGCAGTACGCCCACGATAATCGTCACGATCGTGATCCCGTTCACACTGTCGGCGATCCCGATCTGCCCGGGAACAAACGTAAACATTCCTTTCAGCGACTCCAGGGACGCCGCCATGTTCTCCTCACGGAAAAATGCCCAGGCGGAAAGGCAGACGATCCAGCGGTAGAATAACCCAAGGATCCCGAGATGATGGTCTTTCAGCCAATCCAACGCTTTTCCGAAGAAGATCCGTTCCAGGATGAGGAACACCCCGAAAAAGAGGCCCCAGGCCACCATATTAAGACTTGCTCCGTGCCAAAGTCCTGTCAGACCCCAGATAATGATGATGTTGAGATACGTCCGCGCAGTTCCCTTCCGGCTTCCGCCAAGAGGAATATAGACATACTCCCGGAACCATGTGGAGAGGGAAATATGCCATCTCGTCCAATATTCACGCACGGATCTGGAGATAAACGGGTAATTAAAGTTCTCCTTGAAATCGAAGCCGAACATGGCACCGAGACCGATGGCCATATCGGAATAGCCGGAGAAATCATAGTAGATCTGAAGAGCATAGTAAATCATCTTCAGCCACTGAAGTCCCGTGGAAAGCGTCACATCCGTCATCCCGAAAAGCGCATCCGCATAGCCCCCGAAGGTGTTCGCAAGGAGCACCTTTTTGGAAAGACCGTAGATGAAACGCTTAATACCGTAAGTTTTCTTTTCCAGAGACGGCGTGCGGTGATCGATCTGCTCCGCGATATCGCGGTACTTTACGATAGGACCGGCGATTAGCTGAGGGAAAAGCGAGATATAAAGAAGTACCTTCGCGTAGTTTTTCTGGGCGTTGGTACTGCGTCGGTATACATCGATCACATAGCTCATCGCCTGGAAAGTATAGAACGAAATACCGAGAGGAAGCGCGATCTCTTTGATCGGGATCACTTCTCCGCCGGCAATGGCATTGACGATATCCGTAAAAAGCCCGAAATACTTAAAGTACCCAAGCAGAAGAAGGTTGACCGTAATAGTCAGAACCACCGCCAGTTTTGCTTTTCCGGTGTGCTTTACCTTTGCCCAGTCTGATGGTGTATCGGATGCCGGGTAATCCGGCGTTTCACTATGCCGGTCTGCTTTTGCGATCAGCAGCGCCCCCACATAGTTCACCGTCACGGAAAGGAGCATCAAAAGAATATAGACAGGTTCTCCCCACGCATAGAAAATAAGACTTGCGATGAGAAGAATGACATTTCCGACTTTATTACCGAACCGATCGCCGATGAGCCAATAAAGGATCAGTACGATCGGCAGAAAAATCCATAAAAACTGTATCGAGCTGAATACCATTATGCCTTAACCTTTGTTACCTTTACTTCTGAATTCATATCATAATAGCCGACCGTGTCTTTATCCGAGACCACGGTAAGCCGGAGAACATCGTAGAGCCTGTGATAAACCGTAAACTCGCCGTTCGCGTATCCGGTGCAGCTCATGGAAACAAGATAATCGCCGCCCTGAAGGTTCATATTCTGTGTAAACTCCGCCACATAGATCTCTCCTGCTTTTGCGAGTGCGACATCCTTCTTTTCGTACATCGTGTTGGTTCCGGTGATGGAAGTCCCGTGGATGTCCTTAAAAGTCAGCGTGAAGATTGGCATCTTAATGTCCTGATGAAAAAGGATCTTGCTCTTCACGGTAAAGTCCGTTCCCTTTTCAATGTTGGAATTGAACTCTCCCGTTTCATCCACGATCGCTACGTCGATCAGCTCCGCTTCCTTATTCCCGTATTCTATGAGGTTTGGATTTTCCTCAAAATGATCACGCCAGCGCTCTCCGGTTTTTCCGGCCGCATTCTTTCCCTGATCCGGTGCGGTTTCTTTCCCTTCCAGCGCCGGATTATCCGCATTATCAAGGGATGTATCGGCAAGATGGTTTACCAGAACCTTTTTGTAGAGATTGATCATGTCACGGGCCGAACCCTCCGCCAGCTTGTTTCCTTTATTGAGGAGCACAACGCGGTCGCAGTATTTCTGAACACTGGAAAGATCGTGGCTGACAAAGAGGATGGTTTTTCCGTCCTTTTTAAAGTCTTCGAATTTCTTGAAGCATTTCGCCTGAAAAAACACATCACCAACCGAAAGTGCCTCATCCACGATCAGGATCTCCGGATCAATGTTGATCGCAACGGCGAATGCCAGGCGGACAAGCATACCGCTGGAATACGTCTTAACCGGCTGATGCACGAAATCTCCGATGTCCGCAAAATCCAGGATATCCTGAAGACGTTCGTTGATCTCTTCGGCGGTAAAACCTGTCATCGTACCGTTCAGGTAGATATTTTCAAGGCCTGTATACTCACTGTTAAACCCCGCTCCCAGCTCCAGAAGGGCTGAGATCCTGCCGTCAATGGAAACCTTCCCGGAGGTCGGATTTAAAACGCCGGTAATGATCTTTAACATCGTGGATTTTCCGGAACCGTTGGTGCCAATGATGCCGACGGTCTCTCCTTTTTTCACGTCAAAAGAAACGCCGTTCAGGGCATAGTGCTCCTTATAGCGTTTCTTTTTCACCGGAAAAAGCGCCTCTTTGAGGCGATCCATGGGTTTATCATATAGTTTATACATTTTGACGACATCGTTGACTTTGATTACTGTATTGTTTTCCATCAGTATTCTTTCAGCCCTCCCGTATCTGCAAGACCCCTTTTCAGACACGCTTTCGCTCGGTGAAAAACGTAATGGTCACTAAGCTCGTACCTCGCTAAGTGCCAACGTTTTTCAACGGTCTTCAAAGGACTCTTGCAGATACTCGCGGGCTTTCATAGTATCTCTCACAAAACGTCTGCAAAATGAGGTTTTAATCTCCTATATATCAACTGGCCGATCAGGAACTGTACGATCGCAAAGATCCAGAAGTACAGCGTCAGATCCCATTTTTCCCAGAAAGCCACCTTGTGGATCAAAGCATCGCGGTAGCCCGATACAACATAATAAAACGGATTCAGCTTAAAGATCCTTCCGATGACCGGAGAAATACTGCCGGCCTCGATCATTCCGTCCAGGTTCCACATAATCGGCGTGATCCAGACCCAGACCTGCATAAAAATATTGACGAGCTGCGACAGATCGCGGAAAAACACCACGATCGAACAGGTGATATAAACAGCGCCAAGCACCAGGAATACCATACAGAAGGAATAGTAGATCACCTGCAGCGTATAGGCATCCGGGAAGAAACCATAGCATCCGTAAAGCACCAGCATGATCAGGATCAATATCACATGAACCACACCGGCCGAGATCACCTTGACAAACGGCAATACATCAATATTAAAGACTACTTTTTTTACAAGATAGCTGTATTCCAGAAGCGTATTCGTCCCGCTGGAGAATGCTTCCGAAAAATAAAACCACGGTACCATACCCGCAGTCAGCCATAACACAAAGGGAACCGTGATCCCGCTCTTTGTCGTGACCCCGGTTGCCGGTAAGCCTTTCTCAAATACAAACCAATAGACCAGTATCATTACCACCGGCTGCAAAAACGTCCATACAATCCCAAGGTATGAGCCGGCGAACTTGGCCTTAAAATCGTTCTTCGCAAGCCGAAGAACGAGCTTCACTGTTTCTTTTTTCATGCCCTGTCAATCCCGCGGCTTTTTAAAAACTCCGCAAACGGCGGATGCACGCGATCCTTGTCGGAAAGATTCAGGGTTTCTGCTGTGAAGCCTTCCGGAATCGGCCATTCTACGCCGATCTCAGGATCGTTCCACATCAGTCCGCCTTCATCGTTCGGATGATAAAAATCGGTCACTTTATAACAGAACTCTGCTTCCTCGGATAAGACAAGGAACCCATGGGCAAAGTTTTTCGGGATAAAGAACTGTTTTTTGTTCTCTGCGGAAAGCTTCACTCCGAACCATTTGCCGAAAGTTTCCGAACCGTTTCGCAGATCCACGGCTACATCAAATACCTCACCGCTGATCACGCGGACAAGCTTATCCTGCGGATAATTGATCTGAAAATGAAGACCGCGGAGGACACCTTTCGAAGAAGCAGACTGATTATCCTGCACGAACACGCAGTCAATCCCGGCCTCCTTGAAATCATTATAGTTGTAAGTCTCCATAAAATAACCCCGAGCATCACCGTACACTGCCGGCTCGATCACCGCAAGGCCCTTAATCCCGTTACAATCTCTTGTCACATTAATCTTTCCCATGTTTCTACTCCATTTGTTAGTCGCTCTTTTTCATAGATCACTATATTTAGCGGTCATTCCGCTTGATTTCGTGTTTCGTAAAGATTCAGTGTATGCTCTTTTCCGTTGATCAAAAGCTTTTCCGGATCCTCTCCGGTAAAAGTAAAACCATTTTTCTGATAGAATCGATTTGCTCTTATGTTTTCTTTTAATACATTGAGATAAACCCGGTTCAGTTTCAGCGTTTCGAAAGCATACCTGATCAACTCTGATGTCGCTTGGTGTGCATACCCTTTCCCCTGAGCACTCTTTCTTGCCACGATTGCGTACTCCGCTTCTTTCGCAACCGGATCAATATTCTTCAAACTGATCGTGCCTACATAATCATCGTTTTCACCAACAATCGCAAAGTGCTGGTTTTTTTCGGTAAAGCTGTTTTTGATGAAGTCCTCTGCCTGCTCCGGTGTAACACTCATAAAATCCACCCGGAAGTTACCCGCCACCTCCGGATCATGCATCCATTCCAGCATTAAGGGGGCATCTTCTTTTTTCAGTTTTCGTAAATGTTTCATATCATTCACAAGACATTTCTGCAAGGAAGTTCTGCTCCGCAGAACGGCTTTGAGCACTAGGCTCGCATGGTATTGCTTGCTAAGTGCTCAAAGCCCCTCCGCAACATCCAGCAGATACTGCCCGTACTCCGTTTTAAGGAGTGGCTGTGCCAGCTCAATAAGCTGTTCTTTTGTGATAAATCCTCGTTTATATGCAATCTCTTCGATACAGGAAACATGGAGTCCCTGGCGTTTTTGTACGGAAGATACAAACTCCGCTGCCGCAAGAAGCATGTCATGATTTCCGGTATCCAGCCATGCAAAGCCGCGTCCCAGTGTTTCTACGGAAAGCGTTCCGCGGGAAAGGTATTCGTTATTGACTGCCGTGATCTCAAGCTCTCCGCGTGCAGACGGTTTTATGTTTTTCGCGATCTCCACAACATCGTTGTCATAGAGATACAGCCCCGGTACTGCATAATTGCTCTTCGGATGTTCCGGCTTTTCCTCAATGGAGAGCGCTTTCCCGTTCTCGTCAAACTCCACTACGCCGTATTCCCTCGGATCCCTGACGTAGTATCCGAAAATTGTCGCACCGCCGCTGGTTTCAACGCGTTCTCTGGCGCTTCTCAGTACTTTGGAAAAACTCTGTCCGTAAAAGATATTGTCACCGAGCACGAGTGCTGCGGAATCATCCCCGATAAAGTCCGCGCCTAAGATAAACGCATCCGCAAGGCCCCTAGGCTCTGTCTGGATCGTATATTCAAGGTGCATCCCGAGCTGGCTTCCGTCTTTCAAAAGATCCCGGAACACCGGAAGGTCACGGGGTGTAGAAATGATCAGAACATCACGGATGCCTGCCAGCATCAATGTTGAAAGAGGATAATAGATCATCGGTTTGTCGTAAACCGGCATGATCTGTTTGCTGATGGCTTTTGTCAGCGGATACAGACGAGTTCCGCTTCCGCCTGCAAGAATAATACCTTTCATAGTCCCTCCAATAATTATCTCCCCATCTCAGATATCAACACTCTATTAAAAGCGCTGTAAACTGCTATTTATTCTGATACATACTGTCGTAATACTTCTGATAATCACCGCTGGCAACATTTGCAAGCCAGTCCTGATGCTCTAAGTACCACTTGATCGTCTTCCTGATACCGTCCGCGAACTTGGTCTCCGGCTCCCAGCCGATCTCAGCCTTGATCTTATCCGGTGCGATCGCATAGCGGCGGTCATGACCTTTCCGGTCCTCGATATGTTTGATCAGATCCTTGCTGACATTTTTCTTGCGCGGATCATCATCCGGAAGAAGCTCAAGGAGTGTCTCGATCACAAGATTTACGATCTCAATATTACGCTTCTCATTATGTCCGCCGATATTATAGGTCTCAAACAGTTTTCCCTGTTCCTGCACCATATCGATGCCTTTCGCATGATCATCCACATAAAGCCAGTCACGGATATTCATACCGTCTCCGTAAACCGGAAGCTCTTTTCCGTGAAGCGCGTTATTGATGAGAAGGGGGATCAGTTTCTCCGGGAACTGATACGGTCCGTAGTTATTGGACGTATTCGTGATATTCGCAGGGAATTTATAGGTATCCATATAGGATTTTACAAGCATATCGGAACCTGCCTTGCTTGCCGAATAGGGGCTGTGAGGCTGATAGGGAGTTGTTTCATGGAAGTAGGACTTTCCGTCATCCGGAAGGGATCCGAACACTTCGTCTGTCGAAACATGAAGGAATTTCTTTCCTTCCTTAAAAGTGCCGTCTTCCTTCTCCCAAGCTGCTTTTGCGCAATTCAGCATGACTGCCGTCCCGATGACATTCGTGTGGACAAACACTTCTGGATTCCGGATTGATCGGTCCACATGGCTTTCTGCAGCAAAGTGTACGACACGGTCGATATCATTCTCCGCAAAAATCTTTGCGATTGCTTCCTTATCCGTAATATCTGCACGGATAAATGTGTAGTTCGGATTTCCTTCAAGATCCTTCAGGTTCTCCAGGTTTCCTGCATAGGTGAGCGCATCCACATTGATGATGCGGATCTCATCCCCGTATTTCCGAAACATGTAATGAATGTAATTGGAACCGATGAATCCGGCTCCGCCGGTCACAAGATAAGTGCGCATAAAAACAGCCTCCTTTTTAAATTCTTCACGTTCCCTATAGTATCATAGAATCGTTTTTCTGACAATCACATCGTCACGATACGGATACTGTATAAAAGGTTCCAGACAACAAGAACCGCAATTCCCGTTCCGGCAAAACAAAGCTCCTTGTCAAGATTTCTCTTTACCGTCAGATTTCCTCTTCGGAACAAAAACGCGATGTAAGGGAGCAGAGGGGTAAAATACCGTCCCTGGAGCCCTGTTATGTAATTATTACCGCGGTCGGTCCAGGTGATCAGCATGGCCCCCGCCGACATCAGAAATGTCAGGATCGTCGCAAACACAATGCACCACCTGTGTTTCTTCCGAACCGGCTCTTCGCTCTCCGTGCGGACAGCCGCGAGTGCCATCATCATGAGAAGCGCGTACCCTAAGATCCGGCTGATCCCAACAGTGAGCCAGCAAAGAGGGCCTGACACCGATCCCAGTGCATAGAAATCAGCAAAGATCAGGATCGTATTAATCAGTACATAAAGGGCATATCCCGGATCATGCAGAACGTCTGAAAGCTTGTATGTGGATATTTCCGTTGAATAATCCGCCGTCGCGCCGGAAAGCGGATTTTCCCGAAGCCCAAGTACCACCAGAAGATATCCGAAAGTATTCCAAAGGAATCCGGCCAGAATGCATAGAAGAAATACCACCCGAATGAGATGCTTTGCCCGTACGCTTTTATACCGATCCCCTGGTATCAAAAGCACAAACAGGCACTCCGGAATATATACACCACCCTTACAGGAAGACAGCAGGAATAACAGAAATCCGATCAGAATTGTATCACGAATCCCCACCATCCGGTCGCTGTACAGGATCCTGAAGAGCAATGCGAAGAACAGTACCGAGGCTTCTATTGCTGCTGCATCATAGGTGTATGACATACACTGCTGCAGTGTGATCGGACAGATCCCCAGCAGGAACATCACGGCTTTTCCGACGGGCAGGATCCGGATCGCAAAGAAAAACACAAGAAGCCAGATCACGGTCTGGACAACACGTCCCCAGTAGATCGTTACGACCCCGTTTGCCCCGGCCAGCCGGCAGATCGTCGTGGAAAGGATGGTCGGAATATATGTGATCCAGTTTTCCGTATATTTGGAACGGCCGAAAGAAACCAATTCATCGGAAACATCCTTTTCCTTGGAGAAGTCCCTTACATAATGGTATTCTTTTAGGGTCGGCGTCAGCTGGAAGCGGTTCATGAACTGCACGTCCGTATCGCGTACATAAATGCTTTCCCTCGGGATCCCGTCCTCTCCTTCTCCGATCCCGGCATCCGGTATCCCCATCAGTTTATTCGAGAAATAATACGCGGTCGCGATGTGATCCGGCTCATCCGGGAGCGATCCCGGAAGGATCAGAAAATTGAAAAGAATGGAAATACAAACTCCCGCAAGAAGAAAGACGTATTCGATCTTTGAGCGGAATACAAAAAAGCCGAGATATACGCCAAGCATCATAACATATAAAATGACAGCGCCGATGAAAAACCATCCCCTCCAGAACGGAAATCCCTCATCGATCCTAGGCTGGATCTCCGTGCGGTACACAGCAACGGAAAGCACCAGAAAAAGACCTGTCAGAATGATCATGGCGATGATATTCTTTTTTTGAAACACATTCTTGAAAACAGACATCCGGGTTTATTCCACCTTTGCTATGAAACCGGCCGTATTCTCATAAATGATCTCCATCTGATCAAACATCTCCTGCCGGTCAAAATACTGCTCGCAGTCATTATAAACGCATACATAATCACAGAGATCCAGTATATTCTGATAGTATTCGTCCATCGTAAGCTCTTTCCACCACTCAAAATCCGTCAGCATCTGCCCTGTCATGGACTCATACAGATACGTCTCCTCCTGGATGGAAACGATCGCGACCGGGCCTTCCGCTTCGCCGCTCTGAAGAAGGTCATACACATGGTGCGTTAAATCCATCTTGTCCCCGCGGTAGCGGGGCGCCCAGATCGTATTCCAGTTAAAGGCTAGGAGGTCATTATAATACATGGACTTGTTATCCCTTACAAACTGCTGATTTCGTGCCTCGATCTTATTTTCGATCCCGAAGAAAAAGAGGGATGCCACAAATGCCCAGCTCCCCATATAGAGCCCGGCCATAACCCTTCCCTGGATTGAAACCTGGTTCAGCGCATAAACGAGGAGCAGGAACGTCACAAGCCATAACAGATAATGATCCTTGAAGAAATAGTAAGTGGAGATCTTTCTTGTGGTGTAGCTGACGATAAACATGAACAGCATCATAGCCCCGAACATGGGAGCAAACCAGGTTAAAAAGCTGTTCTTCTTCTTTTTGATCAAAAGGATGATGCCAATCAGCGCCAGCGGTCCGAAAAACAGGAAATTGCTGTAAAGATCACGGTAGATCGCTCCCTCCGCCGATGCCGCGGAGGCCACCTTGATGTCATCCTGGACGAACACCTCCATGTAGGTATAGATAAATCCGAAAAGAACCGGAACTAAAAAGATCCCAAGCCCTTTTGTCAGTGTATTAAGGGAAAACAGACGCTTTTCTTTCGCCTGGGAGATCAGGATCGGGATCGCCACCGAAAGGTACGTCACCGGCATGAACAGGACATAGCACTGGAACATGGCTGTGCAGAGCAGCATCAAAAGGATGATCGGAAAAACCTTTCCCGTATATTCCTTCTGCACATAATCGTCAGTGATAACAAGAAGCGCCATGATGAGATAAAGACTCATGCCAAGATAGGTAAAGCCCCAGATCATACTGTTCAGAGGATATCCAAGCGTATAGAAAAGACCGGCGATAATTGCCACGACATTCCCGAAATGCGGTGTATTCCCTTCTTTTGCAAAAGCACCGCGAAGCGCAAATCTCCTTGCGATCCCATAGAACATGAACCCGTTCAGGAGGAGCTGCAGGATATCTCCCAGAACATAGATCCGGTAATAGTAATCATAATTGGCTACCGGCGACACCAGCTCGATCAGCGTCCCGTTCTGGAGCTGCGCGAAGAACATATGCCTCACATATTCATCGTTGACAAACTCCATCGCCTCCCGGTAGCGGGCGGAGGGATCCACGGTTGCGTAACTCCAGTCGAGAGACGGAAGTCCGTACCGGATATTCGCAATGTAAAGCACTGCAGCAACGAGAAGTACGACAAATATAACGTCGTAAACGCTGATCCTAAGGTACTCCTGCTTTTCTTTTTTCCGGATGATCCGGATCCAGAAAAACACACCTGCCGCATAAAGAAAAATACCGAGCGTGAACAGGTTCGTCGGGATTTTGATGAGACACAGCACTGCTGCGACAAAGGTCATGTAGCACTCAGCGAGGATCCCTGTCAGAGGAAGCCACAGCACAACAAGCTGCGGAGACTTCACTTTTTTCCAGAGAAAGAAGCCGCTGCAGCAGATCAGCAGTCCGATGGTATAAAATGCACTTGCAAAAATAGTTCCGTTCATAATATGATCTCTGTTTCCGTATTCCTTATCATCTCATCAATCCCAAACGACGGCAGGTACACATGGCTGACGGTTCCCTCCGGCTGTGAGAGCGTAAGGATACTCTTATCTCCGTTCTTTTTGATCGTAACAGACACGATTCCCTTTGCCGATCTTGCCGAAGCGGAAATCTCTGTCAGACTTGTTTCCGCAGGAGCGATCAGAAAATCCGCATCCGCCGTCTCCGGAAGAAAATGGATCCCTGCAAAATCCCTTGATAAAATCACAAGCGGCCCGCCGCTCCAGGCATGATTCGAGGTTCCCTGCCCATAGGTCCAGTATTCCCAGAGTGTATCGATATCTCCTGCATGTTCCCCTTCGATCATGGGCGCATACTGTCTTTTCATCCGCATTTCCGCAAGATCCGCGCGGCCGATCCTTATGCAGGCAGACTCCACATAATATTCAAGAAGCGGCGCTGCCTGAAAGCTTTTTTCAAACACTCCCGCAATCACCGGATATTTCGATGCATCCGCAAGACCGGAAAGTACTGCGATGGCCTGGGCCCTTTCATCCGGCTTGTTCACAAAGTCGGAACGATACCCCTCCGCTGTCCAGAACCTATCAAAGCCTTTTTCGATCAGGCTCTTCCTTTCCTCAAAAAAAATCTCATCTTCCGTATATCCGATCTCAGAGGCGATCCTCTCAAGTTCCGTGAGCGCATAATAATACCATGCTGTTTCGATCACAGGCTCATCAACGCCGTCCGTTGAATCGGCCCACATCCAGACCGGTGCATCCCGGTTGATGGAAATACTGCCGTTTTCATCCACATTCCAGAATTCCAGATATTTTTTGGAAGGCGCATAAACCTGTGTAAGGAACCCCGGGTCGCCGGTTCTGCAGTAATGATCCCAATAAGAGCAAAACCCCATCAGCATCTGGATCGGCATTTCGTTTCTTGCCGCAGACATCGGTACGATCGTCTGCAATGCACCGTCCGGATCTGCCCAGCCAAACACGGTATCCATTCCTGCACGGTACAGAGCATCCGCATTTTCATCCAGCGCGTAGTTCGTCTCAGTCATTTCGATCGCCATATCCGCAAACCACTGGGCACGTTCCCTGTTCGGGCAATCCATATAGGTATCTCTCATGTTGACGAGAAGCGTGTTTTCCGCTTTTTTCCATAATGCTTTATAGAACGGGTCACTGCAGGAGAAAGAACCGGCAGCGCTAGTATCATAGCCGGTTTCACGGTACTCCAGGGAAAGGATCTTTATGCCCTTTGGGATCCGGTAAATCACCTTTCCCCCGTTCATCCATCCCGGTGATTCAAAGGACTGACGTCCCTTTTTGGTCACATAGGAGCACTTCACGGAATTTCCGTTCACATCTTCATACTGATCCGTCCGGATCTCGATGATCGATCCGGCTGCATCTGCTTCCACCTCAAGGTATGGATAGAACTGAATATTTCCGGGGAGAGTCACTGTTACATCTTCATACTCCGACGTGATACGCTTTCCCTTGCAGCACGACAGATCCTCATACTCACGGAGTCCCTCATCACGGAAAAGCGGGATCTTCCTCGGTACCATATTCCCTGCCGGGAGCTCCCCGGGGAGAGATGTCACGACCGCATTCTGCCAGAAAGAATCATCATACCCCGGATCCGTCCAATGATCAGCATAGTATCCCAGATACACGATATCTTTTTCTGCAAGACGTATATTCGCTTCATTCGGCGCACTCTGAAACGCCATGTTATGGTAAACCTTCCAGCTCTCATCTGTCGTGATCGTCGATGCTGAGGTATCGATCTCCATATAAAATCCAGCATGGCCGCTGGATGCGTAGGAAAAATTGTATTCATCCGGCCCGAAATACCAGACCTGCGCTGCGATCAGGTTTTCTCCCTCATGCAGATAATCCGTCAGATTGAGTGTGTCGTAATAGGTGGAATCCTTCGTGACGCCCCGCTTTTCACCGCCCTCCCGGACAACGATCTTTCCGTTGATATAGAGCCAGTATCTGGAATCCGCCGCCGCATATGCGATAATATCTTTTTTGAAGTCCTCAGCTCCCAGTGTCACCGTCTTTCGAAAACGCATGAACGTGTTATTGTCATTGGTATCATTCCAGATGAAGGCTCCCTGAAACTCCGGCGAAAACTTTTCGTCCTCCGAAATCCAGCTTAAATCCTTCTGATTTGCCTTTCCTTCACGGATCACCCCGTAAAAACGATGCCTGCTCGAAAGAAACAGCAGCAAGATCAGCGCGCCGGACAAAAACAGGGCAGAAAGCGCCTTCTTTCTCATCGCATCGGTTCCTCAAGCATCTTCACAACCATGACCCCGTCGATGATCTTCACACTGTTTTCACCGGGAAATTCATCCATTTCCCGGAACTCCCTGCTGTCCGTGATCTCAAGGTAAGTCGCCGGATCCACGATATTCATTTCCACTCCGAAGTTCTCCAGATAGATCTTCCGGACAGACTCAATCATCGCACCGTAATTCATATGAGTCTGGTTGTTCACCACGATATTCCCGATGGAATACTCCCAGTAGGACCGATCCCGAGGATAATTCACATCAAAAAACCATCCGTCAAATGCCACCGGCATGCCCTTTTCATAGCCTTCCGTATCTTCCATACGGGAAAGAACACGTTCAGCCCCGTAAATCCCCTGATCTGCTGTTTCTTTCAGGGCTTTATAGGAAAGGATATCCGAGAAATAGTAAGTCCCGAGGATAGGGATCATGAGAAGGAGCAGTCCCCACTGCAGGATGGTTTTTATCATCCCGCTTTCGGCGTTCTCGCAAAGACAGAGCACAAACGGCAGCATCAGCACCATCTGCATGGATGTCATGATATAAATCTCCGAATCCGGCACGATCAGCTGGATGAGATTCAGTCCCGCCGGGAGAAGTACCGCAAGTACAATAAGGAGGATCAGGCGTCCCGGTTCCTTGTAGATTCGTCTCTGGATCAGAATGAAAATACCGAGAATGATCGCTGCCGCGAAGAAGACCATGTAGAAATAATGCCGCCGCCAGGGCGTATTATAAAGGATCGTATCCCGGATAAAGTACTGGAAAAACGCTTTATAAGCCGCAACAATGCTGGACGGAAGGGAAGTGATGATCTTCCCGATCCCGAGATCGCTGACACCATAGTAGGTGGACATCCCGTTCCCGCTCAGGGTCTGAAAAATCTTCGTCAGGATCGTATAAAGGATAAATGCGGCGATCCCGGAGAGGAAGCCTTTCAGACAACTTTTTGCATACTCCGGCCACGGATCCCGTCCGAGGAGCAGCCGAAGGATCGTAACGAGAAGAAGGATCCCCAGGGAAAAACCGATAAAACTCTGGTAGATCGAAAGAGATGCGATCATGCAGATGATCCCGGGAATCAGATAAAGAAATCCTTTCTTTTTCCGCGTGATAAAATAGCCTCCCATACAGCCGAAAAGAAGCGCAAGAGAATGGGAATCGGAAAGATTCTCATAGAGAAGCGTTGCCACAACACTCGGAGCGATGGCAACAGCAACACCGGTCAAAACCGCAGCAAGCTTCGTTCGAAGCTCAAGAGCTGCAGTGATAAAAACCGCAGAAAGCGCAATATAAAAAAGAGAGAGTGATGCGGAAAGATAACTGACAGCATAACCGGCCCTTGCATTCGTAACCGGGATCTGTCCCCATCTTCCGAGAGAAATCTCCCAGTCAGACGCAAAATACCGTATAGAATAAACAAGGCCGTCCTGGCTCATAAGACCGTATGCCAGGAGAAGAAAATGCGCAGCAACGCCCGCCACTAATGCCGTAAAAAAAACAGTACGTCCGGTGCCTTTGAACCATTCGGAAAACTGTTTCGCAATTTCAAACGGCGTTTTGATGTTCCATTGCCGCTCTTTGTTCATCCTATCCCGTTCCTTCATAGCTCTTCGTCTTGTCCCTTTTCCAGTTCCTCAATACGTCTCTGCAAAATTGCAATGTCCTGCACCAGTTTCTTGTTCTGGTCACTTAATTTACTGACCTTTGCCGAAAGCTCGAAAAGGATCATCACGGAAAGCAGGAATCCCAGGAAAAAAAGCATGTTCACGGGAAGGACAAAACCAAAAAACTCAGAAAGGCCGGTCAATATCACGGGAAAAACATCCATCAAAAGAAGAAGGCCGCCCACGACAAGCCAGATCAAAGCATGACGGATATCAATTCTTTTCTTCCTGATCTCATGACACACATAGATGATCGCGAGTATCATGATCACACCGATAAAAACCCGCATTCGAATATCCACGTTTTTACCTCTTTTTTCTTCCTGCGATCAGCACCGCAATGCTGACTTTCACCATGTAATAGACCGAATTGAGAAGCGAGATCGAGGAAACGCCCTCTTTCCGCTCATTCATCATCACCGGGATCTCACTGACCTTCATTCCGGAAGAGAGGATGGATGTCACGCTCTCCGGCTCCGGATAGTCCCCCGGATAGTCCTCTGCATAAATCTCAATCACGTCACGATTACAGATCCGCATGCCGGAAGTGGGATCTGTAATGGTCTGACCTGTCACACGCTTTATCAGCCACGTAAAATAGCGGATCCCGATCTGACGGAGTCCAGAGGACTGAAAACCCTTCTTTTCGATATACCGGGAACCGATTACCATATCAAGGTTCTCGGATACCAGCTTTTCCGTCATCGCCGAAAGGTAAGTCGCGTTATGCTGTCCGTCCCCGTCGAACTGTACGGCGATATCGTATCCGTTATCCCGGGCATAAAGATATCCTGTCTGCACGCAGCCTCCGATCCCAAGATTTGAGGGAAGGCTGATCACATGAAGATCATTTTCCCGGCAGATAGCCAATGTATCGTCTGTCGAACAGTCATTGATGATCACATAATCAAAATCCGGGGCGTTCTTCTCCACGTCACGCACCGTACGGAGAATATTTCCGCGTTCGTTATAGGCAGGAATAATCGCTAATTTCTTCATTTATGCACAAACAGTTTCAGATAAATATTGGCGGCAAAGTTACGGAATTTCCGGATACGCATGGATTTCCGGAAACCCGACTCGGTAAGGCCCACCTCTCTTCCGTGCTTCTTAAGGAGAAGCTCATGCTCTTTGACATAAGCCTCCGTCTTGTTTCCGGCGATCACTTCCCCGGTGTTGCTGTCATAGCGTACACGGAAAAAGTTGAGAGGCTCATGAATGATAAATACATCGCCGTGGCAGGCAAGACGTACGAAAAACTCGTAATCCAGGATATAAACAAAATCCGAATCAAATTCACCGTACTGATCCACGCCGCTCTTTCGAAACAGATTCGCAAGAGGCGCGCCGAAATAGTCCTGCGATAAAAACCCTGCCCGGACAATCACCTTTCCGTCGACCAGACCGGTTGCCTTCGGATAACGTTTATATTTTCCCTTCGGTTTTCCGTTCTGATCAAAAAGCTGCGTGTCGCTGCAACAAAGAACCGCCGACGGGTTTTCGATCAGTGCCGCGGCCTCTTTCTCCAGGGCATCTTCCCGCAATACGTCATCCGCGCAGAGGAGCTTTATAAACTCACCGCGGCAGCGGGAAAGACAGTTGTTCCAGTTGCCGCTCATACCGAGGTTATTCTGGTTTTTGACCAGCCGGATCCGCGGGTCCTCTATGCTTTCGATCACTGCTACGGTGTCATCGCTGCTTAAGTCATCACAAATGACCAGTTCCAGGTTCTCGTAGGTCTGGCGGAGTACGGAATCAATGGTCTCCCGGATATATGACGCATTGTTATACGCCGGTATACAAACACTGACAAGGGGTTTTTCCCTGATCATGGCATCTCCCTGAAGTATTCCTCGATTGCATCATGCCAGTCTGCCATGCGGTAATCGCTGGTCAGACGGAGCATATAATTGTCCAGGATCGAGTATTTCGGACGGTCTGCACTCGCGGGGTTCATTTCTTTGTACTGCTCGCTCGTCACATGGTTGATCTTCGTGCTCTTCCCTGCCAGCCTCATGATCTCCTCCGTAAAGTCCGCCCAGTTCGTATCTCCTTCACAGGTGGCATGGAAAAGACCGTAGTTCTCGGTAGGCTCCAGAAAATGGATCATCCGCGCCAGCTCCACTGCAGAAGTCGGCGAACCGCATTGGTCTGAGACCACTGAAAGCTCATCATGTGTTTCGGAAAGAGAAAGCATTGTCTTCACGAAATTCTTGCCGTCTCCATAAAGCCATGCGGTACGAAGGATAAAATAGTTTTTGCCGAACTGCCTTACAAAGCGTTCACCTTCATACTTCGTCCTGCCGTATGCACTGATCGGTCCCGGCTCATCAAACTCCGTAAGGGGTTTCGGATTATTCCCGGGGAACACATAATCGGTTGAAACATGGATCAGCTTTGCATTTGTCTCCGCTGCCGCAATGGCAAGGTTCCTCGGCCCAATGGCATTGACGCGGTACGCAAAATCGATCTCTTTTTCACATCCGTCCACATTGGTCGCTGCGGCACAGTTGATGATGACGTCCGGCTTTTCCCTGCGGACCAGCTGCATCGTATCATCAATACTGGTGATATCCATCTTTGTGATCCCGTCTCCGTCAACCACATCGGTATTGAAAAAATCCACAGTATCCCCGTATTCTTTTCGGATCGCACGTCCGAGCTGGCCGTTACAGCCGGTTACCAATACTTTTTTCATCTGTTTTCTCCTTTGCTTTTATTTACAGTTCCTTCGTACTTGACAGGATGTTATTGATAAAAAACATGGCATTGATCAGCGAAAGATACGCAATCTGCGGATCCCGGTTCTCAAGCAGTGTCACAAATGATTTTTTGCTTTTTACCGGAATCAGACCGAAAAGGATCAGTGCACACTGGAAAAATATCCAGAACGGATTGATCGTAAGACCGTTCCCGATCGTTCCATCCACAAGGCTCTTTGCCCACGGGACAAAGGGTGAATAAGTTGCAACCAGTTCAAATGCTGCCGGGCTTATCATCAGCACAAATAATGCAGCCTTTCCTTTTGGCACAAACCGGATCAAAAGATACCCGGCAAGCAGCCAGATCAGCATCAGAAGGAATCTCCGGAAGTAGAGTACCGTGACTCCCTGAAAAGAGCGTCCGACATTCCAGTGGATATAAGCGATCTCCTTAAGATCCGGCACTGCCTTCAGCTCTTCGATGCCGCCGGTGCTTTCTCCCGGCGCGGCCCCGGGCGGAAGGAGAAAGTTGTAGGTCACCCCGAGAATAAAGCCTGCAAACAGATACACTCTCTGAAGCGGCGCTTCCCAGAGCAGAAGGGCAAAAAAGGAAAGAAGCAACATGATAAAAAGCACTGCCGTGAACAAACGGAAATAGAACTCCCAGAAATTGTACAGATAGCAATATCCCCTTACCAGTATGTTCTCTCCGGCGGAATCGCCGTATAGATAAATCCCGTTTTTTTCTCCGAAATCCCTTGCCGCAACGAAAAGAGTCAGCGCCCGTCCGTTCATTCCGTTAATGATCGTCGGCATCCCGACATTCACATAGGCGATCTTTTCGTCTTTTTCACGGTATTTGCGCATATCTGTAAAAACAGATATATCCGCATCCGATTCCCCGAGGATCTCCCCCGTTACCGTATCGGCAAGCGTCAGATGAAGGGATCCCTCATTCTCATCGGAATCGCTGTAAACCATGATCCCGAGCGCGATCATCTGATCATTGTTGTAGATAAAATCCTGGCTGTAAGTTTCTCCGTTTTCTGCCGGGAGGAGCGAAGGCTCCCCGTTTGCATCGATCGGATCCACCGTATAGGCGTCCTGTTTCCGCGGCTCGATCTCATTGGTATAAAGCACGGAGGCTCCTATGAAAAAACAAACCGTCAGCAGGATCAGCTCCACCAGATGACGCGGCTTAAAATTCTGTTTCAGTAGCGCAAGCCGTTTTTTCAAGGCTCTCTCCTATACCGCAAGCCGGTTCAGCGCAGAAAAGACGGCTCGGATCGTCGCCCTGGTGATATTTGAGGAAAGACCCACGCCATAGGTAACACGCGAAGTCTGATTGTCCTTCATCTCAATATAAGCCACCGCTTTTGCATGGGATCCCTCGGAAAGTGCATGCTCCCAGTAATTCTGGATCGTCACGTCCACATGAGTGATCCTGCTCACGATCGCCCGTTTCACCGCATCGATCGGGCCGTTTCCGTCTGCTTCCGCAAGGAATTCCTCATTTTTGTACCGGAAACGGAGCACCGCCTCCACCTGATCTTCCTGGTCTTCACTTTCAGTGATCCTGGCTTTTACAAATTCAAAAGGTCCCGTCACATCCAGATACTGCTCCCGAAAATTGTCCATGATCACGGACGGCGCAATCTCTCCGCGTTCCTCCGAAAGCTTCTGTATCACATCCGCGAATTCTCTCTGCATCTCTTTCGGGATCGAATACCCGTACATCGATTCCATTACAAAGGCCACCCCGCCTTTTCCGGACTGGCTGTTGATCCTGACGATCCCTTCATATTTCCGGCCGATATCCGTCGGATCGATCGGAAGATACGGCACCTCCCAGTAACCGTCGTCCCTCTCTTCCATGGATTTGATGCCCTTATTGATCGCATCCTGATGCGAGCCGGAAAACGCCGTAAACACAAGCTTCCCGGCATAAGGATGACGCGGATCCACCTTCATCTTACAGCACCGCTCAAAAACGTCGATGATCTCCCCCATATCCTCAAGATTCAGCTTTGGATTGATCCCCTGCGTAAACATATTGAGGGCGATATTCACAATATCCACATTCCCTGTGCGCTCGCCGTTTCCGAGAAGAGTCCCCTCCACGCGGTCAGCTCCTGCAAGAAGTGCCAGTTCCGTTGCAGCAACGCCGCATCCGCGGTCGTTATGGGGATGAACGGAAAGAATAATCTTTTCCCTGTCTTTAAAATGCCTGCTCATCCATTCGATCTGATCCGCATATACGTTTGGTGTGGTCATCTCGACTGTGGAAGGGAGATTGAAGATGATCTTTTCTCCCGAAGCATAATCCCATGCATCCTGTACGGCAGTGCAGATGTCAAGCGCAAAGTCAAGCTCCGTTCCCGTAAAACTCTCGGGAGAGTATTCCAGCGTCAGATTCCCTGAATAACGATCAAGGCGGTCCCTCACCATCTTCGTTCCGGAAATGGCGATCTCCTTGATCTCCTCGCGGCTCATATGAAAAACCGCTTCCCGCTGCAAAGTGGATGTGGAATTATAAATATGGAAGATCACATTCGGAACCCCTTCGATCGCTTCAAAAGTCCGGTCGATGAGGTGTTCCCTGCACTGGCAGAGCACCTGGATCGTCACATCCTCCGGGATCAGACCGTCGTCCACGAGACGCCGGAGAAAATCATACTCGATCTGTGAAGAAGCCGGAAAACCCACCTCAATCTCTTGGAACCCGAGCTTTAAGAGGAGATTGTACATCTCCAGCTTTTCCTCTACATTCATCGGTTCGATCAGAGCCTGGTTTCCGTCCCGAAGATCGACGCTGCACCAGATCGGAGCTTTTTTGATCTCCTTATTCACCCATTCGCGCTCGGGATAATCCACAACCGGGACGCGTTTGTATTTCCGATAATTCAGCATTTCTCAATTCTCCATTCAAAGCAGTTCTTATTCAAACAGTTTATTCTCTATGACGGAAACAAGTCCTTCCAAAGCCTCTTCCTCATCCTCGCCATCGCAGCGGAGCACGATCCTGTCTCCGTTTTTGATGCAGGCACCCAACACGGAGAGAATACTCTTTGCATTTGCCTCATTCGGCCCGTACTGAAAGGTCACAAGGCATTTATATTTCATGGCTTCCTCACAGAGAATCCCGGCCGGCCGAAGGTGCAGACCTGTCGGGTTTGTAATCGTTACTTCCTTTGTTACCATCTTTCCCCTTCCCCCGATAGAAACCGGTGTTTTCCCGGCTTCCTAAAATCTTTTCCTTAAAGCATCGTTTCCGTGATCAGCGCCGCAAGCTTTTCGGCCTCCTCTGCAATGACGGCCTGATCTTTTCCTTCGATCATGACACGTACCAGCGGTTCCGTCCCGCTCGGGCGGATCAGGACGCGTCCTTCTCCGTTAAACTTCTCCTCAAGCTTTTTGATCGCATCTGCGATCTCCTGATATTCCATGAAGTTTTCCTTCTTGTGATTCGGTACTCTTGCGTTTACCAGCGCCTGCGGCAACACCGTCATAATGCTGGCAAGCTCGGAAAGCTTCTTTCCGGTATGTACCATAACCTGCAGAAGGTGAAGTGCGGAAAGAAGTCCGTCTCCGGTCGTTCCTTCATCCGTAAAGATAATGTGACCGGATTGCTCCCCACCCAGGTTGTATCCGTTTTCCCGCATGTTTTCAAGCACATAGCGGTCACCGACTTTTGTCTTTTCGATATGAATTCCCTGTTTTTCTCCCATGAGGGTGAACCCGAGATTTGACATCACCGTGACAACGATCGTGTTCTGCTTCAGAGTGCCGCGCTCTTTCATATCATTTCCGCAGATCGCCATCAGTTCATCGCCGTCCACGACCTTCCCGTTCTCATCCACCGCAAGGAGACGGTCCGCATCCCCGTCAAAAGCCAGTCCCACATCAGCTTTCTCGTAGACCACACGGGCACGGAGTTCTTCCATGTGTGTTGATCCGCAGTTGGCATTGATATTGGTTCCGTCCGGGCTCTTATGGATCGCAACGAGATTCGCGCCGAGATCGGTAAGCGTCTTTACTGATGTGTAGTAGGACGCGCCCTCGGCGCAGTCGACAACGATCTTCAGACCCGAAAGGTCTAGAGGTATCGCTTTTTTCATGAAATCCACATATTCGTTCCGAAGATCAAAACGGTAGTCAATCCTGCCGATCCCCGAACCGATCGGAAGCACCACATCTTTCATGTCGTTCCTGATCAGGGCCTCGATCTCGTCCTCAAGAGCATCGGAAAGCTTATAACCTGCTCCGTTAAAAAACTTAATCCCGTTAAACTCCATGGGGTTATGGGAAGCGGAGATCATGACACCCGCATCCACTTTATGTTTCCTCGTAAGATAGGCGATCGCCGGTGTCGGAAGAACACCTGCATAGATCGCGTTTGCGCCGACCGAACAGATACCTGCCATCAACGCGTTCGCAAGCATTCCGCCGCTCAGCCTCGTATCGCATCCGACGATCAGTGTTGGCTGATGCGCCTGTTCCTTCGTAAGGACATAAGCACCTGCCTGTCCGAGTTTTGTCGCCAGTTCGATCGTCAGCTCCGAACCCGCTATTCCTCTTACTCCGTCTGTTCCGAATAATCTTGCCATGGCATTCTCCTTTACTCGGTTATTTCTTCCTCTTCCTCATCAGATGGCAGTTTTTCAATCACTGCGGCAATATCGATATCCTTTTCCGCAGAATCCGCAATAGAAACACCATCCGGCAAATACGCAGTCACATCAACGGTAGCGGTAACATCCTCCGTTGCATCCGTCACATCAAGCACCTCGTTGGGGATCGTGATCTGTGTCAGTTTATTCAGGATCGCAGTATCCCCCATGACTTTCACGCTGTCCGGCTCATAAATGATCTCTTTTTCCGCATAGCCTTCTGCCGGCTCTCCGGTAGAATCCACAGAGATCGCAACATCTTTTACGCTGTAGATATCTGCCCGGACGATCACGGAAGTCAGGTTCATCACCAGCCGGGTCGTATCAATGGCCTTGTCGTTGCCGTCAAACAACTGCGGGATCACACTGTCACTGATGTCGGAAACAATGTTATCCACGTTGATCGTTGCGACGACACGCTCTATCTTTGAAACCACGGAAGCCGGTCCACTGACCTTCAATACGTTCGGCGCAACTGAAAGGCTTCCCACCATGTATCCCTTTGCTGGTGTTCCGGACTGCTCCGGCGTAATGATAAACTGACCGGTCTGCATATCTTCTGTCGAGATCTCAAGATATTTCGTGATCTTTGTGATCTCCAGCTGTCCGTTATACCGTAAAGCCGTGATATTGATGGGGACGAACTGATAGTCCTGAACATTGGACATGTCCGCGATCGCGCGAAAATCCGATTCACTCAGATTCTTCATGACAGAGCGGGGCGCTTTCACACTGAAATATGCCGTGCTCCCGTCCGTGATCTCATAGGTTTTTCCCTGAGCAGTCAACGCATCTGCATTTTCCACCGTCACTGCACAGCTGAAATTGCGGGAGATCTCAGGATCATTGATATTGATGATCACAAACCATATTACGATTGCCGCCAAAAGCGCCGCGATCTTCAGGCCTAAATTGTGAAACAGCACTTTTCCGATTTTTTTAAGCATTGCTGTTCCTCCGTAGTCGGGCGAATCTCTTTTTTTTGGTCTCCGCTTTTCCGCTCTGAAGGAAGGTCAGCTTGTCCCTCAGGAAATCAGGATCCACATTGCGGTATAATACCTGATTCATTGCAATACTGACTTTGCCGGTCTCTTCGCTGACCACTATCGTAAGGGAATCACTGACTTCACTGATCCCGACAGCAGCACGATGTCTGGTACCGAGTTCCTTGGAAAGCTCCATGTTGTCTGAAAGCGGCAGATAACATGTGGCGGAAACAATGCGATCCCCACGGATGATAACAGCCCCGTCATGGAGCGGAGTATTCTTTTCAAAAATATTGAGGATCAGCTGACTCGTAACCATGCCGTCCACGCCGATACCCGTACGCACATATTCCGACAGCAGCACCTCGTTTTCGATCACGATCAATGCGCCGGTCTTCACCTTCCCCATCTCATAAGAGGCTTTCACAAGTTCCGTGATGGTTTTGTCGGAAAAACGTTTCGTATCACCGTTATTGAACGAAAAGGCAGACATCATGAAGTTCTGCCGTCCCAGCGCTTCCAGTGCTTTCCGAAGCTCCGGCTGAAAAATGACAACCAGTGCGATAAGACCGACTGACACCACCTTTTCTGCGAGCCAGAGGATCGTACTCATCTGGAAGATTGCCGCGACCAGAATAAACAGCAGAATGATAAGGATTCCCTTAAAGAGGTTCCATGCACGGGTGTTTTTGACCCATGCCAGAAATTGATACACCAAAAAAGCGATGATCGCGATCTCGATCACATCCGTTAAGGAAATCGTCGGAAAGGTCATCCAGGAGAAGTAGTTTTCTTTTATGCTGACGATCGTCGAGATGAGCGAATCGATCATGCTTTCCCTCCGCGGAAAATAGATTCTTTACTTATTCTTTTTCTTCTGCGTCTGTGTCGTACTGTACTTTCGGATCTGTTTTTCCTCCGGCTCGATGCGGATCTTCGGAACGGCCCTTACATAGTAATAGTAATCGTCATCCTCGAACTGGACCCGCTCCGTCCGTTTATAATCCACCGAGAAAAACAGGAATTTCAAAATGACGGCGATCCCGACGCTGATAAGATTGCCGATCACCAGATACGGGATCCTGGAAGAAAGGCCGAGTACCACAAAGCCTCCCATGAGTGTCACAAATTCGACCATGAATCCCGCGATGAGAGCGATCGTCCAGGAACGATTCACCGCCATCCGGCGGATAAAGTAGATCAGGATCGTCATCAGCACAAACACCAGGATCACAAGGAGCATCTCCCGGTTTCCGGTGATCTGTTTCACGATGGCAGAGATCTTTTCCATCATCGCAATCTCATCCGAGCTGGAAAGCGTCGCCGCATTGGTACTGACACCTTGCAGGAAGTAGTAAATAAACGTACCGCAGGCAACCGATACCGCGGATGCCGGTCCGAAAAGCAGTCCCGCCGCCACCGGCATCACATACGGGATATGCAGCACAAAAAGGAGCGGCGTGAGAACTATCATATAACCGGTCTTCGGACTGAACCGGAGAAAGATCAGTGCCGTGATGAGCATGATCGCGCCGCCCGCAAGAAATACCTCCATAGAAAGAGCATAAAAATCTGCCAGGATCACGATCGCGGGAAACAGGATGGAAAAACCGAGCGGCAGAAATGCTGCCACAAGAGAAAACACCAGAATGATCGCGATACTGCTGAGTTTTTCGTTATATCCGAAAGTGTTCCGGAGCAGAAGCAATGCAATGAGTTCAACGAGGAACTTTACAGCCGGAAGGATGTACGCGCCATAATGCGCATAGATCCGCCTCGCTATTTCTTTAATTTCGTACAGCGTTGTCATGAAAATCCCCCTGTTGGTTTCGTATGCCTCTCTTCTTCCTTGTACTGTTTTTCCAATGCGAGAAGCTGATTGTAATATTTTTTGACCTTGCGGCGCCCCCTGCTATACCGGAAACTGTATACGATCATGGTGATCGCGATATAAACCGCCATAAAAATCCCGTACCGGATCAGCAGCGGCGACATCGTCTTTGCAAGGTTTTCCAGATCGATCGTCAGAAGAAAAGCCCCTATGTCCTCCGTGAAAACAAGAACACATACGATCACAAACACCACCGTTCCCGACAGAATACTGAGAAGGACCTGCTTCGCGATATAATCGACGCGGTAGTATTCCATCATCGGCCGGATCTCCTCACCTTCCTCGTCAAGAAGCACCTGCATTTCCGTCATCATTTTTACACGTTGAGAGTTGATCATAAAAACTCCTTTAAGAGCATGTACACCTTTTTAAAGACACAATTATACATACTAAAACAGTATAGCACAAAAAAAGGCGGGTCGCAAGAAAAGCGGCCCGCCCTGTATCTCTGATTCAGCTGTCCGGGAAACGCTGTTGAAAGCGTTTCTCCGGATCACTCTACCGTGATCGCCTCATAACCATCCGGAACGGTGATCCCGAGTGCTTCTGCACGTTCCGGAATATATTCCTTGGTAACGTTCGGTGCATACTCAACTGCCATCTTGCTGATATCCGCACCGTTTGCAAGGATCTCGTATGCCATTTCACCGGTCTTGTATCCAAGATCATAGTAACTGATGGAAAGCGTTGCAACGCCGCAGCCCTTGCAGATCCCTTCCTCTCCGCAGAATACCGGGATACCGGCTGTGGTAACAATATTGTTGATCAGTTCTGTATTGTTTGCTGCCGTATTGTCTGTCGGGATATAAAGCGCATCAACCTCGCTGCATGCAGACTGGCATACACCGGACAGATCGTTCGAATCCGAGAAACTGTAATCGTTTACCGTATAGCCGAGCTCCTCCAGATATCCGCGCATGGTCGTTGCCTGGTATGCACTGTTCGCCTCCGCTGAACAGTAGAGAATCCCGATGGTCTTTGCATCCGGAAACAGTTCTTTGACGCAGTCTGCCTGCTGATCAAGCGGTGCAAGGTCAGATGTACCGGAAACATTACCGCCTACCGTACCGCTCCAGTTATCGATCTCCAGCGCGGTCGCATAATCCGTAATGGACGTTCCGAGAACCGGGATAGAATCCGTCGCTGCCGTTGCTGCCTGAAGAGACGCAGTTGCATTTGCCATGATCAGATTCACTCCGTCGGAAACAAAAGAATTCGCGATCGTTGCACAGGTTGCGGAGTCGCCGGACGCGTTCTGTACGTCAAAGCTTACCTTATCGCCAAGCTTATCGGTAAGAGCCGCCTGAAACCCTTCCGTTGCCGCATCAAGAGCCACATGCTGTACCAGCTGTACAACACCGATCCGGTACGTTCCGTCACCGGTAGAAGCAGCTCCGGAAGCACTGTTTCCGGAAGTACCGCCGCAGGCCGTAAGTGACAAAGCCATTGCAGCAGAAAGGATCACTGATAAAAGCTTTTTTTTCATAACTTCCTCCTAATTGTGGTGATTAACCACGAAACGTGTCATGCGATAAATCGCAAGATTCAAAATGCATTATAAGTACCGCCTCTCCATTCGTCAACAAAAATCAGAGCAAAACCGAAAAAAAACTGTTTTTTAAAGACAAATCGAAAAAATGGTGTTATACTATAAAAACCACTTCGCGCGGATCGTATGAAGAGGACCGGAAAAGGAGTCCTCTTGTTAAACAGCATATTTGATCTGATATTCCCGCCAAGGTGCGCCGTATGTGACCACATTCTTCCGATTCTTCCGGAAGGGCAGCACATGCGGGTCTGCCCCGGATGCCGGAAGGATCTGTTATTTATCAAAGAGCCTTTCTGTATGAAATGCGGAAAGCCTCTTGAGAGCGATAGCGCGGAATACTGTGATGACTGCGGTAAGAAAAAGCATCTTTTTTCTTCCGGACGCAGCGTTTTTCTCTATCACGGGAAGCTTAAAGATTCCCTGTACCGCTTCAAATACGGAAAGCGCCGCGAATATGCAGTCTTCTATGCGGATGCGGCATATCGAAAACGCTCCGGCTGGATCAGGAACATCAAACCCGATTTGATCGTCCCCGTTCCGTTGCACTCTTCAAAGCAGAGAATGCGCGGCTACAATCAGGCGGAAGATTTTGCAAGAGAATTATCCCGTCTTTCCGGAATCCCGATGGATCCTTATCTGGTAAGACGGATCAAAAAAACAGTTCCGATGAAAGGATTGTCGGAAGATGAGCGGCGACAGAATGTCAAAAAGGCTTTCTCAGTTGTTCCCGGTCGGTATCCGAAAGGAAAACGACCGCTGCGCATCCTTATCACGGATGACATCTACACAACAGGAAGCACTGTCGATGCCATATGCTGCGCGATCCGGGAGCAATATTCCGCAGAGATCTTTTTTCTCTCGATCAGCATCGGAAAAAGTCTATAATGTGATCATCATTTAGGAGGTTTTGAAAATGGATGTAAGAAACTGTAAAAACTGCAAGCGGCTCTTCAACTATCTCGGCGGCGAACAGATCTGCCCGGCCTGCAAAGAAGAACTGGAAAACAAATTCACGAAGGTTCGTGACTATGTCTGGGACAACAAGAATGCTTCCATGGAACAGATTTCCGAAGAATGCGAAGTCAGTGTCAAGCAGATCAAACAATGGGTACGCGAAGAACGCCTTGTTTTTACCGATGATTCCGGTATGGGCATCGAATGCGAGAACTGCGGTGCGCTGATCAAGTCCGGACGCTTCTGTGATGCTTGCAAGGCAAGCATGGCAAACAATCTGAGCTCCGTGATCAAAAAACCGGAGAAGGCTCCGGAGCCGAAGAAAAAATCAAAAGATAAAGACCGGATGCGTTTCCTCGACAACTAAAACAGACTGTCTGGTCTGTACAAATAAAACGGAGCCCTTGTAAAGAGGCTCCGTTTTTTTGCGCAATTTCCGGCAAAGTGAAACCCCGGCTTTGGGGAAGCCGGGGTTCAGGAGAAGGTATTTTTACTATGGGGTATAGCAAAAACTATAATGTATTGGGGGTTTTTACAATAATTATAGTATCACTCGTTCTTTTTTAAGTGTGCACAAACTTCACAATTTTGATACCTCGTTTTTGTGCACATTTACTCGAACGATTCTTCCGGCGCAATCCTCATTCCGTTAAAAATCACATCCTCTTCGTCTTCCTCCGCGGATTCCTGATATCCCGGGAAGAGCGCCTCAAATTCATCACGACCGATCTTTTCCTTTTCAATCAGAAGCTCCGCGCACCGGTCCAGTATCTCCCGGTTCTCCGTCAGGATCCTTGTTGCCTCCGCATAGCACTCGTCAATGATCCGTTTGACCTCTTCATCGATCTTCCGCGCGACGTCCTCGCCGTATCCTCTCGTATGCGCCAGATCCCTTCCGATAAAGACTTCATCCTCATCATTGTCATAATTGATGAGACCGATCTCATCCGACATACCGTATTTTGTTACCATGGATTTTGCCAGATGCGTTGCCTGTTTGATATCCTGGGAAGCTCCGGTCGTCACATCCCCGAAGATAAGGGATTCAGCCACCCGTCCTCCAAGATCGACCGTGATCTGCTGGATCATCCTGTTTCGGGATTGGAACATCTCATCTCTCTCCGGCAAGGGCATCGTATAACCCGCGGCTCCGATACCCGTCGGAATGATCGATACGGAATACACCGGTCCGACATCCGGCAGCACATGGAACAGGATCGCATGACCGGATTCATGGTACGCCGTGATCTTCTTTTCTTTCTCACTGATCACGCGGCTCTTTTTCTCGGCACCGATCCCAACCTTAACAAACGATCTCCGGATATCATCCTGACGGATATATTTACGATTCTCACGTGCAGCGAGGATCGCCGCCTCATTCAGCAGGTTTTCCAGATCCGCTCCCGTAAAACCGGCGGTCGTCTGCGCGATCTGCTGCATATCCACATCATCTCCGAGAGGCTTATTCTTCGCATGCACCGCAAGGATCTCCTCTCTCCCGCCGATATCGGGTCTCCCGACACCGATCTTTCGGTCAAAACGGCCCGGACGCATGATCGCGGGATCCAGAATATCCACACGGTTTGTCGCCGCCATTACGATGATCCCTTCGTTGATGCCGAATCCGTCCATCTCGACAAGAAGCTGGTTCAAGGTCTGCTCCCTCTCGTCATGTCCTCCGCCGAGTCCCGCTCCGCGTCGTCTTGCAACCGCATCGATCTCATCTATGAATACGATACAGGGTGCGTTCTTTTTGGCATCCTCAAAAAGGTCTCGTACTCTTGAAGCACCGACCCCGACAAACATTTCCACAAAATCCGAACCGGATATCGAAAAGAACGGTACACCTGCCTCACCGGCAATCGCTCTCGCAAGCAGGGTTTTACCGGTTCCGGGAGGTCCCACCAGAAGAACACCCTTCGGGATCCGAGCCCCGAGAGAAGTGTATTTCGCCGGATCGCGGAGAAAATCCACGATCTCCTCCAGTTCTTCCTTTTCTTCTTTAAGCCCGGCTACATTCTCAAAATTCACACTCTTGTTTTCGTCCAATGTCATGCGGGCACGGCTTTTTCCGAAGTTCATCATCCGGCTGTTCGCACCGCCGCCCTGAGACTGGCCGCTCAGGATCATGAACAGGATGAACATCGCACCGAATACGAGCAGAAGCGGCAAAAGGGACATAACCCAGCTTTCCTTCGGCACATCCCGCATCGTATAGGAAATATCCGCGTCCATTAGGAGCTTTTCGGCATCCTTCACATCCGATACATAGACACGGTAATTCGTAAGGTCTGAAAGTGCTACTGTAACGCTTCCGGTCGGTACTTCGGCATTCTGCGTGATCTCAGCAGAGATCACCTGTTCATTTTTCAGATCGTTTGTAAACTGCGCATAGGTTCCAACCGGCATTCGATTCTGACCGGAACTCATCAGATACCAGATAAGGATCACGACCAGGATCAGAATGATATAAAAGCTAAAACCGCGAAAAGACTGTCTTTTCAATGAATCTCCCTCTAATCAAACTCCACAACACCTATATACGGCAGATTTCTGTATTTCTGCGCGTAATCAAGTCCGTATCCCACCACAAACTCATCTGGAATCTCGAAAGCAGTATAATCAACTGTCACGGGATTCACGCGCCGCATGGGTTTATCAAGAAGCGTGCAAAGCTTCAGTGATTTCGGCTCCCTTTTTCCAAGATAATCCAGAAGATAGGAAAGCGTTCTGCCCGAATCCACGATATCCTCAACCACAAGCACGTTATGGCCTTTGATCGGCTCATCAAGATCTTTTACGATCTTTACGATACCGCTGGACTTTGTCGCATCTCCATAGCTGCTGACTGACATGAAATCCAGAGTGACCGTTTCCGTAATACGCTTTGCCAGCTCACACGTGAAAAAAGCCCCACCTTTTAAGACCGAAATGATATGAATGGTTTCCCCTTCATAGTCCTTGCTGATCTGTTTCCCGAGTTCCGCGATCTTGCGGTCAACCTCATCCTCCGGGATCAGCACCCTGATTCGTTCACTCATTCCTTAAGTCCTCCTATATACGTCACTTCCAGAATCCTCTTTGTCTGCTCCGTGATCTTGTAATACTCACTGATGCGGTATCCGATCACCCAGACCACATGACTGCCGTCGCAGAGAAGAGGAATACTCTGTCGTTCCTCGCCGGGTATCTTCTCGTCAATAAAGAATTTTTTCAGAAGCTTTTTTTCTCCGACACCCGTCATCAGGAAATCGCCGCTCAGCCTTGTCCGAACCAGCGGACGATATTTTATTTTATCATAATCAAACCATTTCGTATACTGTTTTTTGGGAATGGAGAGCTCCTCAGGCATGTCTAAAACCCTTGTTACAATGAGTTTCTGAAGCTCTTCCTTTGTTTTTCCTGTCGTATCCTTTGACTCTCCCGTATGGAGGCGCACCAACCGGATCCCCTGGTAGATCCTCTGTGCATTTACATTGTAGGGAAGGGATATCTGCCGGCCGGACTGATTCTCCATTAAGGTACGGATTTCTTCCACATGTGCCCTGGTGATATCCTTGCGGCTTCCGCACACCTCCGCCAGAGCTTCATAGATAACGCCTCTCTGGATCAGAAGCGGAAGCTCTGAAAAACCCTCTTTCCTGATGATGGGCTGCTCGCCCTCTGTGACCATTTCTCTTTTTGCTTTATACGTTTCGGCATCCAGATAGTCCTGTACCTCCGCCAGCTCTGCAGCTGCAGTTGCCATATGAAAAGCAGCCCCTGTATTGATCTTTCTCAAAACCGGCATCACATCTTTCCGGATCCGGTTTCTCGAATACGAAGGATCTTCATTGGTTTCGTCATTTCGATATAATTGTCCTTTTTTCGTCAGATATTGCATAATCTCTCCGCGAGAAATCTCGAGAAGAGGTCTGATCAGATCATTCTGAATCGGTCTCATGCCTCCGAGTCCACGGACAGAACTTCCGCGGATCAGATGAAACAGCATTGTTTCCGCCTGATCTTCCCTGTTATGTGCCACAGCGATCCGGATACGGCACTGCATATCTTCCTGGGCTTTTCTTTCCTGCTGCTGCAACTGATAGAACTCCCGGTAGCGAAGGATCCTCGCTGCCTCTTCAACCGAAATTCCCTCTGATTCAGCAAAATGCGGAACATCAAGATGCTTTACCGTACAGGGAATCTGATTCTGTTTGCACAGATCTTCCACAAAAGACGCATCCTCACGGGATGCGTCGCCGCGGATCCCATGCTCTATATGTATTACGGACAGTGAAAAGCCGATCTCATCCTTAAGTTCGAGCAGCAACAAAAAAAGACAGACCGAATCGGCTCCGCCGGATATTCCGGCAATGATGCGGTCTCCCTTTCTGATCAGATCCTGTGAGAGGATATAGCGCTTCACGGTCTCCTTTAAATCCATTGACGCCTATTCCTTCTCTTCCTTAAAGACGATCTCATTCCCGTAGACAAGTCCCAGCTTGCTTTTAGCGATATCCTCGATATACTGAGGGGTCTTCGTATATTCTTCATACTCCTGAAGACGCTGCTGTTCCTCATCCGCCTCCTGAAGTTCCCTCTGAAGCTGCTCCTGACGGGCTGCATATTCCTGATTCTTCTTATAGAGGCTGACAATCTGAAGGAGCATCACAACGACAAAAACCGTTACAATGAGCGCTATAATGACACGTCCTGCCGGGTTTTCTTTTCTGCGTCTTGCTCGCAAGATGTCTGCCTCCTTTCCTGCCCGGATTTATCGGGCATAATAACTCATTTCTATCTTATATCCATTGTTTCCCTTTTTCAAGACATTTTCGGAAAAAATTAAATAAATATATAATATTATCGATCAAATGTATTCAAAAAGTTCTGACGCTTCTTCTTTTTTTGTCGTTTCCGCGATGGCCTTTACGCGCACCTTTACGGTCTTCTGTCCAAACGCGATCTCGATGATATCTCCGGGTTTTACGTTCTGGGATGCCTTGGCGACTTTGCCGTTTGCTGAGACACGGCCTGCGTCGCAGGCTTCGTTGGCAATGGTACGGCGCTTGATCAGCCGGGATACTTTCAGGAATTTATCTAATCTCATGATTCACCTCTATCTATTATATCGTCATTTATTTTTTATACTTTATACCTGATATTAAAAATATTTCCGCTCGCGAAACTCTGGCGCTAAACGTGAAAAAAAGCGCCTCCGTTTATCACAGAAGCGCTTTTGTGTAAAACATGGTCTGATAATTAGTTGATGCTGTCCTTCAGAGCCTTGCCTGCTTTGAACTTCGGAGCCTTCGATGCCGGAATCTTCATCTCTTTTCCGGTCTGCGGATTGCGTCCGGTTCTTGCTGCTCTCTTGCTTACTTCGAATGTACCGAAACCAACAAGCTGGATCTTCTCGCCCTTCTTAAGCTCTTCTGCAACAACCTCGGTAAAAGCCTTGATTGCAGCTTCTGCGTCCTTCTTGGATAAAGATGTCTTGTCAGCAATTGCTGAAACTAATTCTGCCTTGTTCATAATCAAAATTCCTCCTAAAAATGTAGTAGTTACAATGCCTATTTATAACTGTTTTATTCGTGTTTGTCAAGCCGAAAACAGCGATTTTACGCCATTTTATTTGGATTTAACTTTTTAAAGACCTTCGGCCAAAGTTAAAACTTCCTTTGTTAATTCTTCCGAGCGATTTTTCGCATCATCAAATGAGTTTCCGCGGGTTCCGATGTAAAACTTGATCTTCGGCTCGGTTCCGCTCGGACGCACGCAAACCCAGGCATTATCGGACAGTTCGAAATAGATCACGTTGGACTTCGGAAGTCCCGTAGGACGGACCGCACCTCCTGAAAGCTCCGTGATCGTATCCTTCTCATAATCCCGAACCGCGTTTACCGTATATGCTCCGATCTTTTCGATCTTTTCGGAACGAAGCTTTTCCATGATAGATTTGATCTCCTGAAGACCTTCGATCCCTTTTTTCTCAACTGAAACCACATGATCCTGATAGAATCCGTAACGATCGTACATCTCCAGCATCGCATCCCACAGAGTCATGTTTTTTGTCTTATAGTAAGCTGCTGCTTCGCAAAGGAACATGGAAGCCGCTACCGCATCCTTATCACGGGCATACGTACCGGGAAGACATCCGTAGCTTTCCTCCATTCCGAAAAGATACGTTCCCTTGCCGGTCTCTTCAAATCCCAGGATCTGCTGGCCGATATATTTAAAGCCGGTCAGGACCTCGATCAGCTTAATCCCGTAATACTTTGCTATGGCATCCGCCATGGTCGTCGTCACGATCGATCTTATATAGGCTCCATCAGACGGGATCTCCCCTTTCTCTTTCTTCTGCGAAAGGATATACTCTCCGATAAGACAGCCCGACATATTTCCGGTCAGCGGATGATACTCACCGGTTTTGCTGTCTTTCACGTATACACCGAGACGATCCGCGTCAGGATCGGTAGCAAGGATCAGGTCGGCATCCTTCTCTTTCCCAAGTTTTACGCCAAGCTCGAAAGCCTTTTCCGTTTCCGGATTGGGATATCCGACCGTCGGAAAATCTCCGTCCGGTTTTTCCTGCTCGGGTACCACGAACACATTTTGAAAGCCTATCTCTGAAAGAACGCGTCGTACAGGGATATTCCCGGTTCCGTGAAGCGGGGTGTAGACGATCTTTAACTGGTCTGCCACCTTGTCAATGCAGTCCTGTCGGAGAACAAGCTTTTTGATCTCTTCCATATATGGACCGTCAACATCCTCTCCGATCACCTGATAAAGACCTTTCTCCTTCGCCTCGGAAAGCGACATGGTCTTTACGGTATTCCAGTCCGTCACTTTCCGGACTTCGCCCATGATACCCGTATCATGCGGCGGCGTGATCTGAGCACCATCTTCCCAGTAGACCTTGTACCCGTTATATTCAGACGGATTGTGACTTGCAGTAATGTTGATACCGGCAGTACATTTCAGGTAGCGGACCGCATAGGAAAGCTCCGGAGTCGGCCGGAGAGATTCAAACACATAGGCCTTGATACCGTTCGCCGCAAGGCAAAGTGCTGCTTCATCCGCAAATTCCGGCGAAAAATGACGTGAATCGTAAGAAATCGCGACGCCCTTGCTTTCCGCACCAACGGAAAGGATATAGTTCGCCAGTCCCTGCGTGGCTTTCCGGACTGTGTAGATATTCATCCGGTTCGTTCCGGCACCGATCACGCCGCGAAGTCCGGCAGTTCCGAATTCGAGATCCTGATAGAAGCGCTCTTCAATTTCCTTATCATTTCCTTTGATCGACTCCAGCTCTTTTCTCGTCGACTCATCGAAATAAGGATTGTTAAGCCATGATTCATAAGTTTCCTGATAACCCATATGATTTCCCTCCATCTTGATATTTATACGCACGGGATATCATAATCCCGAGATCGCTTTGTTAAGAAAACGCTGATTAAAGCGTTTCCAGCGCGAAAATCGTGGCACGAAGTGCCATTCATCTGCGATTTTCTGCGCATCCATGCGGAGCTGCTAAGGCAAGACTGATTAAATCAGTCTTTCCTTAATCATTTCCCGTAAGTGATGTGCCGGTAAGCGTATCAAGCATCCCCGACATGGTATCCAGCATGGTTTCAGCCGCTGCCTGCTCCGCTTCCCGCTGGGTATGGACGTCGCTCCCCGCCGTTACGGTTCCTTCTGTAGAAGCTCTGCTGTTGGCAAGACTTCCCGCAAGGCTCCCGGCAGATCCTTCCTGTCCGGCGGCAGCAGCAGCATTCTGCTCTGCCTGCTCCTTTTTAGCGGCTGCAGTACCTTCCGGATCCAGTTCCACCTCGATCTCAGCCTCTTTGCTGTTGACAAAAAGCCTGCTTTCCCAGGGATCAAACCCGTCTGACGTCACAGAGAGACTATGCACCCCGTATCGTACAGAAGAAGAAACGCCTTCTTCGATCGCCTTCCCGTCCAGCCGGATTTCAGCATCCTCTACATCACATACTACGGAAAGATCACAGTATTTCGGTCCTTCCCCCTTCAGCGCTTCCAGATCCACCGCAACGGTTTCACCGCGTTTGACCGCAACAACCGTACTGTCTCCCCAGCCGTCATTCGCAACGGTAAGGATATGCGTTCCCTCCTGTGCGGGAATCCTCATCTCACCCGAGATCTCCAGATACACATGGCTGTCAAGGTTCAGCCAGCCTCCCTCAAAAACACCGATGTTTCGAAGCGCTATCGTTCCGGTCCCTGTCGTAATCGTAATAGACAGAATATCTTTATTGATCCCGGTTACATTCAGCGTGTCGCCTTCACTGAGGCTGTAGATTCCCTCATCCCTGCCATTCTCATAGACCGGCACATTTTTATCGATCCGGTAGTTGGATCCTCCGTATGTGAACACCATTCTGGAAAGATCGAGTTCATAATCAGAGACATCCTTCCATTGAAAAACGTCATCCGAAAGGCGAACCTCCGACAGAACTCCCTGATCCGAAACAGATACGGTTACCACATCGCCGGGAGAAAGAGATACCAGTGGGATCATAGTTCCGTATTTATCATAGAAGGCCGTTGCACCATTATAATAGAAGGATCCTTCTTTTCCGGTTGAAACAGAACGCAGGGAAATCGTTCCTTCCACGGTATCGACCCCGGTCAGAAGAAACAGTTCCGAAGAAGTATCCTCTTCAGGTAATAACTCCGTATCCTCCGATTCCGGATCATTTATCGCCGCCTCTGAACCAGTTTCCGACACAGACTCTTTTGGGGTCAGGATATCCGGATTCGTTCCGGATTTCGATCCGCTGCACGCTGTCAGGAGCGGTAAAATCAGTAGTAATCCAACGAAAAATCGCTTCATAGGCTTTTCAGGTGCTTTATCAGCTCCTCCCTACTGTTCTTCTCCGGGTGTTCCAGTACCGCACTAAGGAGCTTATCCAAAGTACGGCCCAGCTCCGGTCCGGGTTCATATCCCATCTCGATCAAGTCCCGTCCGCTGAGTGCAAGGTCCTTTATCGTCAGGCAATCGCCCCTTTTTAAGATCTCTTCATACAGGTTACGGAAATCCCTGATATATTGAAGCTTTTCCTCACGATAATACTCACTTTGTGCCATAATATCGGCTTCTCTCACGAGAAACATGGCCGGAAACGCCTCCTGTCCGCACTTTACAATCGCGCGCCGTACAGCTGTTTCCGAAAGCGGAGGTCTTTCATCATGAAAACGCACCAGCTGAACGATCCTTCGCCTTGTATCATTATCAAATTTCAGACGGCGCAGCACATCATCCGCTATGACAGCACTTTTTTCAGGATGTCCGTAAAAATGGTCGCGCCCGTTTTCATCCGTAGTCCGGGCAGATGGCTTTCCGGCATCATGAAGGAGCATGGTAAAGCGGAGTACCGGATCCGGTGCAATATGTTTCATGCTGAGAATCGTATGCTCCCCGACGGAATAGCTGTGATGCGGCGTATTCTGCGGAGTTTTCATCATCGCATCAAATTCCGGAAGAAACGCGGCCGTCATACCGGTTTCGTAACAGTCACGCAGTTTCTCCGGATGATCTGATGTGAGAAGTTTCAATAATTCGTCCCGGATCCGCTCCGCACTGATCTGTCTTAGCGATCCGGAAAGCCTCTCTGCTGCAGCCTTCGTCACAGGATCCACCTGAAAATCAAGCTGTGCCGCGAAACGAACCGCTCTTAAGATCCTCAGTGCATCTTCCGAAAAACGCTCCTCTGGATCGCCGACAGCGCGGATAATTTCGTCATTTAAGTCCGTTTGTCCGCCAAATATGTCAACCAGTCCGTTTTCCTCATTATAGGCCATGGCATTGATCGTAAAATCCCGTCTCTGAAGGTCACCTGCCAGGTCTTTCGTGAACGTCACCTGTTCCGGATGCCGCCCGTCCAGATATTCTCCGTCGATACGGTACGTCGTTACCTCAAAAGAGTCCTGGTCCAGAAGAACCGTAACTGTCCCGTGCTTCATACCGGTATCTACCGTGCGTCTGAACAGCCGCTGTACCTCAGCCGGATGCGCAGAAGTCGTGATATCCCAATCATGGGGGCGTCTTCCTCTAAGGGAATCGCGAATACACCCGCCCACGGCATATGCCTCATATCCCGCATCCTGAAGGGTATTTATCACTGTTTTTACCTTTTCGGGAAGTACGATCATTAATATGCCTTTCCCCAGTAGATCAATTTCTTTGCGGGTTTTCCACAGCAGACACAGGTCTCTCCGATCCGTTCTTTGTCTTCAAACGGCTCACACCGGCTCGTAACGGCCAGATCCTCTTTGATCTTATCCTCACAAGCCTGGTCTCCGCACCACATCCCACGGATGAATCCCGGTTTTTCTTCCGCGATGGAAACCAGCTCGTCGAAATCCTTCGCATCATAGATATGACTGTCTCTATGGGCCTTCGCACGTTCAAACATCTCTTTCTGGATCTTCTTTAATAGCTCCGGAACAACAGATGCTGCCTCATCGATGGAAATGATGGTCTTTTCTCTCGTGTCGCGGCGTACAAGGACACATTTTCCTTCCGCAAGGTCCTTCGGCCCGATCTCGATCCGGAGCGGGATCCCGCGCATTTCCTGCTCAGAAAACTTATACCCCGGACTCTTGTCCGTATCGTCAAGTTTCACGTTGCAAACGTTGCCGAGGCTTTGCACAAGGCCTTTGGCCGCATCAAGAACACCTTCCGCATCCTGGCGGATCGGAATCACCATCACCTGGGTAGGCGCCACTAACGGCGGCAGTACCAGTCCGGAGTCATCTCCGTGAACCATAATGATCGCACCGATGAGCCGCGTCGTCATCCCCCAGGAGGTCTGATGCACATATTTCAACTGATTATCCCGGTCAAGGTACTGGATCCCGAACGCTTTCGCAAAACCGTCCCCGAAATTATGGCTCGTCCCGGACTGCAGCGCTTTGCCGTCATGCATCAAAGCTTCGATCGTATAGGTCGCTTCCGCGCCCGCAAACTTCTCTTTCTCCGTCTTTTTCCCGCGAACCACGGGCATCGCCAGAAACTCCTCGCAAAAATCAGCATAGACATTCAGCATCTGGATCGTGCGTTCCTCAGCTTCTTCTGCCGTAGCATGTGCCGTATGGCCTTCCTGCCAGAGGAATTCCCGGGAACGGAGGAAAGGTCTTGTCTCCTTTTCCCACCGCACAACAGAACACCACTGATTATAGACTCTCGGAAGATCCCGATAGGACTGTATATCATTTTTATAGAAATCACAAAACAGAGTTTCACTCGTCGGCCGTACGCAAAGCCGCTCCGTAAGGGGGTTCAGTCCACCCATTGTCACCCATGCAACCTCCGGTGCAAACCCTTCCACATGGTCCTTTTCCTTTTCCAGAAGGCTTTCCGGAATAAACATAGGAAGATATACGTTTTCCACACCGGTTTCCTTAAACCGTCGATCCAGCTCCGTCTGCATCTTTTCCCAGATTGCGTAGCCGGCCGGCTTGATCACCATACAGCCTTTGACGGACGAATAGTCAATGAGTTCCGCCTGTTTCACGACATCGGTATACCATTGCGCAAAATCCTCACTCATGGAAGTGATCCTCTCAACCAGTTTCTTTTCTTTTGCCATCTCTCTGCTCCTTATCTGAAAATGCTTTCTTCATTATATCATAGCATCTCTTCGCAAGTCCATCTTGTATTAAAACAGCACTTGGCGTTATAATCCATTATGAAATATTATTTTGCAAGTACAGAGGGGGCTTTTTTATGGCGGATTCATTCCAATCATTCGGAGAATGCATGCCGGGCGGTTTTTTTGTTTACCACGCGGATGAAAAAGAAGAGCTTATTTATGCTAATGATGTGATGCTCGATATATTTGGCTGCCAGACCATCGATGAGCTAAAAGAGCTTACAGGCTTTACCTTTCAAGGACTGGTTTATCCGGAGGATCTGGAAAAAGTCCAGAATTCCATTGACATTCAGGTGGAATCCCATTCAAAAAAACTGGATTATGTGGAATACCGCATTAAGAGAAAAGATGGTGCTCTCCGATGGGTCGATGATTATGGGAGACTTGTACATACCGAAGAATACGGAGACGTGTACTATGTCCTGATCCGTGATATCACGGATCTTCACAACATGCGTGATGAAAACCACCGGCGGGCGGCTGTCATTTCAGGCCTTAGTGCGGATTACTCCTGCATCTATCTTCTCAATCCGGAAAACGGTCATATCCGCTCATACCGTTCGGAAGACAAGCGTCTCCATGCAGTGGAAACGTCACTATACCAGGATATCACCGGTGTCATGGATTACAAAAAGGTTCTGACTGCTTACGATGAACAGTATCTTTACACCGAAGATCATGCCTACTTCCAGAGAGAGATCTCTCTCCGGCGGATCACAAAGCAGCTGGATAAATACACCAATTATACAGTCAACTACAGATGCCGGGATAAAACCGGCCGCCTTCATTACAGCCAGATGAGCGTGGCACGAGTTGACGGAGATGATCTGGAAGGCTACATCGTTCTTGCTTTCCGGGATATCAGCAACCAACTGTTCCGCTGATAAGCAATCACTCGTTTTTCCCGAATTCCTCAGCAATAATGCGTGCTTTATCCTGCACGTTAAGAAATGCCTTTGCTACCTGCGGATCAAAGTGTGTTCCCGTACCCTCTTCAATGATCGAAATAGCCTTTTCAAACGGGAAACCTTTTTTATAGCTTCTTGTTGATACGAGTGCGTCAAATACATCCGCAACAGCCATGATCCTTGCGGAAAGCGGGATCTCATCACCGGAAAGACCGTTGGGATACCCTCCGCCGCCCCATTTTTCATGGTGGAATTCCGCAAGGTTCCTTGCTTCGTACAGATAATCGGAATCCGGAACCGTAGCGATCGCACGTTCCATGATCTCACTTCCGGCCGTGGTATGCCCTTTCATAATGGCAAATTCTTCATCGGTCAGTTTCCCCGGTTTATTCAGGATTGCATCCGGGACCTGGATCTTGCCTACATCATGCAGCGGAGCGGACCGGATCACGTTGGATACAAACTCATCCGTCAACATATCGGAATAGATGCCTTCTTTCTTCATCTCCTCAATGATGATCTCCACATATGCCGCCGTCTTCCGTACATGATCGCCCGTATTTTTGTCCCGACTCTCCACCATATCCGCAAGAACCATGATCAATGCGTTCTGAGTCTGCTGGATCTTCTGGTGCTGAGTTCCAATGTCTTCCACATAACGCATACTGTCTTCCGACATCTTACGGAAAGCCAGATATAGATTTTCAACCTCATCCCCGGTACTGATATCAAGATTTCGTATCCGGTCTACATTTTCTTCCGATGCCTCATCAATGTTTTCCGCAAAGTGCTTTACATAATATGCCATGGCGTTGATGGGAATTACGATACTGTTTCTCGCAAACCAGAGGCCGACTCCGAGGATCAGAATAAAGATTCCCATAAACAGAGACAATTCCCGAACCAGGAACGCATACTCGTTTTCCCGGAGTTTATTGACGGAAATATCCGTAGCTGCATAGGCCACGCATTTCCCCGTAGAATCATAGATCGGTTCATATGCGGTCAGAAGCCATCCGTACTGGTCATTGGAGATCAGGGGATCGATCCTCTCTCCGGCAAGAAGCTTCGGGATAAACGGTTTAAAGGAATCATCAAACTGGATGATGTCTCCCGGCTCCGCACCGGCCAGATCGTCCGTGTCCAGATCAAAGATCACATGGCATCCGTCCGGTTCGATACGGTATACATAGATATAGAGAATATCGGGAGAACTCTCTCGTACATGATACAGGAGCTGTTCCGCCTCTTTATAGCCTTCGGCGGCTTCGCCTTTTTCCAGATACTCATCCATCCGGTCGGCATCCAGAACACTGCCTGCAAGTTTTGCCACGCCCATACCGAGCGACCGGTGGTCATCCTCCGATGTGGACCGGTACAGGATAAAACTGATTGTCGTTGTCACAACCGCTACGGCAAGAGGTGCAAGAACCAGAAGTGTCACAAGCTTGGCACGGAGCGATATGCCGCGGCATTTTACATGGTTCGCAAGTCTTTGCTCCTCTTCGGAGATATGAGCTTTGACAGTGGAAATGGAACGATAGTACTCTTTCAGCTTCTCCGGCAGGATCTTCACAAGGATCAGCATGAATACCACAGAAATTGTTTTATCAACAAGGTCGATTAGATAATCCGCGATAAACTGCGAAGCCTGAGCGTTCATACCTATTTTTTCATAGAAAAAGAACGCCGCACCGGAGGTCACGCTTTCGCCGCCGAATCCATATAAGATCCATGTCAGAACTGAGCCGAGCATGCCGCCGATCACGGACAGCAGGATGCATAAACCGAAAATGCCACGGAATTTCTTCAGCCATTTACGGTCTGCAAAGAAGGAGGACGCCAGAGCGATCATAACATTGAGCACGCTGTAATAGATCGATGGCGGGTCTACAACTCCTTTTAGGAGCATAGAGATCACGCTGGTTGCCATACCCGGCATATATCCGCCGATCACAGCAACCGGAACCGTTCCGAGCGTATCCAGATAGAGGGGGATCCCTGTCTTCGCAGAGATCCAGCTCCCGAACATATTAAAGAAAATTCCGCATCCGCAGAGCAAAATAAGGGCAATCGCCTTCTTGGCACGCTTTCCCTCTGTTGTCTGTACGATATCTTTCATGATCCCTTCTCCCGGTCGGTCAGCTCACTTTTTCAGCCGGCAAATTTTTTCGCAAACTCCTTTGCTGCTGTGATACTGCTGTCTGCAGCCTTACTCTTGCAATAAAAGGTCTCGGTTTCCACCGGAATTCCCTTTGCCGTAAGTGCATCTTTCATCAGATCAAGTGCATGCTTCGAAATCCATGAAGTGGAAAACAGCACTGCCTTCTCCACCTGATCCCGCGATAGCGTTTTCAGGTAAGCCTTCATATTTGCATCCAACCCGTATGCATAGAGAGCACTGCCAAGAAAAAGCACATCTGTTCTCTCAGTCAAAGCTGCATCCGGAGCATCCACGGAAACCGCATTTGTACCGGCTCCTTCTGCGATTGCCTCCGCAATTTTCTTTGTAATACCTGATCTGGAATAATATCTGACTGCTGCCATTATTTCCCTCCTTATGAATTCACATATACTGTTTTATTATACTCTCTTGGTTTCATGAAGGTCAATACTGATGAATTCGGGCGAATGAAGGCGAAAATGAAAATCATTCCCGAATTTCTTGACAATCACGGGTTTAGTGGATATAATTGATAATCGTTCTCAGATTAGAATGTGAAAAAAGATTGTGACGTGATTTTGTAGGGAATATTACATAATTTGTTGCATTAGCGTCATGCGGCTATGCCGCATGTACGATTTGCACAGAAGTTCGCGCGGACATGCTAGCATGTCCGGCCGAACCTTTGTGCAAATTCCACATGGCATGCACATGCCATGTGACTAATGCAACACCCCATCCACAGCGCTTTTACAATCTCTATTACCCATACACCCTCACAGGAGGCACATTATGCCATCTCGGTCCAAATATAAAACAAAGCAACGGGAAATACTGCTGGAATATCTGGAATCCGTTCCGGGAGTACACATCACTGCCAGCGATGTCTGCGCCTATTTTAAGGAACAGGGAGCATCCATCGGACAGTCAACCGTTTACCGCCAGCTTGAGCGGCTGGTGGAGGAAGGCGTCATCAATAAATACATCATTGATGCCAACAGTCCGGCCTGCTTTGAGTATGTCAGCCGGGACAGTCATGAGGCCGGAGAATTCTGTTTTCACTGCAAATGCGAAAAATGCGGAAAGCTGATCCATCTGCATTGCGATGAACTGGAAGCAATCCAGGATCACCTGCATGAAGAGCACCATTTTCGTCTGGATCCGATCCGTACGGTTTTTTACGGTTTATGCGAAACCTGCATGGGAGAAAGCTGAGGGAGAATACCATGGCATTTATTACAGCAACGGATCTGTCACTCGGGTATGACGGTCAGACGATCGTAAGCGGTCTGAACTTTACGGTAGATCAGGGCGATTATCTTTGCATCGTCGGAGAAAACGGTTCCGGTAAAACCACACTTATGAAAACTCTCCTGCACCTCAGAGAGCCTGCAGGAGGGAAAATTGAAAACAGCGACGGACTGCGGTCAAGTGAGATTGGATATCTTCCGCAACAGACGATCGTTCAGAGAGACTTCCCCGCATCCGTAAAAGAAATCGTTCTTTCTGGATTTCAGGCGCGCTGCGGACTTCGTCCATTTTATAATAAAGAAGAAAAAAAGATTGCAACGGAAAACATGAACCGCATGGGAATTCTGGATCTTAAGGATCGTTGCTACAGAGAGTTGTCCGGAGGACAGCAGCAACGTGTTTTGCTGGCAAGGGCTTTATGTGCAACACGGAAGGTGCTGCTCCTTGATGAGCCTGTGGCAGGACTGGATCCGATGGTGACCGCACAGATGTATGATCTGATCGAAGAATTGAATCAGGAAGGGATCACGATCATCATGATCTCCCACGATGTCGTTGCGGCTGTCTGTTTTGCAACTCATATACTGCATATCGGAGACAGGGTTTTCTTCGGAACCAGAGATGAATACCTTTCCAGTGAAGTTGGAAAGATATTTCTTTCCGCCCAGACACATGAGCGAAGCGGATTTTCAGATTCACAGGGTTTATGCAAAGCAGAGGAAGGTGGTGAAAAAGATGCTTGAAAAGCTTTTCCTGTATCTTCAATACCCCTTCGTCCGGTACGCCTTGATCGTCGGGATCCTGATCGCGCTCTGCTCATCGCTTCTTGGCGTGACACTCGTCCTGAAAAGATTTTCGTTCATCGGGGACGGGCTCTCTCACGTAGCATTCGGTGCGATGGCGATTGCAGGCGTTCTCCATTTTACAAACGAGATGATGCTTGTTCTTCCGATCACGGTTGTCAGTGCGATCCTTCTGCTGCGTACCGGACAGAACGCAAAGATCAGAGGGGATGCGGCAATCGCCATGATATCTGTCGGAGCTCTTGCTTTCGGATATCTGATCATGAACCTTTTTTCCACATCATCGAACCTGACCGGCGATGTCTGCTCCACCTTGTTCGGCTCCACGTCCATCCTTACGCTGACGGAAGGCGAAGTAACCTTATGTGTGGTTCTTTCCGTAACGGTTGTGCTGATCTTTCTTTTGTTCTACAACAAAATCTTTGCGGTAACCTTTGATGAGGATTTCTCAAGAGCAACCGGGATCAGGACGGATGCATATAATCTCCTTGTCGCGGTTGTTATCGCAGTGATCATCGTACTGGCGATGAACCTGGTAGGGTCGCTCCTGATCTCCGCGCTGGTCATTTTTCCGGCACTTTCCGCGATGCGTTTATTTCGCAACTTCAAATCGGTTACGATATGCTCGGCTGTTTTATCGATTGTCTCGGCATTCATCGGTCTTGTCATATCCGTTTTGGCAGGAACACCTGTGGGTTCTACCATTGTCGCCGTGGATGTGGCGGTATTCTTTATCTGCTGGATCATCGGAAAAGCGGGAAAACGAGGGTAAACGGCTGCTTCATATTTGTCTTCACTGTGATAACTGTTCTTATATCAATTTGTACCGCATATCCCGATACCTGTGCTCTTTCTCCTTGAAACCGACCTTCGCATAGATGGGATATCCATCGTCGGTAGCGGAAAGGTCAATACGCCCAAGGCCTCTTTTTTTACCATATTCAACAAGGTTTTCCATTAACCTGGTACATAATCCTTTTCCACGATACTCCGGTTTTGTATATACACTTAACACCTCTCCATACAGGCCGTTCAGTAATATTGAATTTGCGGGCATTTCAATGATATGCAGATACGCTACGGACACGATCCGGTCAGCTTCCTTTGCAACAAATGCAACAAGCTCTGTGCCGAGTTTTCTTTCAAAGTAATCCGGCAGCTGCTTTTCCATGCATGCCCTCTCATGATCGGATACTGAGCCAAAATCATCAATCATATATGCGATCCGCATACTTATCAATTCATGAATGTCTTCTTTTGTTGCTACATCGAATACGATATCCATTTATTCTCTCCCTCCATTGACCAGTTCCAGGACCTTTCTACTCGACCATATATTTATCCCGGATTCATTATAATCTCGCGACAACCATCCTTCAATTGTAAGCGTTTCTTTTCTTGACAAATGCGTTTATTCCATACACAATATGGTGCAGGAAAACAGTTTTTAAAGGAGAACAGGATGAATACGGCGATCGTTTATTATTCTATGCTTGGAAACAGCGAGATGGTTGCAGAAAAGCTTGCTGCAAAACTTGATGCGGATCTGATCAGGATTGAACCAGATAAGGCTTATCCAGACAAAGGAGCAAAGAAATTCTTATGGGGCGGAAAAAGCGCTGTGATGGGCGAGCAGCCTCCGCTTAAACCTTATGAATTCGATGCATCAAAATATGATACGATCATCCTTGGTTTTCCTGTATGGGCAAGCCGTCCGGCGCCTCCGATCTGCACATTTCTGAATGAGCAAAGAGAAAAGATTATAGGAAAAAAGATTGCTATTTTCGCATGCCAGAGCGGGAATGGTGCTGAAAAAGCTTTTGAAAGAGTCAAAAAACAGCTTGGTATAGAGACTTTTGCAGCACAGCTTATCCTGATAGATCCGAAAACAAAAGTCAATGCAGATAATGATCAAAAAATCGATTCGTTTACCGGGGATCTAAAGGTTTAATCAGTCTTTCATTAGAGTTTACTTCTTTTTCTTCACAGCGGGTAATTCTTCATACATTGCTTCCAATAAATCCCGCAGAAGCTCCTTATTCTCAACGTTATCAACCAGAAGCATCTCCTTCGCGCCTTCGTAAGGCAACTCGAGAACGGCCTCCGGCATCATCGCCATGGCAGACTTTACCGGTTTTACAAGAAACCGATCATCATAAACACCGCCGACAACCTTGCCCCGGTAATAGATGATGTATTCGCCCATCATCGCCCGATATGTTATGTCATCCAATTCAGAAAGCTGTTCCAGTATAAAATCCAAATACTCTTTTGTTGATGCCATTATACTTCTTCCTCCCTGTATACTACCGACACATTCATTTTAACCTTGAAGATATTCTGTTGCATTTTCTGCTGTCCAATCTATTCCCCAATGCCCCCAGTTAACCGGGCCGTTTTCGCTTGGGCACAGGCAGTCATAGAATACGAATGCGCCTCGTTCCGGTCCTCCGCCCCTCAATGCGTCCTTGTACAGCTCGCAGGATTCCAAGCCTCCACAAGCATGTCACTTCCCGAAAAAATCCCGCAGCTTCTGTAAAAGTGTTGCTTTATCGATCGTCTTCAGAAGATAGTCTACAGGCTTTAAGCCGATGACGGACATCACGCTTTCCTTGTCACCATGCCCCGTGAGGAATATGACGGGGATCTGATCCGTCCCGGCATCGTTTTTCAGCATGGAAAGCACCTGCGGGCCATTGGCGATAGGCATTTCATAGTCCAGGAGGACCAGGTCCGCTTTGTTTTTAGAAAGGTAACCAATGGCCTGCACACCGTTGGCTGCCATTCCCACATGATAACTGTCCTTCAGCCATTCATAGACCGTCCGCATGTAGGTGATATCGTCATCTACGATCAGGATAGTCTTTTTCCGTTTCTCGCCTGTATTCTCATCCAGATAGACACAGATCCCATTCAGAAGGGCTTCAATATCCACTGGTCTCTGATACCAGGCTGTGATGGTCTGCGGCGGAATGACCTTCTTCACAACATCGTATTGTTCCGCGTCTCCGACCAGGATCAGCCCGCGGGCCCTGTCCTCAACCGTATCTTTCAAGAAAACCAGGGAATCCGTCATGGCCACGAGCTCCTCACTCATGAAAACGACTGCAACCTCCATATGTTCTGTGTACTCTCCGATCTCCTTGATCTTCGCATATGAAAACACGGACGGGATCTTCTGCTCATCCAATTTTGTTTTCAGGCTTTTTGCGAGAAAGCTGTCTGTTACGCTGATGATCACAACTTTTCCTGCTTCTTTTTGATTGATCATGTGTTCCTCCTGTGGTTTCCTTTACGCTTCCGAACAGGCCCTGGCTGCCATATCCCTTAAGCCGTCCCAGTCCAGCCTGTTCAAAAGATCTTCGATGGTTTTGATGTTTGTTTCATCCTTTTCGGAAAGCCTGTAGCTTCGAACTTCTTTCAGCAGTGACTCCATCAGTCCATAATCCATACTCCCGGCAATCTCCGTCATGGTCTGATACGCTTCCTTCATGGCCGCCGGATCGATCTCTTCTAAAGCATCTGTCTGCTGATCCAGCGGAGCAAGCGCCCGGTCAAAATCCCGATACAATGACAGCAGCTCATCATGATGCGCCTCAATGAAGTCCTTATCCGCTTCTTTTCCGGCAGTTTCCAGCGCTTCTGCAAGCTTTGACAGCTCTGTGGCTCCGATGATCCTTGCGGAGCTCTTTAAGGCATGTACCTTGATCGTATAGTTCGCAAGGTCTGCTTCCCGGTGCAGCGTCTCAATCTCTTCGGTCTTGTCGCCTGCCGTCTGATGAAATACGGTCAGCACATTCTGATAGCCCTCCGCCGAGCCACAATTATCCAGTCCTCGCTCCGTATCAAGACCCGGCACGTTCAGCAGCCATTCCGGAAGCGACGCATCCTCCTTCAGGGAAGCAGTCTGTGTCCCTGTCTCCACCTCGTGCAGCTTCTCAGGCGGCAGCAGCGAAAGCAGCAGCTTTTCCAGCCTGATCCCCTTCACCGGCTTAGATATGTAATCCGTAAAGCCTGCCTCCAGATACATCTCCCGGGCACCGGATACTGCATTTGCCGTAAGCGCAATGGCCGGCGTATTTGCATTGCGATCGTTTTCCCTGATCCTTTGCAGGGTTTCGATGCCGTCCATATCCGGCATCATATGGTCAATAAAGACCGCATCGTATGCCGTCTCTTCCGAAAGCGCAAGCGCCTCCCGCCCGGACAGAGCTGTATCGACAAGGATCCCGGTCTGTTTCAGCAAACTCTGCATCACCGTAAGATTCATCTCGGTGTCGTCCACCACCAGAATCCGTGCCTCTGGCGCAAAGAAAAGCGCATGATACTCGCAGGCATCCGCCTTTTCGTCATCAAATCTCTCTGCGAACTCACCGATCTCCTCCCAGTTTATCACGTCCTGTATCACGGTAAAGGAAAAGACCGAGCCGCGGCCGTATTCGCTCTTCACCACCAGACTGCTGCCCATCAGATCCAGGAGCTGTCTGGTGATACTCATGCCAAGCCCAGTGCCCTCGATGGTACGGTTCCTTTTTTCCTCAATCCTCTGATACGGCGAAAACAGCTTGTCCAAATCCTCCTGCTTCATGCCGATGCCGGTATCGGTAACGGCGAAGCCCAGGCTGATCCTCTGATCGTCCTTTTTCTCGGAATAAACCTTGAGGGTCACGGAGCCGGTCTCTGTGTACTTCACTGCGTTGGTAAGAAGATTCAGCACGCACTGCCGGATCCGGATCTCATCTCCGCAGAGAAGGTGCGGCGTCTCTTTATCCACTTCCAGGATCAATGCAAGACCCTTTCTGTCGGCGCGGTCCCGCACCATATTCACAAGATCGTTGATCAGGGACGAAAGCTCATACTGTACGGGAATGATCTCCATTTTCCCTTCTTCCACCTTGGAAAGATCCAGGATATCATTGATGAGGGAAAGCAGCGTCTTCCCTGAAGACTGGATGTCCGCAGCGTAAGATCTGATCTCCTTTTCCGTGCTCTCTCTTAAGATCATCTCATCCAGTCCCAGCACTGCATTGATGGGGGTGCGTATCTCGTGGGACATACTTGCAAGGAACCGGCTTTTGGCCTGATTCGCGTTATCCGCGATCTCCTTCTGCTCTTCCAGTTCCTCCATATATCGGATGTGATCCGTTTCATCCACAAACGCATAGAGCTTGCCGTAGTTGTTTCCCTGATAGAGCAGCTCGTTAATTTCCGGCCTGTAAATATGACCTTTCAGCGAAATGTTCTCGTCGCTCTCCACAGCGCGCCCGACTTCTTCCGGCAGTTCCCTGCCCTCATCTTTCAACGTGGGAAAGAGCTCTTTCGCCGGCTCATTGGCATACTGAACCATGCCGTCCCTGTCCACCGCGATGATCCCTTCGGAGATCCTGTCGATCACAAACTCCCGTGCGATCTCCTTCGTTCCGAGAAGATCAAAAGAAATGATGGCGATCAGCATAAACATGGTGCCGATAAAATATCCGAGCATCGTAACATCATACACATTTGTCAGGCCGGGGATGCCGATCATCATCACGATATAGAAAAAGCTTTCGGCAATGATCGCACAAAGCACCACCACGATCCGCTTCTTTGCGGTCCTGTTCTTTTCCCGGTACAATGACCGAAACAACAGGATCAGACCGAGCACGATGTATCCGATCTGGATCACCATGTGGATATTGTACCAAATCCCGTTTTTATGAAAGAGCTTGGGAAAGATTCCATTTATAACATAGCGGAATTTGGTATCGGTATAATAGAGGTCATGCTTTTGGATCGTAAGCACCAGAACATAAGTAAAAAGATGCACCCCCACCAAGACATCCCTCACAAGAGCCGGCAGTCTGACCTTGCAAAGTTCCAAAACAAACAAAAACAACGTAAAAGCCACCCACACGCGCCCCGCATAGGAAAACTTCAAGGCGACATAATAAGCCTCCTCTGTCGGCGCGTTCATTTCACAGAGATATCCGATATTCGACACCAGAGTCGCAAGACAGTTCAGAAGAAGGTAAATATGCAGTTTACTTGTGCATCTGCGAATCACGATCACGATCTCCAGAAACAGTCCGATGATCGTAATGTATTGAATAATAAGAAGTGCCTGTTTAAAAATCAATGTTCTCTCCCTTAGATATATGATCGATACATGTGGTATTCCAACAACGTCTGTCCGAATAGGTAACTATCATGCTTTCTTTTGTTTTCTATAACCCATATCCTTATCATTCATATACACATCACAAAAATGCCGGAGATGTTTTTCAATGTTATCCCTGCATTCTTCCGCATATTGCGGCTGTCTGTCTGACCTTGCGATCTGCAAAACGGCCGGTGCGGTAAGTTCTACTGCAAGCAGTTCCGGATCATCTTTTTTGACAATCCCCTCATCCATCATGCCTTTCATGATCTTTGCAAACATCCTCTGTACCCCATCCAGCTGATGCCTGGTCGTAGCCGCAGAAATCCTGTCATTTCTGAACTGTTCCTGAACAAGAAGCATCCGCGTCTTACGGATGATAGGATCTCTCATTGTAAATGAGATCCTTTCCATAGTCGCTTTTATAAATTCCTCTCGATCATGCGGCACTTTTCCTATGTTATTCTCGGATCCAAACATTTCCTCATATCGTGCTTCGGCAGAATCGATCAACGCATTCAGGATGTCCTCTTTTCCCTTATAGTGTTTGTATAGTGATGGGGCTTTGATCCCTACAACATTTGCGATCTGCTCCACACTTGTTCCATCGTATCCACTCTCTGAAAATAATGTTAATGCCGCATCCAGTATTTTCTCTTTCGTAGTCATGACTTTCTCCGTTTGCTAATAAACGTTAGCTGCATTATAGCTAGCAATTATTAGCCTGTCAAGTTTCTCTCAAAAAGACGTTCTGATCCGTGTACTTTTTTTCATGATATTCATCCGTCTTCAAGGATCTGCCGCTGTACATTATAGAACCTTTTCTGCCTCCAGAAGTATTCCCCATCCATCTTTGTTGCTTTCACGAAAGACGATGTAGCCGTTTTTCTTCCAGAAGTGCGTTGACTGTGGATTTCCCTTGTTTATGGCAAGGCGGACAGATTTCTTCCCGTTTTCCTTCAGATATCTTTCGACTTCACTGATGATCGCACTTCCAATTTGCTTTCCCTGTCGGCGGATATTCATCATGAACATCCCGATATATGCGATTTCCGGCTCGGGATATCCATCTATGAGATCCAAAACCGCTACAAGTTCCGTGTCTTGATAAAACCCAATAAAGTACTTTGAAGCCAGATCCTTTCCGGGCGGAGTGATATGCATGTCCTCGATCACCTGCTGCCTGGTCGGTTCGGCTTCACAGTATTGAAAAAACAGATCATTCTCTTTATATACATCAAGTATCATATCCGTATCGGAATCATCCAGAGCACGAACATCATATTGTTTGCTCAACTTCGAAATATTAATCATCCCTACACATTTACCTTGAATGTATCGAACATATCCTCATCTTCTTGTTTATCGTCAGAACGCCCCACGCCTTTCTGTTTGCAGGAGACGCAGGCGGAATGAATACGGCCTCGCTTATAACGTTACTCTCTACCCTGCCAAGATTCGTGATACAATGGCCGTCACGCTTTTCATAGCCGAACATCTTGCTGCCGACAAATCTGCCTGCCTTGCTCTCGAAACCTCCAAGAGTCGATATTGCCACAGCATCGAGTAGTTCGGGGTCCATATTGAAATAACACGAGAGAACGAGCATCTCCCTATCTGGCTTACCTATATCTGTTGCTATATAGTTTTTTCCGTCGCATATTATTTATTCAACCGCAAGCTCCTCCGGATCTCCGGCAAATATCCCCGCATGCCAAAAATGAATGGCTTCCAGCGTATAGCCTTCCCGCCAGCCGATGTCCTCCTCCTGCGATCGTTTTACATCTGTCAGGATATAGAAGATATCACTTCCGGCCAGCTCCGCTGCCTGCAGGCAGGTGGTCTGCTCTCCGTCTTCTTTATTGAACGGATATTCCGGGATCACAGTTCGTTCCGTGTCCCCCTGGGAAACGGTCCATGTCTCTCCGCGGACAGCCTTCGCATCGTCCGGCCTCGGTTCCCCTCTTCCCACCCACTGTATCAGGATGGTTCTCAATCCCACCAATAGCTGCCGCAATATTCAGTGATCGTATTCCCTTCGACGGCGATCTTGAATACCCCCGACAGTGCCGGTCCGTCCTGCGAATATGCTTCCGGATCCGATTTCAGCAGATTATAATTTCTGACGATCCATTTGTAGGGCGTGTCTCCCTTTTCGTAATTTGCAAAGGTGTCTGTTTCCGCATCCTTGGCAAATTCGGCGTCCTCATATACATAGAGATCCATATTTGTGGTTTCACTGCCCTCTATCATGTAAGGAATGGAAACAGGTACATCGTGAAGTATGACACAGTCCTTGAGAATCTCGATACCTTCCGGATCATACATGGTATAGAGGTATTTCTCGCCAATGTACTGTCCCGCAAATTTCACATAAGCATCCGGAAATCCTGCAGACTGAACCTTTGCGAGTCTCTTGTTCGCTTCGTCCTCAGAATCAAACAGCCCTGCTGTCACCACGTAATAGGGATCGGAATTAAGCCCGGAAAAGTCCGGCGTATATAAAACAGCGTCATCGTCGAATCCCGCATCCTCAAGTTTTAGCTCGGCCTCGACACATTGATCGGCATCCTTTGAGGACATGACAAAAACGCCGTAAACGTCTGCACCGCTGCTCGGAAGAACAGCCTGATCCGCACCGGCAGTCGACAGCTGCACCTCATAGAACCCTCCAAAATCCGACTCAAAAAATCCCGGTTCTTCATCGCCCCAGGCGCTGATATAGCCACCATCGCGGGTATCGTAAGTAGCATTCATGTATTGGACAGTTGTTGATCCGTCCCCAAGATCCGACGTCTGTGAATAATTCACATTAAGGATGCCGTTGTCCCTTTGAATAATACTGCCCTGAGAATAGCCACGACTCGTCAGCATGGAAGAAAGATCGGTGCCTGTCAGATCCTTATAAACATCTGCCGTGATCTCTTTTGCTCCATACTCCATAAAGTCACCGGTGTTCCTGCTGTAATAGTAGTAGTATGGTTTCCAGCTATGTCCCGACCATTCCGGTTCATCGGAACCTTCTGTATAGGTGCAAAAGCAATCATAGGCGCTAAGCGTAATGACAAGATCGCCCGTTTTCTCATTGACGCTGGCATCTCCGATCCTGGATACCACAGATTCTTTGCAGGTATCGCCATCCATATAGTAAAGATTTGTCACGGCAGATGTGGCATACATATCATTGAAAGCCACAAAGTTCTTATCCTCACCTTCTATGATGCGAAAGATATTGTCATCCTCATTTAACAGGAAACTGAATTCGTCATGGATCTTCTCGGTTTCATTTTCATTTGCAAACCAAATTTCACCTTCCGCAGAATTCCAGTCAGGATCCACTTCTCCTCCGGCGAACAGGAAGCCTTCATACTTGCCATCGGAATTGAAATCATCAACAAGATAATATCTGACCTCCTCACGGTTCACCTTTGCTTCCGATGCAACCTGATCGATAAAACGCTCTGTCATTTCTTCTTTAGAAACCTGTGAAGCAGCGGAAGCATTCTCCTTTTCTGTCACTGCTGCCTCGCCGCCTTCTTCCTTTTGCCGGGCGCTTTCATCCTGCTGATTAAGGTTCTCCTCAGATCCGGAAGAAACCGACTCAGTGCCCTTCCCGCAAGCTGTCATGCCCAGTATCAACACTGTGCAGGTGGTCATTGTGATCATTTTGATAAGCAGTTTCTTTTTTCTCATTGTTTTTCTCCTCCGGTAACAATCATTATATCAGAACAATTTCGGCTAACACTATTCAACCTGTGATTCGGCAATCCACCCTGTTTCCCATGTGCCGACATCATCTGATCCATCAAGCTGTGATGTTCCATCAGGGTGCCAGTACGCAACCTTCAGCCATTTTTTTCCTTTTTCATCTGTTGCACTCTCGCGATATACCTCCATGGAATCGCCGGTCGGGATCTGACAGATCACATCATACTCAGTGCCCGGTCCTGTACGGAGATTTGCGTATCCATCCGGTGATTTTACATAGATCAAATACTCCGGGATGACCTCGTCTTCATATCCTTCATTCGCCTCAAATCTCGATACATATCCCTCGGGAAGTACAACCTCAAACAGTTTCTCGATCGCGGGAAACGCTATGGCGCTTGTCGTCGGAAGAAGTTTTTCGTATTCGGTTTTTGTCAGTTCATCTGACCACTCATGGATCCAAACAGGCATATCCGCATCAGGATCCTCTCGAAGTCTGGCCTCTATCTCTTCACGATCCGAATCATCGATCTCATAGTGGCAAAAGGTATAGTATCCGTCCGGCCTCTCCTCGAAATCTTCATAATATCCGGCAAGGCCTGCATCATACGTAAACCATGACGTACCCGGAAACTCAGAATCATCCGGCGCAACCTGTTTCAGAATCCCTCCGGGGTACAAAGTGACCTCATAACCATACGGCGCTGCATAGAACCGCTGCACCTTATCGCCGAACCGACTGTAGATCTCCACGATCTCATTTCCAACGGTGATAATCATCTCGTCAGTACCGTCGGAATCCACATCATAATAGACATACCCAACGTCATATGGCGATAACTCATCGGGCCAGCCGTAATTGACAAGTGGTTCCCCGTATCCAAAGATCAACTCGACCTGATCCTTCGTATAATGTCTTTCCTGTGCCTCCTTGTATGCAAGCAGCAGATCATCAAAAGAATCAAACCTGTGGACATAGTGATTATCCGCGGGTTCCAAAGACTCCTGCTCGTACTCCGTTTCGGATGCCTCTTTTTCCTCCGACTCGGGCGCGTCCGGCACGGAGGTTTCCGTTAGTGGGTCCGTTTCTGTCTCCTGTTTGGATTCGGAAGCATCTGCAGCTGTTCTCATTTCTTTGCCGCCGCACCCGGCCAACAATAAACATCCCAGCAGTGAAAAGATCAGCAGATTTCTTTTTCTTAGTTTATTCATTTTTTATCCCTCGATTTGTCACCTATGATTCCTGTATCATACTACCTGTTAACACTGGGAGGAACTGTCATATTCCCAATAGTTCTAAGCCTTTATCTTCCAAGAAGTCATTAACCTTCCATATGTCATTGTACCCATGCTCTATAAAGCCTTTTACATATTGATCCCTTGCATCATTTGGATTAAAAGCATGATCTGATTGTCCCAATAAGTCTATGGTTTTTTTCATATGTCCTCCGTTCTAGAGGACAGAGAGAGAACTATAATCCCACTCCAACTGTTCTTCTCCGCTCTTCGTAACGACAATCATTCTAGAGGGATCCTCAGTACGGTCATAATAGTGGCATCTATATAAAAGAAAAACTTGCTCAAACAAATCCGCATCTATTCCGCCCGTCTTCAAATCAGCTACCATTGGAATATGATTCTCTCTAGAATCAATTTAAATTTTTCAGTGTCAATATGTTCTAGCAGTTACTATTTCACTCAAACCAAACGTTAGTTCGATTGCTTTGCATACAAAAAAAGCCACAATGTGTAGGCTTTGAACCGCGACAAGCAAGAATTCAAAGAATTCTCTCCATACTCACGTTATAGGGCGTATGCCCCGGCTTCTTATAAAACCTCATAGCGTCAAGATTGCTACTCCATGATGGCAAAAATATCGCTTTCTATTGCTCGTCGGACTGAGCTGGTCATATTTTTTCCCTCGTTTCATTCGTTCAGCAAATTAGCCTCCTCTTAGGTAAGATTTTGACGTCCTAAGAAAAGGCTAATGTAATGAAAAACAAGCTCCTCAATCATCGTAATGGCCCCGGCAGGCATAGATATAAAGAACCCCGTCCTCAACATCATAGGCCAGTCTATTGCCCTCGTCTATTCGTCGAGAATATCCTTTTCGGTACTTCAATGGCTCCGGTTTTCCGATCCCTTTCATAGCACCCTCGCGCTCAATGGACTTCAACAGGTCATTTATCTTCTTAGCCTTCTTCTTGTCGGTTTCTTGCCAATAAAGGTACTCTTCCCAAGCCTCATCACTCCATAGCTTCCGCATCGACCTATACCTCAATTAGATCGTGTTCCTGCATAGTACCAGAGTCCCTCTGCGCGATTGCCCGGTCTATTTTGGTAAGGTATTCCGCATTTTTCTTCGCGCGCTCAAGTTCCTTATACTCTGCCTCGGACAGGATGACCACATTTTTGTTTTCCCGTCTCGGTATTATGATCTGCTCACCAGTCCATACCAGCTCAAAGTACTTTCGCAGATTTGCTCTAAGATCATTTTGCTTTGCTACTGTCATCATACACCACCTTTCGAGTACCTAATCACGTACCTCTTCAAGTACATTATATAATGTGTTACATACAAAAAGCAATCCCTTTTCTATCGCTCCTTGAGCGTCAATCTCTTATACAACTCCACGCAGCCGTCAGCCGTTCTACGGACCATGCCGCATTTGCGGGGCTGGTCGATGGCAGGCAGATTGCTGCCTTGCCTATTTTTTTCTCTGTATATTTATGATAGTACTTATAGGCAGTCTGGCCGTTCACATAGATCTGCCTGATATCGGCGTGATCTAGGATCACACCCAGATCATTTGCCGAAACATTTCGAATGCTGGAATCCGCTGAGCCTTCTATGTCGCATGACCCGATCACATCCCAAAGTGCAATCCGATTGTGCAGCAGAAAAGCCTTCTTTTCCCCGACGGTACGCGGCACATCCTCCCCGTATATTGCAGAAGTAACCTTCCAGAAGCGATTCTGAGGGTGACCATAAAAGAAACCTTCCTCCCTGGATTTCACGGAAGGAAAGCTTCCCAATATCAGTATGTTTGAATGTTCATCATATAATGGCGGTATCGGATGAATGATCATTTTTCTGTCCCGATCTTTTCCGCTTCAGTTTCCACCCATGCCGGCTTAAAACCGCTTTTGATCGCAATATTCTGGGAATGAATATTCGCCGCACCGGTGCCATAAAACGGGACGTCGCCCCTCTCAATGATCTTGTTCTTCAAAAGCGTTACAAGATAGGATCCAATCCCTCTCGATCGATATTCCGGCAAAACATCGATTCCGATCTGCTGCCAATGCGGCCCATCCTCCGAACAGCCTGCCATCCCCATAATGGTATCTCCATCGAGAGCAACAACTGCAATTCGATCAGGCCTTTCCGGACATGGCTTCGGGTAGACGATCGCATTTGGAAACCGCGGATCACCATAGAACGGGCTGATCTCACTGTCATAAAGCCACTTCACACGAAAGCGCTCTTCTACGCGGACTTCACGGCAAGGCAAAAACAGATGGTGTGTCGGATTCATCTGATAGCCGTATCGTTTCAACTCTTCGTCCAGTTTCGGGAGATTCTCAAACTCAAACAAGTGATGTCCTCCCTCATCTTTGACCCATTCGCGCAGGAATTCATGGAGACGTTCGTCCGCCATAATCACGGTATTCACTCCACATGTCGCGATTTGCAAAAACAGATCGGGGCCGTAGTTTCTTCTTCCCTCAATCCATGCCGACTTTGTGATGATATTCTCCTTCGCCCGGAAATCTGAGGGAACGCAATTAAGGTCAACCGCCAGCTGATCCAAAAGTTTTTTATAGTATTCTTGAAACAATGTTTCATCCTCTCTGTTTGATCATTTCAGGAAATCCTTTTGAAAACATTATGCGGGATAATTTCAAAACCTGCAATAATCAATCACGACCGGAGAATACCCCGGCCGTGATAAAGCCTCCGGCACCAAGTCTGCCGAGTGGCAGACTTGAACGTGCAGGAGATCATGCTATCGCAAACGACAGAAGATTATGCCGTTGCCTGTATTTTCCATGAAACTGCTTCCTTTCTTTCACTCACAAAGTTCTTATAAATGCCTTCCTGCGTCATCAATTCTTCGTGGGTTCCTTTCTGGCTGATCTTACCGTCAGCTACAACCAGGATCTGATCCGCATGTCTTACCGTCTTCAGTCTGTGCGCGATCATGATGATGGTCTTGTTCCTGGTGAGTTCCTCTATTGCCCTGGTAAGCTCTGCCTCGTTCTCGGGATCCACGTTAGCGGTTGCTTCATCAAGAATGATGATGGGGGCATCTTTCATAATGGCCCGGGCAATGGAGATGCGCTGCTTTTCACCGCCCGAAAGAGATGCGCCGCCCTCACCGATGATCGTATCATATCCATCCGGAAGGCTCATGATAAAATCATGGCATCTTGCTTTCTTTGCTGCCTCGATCACCTTTTCCATCGGCGCCTCCGGTTCTCCGAATCGAATGTTGTTCGCGATGGTATCCTCAAACAGATAGACCCTCTGGAATACAAAGCTGAAATTTTCCATCAGGCTGTCAAAACTATAATCTTTGACATTTCTTCCGCCGAGCGTGACCTTTCCTTCCTGTACATCCCAGAAACGTGCGATCAGAGACGTGATCGTTGTCTTTCCGCCGCCGGACGGACCGACGATGGCTGTCGTACTCTTTTCTTTGATATCCAAAGTCACGTCATCTATGATCCTTCTGTTTTCGTAAGCAAAGTTCACATGCTCAAGAGAAATATCCTTTCTTTCCGGATGGATTTCCTCTCCGTTGATATCCATCTGTTCGATTTCCAGAATCTCATTTGCAAGATCCACGCCTTTTCCGATCACTTTCAAAAGCGCCGTGTAAATGCCCGCACTGTCCAGTGCCTCAAATACCATGAACGAACACATCAGCATCGTGATCAGATAGTTCAATGCCATCGTCCCTGTGAAGAAAAAGTACAGGGAAGCGGCAGCGATCACGACACCGGCCAGTTTGCAGATCAGCATCTGCACGCCCACAGCAGGGATCGCTGTTATCTCCGCCTTGATATCTGCTTTCTTCTTTCTCTCGATACTGTTTTCGACTCTTGATGAATTACGGGCAAAGATATTGTAATTTCTAATCTCAGCGATTCCCTGAATGTATTCCAGTATCACGCCGACCATTTCGCGATCCGCTTCTATCTTCTCATCAGCAACCTTTGCAACCCTGCGATTGGTAACCGTGTTGACGAGCATAAACACGGCAATGCATATCACGGAGATCAGACCGATCCGCACATCAAACAGGAACATGCCGATTCCGATCACCACAGTGGTGATGCTCCCCTGCAGCACCATCATGATCGCGCGTGTTGCGATATCGCTCATTTGTTCCAGCGTATTTGTCGTAACGGATGTGATATGACCGAGGCTCTTATCATTGAAGTATCCCATCGGCAGATACCTGAGATGTTCGGCGATCTCAATCCGTTTCTGTGCACACGTATCGTATCCAGCTTCTGTCTGCAGCATATTGGAAAACCGGTTCACGATCATCTTGCCTATGGTAGAGATCAACATGAATCCGATCACAATGAGGATCGATCTTGCATTGATCTCTCCGTTCAATACTGCCGTGATCGCAAAAAAAGCTGCGGGTATCTTCATCGCGCCGAAAATCGCGTCCAAAACACCAAGGACAACGGCGCCGTATAGTTTTTTTCTGTTCTTTTCATTACAGAAATGAAAGAATTTCCTGAACATTTCGAGCATTTATACTGCCTCCTTTCCGATTGCCAGGTGGGATTTGGCCGGGTCTGTTGCTTCATCACTGTCCCCGATCTCATCCTTCACGCTGCTGTGTGCTTCCCACATCCTGCGATAGAGAATACTGCCTGCCAGCAGTTCCTTATGCGTTCCGACCGCATCCACTTTTCCGTCATTGATGACAAAGATCTTATCCGCGGTCACGATCGTGGAAAGCCGGTGTGCGATCACGATCAGCGTTCTTCCCTTTACCAGTTTTGCAACACTTTCCTGAACCAGCGCTTCGTTCTCGGGATCGGTATATGCCGTAGCTTCATCCATGATGACTACAGGGGCATCCTTCAGCATCGCCCTGGCTATGCATATTCTCTGGCGTTCGCCGCCGGAAAGATGCCCTCCCGCTCCGCCGACAAGCGTATCATAGCCGTTTTCAAGACCCATGATAAAGTCATGACAGCCGGTTGCTTTTGCTGCGTTGATCACCTCATCATCCGTAGCGTTTTCCTTTCCAAGCCGGATGTTTTCCTTCACACTCATATCAAACAGATAATTATCCTGCGCGACATAGGCGATCTGACTCATGTATTCCTTCAACGGAAGCTTTCTGATATCGACTCCACCGTAGGTGATCGTTCCGGAATCCGCATCCCACAGGGAATCGATCAGCCTTGCGATCGTACTCTTTCCGGATCCGGACGGACCGACGATCGCTGTTACTTCTCCCTGCTTGATCTCCATATTGACTCCATGAAGAACTTCCTTGTCCTTGTATGTGAAATGAACATCTGTCAGTACGATGTCCGATCCCCGTGGTTTTGCTTCCGCCTTATTCGGCCGCTCCATCTCTTCTCTCTCAAGGATCTCCGTCACTTCTCCGAAGATCGAGTTCATCTTGGCAATGTCATCCATATAGGAAAACGCGATGATCAACGGCGCAATGAGTCCTGCCGACAGGATGATGCAGGTGATAAAACTCTCCGCTGACAGACTGCCGTTGCCGACCAGGATCAGTCCGACAGGAAGCACGCCAAGAAAAGTCGCCGGCATAAATGCCATCATCCCTGACTGCGGCCAAATGCACTTCCTCATCCATTTGATGAAACAATCCGCACCCTCTCTGGCGGCATTCACAAACTTTTCATAAGAGCTGCCCGTTTTTCCGAAGGCCTTGATCACCTCGATCCCGTTGATGTATTCCACCGCTGTATCATTCAAATGCTTTGTTTTTTGTATGGTGACTTCAAACTCGCCCTTGCTCTTCATGAGCATTACCACGCAGAAGACAAGCCCGATCAGAACGGAAATAAGATTGGCGAGTGCCATTCTCCAGTCGACAGTGATCAGATAGACAAACATCACGAGAGGAAGCAGGATATTTGCCGTAAATTCCGGTATGATGTGTGCCAGCGTGGTCTCCATCGAATCCACTCGTTCCACGATGATATTTTTGTAGCTTCCGCTGTTGTCATCCAGAACGGATCCCAGCGGGATCTTCGAAAACTTTGCACAGATCTGTTGTCTGATCCCCCCGAGGACTTGAAATGTCGCTACATGCGACAGGGTCGTCGAAAGATTGTGCAACAGAATCCTTATGACCCAGCACAGCGCTATCAGGATCACCTGCCTGGTGTAATACTTCGGATCTGCGTTTCCGGCCAGAAGATTTCCGATGATATCCGCGATCAGCAGATACGGCAGGAATGACGCCGCTACGCCGAGGATGGCAAGCACGACACTTCCTCCGAAATAAGTTTTCTTTCGTCCCGCGAACTCCATGATCCAGGACAATAAACTTCGTTTCTTCATTTCCTTCACTCCTTTTCTTCGTTTGTGGTTAGCGTCTGCTAACCGCCATCTATGATATAACCCCGCATGACGCGGGGATGATCCAGGGAAACTTACAGGCCAAACAACGCCTTCCAGGCCGGCTCATAGAACGCCTCCAGTGTTTTGGCAAAATGCATCGCTTCTTTACGGGAAAAATCATGAGCAACCGGCTCAAACATTGCTTCCACATAAGCTGTGAGAAGAAGATGAAATTCCTTTTTGTTGACGCTCTTCACCGGATAGCCTTTCGACTTCAATACCTTCATATATCGGAGTGTCACCTTTTCTTCCAGAGTTGCGATCTCATGCGTGAAATTCCCGTATTTCGTCCCGGCAGACCGGCAAACGATCAATCGAAACTCCTCGATATGATCAAAGATATATTTCATGGCTCTGAGGGTCTCGCTTTTTCCTCCCCACTCGCCGGGCTGCCGTAACTCACCTGCTTCATTGAAGTATATCTCCTCAATTTCCCGATACAGATCCATGAACCCCTCGATCACCGGGTCGACGAGCGCTGCAAACATCTCCTCTTTGTTTGCAAAATGCTTATAGAGGCCGCTGACCATGATGCCTGCTTCGGAAGCAATATGTCGCATGGATGCATCCGCGAAGCCGTACTCCTCAAATTCCTTCTTTGCGGCTTCCATGATCCGTCTATGACTCTCGGTCTTGTCCTTTGGCATAGGATCTCCTCCAAAAAGCAAAAGAAGAACAGTGTTCTCTAACGTAGATTAGAGTACACTGTTCTCTGTCATTTGTCAACAGTTTTTTCAACCCGTTTATACCTGAGATGATCATCAGGTCATTTTGTAAAAGCGGCTCAGTATCTCCACTGAAATATGGCAAGATCCACCTTCCCGTCAGTGACCCTGATTCCTTCTGCTTCCAACAGTTTTGCCTGCTTTCCGGCCCCGCCGAAAGCAAACTCGCCTGCCAGTTCTCCTTTTGCATTCACAACACGAAAGCAGGGAATATTATCAGGATCCGGGTTCTTGTGAAGCGCGTTCCCGACCGCACGAGCCATCTTCCGATCACCTGCAATTTCCGCAACCTGCGAATATGTGGCCACATGACCATACGGTATCTTCTTTACAGCTTCATAAATCCTCCTGGAAGGGCAGTCGCTGATCATGAAACGGCGCCTCCTGATAGGTGTCCGGAAATGACAATCCATATTTCAATGCTTCTTCTCTTGTTTTCATAATAATATCTTTGCTATCTCCTCGACAAATCCTTTATTTTTATCTACCAGTCTATTCGATTTCAACGTCTCTGCATCCGGCGGCGCTGTCCGGGATCGTCACTGTGACCACAGTCCCGCCGCCCTCATTCGACTCAATGGTCAGGTTGGCCTGGCACAGGATCTCCAGCCTTTGCTGAATGTTTTTCAGAGCAATATGCGGCTCGCTGTCATCAACAGGCTCAAAGCCACGACCATTGTCCGCAACCACGATCTCACTGCCGGAATCCGTTTTCCTTGTTCGGATGGAAATGTGAAGCGGGCCGGTATATGGATTTCTTCCATGCTTGACGGCATTCTCCACGATAGGCTGAAGCGTCAGCGGCGGTATGCGGAACAATGTGTGCGGCGTATCATAGTCGACAAACAGGCTGTCCTCATACAGAGCCTGTTCCACCGCAAGGTAGGCGTGAACATGTTCCAGTTCCGCGGTAAAGGGAATCAGATCGGCGCTTCCGATGGCAGTGAAGTTTTTGCGCAGATAGGTGGTGAAATCCATGATAACCTGCCGGGCCATTTGGGGATTCTGATCGCAAAGGCAATAGATGCTTGTCATGGTATTGTAAATGAAGTGCGGCCGCATTTGCAGCACCATGATGCTGGCACGCTGATCGGCGATTTCCATCTGCTGCCGGGTGAGCTCCTGCTGGCGGAGCCGGTCCTGCTCAATCTGATCCGACAGGACGAAGCCGTACATGGATAAGGCGGAGAGGACGTAGCTGACATCAAGTAGAGGAAATACGTCAATGAAAAGCTGGGCGATCAGCGCCGCTGTCATCGGCACCAGAGAGATGAGGAAACCAAGAAGAACCTTGCGGGAAAGCATCTTTCGTCGCCGCATGGTCCCAGCAAACGTCAGTAGCAGGATCGCAACCGGCGGCAGCAGAATAACCGGGTACAGCGGCCCGCGGTAATACTGGCCGTACTGCGTAACAAAGAAGCCATCAATGAACATAGCACAGCTCAGCACAATGATATAGACAATCCACAGGCCAAGCACAGCATGCCAGAGCCTGCTTGATCGAATCTTTTCTCCACAGGAATGCATCAGATAAACCGTCAGCATGGGCATCGGCAGCGCTAGGAGCAGGCATTCCAGAAAAAGCAGGAAACGGATGGCCATGTCCGGAAAGGCATAATAATAGAAAGCAGCTTCGGACAGACCGAAAAGGCAGCACAGAATAAAAACAATAAAATAACTCCGGAAAAACCGCTTGTTCCAGCGATCGATCCCGGGAATGATGGCGGTAAGCCACACGCCCAGCACGCTTAACGCAAGCACCGCGCTGATTATGGAAAAGCTCAGGATATCACTCCAGCCATTCACTCGTCTGCGCCTCCTGTCGAAACCGGATAGCGGAGCTTTTTCAGCTGCTCCCTTACGCTTTCCAGAGTCAGAGGTTTGAGAAGAAAACCGCAGGCCTCGGTTTTCCATGCATCAAGGGCATAGTCGGGGTAGGCGGTAAGAAACACGATGTTTGTGTAGGAATTGATGTCAAGCAGCGCGCCGCAAAGATCCAGCCCGCTGGCGGAACCCAATTCAATATCCAAAAAGGCCAGCGCGATCCGGTTTGTTTTGGCGTATTCGATCGCTTCGAGCGGCCAGATAAAACCGGCAATCGTAGCATTCGGCATGACCTCCCCAAGGATAAACAGCCCCTCGGTGAGAATGACCTTGCTGTCGTCCACCATGATAACATTGGGGGATTCTTCGCTCCGGGACACAAGCTGGAACAACGTGTTGGCGTCCACTCCGAGGCACTCGGCCAAACGGATGATCATCGCGGCGTCCGGCAGGCGGGTGCCGTTTTCCCAGCGTGCGATCGTAGAATGGTTGACAAACATCTGTTTTCCAAGCTGCGCCTGTGAAAGCCCCTTTTCCCCTCGCAGCCTCCGCAGGGTTTCCGCAAATAGTTCGTTCACTGCTTTTGCTCCTTTCCATGATCATGATAATCCAGCTCCATGACACAGGCAAGTGAATTGTTTGACAATCTGGAACACACGCTTGTAATTGCATAAAACAGTGTTATACACTAGAATAATGATAATATTTCGAGAGTCAATACACGTAAACGAGAGGAAATCCTATGTCTAATAGAGAACCGAAACCGCAGAAAAAAATCACATTCGCAAGACTGGCAGCAGAATCGATCCCGGAGATCTGGATGGTGCGGTTTGTTACCTCCGTCATTCTGGCAGCCCTTGTTTTTGTCTTTACAAGGATCAGCAACGCCATTATCGGAACAAAGGTAGCTGCCCTGACCACCGCAAATCTGAAGCAGATCCTTCTGAGCTGGCAGGGACCGGTACTCATTATCATCGGGATCGCGTTTTTGCTTGTCTATGTGGCGATCGATCTCTTTATCCGCGTGCTTGTAACGGGAGGGATCCTGCGGGGCGAAAAGGCAGGTATCTTCCGGAGCATCAAGGATTCCGTCCTCTGCATCAAGCGTTTTCTCAATCCGGACGGCATCTCTATTCTGGTGTATATCCTGTTCGCGGTACCCCTGATAGGCGTAGGTTTTTCGGTAGGTGTCACAAAGAATTTCATGATCCCGAATTTTATCATGGATGTGATATATAAAAAGCCCGTTCTTCTCATAATCTATGGGATCGCGATCCTGGCACTGCTTGTGATCGGTTTCTTCTTCCTGTTTTCCCTCCACGGTGTGCTGCTGTCCGGCCTGACTCCGAAAGAAGCGAAGAAGCATTCTGTCCGGCTGATGAAGAAAAACTGGAAAAGGTTTATCGGCACGATGCTGCTGGTGCTGGTCATTACCGCACTGGTCCGGATCGGCATCAGCACGGGGCTCAATCTGGCGTTCCAGGCGGAGCTGGATCCGATCGAGGAAACACTCCCTGCAGATTATGCCGTAAAGGACTATTCCGATCTGTCCACCTGGGATACCTTCACGGATACGGATGTTGACATTCTGGGCTATCGCATGGCATGCGCCTTTGCGGTACTGGAAGGAGGATATCTGGATCTGTTTCTGACCCTGCTGGCCTCCGCTTTTATCATGTTCTATTTTACCAAGCTTTATCTCCAGTTCGATGCCGCGGAGCGGGAGGAATCGGCGCCGGTCTGGCTTACCAGGCCGAAGGGCGGCGTCTATGTGGGAAAGATCCTGGTGATAATCGGACTTGCGGTCGCGGCGGGATTCCTGTGCTTCTTCCTTTCCATCGGCGCCAACTCCCTGCTCAAGAAGCGGGAACCGGCTATTATTGCCCACCGTTCCTGCGGGACGCTGGGGCAGGAGAACTCCGTCGAGGGTCTTCAGCTTGCAATGGAGCACGGCTGCATCGGCGGCGAGATCGATATCCAGCGAACGAAGGACGGTTACTATATCATCAACCATGACAGCAATTTCAAACGTCTCACCGGGGTTGCGAAAAAACCCTCCGAAATGACTCTGGCCGAGATCGAGGAACTGGTGGCCAAGGATACTACCGGCGGCAATAAAACCTATAAGATCCCGAAGCTGGAGGAATTCCTTGAGGAAGCAAAACGACTGAATGCGGTCCTCCTGCTGGAACTGAAGGGAGAAACAGCCGATGAAAAAATGGCGGATGATGTAGTGGCCATGGTGAAAGAATACGGCGTGGAGGATCTGGTTCTCTATATTTCCCTGAAGGATGATGTCGTGAACTATATAAAGAAGAAATATCCGGAAACAAAAACAGCCTCGTTATTCTTCGCGGGTATGGGGAATTTCGAAAAGCTCCCCTGTGATATCCTGGATGTGGAAGAAGGAATGGGATCCCCAACGCTCTACGCGGACGCTCATGCGGCCGGAAAAGAGGTGGCCGTCTGGACGCCCAATACCGAAAGGGCGCTGCGGGATATCATGGATTCCGACGTGGATTATATTACCACCGATGAGATCGTGCTGACAGAGAAGGTGCGGAAGGATCTGGACTCCAGAACCGAACGCGAGCTGATCACAGACCGGCTTCAGGACTTCTGGTCCTTATAAGGAGAAAACACGATGGACAACAAGATGTATCAGGTCTCAACGCTGCAGGCTCTTGCTCTGGGATACAGCCGGGCTGTGATCGATGTGGAAAAACTTCTTGAAGAAGGTGACACCGGCCTCGGAACCTTTGAAGATGTGAACGGGGAAATGATCGTCATGGACGGTCATTGCTACCGGGCGGATCAGAACGGAGACGTCACTGTGGTCTCTCCCGAGACAGGCGTTCCTTTCGCAGCTGTATCAAAGCTTCACGGGGGGCAGCAGTTTTTGCTTGAAAACATGCAGGATATCGCATCAATCCGGACAGAACTGACCAGAAAGATCGAAGAAAAGTTCGGACTGAACAGCATGCATGTTGTGAGGATCGACGGTCTGTTTGAAAAGGTGGACGCCAGATCCGAGGCGCCCTACCGGTCACATCATGTCACCTTAAAAGAGATGCTGAGCAAGACACAGAACGCGTTTCTTTTTGAAAATATCCGCGGATCATTGGTGGGTGTCTATTTCCCCGATTTCATGGATGGGATCAACATGCCAGGATGGCATCTTCATTTTCTCTCCGAGGACAGAAAAAAAGGGGGACATGTTTTTGATGTCAACATCGTGAAAGGACTTGCGAAAGTAGATAAGATTACCAACATCTTTATCAACTTCCCCAAAGAAGCGGCTTTTGACACCTACTCTCTCAAACAGGATCTTCAGGAAGAGATCAAATCCGTAGAGTAAAAAAACAGGGGACGGTTTTGTATGAAAAAAAAGATTACACGATTGAAAGTTTGTTTATACATTCTTCTTGCGGCTTTGACCGCTGTCTTTTCCTTTGTTTCTTTCAGATTATACACCCGTGATGTTGTGTCGCGGGTAAAGCCTCAGGTTGAGCGGACGATCGTTCAGGCATCAAAGCTCCTCCCGCAGCTCGAAGAAAACGAAGATGCGCTTCGGAAGATCTCATCCAATCTGAAAAAAAGCCGGGAGGAGATCTTGCATGCCAACGAAGGACTGGTTGAGGAAAAGACCGAAAGTGAAGAAGACGTGGAAACCATCATTAAGGAGACCATATCCTGGATGAACCGGATCACGAAACTCCGGGTTGGCCGCAGCGGGCATGTGATCGTCGTATCAAAGGATGACCTTTCCACTCTCGCGAACAGCGATGAAAGATTCATCGGAGAAAAGCTGCGTCTTGTGGGCAGGAATCTTGATCTGGAAGATGTTTTCGATCTGGAGGAAGCAGACGAAGAGTTCAAAAATAAGGATCTGGCCGGAGGCTTTCATCTGTTCCTTCCGGAATCAATCATCAGGAAAGACCAGGACACCGGGGATCTGTACTCTGCTTTGGACGCAGGCATATACGGATCGGTTTTTACTTACGGAGATACCTATATCATCTGCGGAGTAACTCTTACGGAAGCTCTGGGTCTTATCGTTGTCCGGTGCATTTTTTCCACACTGCTCTTCTTTGCGATTGTGTGGGTCTTTATCCGATACATCGGGTTTGCGCTCATCTCACATAAGGAAGAGCTGAAGGCGTTTCGCAGGAAGCTCGTTTCCTATGCGGTGATCGGGATAACCATTTTATTCTTTGCTCTCTGGTATTACCAGACCATGATGGACGTGACCGGAGACATCGCGACCATGAACAATCATGCCGAAGCCGCAGTCGAGACCTTAAACACGTATGAGGAGTATAGAGACAAGCTTACGAACTGGCTCGATGCGCAGTATCTGGAGCAGTGTAACCTCGCAGCGGATCTGGTGACGGAAAAAGGAAAGGAAAACCTTACCAGAGAAGATCTCGCAAAGCTTGCCAAAGACCTTGATGTGGAATATATCTATGTGTTTGACAAGTACGGAAAAGTACTTGTCACAAACTCGCCTTATGACCATTTTGAGCTGAGCACCGATGAAGAGGATCAGTCGTACGCCTTTCGTCCGCTGCTTGAAGGAAAGGAGTATGTAATACAGGATGTCCGGACGGATGACACCGGCGAGAAAAAGCAGTATATCGGAGTATGCCTCCGGGATGAAAATGATCTTTGTGACGGTTTTGTCCAGATCGCTGTAGATCCCCAACTCCGCGAACAGCTTTTGGATCCGATCGATGTGCAGACGGTCCTTGACAATCTGGTGATCGGACTGCCGGAATATGCTTTGGCAATCGACAAGGATACGATGAAGATCGCCGCCACTACCGGTCTGGGTTTTGAAGGTACCGCTATTGAGGAGCTGGGGATCGATCCGGAAAAAATAAAAACCGGCTTTGACGGGATCCTCACGATCAATGACAAGACCTACTATACAGGAGTCAGCGAGTCGGAGACATTATACCTGATGCCTTTGGTGCGGAGTACGGACAGTCCCAACCCTCTGCTTATTTCCTGTATATTGGCGTTATATGGAGCCGCAGCATTTATTCTTCTGGTGATCGTTTCGCTGGCCGGATACAGGAGCGTGATCCTGGCCGGTGAGGCGGAGCAGCAGGAAGCGGCCGGAGACGGGCCGGATGATGACAGCCGTGAAAAAGCGAAGAAAGGCATATGGTCCGACGTGTTCAAGGCGGAGGAAAAGTACGGCTTTGACATCCGCTGGAAGAAACAGAGCGCCATTCCTGTCAGCGAACAGACTCCGGAAATGCTTACGGGAAGGATCATTTACCGGGTTCTGCTGATATTCTGCATCGCGTTTCTTCTGTTTGAGGCCGGCATCGTATATTATGGGATCACGAACGACGTGAGACTGGACGGCTTCTCCTATGTGCTGCTCGGGGACTGGGAAAAAGGCGTGAATCTGTTTTCCTTCTCTTTCTGTCTGTTCCTCATCTGCGTGCTTTATGTTTTTCAGGAACTTTTAAATCAAGTGCTGTACCACATCGCAAAGGTCTCCGATCTGAAGAAAGAAACGATCCTTCTTCTCCTCAGGAGTGCTTTAAAATATACCTGCGCGATCGTCTTTCTGTATATCGGGCTGGCGCAATTCGGCATCGATACCAGAGCGCTCTGGGCATCCGCGGGAGTCCTCTCTCTGATGATCGGCTTCGGAGCGAAGGATCTGGTCAGCGATATCATTGCAGGACTGTTCATCATTTTTGAAGGCACCTACCGGATCGGTGACTGGATCTCGGTGGGATCCTGGTTCGGAATGGTGCAGGAGATCGGACTCCGATATACGAGGATCGTCTATTATTCAGACACCAAGATCTTTAACAATTCCGCCATGCGGGAGATCGTGAACTGCAATGGCGAACAGGCAAGAGAGGTCGTCAAGGTGCCGATCCCGCTGGAGACGGATCTTCTGGAAGTAGAGAAGCTCCTTGACAGAGAACTTCCGAACATGGAGAAGAACATCCCCGGCCTGTTAAAGCCCCTCAAGTATCAGGGCGTAAGTTCCGTTGACGACGGCCGCATAGTGATCCGGATTGCCATTTATGTCACCCCGGCCAGACGTAAACAGGCGGTTCGTGCTTTGCTGAGAGAGATCAAGCTTCTCTTTGACAGAAAGCATATCCGTATTCCTTATAACCACGTGGTAGTAAGCGATTACAGGGAAGAAAACAACACTTATGTCGATGTGCCGGAGGAGGATGCAGATAGCTGATCACAGGTCGGCTTCAGGGCTTCTGGTCACAATAAAGGCAAAAACACCATACATGTGATCAACTCCATAACATAAAAAAAGCAGGGGGCTGAACCGTCCCCTGCTTTTTCTTAGTTTATTTTATATCATATACGAAGATCTCATGGATCTCCTTATCGAAGCCTTCGTAGAAGCCCTTCGGCATACCAAGCACGATCCTCGCTCCTCTGTTGTAGCTGACCAGCATCTGTTTTTTATCCTTATCAAAGGAAATACCTTCGATCTCTCCCTGCAGCGTGACATCGTCAAGCGTTCGTTCGAGAACTACGTTGAATGAGGTCTTGCCGGGATCTACCTTGCATCTGTATACATGGTCCGGTTCGCCAAGATCCGCCGTGCCGTCGTCTGCCGTCATATAAAGGCACCCTTCGTAATACGCAATCCCCTGCAGCCACTGCGGCGGCGGCTGAATATGGTGCTTGCCCAGGTACTCACCGGTATTCAGATCATAGCGGTATAGATATCTGCCGCTTTCATCCCCTTCCCAGGAACACATCCAGACGCATTCATGATCCGGATCGACGGCTACGCCGGAAACTTCCGTCTGACCGCTGTCCTCGGCAAAGGCCCACGTTTTGACCAGCTTGAAGGTTTCGGCGTCGTATACGGCGATCTGGATATTCTTTGCCTTGCCGTCCATAAAGTATTCTACGCCGGCATAGATCTGTCCCTTGTAGACATCAATATCGCCGATGTGATTGACTTCATCCTTAAATCCATCGAAAGGCTTCTCCGCCGACGCGACCACATTCCAGTCCGAATCGTAATGGGTCATGGTTGTGCTGCCGGACACATAATAGTCTCCGTTTTCCCATGCGATGCCCTGCCGTCCGTCAACCTCATGAACCCCGGCAAGATCGTATTTATGCGCAGGAAGGATTTCTTCCGCAGTTTCCTCAATCTCTCCTTTTTGCGTTACAGGTGCCGGAAGCGTCTCTGTTTCTTCAGCAGGACCGCTGTCCGTCTTCTGCTCTGCCGTAGGCTCAGCACCGCAGGCAGAGAGCGAAAGGGCAAGAACCAGTGCAGGCATAAGCCCGATCAGTTTTTTCATTGTTTTCATTCCTCCCTGTTTCGCCTGAGATGTCTCAGGCAAGGTGCGCACCGTCTTAGTATTGATATTTCTTTTTCTTTGCCCTGAAGAAGATAAGGGTCATGATCGTTGCTAAAAGCTCGGAGAATACGATGGAGTACCATACGCCGTAATAAGCCACGCCGAGCATCTCATCCGGATTGGTCGGCCGCCCGAAAATATGCCAGAACAGCAGCGGCACCGCAATGATGGTTGCCAGGTTGAACACCAGGGTCCGCATGAAGGCAATGAAGCCGGAAGAAAACCCGTCGTTGAGTGAGGTGAAAAAGCCGGAGCCGTAGGTCGGGATCCCCTTGAACAGGAAGGACAGGGTAAAGATCCGAAGACCGTCCACCGTAATCTGCAGAAGGGTCTGATCTCCGTGGGCAAATATAGAGGCCAGGGGAGTTGCCAATAGTTCGATCAGCACGGTGGCGATCACACTGTATCCGATGACGATTCCCAGACTCTTTTTGTGCAGGTTCTTTAAGGCGTCCGTATTCTTCGCCCCGTAGTTATACGCCATCAGGGGCGCAATGCCCACTGCATATCCGCTGGCGATGGCTCCGAAGATGGTGTTCACATAACCGACAGTACCATAGGCAGCAACACCCATGTCTCCGATCATGGCCAGAAACAGGGAGTTGTAAACAATGTTGATAAAGGATGCGGATACATTGGTCAGAAATTCGGAAATTCCGTTGCCGCAGGCCGCGCCCACATAACGGAACCTCTTCGCCGGCTTTCCGAGCCGCAGCGTGCTCTTGTTTTTCGTGAAGAAATAGATCAGCGGGACCAGGCCGCCCACAAGAAGACCCAGCGCAGTTGCGAGCGCCGCTCCCTGTACGGATTTGATCGGATCTCCTTTTGCCAGCACCCCGACAAAAAGAGCATCCCCGCCGATATTGACGACGCCGGCAAGCAGGGTATCAACAAGGCCCATCATCGGCTTCCCCGCACATGCAAAAAAGCTCTGGAAATAGAACTGCAGCATAAAAAGCGTAATGGCCGGAATGATGATATGAGCATAGGCCATGCAGTACGGCATCATGTCCTCTGTCGTTCCCAGAGCCTTCAGCAAAGATTCCGTGGCAAACCAGAGAACTACGGAACAGATCACACCGATAACGATCAATACATAGGTCAGCAGTGAGAAGATCTTATTCGCTTCTTCTTTGTTTCCTTCTCCCTGAACCTTGGATACCAGAGCAGTTCCTCCGGTACCGAACATGAAACCGACCGAAGCAACCACCAGGAAGAATGGAGACACCTGGTTAATGGCTGCAAACGCAGTCGTCCCTCCGAAATTGGAAACAAACACGCCGTCTACAATGGAATAGACCGATGAGATCAGCAGTGCGATAATCGTGGGAATGACAAACACGATCAGTTTTCCCACAGACATATTCTGTGCCATTGCTTTGTTGTTTTCATTCATTGTAACTCAACTCCTTCTTTATTTTTTGTGCAGTCTTTCCTGAGATGCCTCCGACGGGAAACGCTTTCATCATCGATTCCCATATCAATACTATATAATATTGACCTGCATAAACACAAGGGGGTGTTCCAGAATGTCAAGCCGACCGAAAAAATGCCCTCCTGCTTCTCATCACAGCAGGAGGACGGTTTTTTAGAATGTCATTTCTTCTTCATAGTATTACTTTTATGCAATCCCATGCAATCATCAGACGTTCTATAGACCATGCTGCATTCGCAGGGCTGGTGGACGGCAGGCAGATCGCCGATCTGCATGTTTCCTTCTCCGAATACTTCTGATAATACTTATATGCAGTCTTGCCATTCACATATATTTGCGTAATATTTGTATGATCCAATATCACACTCAGGTCATTGGCAGACACGTTTCTTATACTGGAATCAGACGAACCATCTATATCGCATGATCCTATTACATCCCAAAGCGCAATATGATTGCGCAATAGAAAAGCCTTCTTTTCCTCAATGGTACGCGGCGTGTTTTCTCCAAACACTCCAGATGTAACCTTCCAGAAGCGATTCTGAGGATGACCGTAAAAGAAACATTCTTCCCTTGATTTCACAGAAGGAAAGCTTCCAAGTATCAGGATTCTTGAATTCTCATCATATATTGGTGGTATTGGATGTTCGATCATATTCTCCTATCCGCTTCACGTATACCCTTGAAGGTTCACCGTTTATGTCCTTCATTTCTGCTTTGAATTCGCAACCATATTTTTCATAGAGTCCGGTGTGGTTTGTCGAAATATAGACCTCAGATACACCTTCGTTTATCGCAAGACTTTCTACCTCTTCCATAAGAAGCCCAACATACCGATGTCCCCTATGCTCCGGAAATGTATAGACAAATCCCATCCACGGAGTAAGCTCTGTGGGTTGTATATCATCTTTTTCGGCATAAGTGCAAAATGAAATCAGCTCATCACCATCCGTAAGCAACAGCACCCTTGACGTCTCACCTGCAGCATCAAAAAAAGTCCCCTTGCTCAGCAGTTCATACAAAAAAGCCGCCGCACTCCAATCGCCTCTTTTAATCTCATTTAGCCAATGCTCTTTTCTATCGCTGTCAAAATAATTGATCACTTTCATAATACTAATCCTTACTCAGCAAAACTACTGTCCCGATGTCATTTCCCAAGGGTAAAAATCTATATTTCAGTATTTCTCATATATCTGGCGTCTTTATATGTTCCGATCTTTTTGATCTTTTTATCCTTCAGCATCTTCCCAAGAACCAATTCAACAGTTTTTACACTGACATCCGGTAGTTTCGCAATGATATCCTGCTTTGATACCGGTACGATTGCTCCCATCAATATGTTCTCTACCCTTTCAGATTTCTTTGCTTTTTTCAGTGTGATATCCGTAAATGATTCATCCAGATCCTTGAAACACTTATAGAGGACCTGAAGAAAATTCACGATAAACGGAACATAGTCGTTTTCATTCTCATGCCATTTATCAGATGACGTCTTAAGTGCTTCATAATAACTGTCTTTATACTTGTTGATCTGTCCCTCATAAGATATATATCTTACGATGTCATAACCGGACAGATACAGAAACAGAACTGTCAGCAATCTGGAAATTCTGCCATTCCCATCCATAAAAGGGTGAATACATAAGAAATCCAGAACAAAACAGGGAATAAGCAAAAGCGGTGAAATCTCCGAATCCTGCCTGGCATAGTAATATGCCAGTAACAGCTGCTCCATATCGGTGTTCACTTTTTTGGCTGAAACAGGCTTAAATCTTACGCGCCTGCTTCCATCCGGTCCGATTTCCATAATGAAGTTATTACTCATTTTGTATTGTCCCGCTTCACGCGGATTTGTCTGCGCCAATAGCATCCTGTGAAAAGAAAGAATCGTTTCCTCTTCTACATCAAGATTAGCATGTTCTGTATGTATTAAATTCAATGCATCCTTATACCCCGATATCTCCATTTCATCATGTGTTACAGGGGTTGCGCCTTCCACAATATCCTTTATCCTTGCATCTGTGGTAACGATCCCCTCTATGGCATTACTGCCTTTAACAGATTCAACAATTGCCTTATAGTGCAAGATTTCAAATGTTTCGCCATATTGAAGCTTACGAAACTCTTCTTTTGTCCTGAGATCCGATATGATGTCTGTCAATCCGACTATATTGCCGGGAACAGATTTTTTCAGGAATGAATAATCATACCTGTGCATTTCATATCCTCCAAAAAAAATAATTTACTACCTAAAATTTATCATTTTTTAGGTAGTAAATCAATCTATCATCCGATTCTTTTGCATCTATAATCTGTTTTATCCCAACTGCCTGATATAATCGACCAAAAGACTGATTGTTTTGTTCTGATGCTTATCCTTGTGTATCAAAACCTGTGAATATACAGGGAAATCAATTCCCTTCCAGGTTAGTGGCTTAAGTCTTCCATCCTTTATTTCTTTTTCTGCCGCCATTTCCGGTATGAACGCCACTCCAAATCCGCCCTTTGCAAATTGTTTCAAAACTTCTTTACTGCTCGTTTCAAGCACTATATTCGGTGAGATGCCATTTCCCTCAAGAACAGAAACCAGCATATGTCGGAAATTACAATTATGTCCGGTCAGCAGAAGCGGCACATCTTTCAAATCTTTTTCCCTAATAGTTTTACCGGCCATAGGATGATCTGGCGAAACATAGAAGCCCAGTTGCTCCCGTTTCTTGTGCAGACACATAATCCTCTCATCCTCAAAGAGCGGGTTAAGTGTATAAACCATATCAAGTTCTCCCTTTTGCAGAAGATCCGGAATACATTCATGCGTAACAAACTGTATTCTGATCTCAGTCCGTGGATTATTCTTATTAAATTCCATCAGTACATGTGGGAATCGGCCTATACAGAGTGACTCCGATACCCCCAGCTTCAAAACTCCCACAGGGTTTTCTTCATCCGTCACATCAAGGTGTATCTCCCGCTCCAGCTGAAGCATTTTTTCAGCATATGTTATCAGCCTTTCACCTGACGAAGTTAGTGAGATTGTTTTTCCCAGACGTTCAAACAACACGCAGCCCAACTCATCCTCAAGCTGCTTAATCTGTGTTGTAACTGTAGACTGTGCATACCCCAGACTATCGGCGGCGGCAGAAAAGCTATTCAATTCCGTGATCTTTAAAAATGTACTTAACTGCGTAATTGTCATATCGATACTCCGTTTACAGATCCCCCTCTACTCGTGTTCAATATTTTTGAATTGTTTTTTCACTTATTTCAATTTTACTGATACAATATTTGGTGTTATTATACATTCAAAATCAATCAAATGCAAGGAGGATTTCTCATGAATGAATTATGTATGATCATTAAAGACACTGTAAAACCAAATTTCCTAAATATCCGCACTTCCATACAGACCTACGACAGAGAAGCTCTCTGTTGCGGATCCCTTTGCTGGAGATGGGCATATCATGCACTTCATTCAGCTGATAAATGGTTTATCAATCCATTTGTTTATGAGGAGCCTTCATTTCACGAGAATGGAATGGATAATCCCGATAATCCGACAAGCGTTGTCTTATCAGACGAAGATCTGTTATCTTACCTGGATCAAATAGAGAAGAAAACAATGGAATATCTTGATTCACTTACTGATGATATGTTGTACGAAAAGCCGGAAAATTGCATTTATACGCGTATGGAACTTGTTCTTCGCCAATACAGGCATCTGTCCTTCCATACCGGAATGCTGAATGGACAGACAGCAGTTGCAACCGGTAAATTCCCAATGTGGGTTTCCGAAACAGATAAATATGTTGACGACGGCATCTTCTTTGGACGCTATCGCAAAGGGCAGGTCACTGCATAATAAACTATCCATTGACCAGTTTTAAGAACTTCTTATCGTTCATCTGCTCATTTGTAACATATTCCCCATCATGAAACAGAGCATAATTCGTGATCGGCTAAGAAAGGTTTTTTCTTCGAAGTACATAAAATGCACAACCCCTTCTTTCCTTTTTCCTTACTTTCCTCAATGCATGCAACAAGCAGATCCGTGGAATACCCGTTCCCTTTGAAAGATCCGGACACCCACAGGCAATCGATATACATATATCCGTCTGCCTTGACCGGAACCCAGGCGTTTTCCGCCGGAATATATTCGATGAAGCACTTGCCGCGCTCCACACTCTTCAAGAAAACAAGTCCTTCATCAAACCTGTCAGAAAGCCAGGCTTTCTTAGAAGATACCTGCACATCTTTATTATTGGAAATTGCACAGCAGATGTGTTCCTTTTCCAGATTTTCCTTTGTGACTCTGATGTACTCCATATCGTTTACCTCCCCGCATCCTTCTCTTCAAAAGGCTTATTCCAGGAACCAATCTCAATCAGATTTCCTTCCGGATCTGCAATATAGCAGGTTCGCTGGTCTACGCTCCGCTCCGGTCGGCGCAAAGCAGACGTCCACTGGACGTCTTGCGCCCCCACGGTTCAAGTTCCGACTCCAAGACTGGTGTGGCACCATTCTCTATCGCATTCTTGAATGCAGCATCAACCTCATCAAAGGTATCAACATAAAGAGCGATCTCAGAATGACCATTCAACCCCTTTACATACTCATACCGGCGGCTTGTCATCTTTTCAAAATCTTTCCTGCCGTACAGCAGAAACAGCGTTCCATCTTTCACAAGATATACATTGGAAGCATCCTCCACTTCCTTGATCTCAAATCCAAGCACATCCCTATAAAAGCGAATCATCTTCGCCATATCCTCGACCAATAATCCAAAACCGTCCAACCTCATAACATCAAGCCTCCTTTTCCATCATGCACTCTTCAAGCGTCAATACTTCGCAGCCCTTATCCGCATAATACGCAAACATTTCATCCAGCTTTTTCAGATCATAGCTTGTTACACAATCAGATATCACGTGTGCCTTATATCCGGCTTTTACCAGATTGTAGCTTGTTGACTTGACGCAAGCCGTTGCATCAGCCCCGGTGATGTAAAACTCGTCTATGTCATTTTTCTCGATAAAGCCAGCAAACGCTTCACTCGTAAGAGCACTGGCTTTGGACTTTTCAAAAACATTCTCTGACACGACCTTAAGTTCAGAAACCAGTTCAGAACCTTTGGTATCTGGCTTAAAGGTTCTTGTCTTTTCCGACAGATTGTAGTGCCTGATATAGATGACATGCATATCGTTCGTCACTGCCCATTCGATTGCCTTGTTTACCTGCCCTATGATCCTTTTGTAATTCTTTGTAATGTCATTCTGAAGGTCTATCACGACCAATGCTTTGTTTTTCATTCCCGTTCTCCTCGTATCTTTTGGCTATTTCAGAGGTAATCTGATAGAGCTTTTCCCTGATCCTCTCCGGTTCCAGGACAGTCACCTTATCTCTGCATGAAAGCATCCAGGAAAGCAATCCCTCATCATCCGCATACTCATGTTCAAGCAGCAGGCTTCCGTCATCTTGTTCCGTGAAGGAATCCACGCCATACTCTTCCACAAGCTGCCATTTCGTCGAAGGATCAAACAATGCTTTCACCCGGTCCTTCGCAGGAAATACTTTCTCGCTTGACAGATCCGGCAGCGGAACCTCACGATTCTCTTCAAATGATGCAACATGCGTGATATCATCCATACGATTCAGCTTAAATAGTCTGAAATCGTTTCTCAGGAGACAGTATCCGTAGACATACCAGCTTGTCCATTTGAAGATCAGATAATAAGGCTCCATCTCCCTTTCCGTGTCCCCGCTAGGAGAATAATACTTAAACCTGATGGTCTTCCTTAACCCGATTGCATCCTGAATGGTTTCAATCTTTGGAGCGAGCGAATCCCGGTGCCATGATGACAGATCAATCAGAATGGAATCCCTGCCGGTGATAAACTCAGAAGATCCCGCTTGTATCTTCTCCATCAGCTGACCGTAATAACTGCTTCCGCTCACGCTGTCCAGACTCCGAAGCCCGGCAAGGATCATCTGCATATCCTTTGATGTCAAAATCGTCCTGTCCATCCGGTATCCGTCCACAATGCTGATACCACCGCCGGTTCCCTGCGTTGTCTGTACAGGAATACCTGCCTTGCACAGATCCTCGATATCACGATTGATTGTCCTTCTCGATACCTCAAACCGTTCCGCCAGCTCCGGTGCCGTAGTTTTCTCTTCCTGCAGCAGCACGGACAGTATCCCGATAAGCCTGCCTATCTTCATTCCCAGGTTACGCCCCCTCACTTCGTTCGGCGGCATGTCAGTCGGAACAATGAATATCATGTCTTCGACATGATGGTTCCTCCCTCTCACGCTCCGTATGTATCATATCAAATCAAACACGTCAACTGTGTGTCATGTTTATTATAGCAGTGAAACTTTTTTTCACCAAGAGTAAAGACCGCCGACAGACTATAAAATTCCATCAGCGGTCACCATCATCACTAACGTTTATCCGAATATTTGTCCCGGTAACTTCAGCTTTTCTTTAGGCGGAAAGCCTTTATCAAACTCATCCACATCCTCGTCCTTCACATAGTAACCCTGCGGAGTCTGATATACTCCGGTCACATCATGCAGATATCCCGGAATCAGTTCTTTACAGAGGAAGAATGAGTCATCCGCGCCATCCGGAAGATCGTGATACCGGATGCCAAACTCTCTGGCATGGGTAAAACCGCTTTTGCCATAGAAGTCAATGTTTCCTTCAAACAAAACAGCGCCGAATCCCATTTCTGTCGCTTTTTCCAAAGAATAATCCAGCAAAGCCTTTCCATAACCCTTGCGTTTCAATTCCGGGGTTATGCCGATTGGTCCCATCGTTAATACCGGTATCGTCTTCCCGTCATCACCCTTGATAACCGTCTTCACAAAAATATTCTGACCTATCAGCCTTCCGTCCTGTTCCATAACAAAATCCAGTTCCTTCACGAATGCCTGATCATCCCTCAGCACATGTATCACATAATGCTCACTGCATCCCGGACGGTAAACATTCCAGAACGATTCTCTCACAAGGTTTTCAACAGCCCTGTAATCTTCTTCCTTCTCTAATCGTATCGTATAATCATTTGTATTCATCTCATTTCCTCCATAAACTATGTATCTGGGGCCTTCCTCACCAATTTCTCCATATGCTTTCTTCAGCTCTTCATCCGTCTCCGAAGCGATATACTTTTCCATCTGTTCCTGACTTGCAGGATATGTCTTTATCCGTTCATTTTTGATCATAATAAACCCTTTCCTTTTCCAATCAGCAATCCCTTCACGACCAGGATAGCCAGACAGATGATACCTGCATAGGGCTGTCTTGTCAGAATGAATACCACAGCACCAACTACGGACAGCACCATCCCTGTCACAAGCCGATGACGATTCCAGACCGGCTTTTCAAAATAGCTGACGATTACTCCACAGATACCGTTCAGGACAGCCACGCCAATCAAGACAGTAAACACTATTTTGATCCATGTACTTATGCCCGTGATCGCATACAGCGATACCGAAGCCAGACTATCTGTTCCGTTTCCGAATACAGGCAGAAACAGTAGCAATACAAAAAATATGTCCAGCGTATTGCAGATCAGCCTTCCGATCACCATAAATGCTGAAAAAGCAATCACAAACACCGCAACTGCTTTCCTGATCATAGCATTTGAAACTCTCCTATTCGCCTGGAACATCAAAGCCGGCATCACACTCAGTACCAGTAATGTCGTTGATGACGGATAGGATGCCTCCAGCCTTCCCTCTATCAGGACAGGCCTGTAATTGATCGGAATCATCTCAAAGATCAGGTAACAGGCTATGACCAGAACATAATAGATACCTAATAACAGGATATCCGGATCAACACTTAGCAGGCTCCGTCTCTTTATCAGCTGCACCAGACCCAGCACTCCGAAGCAGAAGCATATAAATATAGGTACAAGTCCCAGCCAGTCCGTGATCGTGTAAAGCGTCATGTGCACGCCGCTCAGCTGATGGAACCATACATTAAAATCAGCAAATCCAATCTTCGTTCCATTCTGCCCCACAGCCTGTACATCGACCCACCGGATCAAAACAGTCCACAGGGCAAAAGCACCGATCAACCCTGCCCCTGCCAGCAGATTTC
>JAZOTN010000007.1:0-59843 GCA_045657665.1 Lachnospiraceae bacterium | reverse complement strand
ATAACGCCGGTTTTCCATTCAAGGGCTTGCGAAGCAAGGCTTCCTTTTTAAGCGGAGATGTAGTAAGATCAGAAGATCAAGATCTTATCATAGAGCAGGGAAAGTCTTTTCTGCATTTTCCGAGTACAATTTTACGCGGCCGTCGAAAACACTTGACTGTATCTTCCTATAGATCGTATAATATTTATTGAAAGCAGAGAGGCCTGCTGGATGGATTTCCATCATAGTGGCAGTTGTACGAGCAGTGAGGCCTACTGGGTGGCATGACCATCAAAGTGGCAGTGGTAACAGCGGTGAGTCCTACCGTGAGGGATTCTATCCAACTAAAGTGGAGGTTGATGGGCTGTTCTTTTGAACAGCCCTTTCTTTACGAAAGAATATATGGAGCAGAAGCGTCTAAATTTATATACCGTGAACATGAAATACATCCGGAACTTGCATAATCAGGGGGACGACCGGGTGCTTTCCGTGTCACCGCAGGTGGGAAAAGACAGCCGCCCGTTTGTTGGTATCGTTGTCATCTGTGGAGAGAAGCAATACTGCATACGCTTAAGTTCTCCAAAGGAAAAACATAAGACCATGAAGAACAGTGTGGATTTTCACCGGATTCTTGATGCGGATGGCAAACTCATTGGTGTGCTGGATTTTAACAATATGATTCCGGTTCGCGAGGATGTTCTGAGGGAGGTGGATCTTAAGATCCATGCTAAGGACAGCCAGGAAATGAAACACTATAAAAACCTGATGATCGACCAGCTGAACTTCTGTAGGCAGAATCAGGATATTCTTGTAAAAAAAGCTGAAAAGCTATATAAAATGGTGGGAAGGAAAAACGGTAGCGGCCCATTGAAGCGGCGCTGCCTGAAATGGAGCAAGTTGGAGCAGATACTCGAACGGCTTTGAAATTGATGTTTATTGAGCAGCTTATGTTGAGTATGGATTTCAGCATATCAGATTTTTGGAGTACCGCTATCGTAAAGATGTGAATGATGAAGCACAAAGGAGACCAAAGCTATGAAAAAGAGAATGATTAAGGTTCTTTCTTCCGGGATTATGAAATAAACCCGGACCATCAGATTAGTGGTGCTCAGGGCTTTTTTTATTGTCATAAGATTGCATTTCTTTTATCAGTTTCCAGATGTTACAACCAATCTCAGCAATCAGGGCTTCGTTGTCGCTTACAAATTTTGAAGCTCTTGCTATTGCTTCTTCAACATGCGGAAGATAGTTTTCCTTGAAAGCAAGCCCTTTCTTTCCATGGTGTGCTTTTAGGGATAATTCTCTGCTTACAAATGTATGAGTGTTTGAAACCTTACGGTTTTCTTTGATCAGGTCAAGCCGGTCGGAGTATTCCTCGTGAACATCTGAAAAATGGAGCAGTAACCAAAATTCAAAGCAGGGGTTTGTGATAAAGCATCGATAACTGCTTGCTTTGCAATATTGCACCACAAAGTCCATCTCATCAACAGAATGAGATCCCGCATCCCTATCAATAAGAATACAAAACTCGTCAAAGTCATTTGTGTATTTAGAGAGGTACTTTCTGTAAGACAGATCATAACCTATCTTCTTTAAGGCAAGCTCAAAGCTGCTTTTCTCCTTTGAAATGATAGATTCCGGAGAGTAAAGGTAACGACGGATAAAGTCAGGAGCGAAGTCGTTTTTTATTTCATTAGGTATATCAGGCAGAATATCATCACCAGCTTCTCGCAATTCTAAATATTCTTCGAGAAGATCTATTACTTGGTCTGGTGCGCTATGACCGTCTTTTGTATGTCTTCTTAGAACCTCTATATTGACAAGGGCATTAATTCCCAGTTCAGTACGGTAATCTGACAGCCCTTGAAGATATTCCACCTCTGCTGCAACTCCCTCAACAGAGATGAAATATATTTTTTTCGGAGATATCTGCTCGCCTGGTGTTTCTCGATCATACGCATTTGAGGATAGGCGGAATTTATTAGCCATTTATAACCTCCTGCTCGCGTTTCTGTAAGAATTGAGGAACAGCACCATATTTACCAAGAAGGTAATCATTATTCACTTTTTTATCAAAACGTGCTTTGTATTTATTGAGTGAATATAGGCTGGAACTGTGATCTTTCTGCCTTTCGACAAACCATATTTCATCCTGCCTGAAAAGATCCAGGTCCATAATATTATCATCATGAGTGGTCGCTATAATCTGGCAGCTATTACCGTTTGTCTTTTCAAAAAAAATCTCAAAAAATTTTCTTACCAGAGTCGTATGCAGGCTGCGGTCAATCTCGTCGATTAGTATTACATGGTTGCTTCCCGGCTCGTGAAGCAGGGGGATGAAATCAAATAGTCGTCTAGTGCCATCGGATTCGTCTGTCAGGTCAAACGGGTCATCGGGATTACCATGATCCAGCAGAAGCTTATTATATACTATATTCCCTGTTTCGTCTTTTCTTAAAGTTACTAACTGGTTATTGACTCTGAGATCAAACGGATGCTGCCCTGCAGCATTTGAAATCTGAATCTTTAACTTTTCTGCATCTGCGTGTGGTATGTTTTCAAAGAGCTTATCTAGATCCATTCCTCGTTGCTGAGATCTTAGTTCATCAATGCCAGTATCAAAGAATTGGAGAACATTTCTAAAAAAGTCTCGCTGAGAATCATTGGCCATGTCGTTGATGCGTATATATTTTGACTCTGGAAATAGTATCAAAATATTAGAAAACCATTCGTAAACAGAAATGATTTCATTCAGTAGGGCATCCTTATGACTTCCACGAGTAGCCAAATCTGATAACATGGTTTTCTTTCTAAGTGCGTCAGATATATTATCGCCAAAATCCTCAAAATATATCCTGACACGTTCGGAATCCTTAAACTGCTTGGCTGCAATATCAGTTTCTACCGCGCTGTTTCCGTTTTCATCAATATTTCTGTCGAATATGACAAACTCATTTTTATTCTTATCAATTCTTATAAGCCACTCTGAAATGATTTCGCTTTTTGAATATGAAAGGGCAATCCCATAAGAGTATTCCTGTCCACCGGCCAAGAGCTGGTATTGGAATGTGCCTGGTGTAGTATAGGAGTCTGGGGATAGCCTAAAATTCATCTTATTAAGGTTAGCGCTATCAGTACCATTAAGTATGATATTCTTTGAAAAATCTATTGCTTTGATAAGGTTGCTCTTCCCACCTGCGTTTGCTCCATAAATTAAGGCACTTTTGAGAATCTTTTTTCCGCCCGCTTCGTATACGTGGTTTTTGTGTCTCGCTATCTTTGATGGTCTAAACGATATGGACTGAGAGGCATTAAAAGAACGAAAATTGGAGACAGAGAATCCTATTAGCATGGCACCCACCTTCTTTTTAATTTCTAATCCTGTAGCCTTGATCAAAATGAACAGCTGTTCAGTTGTTCTTAAGCAAATCTGTCACAGTTCAACTGTGCAATATAGACATAATTATACTGCGAAATAATCACCTGGTCAAGTAAAATAATCGGCAAATCGGTAGATAGATCCAGTTTTAAATGTGAAAATATCACACGTCGAATTGACAACATGTGTATCTTGTGGTATATTCTTGTTCAGACAAGAAGATATTGAGCCTTGGGCAAAAAAAGAGATGTCCATAGCTTGATAGAAGCCGGACATCATCTTATGCGAATTTGCAACTGGACAAATTCTCCCTAGCAGTGGAATTGTACCATAGGTTGGGATCGCAGTGCAACAGGTATCTTATCTTTTGTCAAAGTTTTCAGAAAGGAGGATCCTAAGGATATGCGAAACTAACATGTTGTTCCTAACAATGGGAAATGGCAGGTTAAGGGTGAGGGCGCATCAAAGGCAACAAAGACATTTGATCGGCAAAGTGATGCTATAGAATTCGGTAGAGACATTGCTATCAATCAGCATTCCGAACTCTTTATTCATGGCAGGAATGGTCAGATACGTGACCGTGATAGTTATGGAAATGATCCTTGCCCACCACGGGACAGAGTACATTGAGTGCAAAGAAGCGGGACAGCCAATAATGACTGTCCCGTCTTTTTTGTTCCTGTGAAATTCTCTCTTCCTGATTGATTATTTCGCTGCTTTTTCTGTGAATCCTTGTGTCGCTCCTGATGTAATTCCTTCTATACCGGCGTGTCAAGATCCAGCATCTGGTTCGCATTGATTACCACGGTCTGCAGCTCTCGGTACTTAGCTTGGACATAGGAAAAATCTTCATAATGCTGATTTTTGAGCAGGGGGAGCTTTTCCTTTTCTGCCCGAATAAGCTTGATGAAAGTCGTTTTAAACGTTTTTTCAAGCATATTCCTTCAGATAATCCCTTGCAGATTCATATAAGGAAAAACGGTGATCTTTTGGAACACCTCGGCAGAGCGGCTGAACATCAGCTCGGAGGAGCTGCTGCAGCGTTTTGTACAGGGAGATGCCTCCCGGAAATCCGAGGGCTCGGGGCTTGGTCTTTCCATCGCGGATAATCTGATGAAGCTGATGGGAGGTTCGCTGAAACTGTCTGTGGATGGAGATCTGTTTAAGGTGACATTGGAGTTTTCATGAAGAATGCCAGAAAAAAACGATCCATATAGAGGCTGAATGACCATTCATACCATTTTAACGACCATTCGTGACATGTCTATTGCATTTTCCTTCAAATGGTTCGATATTGAAGATGACAGTTTATCTACGTAGCTCGGCTGAAATGGATTTTAGCCAAAACAACGAGAACCGAAAGGATCTCACCATTTTCAAGGAGGGCTGCAAACGTCCGGTGGACGTTTTCTTGCAGCGGACCGAAGCGAAGCGGAGACAAAGATATGGGAATCACAAGTGTAGGATATTCACCACCACTAAGCACCACACAGTCTGTTTATCAGAACCAGAAGGTTGTAGAAAAGCCGGCGATGGATGATAAGGCGACCGGCGTAAAATTCGCTGCTGATGCCGGTGTGGTCTATGAGAAGAGCGCCGGGAATACGGAAAAGGCGACCTATTCCGTAAACAAAATGAGCAAGGCCGATCGGGAGGCGCTTGTTTCGCAGCTCAAAGCGGATCAGGAGCAAAGGCAGAGTCAGCTTACCAGTTTGGTATCTCAGATGATGGGTAAGCAGGCCACGACCTATGGGAATGCCAATATGTGGAAGTTCCTGGCCAGCGGCGATTATAAGGTTGATGCCGCAACAAAGGCCCAGGCACAGAAGGACATTTCCGAAGACGGATACTGGGGTGTGAAGCAGACTTCGCAGCGGCTCTTCGATTTTGCATCCGCGTTGGCCGGCGATGACGTTGACAAGATGAAAAAGATGCAGTCCGCGATGGAGAAGGGGTTCAAGCAGGCTACAAAAGCCTGGGGAAAAGAACTCCCGAGCATCAGCAGAGACACCATGAGCGCCGCGAATAAACTTTTCGAAGATTATTACGCATCCAAGGAAAAGGACAAGAATACCATAACAGAAGAATAAATGATAATCACAGGGGTGGTCTATAGCAGACCACCCTTTTTGTGACCGCTAATACCTGAGAGGGTACTTGCCGTTCATGACAAAAAATCAACCGTTCATGACATATCGGTAATCCCGGATCATGATCGATTCGAAATAAAGGATGAAGCCAATTCTTGTTTTGGAAAGGAAGCAAAGATGAACATAAAAATGCCTGGTCTGGTTAATCAAAATGCATACGGATTAAAAAGCGTGGAAGACCGTTTGCAACGTCAGCAGCAAAGGGATGACAAGATACAGTTTTTTGAGAATCAGAAAGAAAAACTGAAGGAGATGACATCTACAGATCTTTCTGATATCGCAAGAAAACTGGAATTGCTTCACGGATACGAGGATCAAATCGCGGCTGCAAAGAAAGAATTCAACAATTCTCAAGTTTACAAAGTAATGGAAGAGGCCGAGGAGCGGGGCGAGAAGATCAGGGAGAACGCTGAAAAAACTGAACCGAAGACTCCGGAAGAACGGCGGAAAGATGCGATCAAGGAAGCGATCGAAGAAGCGACAGGTGTCGAGCAGCCGGATGGGATGCTTTCAGAGATCATGGATGAGCTTGAAAACATGGAGGAAACTATGGAACAGGCCGAGCAATCAACAGAAGAACTCCAGGAATCCATGGACACGGTGGAGGAGCTTCAGAAGATGGAAGAAAGCTCCGGGAATATGATATCTCCGGATGGCCGAACTACAGTGACAGATCTGGAGGAGGTTCCAGGAATATATAAGAGTATTGATTACAGAGTATAGAGTCAGGCGGAAAATTGATAATAGTAAATCATTTCCAAGGAGGGAAAAAGATGGCTGTTTCAGGTGTTGGAAAGTCTATGTGGCAGTTTGAAAATGTCTTTGATCTGAAGAAGGATGCTGCCACGAAACAGGCTGAGTCTACGGATGCGAAGGAAACAGAAAAAACAGAATCGGCTCAAAAAAATACAGGGGAAAGAACAAAACCCCTAAATCAGTATCTGGTGGAGCTCGGATCAAAATATGGCGTGAACATTTCTACATATTCGGGCTCAGACAAGTCCTTTATGAGTACCATCATGGGTGCCGGAGGGACATCAAATCTTGTGATCTCAAGAAATATCGCAGAACAAATGAAAAAAGATCCGGAACTTGCGGCTGTCATTGAGGAACGGATTGCGAAGCTCCCGGAGGAAGGAAAGCAGATCGAAAATGACATTCATGCCATGGGGCATGAAGTCCTGGCGTGTGGGATGCAGATTGATAAAAATGGAAGGATCAGTTATTGGAGTATTGGTTATGATCCTCATGCTTCGGAAAAACAGGCACAATGTGCAAAGGAAAAAGCAGAGGAACTGAAAGAACGTCAAGACAAGCTGATGGAGAAAGCAGCAGAGCGGAAAAAGAAGGCAAAGGAGCTGGAGGAGAAGCGGGAGGCTCGTCGTGAGGAAAACAAGGAACAAATGGAAAGGCTGCTTTCCCGAGGAGAATCACCGAAAGAGCTCATTGAGAAAGTGAAAAACAACGAGCAGGAGACGATAAAAAGCGATGCGATTGACGTCCGGAAGGGATTGTCGATTGATGTATCAGTGTAGGATGCAATAAGTTGGCGATTGCTTTGGTTGTCTGGTACTACCATTCAACATAAAGGGAGAGCTATGGGGGATTTTTGAGCCTTCATAGCTCTTCTTTCCTAAGCATCAAGCTATATGTATAATAAGCATCATTGACTTTTGTCGGGATATATGCCATTCATGACGAAAAAGTGATCGTTCATGACATGTCTATAGAAATATGGTGTGAAAACTTCTATGATTGTGAGAGAAAGCATCGATCAGAAGCGGATTACGTAAGGAGTGGTGTGATGAAAATTGCGATCTGTGATGACGACATCAGAATATGCGAAGTGTTTCGAAGCGCGGTGCAGCGGCTCTATCCGAATGCATCTGTTTCGATCTTTACAGATGCGGGGAAACTCCTCCGCGAAGAGAATTCTCCGGATATCCTTTTGCTGGATATCAAGATGCCGGGTGTTTCCGGAATGGAAGCCGCGAAAAAGCTTCGGGAAGAAGGCTGGAAAGGGATTCTGGTCTTCATTACCGGAAATGAGGAATATGTGTTTGAGGCCTTTGATGTGAAGGCTTTTCACTTTCTTGTAAAACCGATACATTCGGAAAAACTGGAAGAGGTTCTTAAGAATGCAGTTCGGGAACTGTCCGTGCAGGATCAGGAAGAGGAAACAGAGGATGCGATTACGATCAGTACGGCAGGAGAACATATCCGAGTCAAAACAGCAGAAATCCTGTATGCGGAGGTCTATGGGAGAAAAGTCATTGTAGTGACAACAGACAGGAAGATCGAGTATTACGGGACACTGTCTTCCCTGAAAGCTCTTTTGGGGAAGGGGTTTTATCAGCCTCATCGTGCTTACCTTATCAATTTCCGCTATGTAGAAAGCTATGACTCAAAGGAGATTATTCTAAAGGGTTCGCTTCTTCCCATGGCAAGGCGGCATTACCAAGAGTTTGTAGAAAAGTATATGGAGTACTGCGAGGCATAAGAGCGGAAGACATTGCAAGAATTGCAGAACGGAGTAAGACATGGAACAGTATTGGGATGTGATCCTGATCATCACAGAAATTGTAAATATTGTGATCAGTGGTCTTTTGATCGGTTATTATGTGAAACCGTATCTTAGAGACAGGAAGAACAGGAAGACTTTTGCGGTAGCAATCTCATACATCGCCGTGATGATCATTTTGTACTTTGTCCCGTTTTACTTAGACTCAGCTTTCGCATATGCGGTGGGAATACTTGTTACGCTTACAACAATGGTTTGCATTGACCACAGGAATTATCCTCAGAAGTTGTTCCTGGCACTGACCGCTTATCAGCTTCGATGGATCGCAAGCGGCCTTATGGTCATGATCTGGACACCGATCGGCATGAAGATCGGGACCCTTCAGATGAGTGAAGGCTTTCGAAATGCGTGGCCGATCGTGCTGCCTGCGGTGGGTGTGATCATAAGCGCCTTGATTTTGTTTGGTCTGATCGTTGGGATCAACAAAGCGTATACCAGAAAAACGGAAGAGGTCATCAAAACTGAACTGATCCTCATCATCACCCCTGTATTTGCCACCGTTGTCGGTTATTGGGCCCTTCATTACCTTGGCCTGTCTTATGAGAAGATTTCCGGTGCTCTGCCGCAGGAGAATTCGATGGACTACCGGCTGTTTCTTTCAGGCTATCAGATCATATGCTATTTCGCACTTTTAGTGGTAGTTTTGATGTTCCAGCGGATCAAGAAAACGCAGGAGGAAAAGTACATTGCTGCTATTCAGGAAGGACAGATTGCGGAGATCCGGGCCAGAGTGGAGGAGGCAGAAGGCTTTTATCAGAGCATCCGGGGCTTAAGGCATGATATGAATCAGCATCTTCAGATCATCTGTGCGCTTCTGGATCAGAATAAATATGAGGACGCTGCAGATTATCTGTCAAGAATTGACAGGGAAACAGACGCTCTTGCGCCGGATATAAAGACCGGAAATACTGTTACGGATGTGATATTGTCCGAGAAAAAGAAAGAGGCGGAGGAAGACGGAATTGCCTTTGGAAGCAGTTTTCTGTTTCCTCAGGACAGCAAGGCAGATGCGTTTGATATCAGCGTAATCCTGATCAATGCGCTCTCCAATGCCATAGAAGGAGCTAAAAAGAGCAGAGAGAAAACCATTTTTGTAGCGTCCAAACGGAAAAACCATACATTTTTGATTGATGTGGTGAACAGCTTTGACGGAGAACTAAAGATCAATCCGGAGACCGGATTACCAGAGACAAGCAAAGAGGACGGCGACCATGGTCTGGGGTTCCTGAATATTCGAAGGGTTGCCGAGAAATACTACGGAACTGCGAAGCTGACAAAAGAAAATGATCAGGTGCGCTTGTCTGCGATGATGATCATATAGCTGGATTCCTTTACCGTTTATGACGAAAAAACGACCATTCATGACATCTTTGTTATGCCGGGTTTTTGGGAGGACGAAATACAGAATGAAGCAAATATCTGTATTTTTTCAGGGAGGAAATAATTATGAGGATAGGAAGTTCGACACCAGCACAGGGATATTTTGCAGGAGGCGCAGGAAATAAACCTGTTTCCGGAAGTGATGCTTATAGTAAAAACATCGAAGAACAGATCCGTAACGCGGAGAAGAAACTGCAGGATCTTTCCAAGGACGACAAAATACCACCGGATGAACGGATGAAGAAGCAGCAGGAAATCCGGAAAGAAATCACGGAACTGCAGGCGCAGCTCAGACAGCATGAAATGGAGATCCGCCAGGAAGAACGCCAGCAGAAGGCTTCAGGAACATCCATGGAAGACATGCTGGGAGGAGAAACACAGGTCCGAGGGAAAGGCGGGAAGAAGGGAACCGGGTTCTCTGACGCCGGTATGAAGGCCATGATTTCGGCGGATGCATCCATAAAGCAGGCAGATATACAAGGATCTGTGAAGACCACGATGGAGGGGAAAGCCGGAGTTTTGGAATCAGAGATCAAACTGGATAAGGACAGGGGAGAAGATACTGCCAAAAAGGAAGCGGAACTGGCGGATCTTCAAGCCGGTGTATCCGGTCTTACATCCGGACAGCTTAAGACTCTATCTGCGGCAAATAAGGAGATGGAAGAGGATGCTTCGCTTGCGCGAAGCTCTGAAGCCCCTCAAAGCCGGGGCGGGCTCCCCTGGGCAGAGCCCAGGGGCAGTAAAGCCGAAGAGGAAGAGGCTGCTACAGAGGGTTCTGCAACAACGAAAGAAAAGAAACTGGATCAGAGAGTGAAGGAAGCGGCTGAAAATGGGACAGTGAATACGGACGATGAACAAAAGAGTGGGACAGAAGGGAAAATTTCGGAACCCGGAGAAGTGGTAGGAATCCTTTCGGATTCCTCTGAAGTCGCTCAAAGCCGCGACGGGCTCCCCCGAACAGAGTTCGGGGGCAGAAATGTGGACGTAAGGGTATAGTGCAGAGATATTTCTGATGATTGCAGGGAAGCATTGAAGAGAAAAGGAGGTCATAACTATGTCAACGATCAGAGATTACGCAACATCAAACTACTACGGGAGCCAGTACCCTGACTCGGACTGGAGTTCGAAAGCCAAGCAGAACGCAAATTCTTTTCTGTCGGGACTGTCGATCAATACAGACAGTGGGAGCGCGAGCGGGACTATCAGCATTTCCGATTATAATATGATCCGCTCCGGAACCTACGGAAAGCTTATGAAAGCGTATTATAACAAGAAGGATGCGGAAAAAGCGGCTTCCAATCAGGATTCCAGGCAGGCGATGACTTTGATGAGCGGAACGGCAAATTCTATGGCCAAGTCCGCGCAGGCGCTGATGAAGAGCTCTCTTTGGGAGCAGAAGACTGTAAAGGAAAAGAACGAGAAGGGCGAAGAGGTCGAGAAAACGGATTATGACTGGAATGCCATCACAAAGGCAGTGAAGAGCTTTATTTCCGATTATAACAAAACGGTGGAACAGGCCGGTGACTCTAACGATAAAAACGTTCTGCGGAATGCTGCCTGGATGACGAAAACCACATCCCTTACGGAGAATCTGCTTTCCAAGGCCGGGATCAGTATAACCGCCGGAAACAAACTGGAGCTTGATGAGGATGAGTTGAAGAATGCCAATATCTCCGATCTGAAGTCCCTGTTTACCGGGACTAATTCCTATGCTTCCAAAATGTTCTCCAAAGGGACTTCCATCAGTTATGCCGCTGCCGGTGCGGGTGGAACCTATACGAGCAGCGGGCATTATTCCAATGCATTGTCGGAACTTGTTTCCGGAAAGATAGATACAGAAAAGTAGGAGGACGACTATGAACGGGATTCAGAATGATCGTCAGCACATACAGGCAAATGAAGCAAATGCGTTCAGAACAACAGAGAAGGCAAAACCTTCAGGATCGAAAGGCACCGATACAGATATCAGGACGAGCAGCAAACTCAGTGATGAAGCAAAAAGCCTGCTGAAGGAAATGCAGCAAAAATACAGTAATATGGATATCTTTGTCGTGGATTATTCTTCTGATGCAGAGGCACAGAAGTATCTTTCCCGTGGGACGAAACAGTATAGCATGCTGATCGAGCCTGAATTGTTGGAGAAGATGGCCAGGGATGGGAAAGAGAAGGACAAGTATTTCGGGATTATTGATAATGCGTCACAAAAGATTTCTGACATGAAGGATAAAGTGGAGAAAGCTGCGAAGAAGAATCCTTTGGGGCATAGTTCGATCAAATCACTGGGATTTTCTGTCTCTGATGACGGTAGTGTTGATTTTTTCGCAGAGTTGGAGAAGACCGGCGAAGAACAGATAAAGCGGATCGAAAAAAGCCGTGAAGCCCGAAAGGCAGAAAAAGAAACTTTGGTAAAGAATAACGGTGGTCAGGCTCTGCGTAATGTAAAAACGGCCCTGGTTCATGGGCGGGATATCGATGATCTTATTAAAAATATAGAAAAAACCGACTGGAATTCCATACAAACGAAGAAAGAATGGAACAAAAGCAAACTTGATCTTGGAGCATAATGAGCGATTGTTTGGTACTACCATTCAATATAGGGGCTATGAGGGAACGTGATTGGTCTTCATAGCCCTTTCCAAAAGAATCGGGAGGAAACGGACATGGTAGGTGGAATAAACGGATACGGAAATCAGGTGGTCAGCCTGCTGGGGAACACAAAGGGAACTAAGGAAACCGCTGCGGAGAAACCGGTATGGGACGGGAAGAAGTCCTATACTTACTTTGAAGACATGAATCAGGCAGGTCTTGATTATGGCGTAAAGGCTGCGAAGTATTATGCTTCTAAAACTGCATCGGATGGTGAGATGACTGTGGATGATCTAAAGAAGCAGATTAGTGAGTGGTTTTCTGACTATACCCTCACAAACAGGGAACCGAATCCCCATATAAGCATCCGGACTACTGGAACATGTTCAAGAAAGAGGGAAGAGAGCGTGGGGATCTTGTCGCTTCGCTGAATCTTCATAATCTGGCTGAAGAAAAACATCCCGTTACCGAAGCTGAAAGGATCCCTGTTGAAAAGATCAATGGGCACCTGATCCTCGCGGGGGCAAGGGACGATGTTATGTGGAATACCTGCAGGGGCATCGCCAGAATGAAGAAAAAGATCGAAGAATCCGAAAATAACTGCAACCTGGAAATTCTCATTTATGATCATTGCAGTCATCTTATTTTTCCGGATTCTATGGTGAAACTGCTTTTGCCAGGGCTTTTGGTTGATCTGATACTTCCGCGTTTTTACAGTGAGACAAAAGGGTTTGTAAAAGAATGCCGCGGGAGTCGTATCGACCTTGATGAGCATATTCAATCGACTATCAAAGAATGGATCACTGTCTAAAGAAATATTTTTTTGACTATTTGCACGAGAGGTCTTGATTTTAGCACAAACAAATGTTATTATATTATGGTTAGCGATGGCTAACTAATGCAATATCACATAAGCAGGAAATTATAACTCCGCACAAAAAGCGGAGTATATGATTAACGAGCGGTTAGCGACAACTAACCAAACTTCATAAGGTCATTAAAGGATTGCAAAATGGGGAAGAGCAGTTCGTCGGAAGATTATCTGAAATGCATACTGGTTCTTCAAACTGCATTCTCCTTTTCTTGAAAAACACGGAAGCCACCACGATGCGGTAAAGAATACAAACGCAACCTTCGGATGGGAGACGAAATCGGGCAAGGAATATCTCGAACTGGATTCACGCCTTAGCTTTGTTTCCGAGAAGAGCTACAACGAAGAGATGAAGAAATACTCGATACGCGGAAAACTGTTTGCTATCGTAGGCAGGAACATCAATAACAGGCTTGCAGTGTTCAAATGGTAAGACAGGTGATTTATGAAGGTTAAAGAGTTTGGAACGGATAATGAAAAAAGATACAGTGCTCATTTGCAAATAAGGTTTTTGAAAGAAGAGGTCTGTATAACATGATCATTACAGCAGTTGCCGTCGGAACCAGAGGTGACGTTAATCCACTGGCTGAACTCGGCGAGGAAATGATAAGAAGAGGACATGAGTTCAGGATACTGACATCTGAAGATTTTCGCCCCCTTATAGAAAACAAGGGCGTTACATTCATAAAGCTTGACACCGATGCGGATCACGTCATGAAGTATCTGGTCACAGACTATAAGACGAGCTTTGATTTTGTCAGGGGCATGTTCCGGCTCAAAAAGGAGAATCCCGGATTTATGGAGCAGACGCTTAATGCAATAAAAGGCTCCGATCTGGTTATGTACGGAACATGTGCGGCCTTTGCAAGACACGCTGCGGAATATCTGAATATACATTGTGCGCGTCTGTTCTACAGCCCGATGGATCCGACAAGACAGTATTCCCTTTACTGCGACGAGTATGATTCGGATAAAGTGCTGAAAAGCTATGACGGATTGCCACAGGGAATGAGCCTTATGACGATGATCGCGCTTAACGGATGGAGGCGTTCGGTTGGTCTTCCAAGGTGGAAGTTAAGCAGCAGATATACGGAGATGAACGGCAGGAAGGTTCTGACATTTTATCCGACCAGTCAGGTTCTGATGCCGCCGGATCCTTCATGGGGCGATCATATACATGTGACCGGATACTGGTATCATCCGGAAGAAGCGGCAATTGGTTATAAGGAACCGAAGGAACTTGCAGATTTTCTGAGTGCAGGAGAAAAACCTGTATTTGTGGCTTTCGGAAAGGCGGAATCCCTTGAGCTTGCCGAATTGCAGTTTCTTACGCTTGAGGCATTGAAAAGAACCGGGATCAGAGCCATAGTACAGGCGTTTCAGATGGCTGAAAAGGAGCGGATCAACACGGATAAGCTGTTCTTTATAGATTCCGTACCGTATCCGTATATATTTGAAAAAGTGAAGGCGGTGGTACACCATGGCGGCAATACGACGAACGGAATGGGACTTAGGGCGGGATTGCCAACTCTTGTCATCGCTCTTGCACTTGACCAGTATTTTTACGGCAGGATGGATCATAGGGTTGGATGCGGACCCAAGCCGTTATATATACGCAAGAAGCTATGCAGTATCGAAGAAATTGCTGATTCACTGAAGGATCTGGTAAGCGGGAAGTATGATGCGAAAGCACAGGAAGTATCGCAGCGGATCAGGAAAGAAAACGGCGTGGTTACTGCAGCAGATGCCATAGAGAAATATGTTTTGGAGAAATCAAATGAATAACAAGACAAAGGATATAAGGACTATTTCTATCATTTCAAAGGATTCCTGATAGGATGTGTTTATACGGCGATCATGAGTATCATAATTGCCGGGATCGGTTATCTTGTTCTCGGATTTTTGATGTGGAGATAATATTTTTGGCATATGATTAGCGATGCCTAACTACGAAAGCAACAACAATAAAGAGTGGAGGTTCGAATGTCAGAAGAACTTATCATAGAGCATTGTTCACCGACTCTTGCCGGGATAAAAGCTGGAAGTATGTTTTCGGTAAGAGTCACGGAAGACACGGATATAAACAATGAAGTAAGGGAACTTAATAAGATGCTCAGGGGAAAAGGGCTACGCGTGATCCCGTTAAAGAAGACCAGTAGGTATGCGCTTATATATCTTTACCGTCCTGCCCACCTTAAGAAGGATCTGAATGAACCGCAGGCGTTGAGCATACTTAAGAAGATGGGCTATGAATCGCAAAATCCGGAAAGCTGTATTGTAAAACTCGTCAGGCATCTAAAAAGTGATGAGGCATTTCCACACGAGATTGGGCTATTTCTCGGATATCCGCCCTCGGATGTGGAATGCTTTATGAAACATCCCTGTCAGGGAGTTAAGTGCTGCGGATGCTGGAAGGCATTTTCGGAGCCTGAAAAAGCACAAAAAATGTTCATCAGATTCAGGAAGTGTACGGAAGCGTACCTTGAGATGAATAAAAACGGTAAATCCCTGGCACAGTTGGCCGTTATGACGGGCTGATGGTGTCGGGTAATTATAACAATAAAACATTTTAAGGAGGAGACTCAAATGAGTAAAGTAGCAGTAGTTTATTGGAGCGGAACAGGCAATACAGCCGCAATGGCAAGTGCTGTAGAAGCAGGTGCCAAGGACAGGGGAGCCGAGGTCAGCGTATTCGGTCCCGATGAATTTACACCGGACAAGGTGTCTGAGTTTGATGCCATTGCGTTCGGATGTCCTGCCATGGGCGCAGAGGTTCTGGAGGAATCATCATATGATCCGATGTTCACGGCTGTTGAGGGTTCGCTTTCTGGGAAGAAGATTGCTCTTTTCGGTTCCTACGGCTGGGGAGACGGTCAGTGGATGAGAGACTGGGAGGACAGATGTAATGCAGCCGGAGCACAGCTTGCCTGTGACAGCGTTATGGCAAACAACGCACCGGGTGAAGATGCACTTGATGAATGCAGGAGCCTGGGCGCAGCACTGACGTAAATACAACGAAGAAGTTACAATAGTAGGGGCAAATGGTGCGGGAAAGTCAACCTTTCGATGTTAATCATCAGCTTTTTACGGACAGCGTGCTTGAAGAAGTTATGATATCCCAGGAATCAGAGGATAAGGAAGAGGCTCTTAAGATACTTGAATCACTAGATCTGGCGGAATATGCAGATAAACATCCTTTGGCTTTATCCGTAGGTCAGAAACAAAGGGTTGCTGTTGCATCTGCGGTTGCTTCGGGGAGGGATATAATCTTGTTTGACGAGCCTACCAGCGGACTGGACTACTTTCATATGATACAGGTATCCGAAATATTAAAAAGTATTCAGAAAACGGGTAAGACTGTAATAATCGTCACTCGCGATGTCGAACTGATAAAAAACGCATGTACCAGTGTGATCCGGTTTGATCCGAGCGGCTCTAAGATTGCCTAACCACATAGAATATCCACGATCTGTTCGATCAGAGAGTCGATCATGGCATTGTAATTCTCTTTGATAAAGACTTTCTTTGTGGTAAGACTGACGGCGATGAGTTTCATGTAGTTGCAGGCAAGCTTCCAGTCGGAATCCTCTGCCGGTGATTCAAGTAATGAGATCAGCATATGCATGGTATCGCTGTCGTTATTCTCATCCTCGATATATTTATCCGACCAGGAAGAAACGAGACGTTTCTTTTCGGCATCGGTGAGGAATGCGAACACATTGGGATTTTCTGTGGACAGCCATTTAAGGTAGTCACTCAGGGAATCCCTTGTTAATTTACCGGAATCGTTCAGATAGGAGAGGAGTTTTTCCTTGGCCCGGGTTCTCTCGTGGATCATCATGTGATACATGAATTCAGATTTATTCTCGAAGAGATTGTAAAAGGTTCCCTTTGCGATATAAGAATCCTCAGTCAGCTTATCTATGTTCACGGCTGCCAGACCGCCTTTCTTAAGCATCTTAAAGCCTTTATTCAAGAGCTTCAGACGTATCTCGTCCCTGTTTTCATCTGTAAATATCTTTGGCATATCGTATACTCCTTAAAAAGATTTTTAATGACTCTGAAAATATTGAAAGTCATTTTATGACGATTATACTTGGAATCATAAAGGATTTCAAGGAGGATCACTATGCTTAACAAAGTGAAACTGACAGAGGCGGAGATGAAAGAGTTTGCAGAGGTGTTCGCTTACTATGATTACGGCGCAGAGGAGATCGGGATGGTTCCGTATTATCCCGGTTATCCGGACAGAACAAGTCTGGTGAAATATCTGGTGGCCATGATAAAGACGGCTAATGAGTATGATGGCATATACGCAACGTCTGACAAAAAGGAAGGAATACTTATCCTGACAGATACAACGCATCCGTATCCCGGTATAGCAATGTTCAAGATGGTCTGGAGAATGGCAAGGGCGCTCGGCCTTAAGAATTTCAGCGATATTATCAAGAAGTTTCAGGCAGGCGGGGCAAGTCTTGAAAAGACATATCGTGACAGTAAGAAGCAGTTTGTCCAGATCGAACTTCTGGCAGTAAAGAAGGAGCATCAGGGCAAAGGCTTTATGCGGCCGCTTGTTGAGACTACATTTGAAGTGGCAAAACAGGGCAACCTGCCGGTCATCGTCTCAACAGATGCAAAGCTCAAGAAAGACAAGTATGAACATATCGGTATGAAGCATATCAATACACGAAAGCTCGGCGAAAAGAGCTTTATGTATGATTTGGTAAAGGAGTCTTAAGGTTATTCCGATATAATGGAGTGGAGGTTAAAGTATTGATATGACTGACATACTGTTTGAATATGATCATATATTGATACGATCGGAATACAGGACACCGGATATACATAAGCATCTTGCAGCCCATATTGTGTTCGGTATAAAGGGCGAGCTTACCTGTGTTGTGGGAGAAGATACATTTAAATGCCGGGGAGCATTTATCGCTTCGGATGTGGAGCATACCATATATGCGGAAACCGGAGATATGTTATTGTTTTTGCTTGATACAACAAGCGAAATGGCACGTTCTGTCCAGGAGAACTTTCTTTATGGAAATTATTATTCTCTGATAGATGCGGCTACTGTGAATAGTATGGCGGATATTTGGGAGATGTGCGCCGATGATCTGAAGGAAGCTGACAGAAGACTGCTTGAAGCTTGTGGAATTGAAAAAGGTTTTAATCCGGCAACGGACGAACGTGTACAGAAGGCGTTATCCTATCTGGAAACCAGCAATACAATACCCGCAGATATTATGGAGGAGCTTTGCAATGAAGTCTGTCTGTCTGAAAGCAGACTCTCGCATCTTTTCAAGGAACAAATGGGGATTGCGCTTGGCAGGTATCTTGTACTTGAGAAAATGAAGAAAGGATATCTTCATTATTGCAACACCGGAAATATGACTGAGGCAGCTCTGAATGCCGGGTTTGACTCACCTTCTCACTTTGCTGCTACCTGCAAGCGGATGTTCGGCATATCGTTCTCGGAATTCATCAAAAGTTAGCATCTATTTGAAAGTTTGAGATGAGTCCTTCTGTTATCATGACAATATCATGAACGGGAGGTCTTTTATAATGGAAAAATATGATGTAAATCAACCTGTGGTTCTGAAAAGAGGCGTATATCAGCTGAATGATGAGGCGAACTTCAATTACCAGCTTAACCGTGTCATCAACTGGGATGGCGGGGAACTCTCTGATGTGCAGAAGGTAGCCGGCAGTATCCATGACAGTGCAGACTGGAAGCGGGAACTGATCGGTCTGGGTGATACCGCCATGAAAGAGGGCAGAACAGGAAATGCGATAGCATACTACCGGATGAGCGAGTTCTTCATGTATGATGGAGATCCTGATAAGAAGAAGTATTACGAGAAGGCGACAGAGCTTTTCTATGAATATTATGCGGATTTCTTTGAGGGTGATCATCCGAGGATCGAGAGAGCAGACGTTCCGTTTGAGAATGTGAAACTTCCCGTAATGCATGTGGTACCGGAGGGAGAGAGCAAGGGAACGATCCTGATCCATGGCGGAAACGACAGTTATTTTGAAGAATTTCTCTTTACCGTTCTGTATATGCAGGAGAAGGGTTTTGAGGTATATATGTTTGAAGGACCCGGGCAGGGCGGCGTGATGCGAGAGCAGGGGATGCACTTTACTCACGAGTGGGAGAAACCGGTAAAAGAGATCCTTGACTATTTCAAGCTGGAGGATGTGACAATCATCGGCATATCCCTCGGAGGATATCTTGCTCCCAGAGCCGCGGCATTTGATAAGAGGATCACGAAGGTGGTCGCATGGTCGGTATTTCCGTGCTTTCAGGATATTCTTGTAAGTATGCAGCCTGCAAATGTACAAAAGGCTTTTCATATATTGATGAAGCTTCATGCCCGTCCGATGCTTAATCTTGTTTTCGGTAAAAAGGCAAAAAAATCCCCGATCATCGACTGGGGCATCAAGCACGGATGCTATGCGTATGAGGCGAAGGACGCATACTCTTACGCGAAGAAACTGAAGCTGTATGATCTTGCACCGGTAGCCGATAAGATCACCCAGGATATGCTGATTCTTGGAGCAAACGGTGACCATTTTATTGATTATACGCTGATCGGTCGTGAGATCAATATGCTCAAAAACGTAAGATCACTTACTTTCCGCCTCTTCACCGACAAGGAAGATGCCCAGAACCACTGCAATGTCGGCAACGGGCAGCTGACGATAGATGTTATCTGTGACTGGATAGAGCAGATGGATAGGAAAAACAGATCGTCTTGACAAATTCACAGGTCTTTTATATAACACAGACAGACATATGTTCGTGAGGCTTTATCTGCAGCCGGTGATATTGTCATAAAATCTATGATGAGCGGGTATCTTGTATACCTCAATGGTAAACTGATCCCTTACAGAAAATCTGCTTTCCAGAGCAGGAATCAGCATTGCTGCCGGGAACAAGCTGGAGCTTGACGAGGATGAGCTGAAGAATGCTAACATCTCCGATCTGAAGTCTCTGTTTACCGGTGCGAATTCCTATGCTTCCAAGATGTTCGCGAAAGGGAACTCCATCAGCTATGCTGCAGCCGGCGCCGGTGGAATCTATACGAGCAGCGGAAATTATTCCAGTGCTTTGTCGGAGCTGGTTTCCGGAAAGATTGATACGAAAAAATAAAATAGGTTGTTTGGTGCTACCATTCAATATAGGGGCTATGAGGGACCGAGATTGGTCTTCATAGCTCTTTTCAAAAGAAACGGGAGAAAAAGGACCGACAGAGAAAAACAGGCAGGAAAGAATTCGTTGTGGTATGATAACGAAAGAGGATAAGATTTTGAAATAAAAGAATGGCGATCTTCCAATGAAAAAGTACCTTTACGTTGTCAAAACACAGATCATCAAGAGCATGACGTATGAGTTTAATGTTTACGGCAATATTCTCATGCAGACGATCATTATGATCACATCAGCCTTTTTCTGGAAGGCCTTATATGCTGGTCAGGGCGATGTAGGTGGGGTGGATGCAGACGGCATGTTGACCTATATCATCGTTTCTTCTCTCCTGTCAGTTCTCTTTATCACAAATGTGGAGCGAAGGATCCAACGGAGTGTTGAGAAAGGAACGGTGGCTACAGACATGATGAAGCCGATCAATCCCTTCGGTGTTTATTTTGCTGAGGATATCGGAAATATCATTGCTCTGTTTTTTCAGAACATGTTGCCGATCCTGATCATTGGATGTCTCTTGATCAAAGTGCCCAAAATGGCAGACATTCGGGATCTTCCGCTCTTTATTCTTTCTGTCGTCCTGTCCTTTCTGATCAACTGGCTGATCTCGGCCTTGTTTGGCATGATCGCATTTACGGCAGTGAATATCGATGCCCTGATTCAGGTGAAAAAACATCTGATCCGGCTGCTTTCGGGCAGCATCATTCCCCTCTGGTTTTTCCCGCCCGCAGTTTCCAAGGTGCTTGGCGCCTTTCCGTTTGTTTATATTTACCAGCTCCCGCTCAGTATCTATATCGGGAAAGGAGACCGCGCAGAGCATTTGATGCAGATGGGGATACAGTCCATCTGGCTTTTTCTCCTTTGCGGGCTCTTCCTTTTTGTCCATAATCGGGTCACAAAAAAAGTCATGGTACAGGGAGGTTGAGAATGAAAAAAGCGTTGTGTGAACTCGGCCACTATTTCGAAGTGACGCTGCATGTGATCAAAATGGCATTTATGACGATCATCGAATATCCCTCCAACATCGCAGGATGGCTGATCTCGAATCCGTTGCAGTTTATTGTGGGCTTTGCCACGATCAAGTTTGTGGTGGAAGCTTTCGGAGAGATCAATGGCTGGAATTACGGGCAGCTTGCCTTTTTGTACGGAATCTCCGTGATCTCCCATGCCCTTTCGATGATCTTTTTTGTGCAGGGATGGTTCATGGGTTATTATGTGATCGAAGGAGAATTTGACCGGTATCTGACAAGACCGCTGGGGGTGCTGTATCAGTTCTTTTTTACAAACATCAATATCTTCGGGATCACGGATCTGATCCCGGGAATCCTTGTTTTCGTTTACGGGTGCGTAAAATGTCAGATACATGTTACCGGTTGGTTTCTTCTGCAGGTGATCGTCATGCTGGTCGGAGCCACTTTGATCAGGGGAGGGATCTATATCCTGATCGGAAGTACCTCGTTCCATACGAGAAATGCAGTGGACTTCGGCCAATATACGCAGGAGATCATGGACAAGACCACGATGTACCCGATCTCCATGTATCCTGAGAGTATCCAGTTTATCCTGACTTTCCTGATCCCCATCGGCTGGGTCTCCTTCTATCCGGTTTCAAGTCTGCTGGGAATCGGGAACAGTTTCGCAAGCGGAATGCTTGCGCCGTTTCTTACCTTACTGATCGGGATCCTGATGATGCTTCTTGCAGGAGCATATTTCAAAGCAGGACTGAAAAAATATGAAAGTGCCGGGAACTGATCATGATTGATGTACAAAATCTATGCAAAGACTATACGTTTAAACGAAAGGAGCCCGGGATCCGTGGTGCCGTGAAAAGCCTTTTCACAAATAGACGTGAACTGATCCATGCGGTCCGGGATCTTTCTTTTCACATTGACGCCGGAGAGATCGTCGGGTTTATCGGGCCGAATGGCGCGGGAAAAAGCACGACCATCAAAATGATGTCCGGGATCCTGACGCCTACAAAAGGAAACGTATTGATCGGTGGGGAAGACATCACCAGACACAGAAAAGAAGTGGTGAGAAATATCGGCGTGGTCTTCGGGCAGCGGTCACAGCTCAACTGGGATCTTCGATTGGGGGAAAGCTTCGAACTGTTGAAGCATATCTACCGGATCAAACAGTCGGACTATGAAGAAACGCTGGATGTGATGGATTCCATCCTCGGAATCAAAGAGATCATTGACAAGCCTGTACGGCAGATGTCTTTGGGACAAAGGGTGAAAGGGGATCTCGTGGCATCGATGCTGCATTCTCCTTCCGTGCTCTTTCTGGATGAGCCGACGATCGGTCTGGACGTTTCCAGTAAATTCGCGCTTCGGAAATTCATCAAAGAAATCAATGAAGTAAAGAAAACAACCGTGATCCTCACCACCCATGATCTCGGGGATATTCAGGAGCTCTGCGAAAGGATCATCATTATCAATCACGGTGTGATGATGGAGGACGGAAATCTCTCGCAGATCATTGACAGGATCGCGCCGTTTAAGACGCTTGTTGTGGAATACTATGACGAGACAGCGCCGGAGCATCCGTCCTGTGAGATGATCGAGCATGACGGCAATATTGCAAAATACAAATTTATGAAAAACGATACGACAGCCGCAGATCTCATCGCGGAGCTTTCGAAGCTGCGGCCCGTCCGGGATGTATCCATTGAAGAAGCCGGGATCGACGATATCATCAGGATCGCATATGGGGAATGAGCGGGAATCCGAGTAGTTGAAATCTTATTTCGATGAATGTTACGCATCCAAGGAAAAGAAGGAATATGTATAGGGGATGACAAAATGTACCAACCAGACTACGATTTGGCTGCTTCTCATTGGATAGAGCGTGACCGCGACTCTGTTCATATGGAGACAGCAGATTTAAAAGAAAAGATTGAAGCCTTCATCGTTGCACATAATACTTGTGCGCTGGCGACGGCATCAGCAGATTTGGTGCGCAACACACCGATTGAATATAACTATGTGAAGGGTTGCTTTTACTTTTTTTCCGAAGGAGGGCTCAAGTTTAAGGGTCTGAAGGAGAATAAGAATGTGGGCATTGCCATTTTCGAACCTTACGGCGGATTCGGTCAGCTGAAGAGCTTACAGGTGCAGGGCGAGGCTGCCATGGTGGAGCCTTTTACAGATGAGTATCTGATGCTGATGGAGCAAATGTCAAGGACTTTTTTCTCTGGTGGCAAAATCATCTTACCGCGCACAATTCGGGTAGAAATACGCCGCAGATGAATGGGGATTTGCGCTATCCTCAAATTGGGAATGTTGACTAGGGGCTGGAATCACGAGTTTTTTACGTAGAACTTACATAAAAGGGCAGTTGTTCTTAACAGAATGGCTGCCCTATTTCTATGTTTTTGCTGTAATTATTTAATGGGCAGGCATGAAATATGTAGTATTATTATTGCAACGTAAATGCAACGCAAAAAAATACGTTGCATTTACGTTGCGCGTGTCCTATTATTGTATTAAAGCGAAGAGGAGGGATTGGTAATGAAGGAAACAAGAACATTAGAGTATAAATCAGAAATAACAAATTCCTTTTTGAAGACAGTTAGTGCCTTTTCAAATTTTTGTACAGGTAAAATAATGTTTGGGATTGCGGATGATGGGAAAAGTGTAGGCGTGGATAATCCTGATCAAAAATGTTTAGATATTGAAAACAAGATCAATGATGCAATATCACCCAAACCTGAGTATTCGCTTTCAATAAATAGACAAAACAATGTAATTACTTTAGATGTAAGTGAAGGCCGATATAAGCCGTATCTTTATAAGGGAAAAGCATATCGTAGAATCGATACTGCCTCAATTGAGGTTGATCAGGTTGAATTAAAACGACTTACGCTGGAAGGAAATAATCTTTATTTTGAATCATTGCCCAATGATGATAATGATATGACTTTTTCTAAGCTTGAGGAAAAGCTTATCGATCAACTTGGGATTACAGAAGTTAATGATGATACGCTTCGAACCTTAGGTTTTTATACGAAAGATGGCAGACTGAACAATGCAGCTTCATTATTATCAGATAATAATGTTTTTCCTGGTATTGATATGGCGCGTTTTGGAAAATCTATTGATGAAATATTAGACAGGGAAAGCTTTATCCATATGTCTGTTATTGCACAGTATGATAATGCTGTTATGACCTATCGAAGATATTATCAATATGAACAAATCAAAGGTGTAAAGAGAGAGACGATTGAAAAAATTCCTGAAAAAGCTTTTCGTGAAGTTGTTGCAAACGCGTTAGTTCATCGTACATGGGATGTTAATGCTAATATTCGAATATCGATGTTTGAGGACAGAATAGAAGTTTCTTCTCCTGGAGGTTTGCCAAGTGGAATAAGTGAGGAAGAATATTTGAATGGTAGCATTTCAATGCTGAGAAATCCGGTATTGGGAAATGTTTTCTTTAGATTACATTATATAGAAATGTTTGGTACTGGAATAAAGCGAATCGTAGATGCGTATAAAAACTGTCAAACAAAGCCATGCTTTGAAATCAAGGACAACTCCATTACAGTTATATTACCGACTTTAACAGCGACCGCAGAAGTTACCTCTGATGGAAATAAAGTGTTAGATTTGCTCGGTGGAGGAATTCGTTATAGTAGTAGTGAAATAGCGGAGAAGCTAGGCTGGAGTAAAGATAAGGCAGTAAGAGTATTGAATGTATTGGCTGATGCAGGGTATGTTACAAAATATGGGGCAGGTAGAGGGACAAAGTATTTTAAGAGATAAGAGTTGCTGATCTGTATAGTGGCTCAAAATTAGCTTGATTTAACTAATAATGACGCAAATTGATAGACGGAGGGAGAAAATAAAGTGAGTGAGTTTACCAGCAGTCTTGAAAGAAAAGCTATGATGTATGAAATGCTTTTGGCAATAGAAAATGATTTTATTGAAAATTTTACTTACAGATTATCGATAATCTGCCAACTAGAGAAATGAAAAGAAATATGTTAATATACAAAAGGCTTTCACCAATGCATCACCATTTTATACAACCTGTGAAAAGCCAGATAAACACTGTGTTGATCAGTATTTGAAAACAAGCATTTGGTGAGAATTGGTGACAGAGCTTTTGTGTACTAATCGGAAAATACAGTAAACATGCACTTTGTAGAAGGAGAAATATATATTATGAAACTAGGAATCGTCGGCCTGCCGAACGTAGGCAAAAGCACACTTTTTAATTCACTGACCAAAGCCGGAGCGCTGGCGGCGAACTATCCGTTTGCGACCATCGACCCGAATGTCGGCGTCGTAACGGTGCCGGATAAGCGGCTTTCCGTATTGACGGAGATGTATCACTCCAAAAAGACAACACCCGCAACGATCGAATTTGTTGATATTGCAGGGCTTGTAAAGGGCGCGAGCAAGGGAGAGGGACTTGGTAACCAGTTCCTTGCAAATATCCGTGAGGTGGATGCGATCGTGCACGTGGTGCGCTGCTTTGAGGATTCCAATATCGTGCATGTCGACGGTTCGATCGATCCGGTCAGGGATATCGAGACGATCAACCTCGAGCTTGTTTTTTCCGATCTGGAGATTCTGGAGCGAAGGATCGCAAAGGTCGGTAGAACCGCAAAAATGGATAAGACGGCCGGAAAAGAGGCGGCGCTCCTTGAGGAGATCAAAGCGCATCTTGAGGCAGGGAAGCTTGCAAAGACGTTCCAGGTACCGGAGGACGAGGAGCTTGCCGCATGGTTTAACGGATATAACCTCTTGACCGCAAAGCCGACGATCTATGCAGCGAACGTGGCAGAAGAGGATCTGGCGGATGACGGCAGCAGTAACGATAAGGTCGGAAAAGTCCGTGAATATGCGAAGACGGAAAACAGTGAAGTGTTTACGATCTGTGCGAAAATTGAGGAAGAGATCTCGGAGCTGGACGACGAGGAAAAAGCGATGTTCCTTGAGGACCTGGGACTTAAGGAATCTGGTCTCGATAAACTGATCAAGGCAAGCTATTCGTTGCTCGGGCTGATTAGCTTCCTGACAAGCGGAGAGGACGAAAGCCGTGCGTGGACGATCACAAAAGGAACCAAGGCACCGCAGGCGGCAGGGAAGATCCATACGGATTTCGAACGAGGTTTCATCCGGGCGGAAGTGGTTTCCTATGATGACCTGATGAATTGCGGCACGATGGCAAAGGCAAAGGAAGCGGGACTCATCCGTCTGGAAGGAAAGGATTACGTGGTCAGGGACGGAGATATTATCCTGTTCCGGTTTAACGTCTGAGAAAAGGGCGCGTTCTGACAGCGCGCAAACAAGTTGAACGAGTAAACACGAAAAGGATTGAAGCGAAGCGGCTTCAGTCCTTTTTTGTATGCCGGGATCACTTATTAGGTAAGCCTCGAGTTAAATATTTAAAAATATTTAACTAAAAAACTTGACATAAATTTCAAAATGAGTATGATAGCACTTGTTGATAGTTCAAATATTTTAACTAAAAAGTCTGAACAAAGAAGGAGAGAAACCATGTTTGATGTAGTGAAAGAAGTCATTGTAGACACCCTGAGCTGTGATGCGGATAAGGTAACGCTCGAAGCGAACCTTTTTGAAGATCTCGGAGCGGACTCGCTGGATGCGGTGGAGCTGACGCTGGCCTGCGAGGAAAAAACAGGAATCCGGATCCCGGAAGAGGAGCTTGAGAACATTAAGACCGTAGCTGACATTGTGAAATTCCTTGAGGAACATAAATGATCATGGAGCTGTCTGAGATCAAAGAACTGATGAAAACCTTCGATGAAAGTCAAAGCGTTTTCTTTGAGCTGACGCAGGAGAGCTTCCATCTGAAGCTGAAAAAGGAAGCGGCAGTAAACAGGCCGGATAGTGCTGGCCGGGTAGAGACCGTGATCCTTCCGGGACAGGAGATAAAGCCGGGAAATGCAGCGTCATCCATAAGCGAAGAGCCCGGTGAACAGGCAGAGGCTAATGAAGCCCCGGAAACCGTATCCGGAGAAACCGTAAAGGCACCCTTGGTCGGTGTGTTTTACGCCGCGCCGTCGCCGGAAGACCCGGCCTTTGTGCAGGTGGGAGATACCGTCAAAAAGGGTCAGACGCTTTGTCTCATCGAAGCAATGAAAATGATGAATGAGCTGAAGAGTCCCCGGGACGGAGTGATCAAAAAGATCTTTGTGAAGAATCAGGATGTGGTCGGGTATGACGACCTGCTTTTCCTGATCGGGGAGGCGTGATGTTTCGGAGGATTCTGGTTGCCAACCGCGGCGAGATTGCACTCCGCATCATCAGGGCCTGCACGGAAATGAACATTGAATCTGTGGCAGTGTATTCGACAGCCGACAGAGATTCGCTTCATGTTAAACTGGCGACTGATTCCGTTTGTATCGGGCCGGCCCGCGCGGCGGACAGCTATCTCAATATGGATGCGCTGATCACGGCGGCACAGGTGATGCGATGCGACGCACTGCACCCGGGCTTTGGATTCCTCTCGGAAAATCCCGAGTTTGTGAGGCGCTGCGACCTGGCGGGGATCACTTTCATCGGCCCGACGGCAGAGGCAATGGAGGCGCTTGGGAATAAGGCGAGAGCGAGGCGTATGATGCAGAAAGCTTCCGTGCCGGTAGTGCCGGGGTCAAACGGCGCGGTAGAGAGCTTCGCGGAGCTGGAGAGTCTTGCAAAGAAGATCGGGTACCCGGTACTGATCAAAGCAAGCGCCGGCGGCGGCGGAAGAGGAATGCGCAGGGTTTACGCTCCTGAGGATCTGAAAAAGCTTTATGAGGAAGCCAGAGCGGAGGCGAGAGCCTGTTTCGGGGATGACGAGATGTACCTGGAAAAACTGATCGTGAATCCCCGGCATATCGAGTTCCAGATCCTGGCGGATGAGCACGGTAACGTGATCCATCTCGGGGAACGGGATTGTTCCGTCCAGAGGAAAAACCAGAAGCTGGTTGAGGAAAGTCCGTGCATGTATCTCTCGGAAGAGCTGCGTCACGCCATGGGAAAAGCAGCAGTTGCGGCGGCAAAAGCGGCAGACTATACAGGAGCCGGGACGGTGGAGTTCGTACTCGATGAGAAAGGTCGTTTTTACTTCATCGAGATGAATACGCGTATCCAGGTGGAGCACGGTGTGACGGAGATGGTAACGGGACTGGATCTTATCAAAGCCCAGATCCGCATCGCGTTTCACGAAGTATTAAAGCTCAGGCAGCGGGATGTAAAGCTTCGCGGGCATGCGATAGAGTGCCGGATCAATGCGGAAGATCCTTCAAAGGAGTTCCTGGCAAATACCGGAAAGATCACCTTCTTACATCTCCCGGGAGGCCCCGGTGTCCGCGTGGATACGATGCTCTACAACGGCTATGAGACGAGCCCTTTCTATGATTCGATGGTGGGAAAGATCATTGTCCATGCCCCTACAAGGCTTCAGGCGATCCGGAGAATGAGGAGAGCGCTGATGGAGCTTGTGATCGAGGGGATCCGGACAACCTGTGATTTTGATTATCTGCTTCTTCATCACCCGGATTTCATTAAGGGAAATATCAATGTTTCCTTTCTGGAAAACCATATGGATGAGATTCTTAAGTGGGAGCAGTATGCCGAAGGCGGTAAGAAAGCATGATCGAGGCAGTTAATAAACGGAAAACAAAATTTCAGCGTTACCGCATTCTCAGGGAGACCGGAGAAAAGGCGTTTGAGGAGTTAAGAAAGAAAAAGCCGGATGAATACAGTGCGATGGATCGCATTCGCGACATAACGGACAAGGGCAGCTTTCGGGAGTTTACATATCTCTTTTCGGAGATCAATCCTCTTGAGTTTCGGGGATACGCGGAGAAGAAAAGTGCCCTTCGGGAAAAGACGGGACTACGGGAAGCGGTACTTTCCGGTACAGCCCGGATCGGCGGGTATCCGGCCGTTATTGCGGTCATGAGCAAAGCATTTCTCATGGGTTCCATGGGAATTGAGCTGGGTGAATACATTTCGAGGGCGGCGGAGACAGCGATGGAAAGGAGGCTTCCGCTGATCATTTTCACGGCAAGCGGCGGTGCGAGAATGCAGGAAGGAATGCTTTCACTCATGCAGATGGCAAAAACCGCAGCCGTGATCGAACGGTTCAAAAATGCCGGAGGCTTATACATAGCGGTTCTGACACATCCGACGACCGGAGGGGTCAGCGCAAGCTTTGCGACACTCGGTGATATCACGCTGGCGGAACCGGGGGCCCTGATCGGTTTTGCCGGGCCGCGCGTGATCAGACAGACGATTGGCGAAAAGCTTCCGGAAGGTTTTCAGAGAGCGGAGTTTTTAGAGGGACACGGGTTCCTTGATCAGGTTGTTCCGAGAAAAGACATGAAAACAGTTTTGACGAAGCTGTTGAAGCTTCACGGAGGAGTTTATGAAGGCGATTGAAAGAGTGCTTGCGGCCAGGGACCAAAGCCGGCCGAAGATCACGGATTATGCAGAGCATCTCTTTACGGATTTCTTTGAGCAAAAAGGGGATGCGCTCGGCAAAGAAGACGGCAGTATCTTCGGAGGGATCGGTCTCTTTCATGACCGACCGGTGACGGTGATCGGGCATCGGAAAGGGAATTCCGTGGAAGAAAACATCCGCTGTAATTTCGGAATGCCGGGTCCTGAAGGCTACCGGAAAGCGCTGCGGTTGATGAAACAGGCGGAGAAATTTCACCGTCCGGTCATCACCTTTATTGATACCCCGGGCGCATATCCGGGTGTTGAGGCAGAAAAATACGGGCAGAGTCAGGCAATCGCTGCAAACCTTGCCGCGATGAGTACACTGACAGTTCCCGTCATCACCATTGTGACCGGGGAAGGCTCCAGCGGCGGAGCGCTCGGGATCGGTGTCGCAAACCGCGTGTACATGCTGGAAAATGCTGTATACGCGATCCTTTCTCCGGAAGGATTTGCATCGATCCTGTGGCATGACAGCGCGCTGAGAGATGAGGCGGCGGAAGTGATGAGACTGACAGCGGATGATCTTCTTTCCTTCGGTCTCGTTGACGGGATCATTTCCGAACGGGGAGAAAATCTTTCGCTTGTTAAGGATGACGAAAAAGGAAAAGCATCCGTGCTTTATGACAGGATCGACCGGACAATCGAACGAGCACTTACGGAGCTTTCAGGTATGTCACCGCTGGCACTCGCGGAAGACCGGTTTCAGAAGTTCCGCAAATTTGATGAAAGGTATCTGGCAGAGATCGCTGCCGGCGCGGAGAACGCCTTATGAACGGGATACGGATTCTGTCTACCGGAAAGAGCCTTCCGGAGAGGATTGTTACAAACGTTGAACTGGCCGGAGTAGTGGATACCAGCGATGAGTGGATCGTAAAAAGAACAGGCATGCGCGAGCGCAGGTATTTAAAAGAAAGCGAGACGCTGCTTGAACTTGTGTCCGCGGCTTCAAGGGAGGCGCTTGGGGCATCCGGCGTCAAAAAAGAGGAGATCGGAGTCATCCTGGTTGCAACCATGTCTGCGGATTATTTCTGCCCGTCAATGGCATGCCTTCTTCAGAAGTCTCTTTCTCTTCCCGAGGATGTCCTTGCGCTGGATATCAATGCCGCGTGCTCCGGTTTTGTATACGGACTCGTTGTGATGCATGGACTCCTTAGTGCAAACAGGAGATCCGCGGGGCTGCTTGTCGGAGCCGAAGCGCTGTCCAGGAAACTCAATATGGAAGACCGCGGCACCTGCGTTCTGTTTGGTGACGGAGCGGCAGCGGCGGTGGTCCGGAGAGAGGAAGATGCATCGTTTGTATCCGTTACCGGGGCTTCCGGTGATGAAGAACTGATTGCCTGCCCGGTTAGTGACGGGCTTATCCGCATGGACGGCAGAAATACTTACCTTTTTGCGGTGGAAACAGTTCCGCTTGTGATGAAAGAGGCAGCTGAAAAGGCCGGCATGGAGCTTTCTGAGATCGATCACTTTGTGCTGCATCAGGCAAATCTTCGGATACTGGAATCCGTGGCAAAAAAGCTCGGACTTCCGATGGAAAGATTTGCGGTCAATATCGAAAAGTACGGGAATACTTCCGGGGCAAGTGTCGGACTGGCACTGCATGATCTTGCGTCTTCCGGGAAACTGAAGCGCGGAGAAAAGATCATGCTCTGTGCGTTCGGAGCAGGAAGAACCTGGGGCGCAGTCGTGATGGAGTGGTAAAAGGAGAAAAAGATGAAGCTGAATGATCTGACGAAAACCAAATACCCGATCGTGCAGGGCGGGATGGCAAATATCGCTACCGGAGCCTTTGCTGCTGCGGTATCAAACGCAGGGGCACTGGGACTTATTGCGAGCGGCGGAATGAAGGCGGAGGAACTCAGGAATGAGATCCGGATTGCGCGTGAGAAAACGGATCAGCCCTTTGGAGTGAATCTGATGCTGATGAATCCGGATGTGGATGCCATCGCGGAAATGCTTACCGAAGAGAAGATCGGCTTTATCACAACAGGTGCGGGAAATCCCGCGAAGTACATGAAGAGCTGGAAAGCGGTGGGAGCAAAAGTGTTTCCGGTGGTGGCGTCTGCGGCGCTTGCAAAGATCATGGAGCGTACCGGCGCGGATGCGGTGATCGCTGAGGGCGGTGAGTCCGGTGGGCATGTTGGTGACATGACGACGATGACACTGCTTCCCCAGGTATGTGCAGCGGTGAACATTCCGGTGATCGCAGCAGGAGGCATCGCAAGCGGCGCGCAGATGGCGGCGGCCATGCTGCTTGGCGCGGTGGGCGTCCAGATCGGAACCTGTCTTCTGGTATCGGAGGAGTGCCCGATCCACGAGAATTACAAGAACGCGCTGATCAAGGCAAAAGACAATTCGACAACCGTGACCGGAAGATCGCAGGGAGCACCGGTCCGGATTCTGAAAAATGAAATGGCGAGGAAATACCTGAAGCTGGAAGCGGAAGGCGCGGATCGGGAGGAACTCGAAAAGATCACACTGGGGGGGCTTCGAAGAGCAGTGCTGGATGGAGATATCATCAACGGTTCCGTTATGGCGGGACAGGTCTGCGGACAGCTGCACACAGTGAGACCTGTCGCGGAGATTCTGGATGAGCTCTGGCGCGATGCGAAAAGTACTTTGCAAAGCGCGCCGCAGATAGAAATATAGGGAACGCTTTGATCAGCGTTTTCCCGGAGTTGATGTTGGATGAAAAAGGAGACAGGACTATGACCGGATTTATATATGCGGGCCAGGGTGCGCAGCACGTGGGACAGGGCAAGGATTTTTACGGATCATATGAAACGTTCCGGAGGGCCTTTGACCGCGCGGCAGAGGTGGCAGAGACGACTTCGCGGATGGATATAAAACGGCTTTCGTTTGAAGGACCGGAAGAAGAACTTTCCGAGACAAGATATACGCAGCCTGCCATGGCATCTTTTGCGGCAGGAGTGACGGAGATGCTTTTTGAAAAAGGCATCCGACCCGACTTTTGCATGGGTCTTTCTCTCGGAGAATACAGTGCGCTTTATGCCGCGGGTGTATTTGATGCGGATATGCTGATCCGGCTTCTTGTGATGCGGGGACGTTTTATGACGGAAGCGTCAGAGGGGCGGGATGTAAGAATGTCCGCGGTCTTAAACTGCCCGAGGGATCTTGTGGAAGAATGCTGCCGCAGAGCCACGGAAAAACTTGACGGGGAAAAGATCGTATCACCCGCGAACTATAACTGCCCGGGGCAGATCGTGATCTCGGGGGATACGGAAGCGGTACTGATTGCAGAGGAACTTCTGAAGGAAGGCGGAGCAAAACGGATCATGCCGCTGAAGGTCAGCGGGCCTTTTCATACCAGTCTGATGAAAAGCGCTGGAGACGCACTTTCGGAGGAGTTCAAAAAGGTCTCGTTTCATGAGCCTTCAGTGCGGATTGTCTTTAACTGCACCGGAAGAGAAAAGAGTGAGGATGAGAGCATAGAAGAACTCCTTGTGCGGCAGGTGCAGTCGCCGGTGTATCTGGAGGATTCCATCCGGTACATGGAGGGTCAGGGCGTGACAAAGGTGATAGAGATCGGACCGGGAAGGACGATCGGAAAACTGGTCAAAAAAACGTGTCCCGGTATGGCGGTGTGGAGCATTGATACGGCAGAGGATTTTGAAAGAGCAGTGGAGGAATACAGAGGATGAGTACAGCGATAGTGACCGGCGGAAGCCGGGGGATCGGAAGAGTGATCGCAAAAAAACTCGCGTCGGAAGGCTATGACATTGCGATCTGTTATGCGGGAAATGAAGCGAAGGCAATGGAGACCGTTTTGGCATGCGAGAGCGAAGGTGTCCGCACTCTTGCAAAAAAAGCGGATGTGAGCAAGCCGGATGAGGTAAAGAGTTTTCTTTCCGAAGTGAAGAAGGAGTTCGGTACTCCGGAGGTTCTTATCAATAATGCGGGCATCACGAGAGACGGACTTCTCATCGGGATGAAAGAAGAGGATCTCAATGCAGTTCTGGATACAAATCTGAAGGGGGCCATGCTGCTGACGAAGGAAGCGCTTCGCGACATGTTGCGTGCAAAGAAAGGAAGTATCGTGAACATCACTTCCATCGTCGGGATCCGTGGGAATGCGGGTCAGAGTGCGTATGCAGCCAGCAAGGCCGGGCTTATCGGCTTTACGAAGTCGGCGGCAAGAGAATACGGGGCAAAGGGGATCCGTGTGAATGCGGTGGCACCGGGCTTCATCGAAACGGAAATGACGGCATCCCTCCCGGAAGAGGTAAAGAAAGAGTACCTGAAAAGCATTCCAGCATCACGTTTCGGGAAGCCGGAGGATATCGCGGAAGCAGTGGCGTTTCTGGTTTCGGAGAAAGCAGCTTATATCACGGGGCAGGTACTTTCCGTAGACGGCGGAATGTAGCGAGATGCGTCTTTGCAGATCACGCTTAGGAGAAAAGAACGGGAGAAAGAGATCATGGAGAAAAGAAGAGTAGTCATTACGGGAATGGGAACGGTGAATCCGCTCGGGAATACACTTGCGGCATCCTGGACGGCTGTACAAAACGGGATATGTGGGATCGCCCCGATCACGCATTTTGACACGACAGATTTCAAGGTAAAACTGGCGGGCGAGATAAAGGGCTTTTTGCCGGAGGAGATCCTCGGCGCAAAGGATGCGAAGCGAATGGATCGTTATACGCAGATCGCATGTGCCTCGGCTAAGGAAGCCATGGAGGATTCCAGGCTTGACATGGAAAAGGAAGATGCGGATCGCTGCGGCTGCATTGTTGCAAGCGGTATCGGCGGTCTTTCCACCATTGCATCGGAGCATGTGAAGGGGATGGAAAAAGGCTATGGCAGGATCTCTCCGTTTTTTATCCCGATGTCCATCAGTAATATGGCGGCCGGACAGATCGCGCTCCGTCATGGGCTCAAAGGGATTTGCACCTGTATCGTGACGGCGTGTGCATCCTCGAATCACGCGATCGGGGAAGCGTTTCACCGGATCCGCGACGGATACGAGGATGTGATGCTTTCCGGAGGCTCGGAGGCAGTTGTTATGGATCTGGCCATAGCGGGTTTCCAGGCAATGAAGGCGCTCTGCACTTCGGAGGATCCGGATCGCGCTTCGATCCCGTTTGATAAAGAACGCCATGGTTTCGTGATGGGCGAGGGCGGAGGGATCCTTGTTCTCGAAGAATATGAGCACGCGAAGGCGCGCGGGGCAAAGATCTACGCGGAGATCGCGGGGTATGGCGCGAACTGTGATGCCTATCATATGACGGCGCCGGATCCGGAAGGGGAAGGAGGAGCGAAATGTATGCGGCTTGCCCTTCGGGACGCCGGTATGGAACCGGAAGAAGTCGATTATATCAATGCTCACGGGACGAGTACGCAGCTGAATGATGCGGGAGAGACGCTGGCGATCAAAAAAGCATTCGGTGATCATGCGGGCAGACTCATGGTCAGTTCTACGAAGTCTATGACAGGGCACCTTCTGGGAGGTGCAGGCGCGGTGGAGGCGATCTTTACGGCGATGGCCTTAAAGGACGCCTTTGTGCCGGCAACCATTCATTACAGGGAAAAAGACCCGGCCTGCGACCTGGATATCGTGCCAAATGAAGGCAGAAATGCAGCGATCCGGGCTGCACTTTCCAATGCTCTCGGATTTGGTGGACATAACGCAAGTATCATCCTGAAAAAAATATAGAGAAGATTTCCTCGGAGTTTCTGAAATAGAGAAAGGCGGTATTATCATGGAACTGAATTCAGCGGAAATTCAAAAGATCCTTCCTCACCGGTATCCATTCCTTATGGTCGACCGGATCACGGGATGTGAGCCCGGTGTAAAGGCTACCGGGATCAAATGTGTCTCGGCAAATGAGATGCAGTTCTTAGGACATTTTCCCGGGCAGCCGGTGATGCCGGGAGTGCTGATCATAGAAGCACTTGCGCAGGTCGGTGCCGTAGCGCTTCTTACGGAAGAGGAAAATCAGGGAAAGATCGTCTTTTTCGGCGGGATCAAAAATGCGAGGTTCAAAGCGCAGGTCACGCCCGGGGATGTGCTGGAACTATCCTGCACACTTACGGCGCGGAAGGGACCGCTCGGTTTCGGCGAGGCAGTTGCAACCGTTAACGGGAAGATTGCGGCCAGGGCGGAAATATCGTTTGCCATTGGAGACAGAAAAGAGGTATGATGAAAAAAACGTTTATTTACCGGAAAGGACTCATCATGCTGGAACAGAATCTGACAGACGTTTATACAAAGTTCAAGGTACACTTTTATCAGGAAATGTTCGCAAAGATCCATTCGAGAGAAACTTCGCTGACGACCGTGGAACTGTTTTGCGTGGAGATCATCTATGCGCTCAGGGAGCCGACGGTGGCGGAGTTTGCGAATTTCATCAACGTTTCCTCTCCGAATGCGGCGTATAAGGTGAACAGCCTGATCAAAAAAGGATATATTGAAAAGATCCAGTCGGAGAAAGACCGGAGGGAGTATCACCTCCGGGTTACGGACAAGTATTACGACTACTTCAATCTTTCCCAGAGCTATGTTTCCACGGTTGCGAAGCGGTCGGAGGAGTATTTTTCCAAGGAACAGATCGATGAGCTGAACCTTATCTTAAAAGGAATGTCCGGGGAGCTGATGAGCGAGGTCAAAATACCATCCGTGGAGATCCATCCCGGGAAAAAGGGTGCATAAAAAGTATGATTGACAGCTTTTTGCACAAGATGTTGAGAAAAAGTTGACACAAAACTTAAAAATAAATATAATATCTTCGTATGGGTAATCCCATTTGTTTGAGAGGAGAAAGCACGTTATGAAATGTCCTTTTTGCAACAGCGAAGATACGAGGGTAATTGACAGCCGTCCCGCCGATGATAATACCAGCATCCGCAGACGGCGTCTTTGTGATGAGTGCGGGAAACGTTTTACGACCTATGAGAAGGTGGAGACGATCCCGCTTGTTGTCATTAAAAAGGACAACAGCCGTGAACAATATGACCGCAGCAAGATCGAAGCGGGGGTTCTCGGTGCGTGCCATAAGCGTCCGGTTTCGATCAACGAGATCAATGAGCTGATCGACGATGTGGAGACGGAGATCTTCGGAAAGGAAGAGAAGGAGATCCCGAGCTCGGAGATCGGAGAAGTCGTGATGAATAAGCTGCAGGCGCTGGACGAAGTTGCTTATGTGCGTTTTGCGTCCGTTTATCGTGAATTCAAAGACGTAAACACCTTTATGAACGAGCTGAAAAAAATATTGGACAAATAATACTTCAGGGGTTAATTCTTTCACCATTCCGCCGATATATATTGTGGAGTAGGGGAGAAAAAGACTATGAATATTTCAGGAATCCGCCCGTTTTCCGGGTATTACGATTACACAACAATAAAAGCAGCTGCAGTCAAGAACGAGGATGTTGCGGTTGCCGCAAAAGAGAAAAAAGAAGAACTTGCACCGAAGACAGAGCAGCAGAACGCAGCGAGGCCGGAACAGAAATTCGGATCTTATGATTACGCAAAGATGTACCGCCCAAATGAGAATGTTCAGATGAAGGGTGCGGACGCGGATCTGAAGTCGCTCGATATGGAGAAGGCCATTTCCGATATGAGAAAAGACCAGGTTCTCCAGCAGTATCAGTTCTTTGTCGGCGAGAACGCAAAGACCGGTGCCGTTCCCGAGAATTTTGATCTGTAAAAGAGACAGGGGACGGTTCTCTGTCTCTTAATCAAAAAAGTATTCCTGCGATCAGTTGGTCGCAGGTTTTTTTTATTTCCGAAGAGACTATATCCGGCTGCTTCCGTTTATGTTATGCTTACATTTGGAACAGAAGGGAATATCATTCCGGAGGATCTGCATTATGACGAGTATCAAAGAATGCAATATAATGAGTGATGGACGGAAGATCCACAGCAAACTGGAGCGCCCGTCATCGATCCGGTCGGATGATGAGAAGGGCCCGCTAGCCATACTGGTGCATGGCTTTACCGGGCATATGGAGGAGGAGCATATCCTTGGGGTAAGGGATGAGTTCCTTGATAACGGGTTTTCGGTACTTCGCGTTGAAATGTACGGACACGGAACGAGTGACGGGGAGTTTAAGGATCATACATTGATAAAATGGATCGATCAGATGATGACGGTTGTTGATTATGCGTCTAAGCTCCCGTTTGTAACCGAGCTCTATCTGGCGGGGCATTCCCAGGGGGGCCTCCTTACGATCATCGTCGGGGCGCTGGAGCATGATAGATTAGCGGGGATCATGCCGCTGTCACCTGCAATCAGCATACCGGTTGACGCGAATAAAGGGAATACATTAGGCGGTGAATTTGATCCGGAGCATATTCCATCTGAGATCAGGCGTGCTGTAACACCGGGCTTTGAGGTTGATCCGGAAACGCTGACTTTAGGGGGGAACTATTTCAGAATAGCACAGCTGATCCCTGTAGAAGAGTGCATAAAACGCTTTAAGGACCCCGTGCTCATTGTTCACGGTGATGCCGATGAAGTGATCCCGGTACAATTCGCATATGACGCGGCGGATCAATACGCCGACTGCAAATTGGAGATCATCAAAGGCGCCGACCATTGCTATCATGGACATATGGAGGAGGTCAGGGCCGCGATCGGGCGGTTCCTGAGAAGGTAGGAAACAGAGAGGAGAGAGAGGACGGTTCTGGGAGACAGGCCGCCGATCGTGCTGTCCTCCAGATACCCCTCATCAAAGAAATAGCCGAAAGTTCCTTTTCTATTGACGCATTGGAAAAAACGCCCTTATAATAGTAATATGAGTTGTAGTTTATATCCGGATGAATACCTCTCCTCGACATATGAGATTGACTTCAAACGATTCCGGGAAGAGGGAATCCGCGGGATCATTTTTGACATTGATAATACACTTGTGCCGCATGGCGCTCCCGCAGATGACAAGGCACGGGGGCTGTTTGAAGAATTGAGGCTGCTCGGCTTTCAGGTCGTACTGCTTTCCAATAATAAGGAACCGCGCGTAAAAATGTTCCGGGACGGTCTTATTGACAGTTCCCATGTTCAGTATCTATATAAGGCCGGAAAACCGGGACGCGCAGGCTACCAAAAGGCGATGGAGATGATGGGGACGGATACAGCCTCCACGCTTTTTGTCGGTGACCAGATCTTTACGGATGTCTGGGGGGCGCGCCGCGTGGGGATCTATTCCGTTCTTGTGAGGAAGATCCATCCGAAGGAAGAGATCCAGATCGTCTTAAAGCGTATGCTCGAGTTTTTTATCTTGCTTGGGTACCGTCTGTATTGCAGGGCGGGACACCGCGAAATGGAAATACATAAGAAGGTTTAGGAGGTCAACATGAAGATCGTGATCGGAAATGACCACACAGCCGTTTCACTGAAGAATGAGATCATGGAGTATGTAAAGTCCATGGGGCATGAAGTGACCAATTTCGGAACGGATGAAAGCGAGAGCTGTAATTATGCGGAATACGGGGAAAAGGTGGCTCGTGCTGTCTCATCAGGGGAATATGACTGTGGGATTCTGATCTGCGGAACCGGAGTCGGGATTTCCCTTGCCGCGAACAAGGTGAAAGGGATACGCGCAGCGGTCTGCTCCGAACCTGTTACGGCCTCGCTTGTAAAGCGTCATAACAATGCGAATATTATTGCGTTCGGTGCCCGCATCGTGGGCTCCGAGATGGCGAAGGAGATTGTGAAAGCTTACCTGACGGCTGAATTCGAAGGCGGTCGCCATCAGATGCGGGTAGACTCCATCATGGCGATCGAGAATCAGGGGAACGCTGATTGAAGCGTAGGAGAGAGGTATATGGGGAAATATCAATTTGACGACAGAACAAAAACGATTCTGGAAAAAAGCTGTATTCCATATGCGATTTTTCAGATGGTGGAGAGCCGCATCATTCCACTAGTCGTTTCAGACGGGTTCTGTGATATTTTTCAGATCAGACGTGAAGACGCGATGGATCAGCTGGAGCATCATATTTTTGACAATGATCATCCGGATGATGTGGCAAGAATCGGAAATGCGGTGCTTGCCTTTGCGAAAGAGGGCGGGGACTATGACATCCTTCATCGTTCCAAGTCGGGAAATGCTTACCGTATCTTTCATGCATGCGGGAGACATGTGTATACGCAGGATGGCGCCAGACTGGCCGTGCTCTGGTATATGGATGAAGGCCCTTATTCCGATGAGAAAAAGGCGTTGTTTGATCAGGTAATGGAATCCATGCTGGATCCTTCCAAGGGTGCACAGGCCAAAAACTATGATCTGATGACGGGACTTCCTGCTACGAACTATTTTTTTAAACTTGCGGAAGATTCTTGCGTGGATATGCGAAAGGCGGGGAAAAAGCCGGCGATTCTGCACTTTGATTTCAACAACATGAAGGGCTATAACCAAAAGTTCGGATTTGCTCAGGGAGATCGGCTAATCCTTGGACTCAGGGACATCCTCGTCCGTTTCTACTCCAACGTGAATTGCTGCCGTTTTGGTGCGGATCACTTCGTGGTCCTTACTTCCGAAGATGGTCTGGAGAAGAAACTGGAGCAGGTGTTCGCGGAATGCGAAAAACTGGAGGACGGAGAGAGCCTTACGCTTCGGGTCGGGATCTGTCTTTCAGTACCGGAAACAGGAAGCATCGGCCCTGCGATAGATCAGGCAAAGATGGCAGGGGATCAGAACCGGGAGAGTACTGTTTCTGTATATAGCTTTTATACGGAAGAACTGGCGAAAAAAGCACGGATGCGAAGCTATGTGCTGGAAAACCTGGATAAGGCGCTCAGGGAAGGCTGGATTCAGGTTTACTATCAGCCGATCATCCGGTCGGCAAACGGATCTGTCTGTGATGAAGAGGCATTGGCGCGCTGGATCGACCCGATCCTCGGTTTTCTTTCCCCTGCGGATTTTATCCCTGCACTTGAGGATGCCGGAGTCGTATATAAGCTCGACCTCTTTGTGGTGGAACAGGTTCTTCGGAAAATGCAGTCAATGGGATCGGATGGATTTTTTGTGGTTCCTACCTCCGTGAATATTTCCAGAGCGGATTTCAGGTCCTGCGATATTGTAAAGGAGATCAAAGATCGCGTGGATGCCGCACATATCGGGCGGGACATGCTGACGATCGAGATCACCGAGAGTGCGGTCGGGGCGGATCTGGAATATATCAGAGAACGGGCAGAGGACTTTAACAAGCTGGGATTCCACGTCTGGATGGATGATTACGGCAGCGGGTATTCTTCGCCGGATATCCTGCCGACCATCAGCTTTGATACCGTTAAGCTGGATATGCAGTTTATGCGGCAGTTTGATCGTGGCAAAAAAAGCCGTATCATCATCAGCGAGCTTATCAAGATGGCGATGAATCTCGGTATGGAGACTGTGGTGGAGGGAGTCGAGACCGCGGAACAGGTGGAGTTCTTAAAGGAAGTCGGAGCCACCAAGATGCAGGGATTCTATTTCTGCAAACCGCTTCCTCTGAAGGAAATCTATCACCGTTACGAAACAGGGACACAGATTGGATTTGAAAATCCGAAAGAGTCCGACTATTACTCCGTGATCGGTCGTGTGAACCTCTATGATATCACGCCTTCCCTCAATGAACATGCAGGATCGGGAGAATACTTCAACACACAGCCTGCCGCAATTTTTGAGGTCGGAGAGTCGGATGTGGCGATCATCCGATGCAATCAAACCTATCAGAAATTGCTGATGGACCTGTTTCAGATGTCAAATGCCTTTGTCCGCACAAGGCTGGATATTTACGGGAACGGTTACGGCTCATTTTTCATGAAGACACTGGAGCGATGTGCAAAATACGGAGGGCAGCTGATCATAGACGAGAATACTGCCGACCGGAAAAAGCTGAAGATTCTGATGCGGAAACTCTCGGAAAATCCGGTGAACCACGTCAGTGCCGTAGCCGTCATCATGCTGGAGATCATGGAGGATCACGATTCTGTAAAAGCTCTCACATATACAGGGGTGGCGAGGGCCTTATCCGATGATTATCTGTTCCTTTTCCATGTGGATCTGGAGAAGGACTACTTCGAGGAATATCGTCCGGATCCTGAGTATGGAGATCTCAGAATAGAACGGACAGGCGATGATTTCTTCGCCGCATGCCGCAGGGATGCGGGAACCCTTGTCCATAAGGAAGACCGGGCGGCATTTATCGCAGCGTTCACCAAAGAGAAGATTTTGATGGAAATTCAAAGAACCGGGAGTTTTCGTTTGAACTATCGGTTGCTGAGGAACGGAGAAGCGCTCAGAGTTCTTCTGAAGGCGGTGAAGACGATGGAGGGAGATGAAGAGAAGCTCGTATGTTCCTGCCGCGTCAGGGAAGAGTTGTGAAAAGACTTGAATTTGCGCTATTCTTATATTAAAATAGGTCAAGTGAGTTTTTAAACAGGATATTTCAGGAGGATTTTTAAATGATTTCAGCAGGTGATTTCAGAAACGGTGTGACGATTGAATACGAAGGAAATATTTATCAGATCATAGAGTTTCAGCATGTAAAACCGGGAAAGGGCGCGGCGTTTGTCCGTACCAAGCTTAAAAACATTATCAACGGCGGCGTGGTGGAAAAAACCTTCCGCCCAACCGAGAAGTGCCCGACCGCAAGGATCGACCGCAAGGATATGCAGTATCTTTATGCGGATGGTGATCTTTATTATTTCATGGATGTCGAGACCTATGACCAGGTCGCGCTCAACAAGGAGACGATCGGTGACGCGCTGAAGTTTGTCAAAGAGAATGAGATGGTAAAGGTCTGCTCGCATAACGGCAACGTGTTCGCAGTTGAACCGCCGCTCTTTGTGGAACTGAAGATCACGGAAACCGAGCCGGGATTCAAGGGCGATACCGCAACCGGTGCAACGAAGCCGGCTACCGTGGAGACAGGAGCAACGGTCAATGTACCGCTGTTCGTGGATCAGGAGGATGTGATTAAGATCGATACGCGTACCGGGGAGTATCTGTCACGCGTTTAAGGAGACATTCGAATCGGCTTATGGGGTTTCGCGTATGCGAAACCCTTTTCTGTTTATGGAACGAAAGAATTGAGTCATGAAAAAAGCAATCGTTGGAATGTCCGGCGGAGTGGATTCCTCGGTAGCGGCGCTTCTTCTGAAAAAGCAGGGGTATGACGTAACGGGCCTCACGGTGGAGACCTGGGAGGAGGGAGACAGCTTCGAAGAAACCGGTGATTCGCATGATATCCGCCTCGCAAAAGCGGCGGCTGAGATCATCGGGATCCGGCACCGGACCATCAATCTGAAAAAAGAATTTAAGGAACACGTTGTCGATAATTTCCTCCGCGAATACGAAAGAGGACGGACACCGAACCCATGCATCATGTGCAATCCCACGGTGAAATGGGCGGGGCTGATACTTGCGGCGGATGAAATTTCGGCAGATTACGTCGCGACAGGACATTATGCAAAGGTGGAGAGACTTTCAAACGGACGTCTTGCGATCCGGAATTCCGCATCCGCGACGAAGGACCAGACCTATGTACTCTGGAGGCTTTCACAGGAGCAGCTTGAGAGAACGGTCTTTCCGGTTGGTGGCCTAGAAAAATCGGAGGTACGAAAGATCGCGGAGGAAGCAGGGCTTCCGGCGGCGCATCTCGCCGACAGCCAGGAGATCTGTTTCTTTTCCGGAACAGATTATGCGGGGTTCTTGTCACGCCAGGGGATACCTTCGACCCCCGGGAATTTTGTGGATAAAAACGGAAACGTGCTCGGGATCCATAAGGGGCTTATCCATTACACGATCGGCCAGCGGAAGGGCCTTGGGGTTTCTTTCGGTCATCCCGTTTTCGTAACCGAGCTTCGTGCGGACCGGAATGAGGTTGTGCTGGGGGAAAGCGAGGATCTTTTTGTAAAAGAAGTATATGCGAAAGATGTGCGTCTGATGGGAGTGCAGCCGTTTGAAGAAGGCCGCTTTATGGCAAAGCTCCGTTATGCGAAAAAAGCATCGCCCTGCACGATCAGAATGACCGGGAATTCGGAACTAACGGCTAATTTCGATGAGCCGCAGAGGGCGCCTACCCCCGGACAGTCGATCGTGTTTTACGAAGGAGACCATGTGGCTGGCGGCGGGGTGATTGAAAAATCCGAAAATAAGGCGTAAAATAAACAGGAATTTTTGTTTGTGAGGAGGGATCGTCATGGAAAAGAAAAATATCGACTGGAGGAATATCGGATTCGGATATATGTGCGCGGATTACCGTTATGTATCCATTTTTAAGGACGGGAAATGGGACGACGGAACCATTACGAAGGATCCGGATATCACGCTTAACGAATGCGCTTGTGTATTCCAGTATGCACAGACGATCTTTGAAGGGTTGAAAGCATATACCACTGAGGATGGACACATCGTCTGTTTCCGCCCGGATCTGAATGCGGAGAGAATGAATAATTCCGCGGAACGGCTTGAGATGCCGAAGCTTCCGGAAGGTCGTTTTGAGGAAGCGGTGAAGCAGGTGGTGAAAGCGAATGAAGCCTATGTGCCACCGTATGGTTCCGGCGCGACGCTTTATATCCGCCCCTATATGATGGGCATTAATCCGGTCATCGGCGTGAAACCGGCAGATGAGTATATGTTCCGTGTATTTGTTACACCGGTCGGCCCTTATTTCAAGGGCGGAGCAAAGCCGATCACGATCAAGGTTTCGGATTATGACCGTGCGGCACCGCATGGTACCGGCCATATCAAGGCAGGTCTCAACTATGCCATGAGTCTTTATCCGATCGTGACCGCACACGAGGAAGGGTTTGCCGAGAATATGTATCTGGACGCTGCGACGCGGACGAAAGTGGAGGAAACAGGCGGCGCGAACTTTATCTTCATCACGAAAGACGGAAAGCTTGTTACGCCGAAGTCGGACAGCATTCTTCCTTCCATCACACGCCGTTCCATCATGCATGTTGCGGAGAAATATCTCGGGATGACGGTGGAGCATAGAGAGGTCCTTCTCAGTGAGTTACCGGATTTTGCGGAGTGCGGACTTTGCGGCACGGCTGCTGTTATTTCTCCGGTTGGGAAGATCGTGGATCACGGGAAGGAGATCGCATTCCCGAGCGGCATGGAGGAAATGGGGCCTGTGACAAAGAAGCTTTATGACACGCTGACAGGCATTCAGATGGGACACATTGAGGCGCCCGAAGGCTGGATCTGCACGATAGAGTAGGATTTTTTCATGAAAAAAGAAGAGATACATACCATTCCGATCAGCGATGCTTTTGCGGCGGAGGATGAATGTCCTTTCTGCTTTATCGAGCGTAAGGCAGAAGAGCGCATGATGGATTTTGTGCTCGGCGCGGGGGCTTCCTATATGGAGTCGGACATCCGGGCACAAACGGATCGTGAGGGTTTTTGCAGGGCGCATTACCAGAAGATGTTCCGTTACGGGAACGCTCTCGGCAACGCCTGGATCTTAAAGACCTATTATCAGAGAACGATCGAAGGCTATAATCAGGTCACAAAGAATTTTAAGCCTTCCTCTGCGAAGACAGGGCTTTTCCGGAAAAAACAGGAAGGCTCCGGGAACCAGATCGCTGCATGGGTGGAAAAACAGGAAGAGACCTGCTATATCTGCGACACCTTAAAGGATACGTTTCGCAGTTATATGGATACGTTCTTTACGGTCTACAGGAAGGATGAGACCTTCCGCCAGCAGGTGCTCAGCGGAAAAGGCTTTTGCCTTACACATTTTGCGGCTCTCTTAAAAGGGGCTGATGAAAAGCTTTCAGAGGATGCTCTTGCGGATTTCTACGAAAAGATCCTGCCGCTGGAGAAGGAAAACCTTTCCCGCGTCTATGAGGACGTTGCCTGGTTCATTGAAAAGTATGACTACAAGAACCGGGACGCGGACTGGAAGAACAGCAAGGATGCCGTTCAGAGGGGTATGCAGAAGATCAAGGGAGGATATCCCGCCGATCCGCCTTATGAAATGAAAAGGTAGACTATAGCGCCTGTTGCAAGGACTTTTATAAAAAAGCTTGCACTTGATGGCGCGTCATGATATACTCACTTAGTGTGTCGGCGAAAAGCCGGTTTTAGGAGGAATTAAAATGGATGTCGCAAGAATTATTCTTACAATAGTATTTATCGCAATCTGCGTTTTCCTGACGGTGATCATTCTGCTGCAGGAGGGCAAGTCGGCAGGTCTCGGCGCGATCGCCGGAGCAGCGGACACCTACTGGGGCAAGAACAAAGGACGCTCCATGGAGGGGATGCTGGTCAAGCTGACCCGTATTGCCGTGATCGGGTTTCTCGTGATCGCAGCTATCTTAAACATCGGGAGCTTCGGTTGAGGAAGAGATTTGAAAAAACAGCTGTCGCAGGTTGAACTGCGGCAGCCTTTTTTTTATAATGATAAGGACATGAAAGACACAATAAAGCTTGTAGCGAACAACAAAAAAGCCAGGCACGACTATTTTTTCGAGGAGACCTTTGAAGCGGGCGTGAGCCTTCACGGGACAGAGGTCAAATCTCTTCGTATGGGAAAATGCAGCATCAAAGAAGCATACGTCCGGATCGAGAACGGAGAGGTTTTCATATACGGGATGCATATTTCCCCGTATGAAAAAGGGAATATCTTTAACAGGGATCCTCTTCGCGTGAAGAAGCTGCTGCTGCATAAGGTGCAGATCCGGAAGCTTTCTCAGGCGATCCGGGAAAAGGGCTATACGATCGTGCCCGTGCAGGTGTACTTTTCCGGAAGCCGCGTGAAGGTGGAGATCGCACTGGCGAAAGGAAAGAAACTCTATGACAAGCGCGAGGACATTGCGAAAAAGGATGCAAAGCGCGAAATGGCAAGAGAATTCAAGGAGCGAAACAGATGAAATTTACGTTTACCAAAATGGAAGGCTGCGGAAACGATTATGTATACGCAGACTGCACGAAGCAGGACATTAAGGGTGAGGATGAACTCAGCAGGCGCATTTCGGACCGGCATTTCGGGATCGGATCCGACGGACTGATCCTGATCAGAAGCTCGGAAAAAGCAGACTTTAAGATGAGCATGTACAATGCGGACGGCTCCGAAGGGAAAATGTGCGGGAATGGTATCCGCTGCGTCGGCAAATACGTGTATGATCACGGCCTGACAAATAAGGAGATCGTGACGATCGAAACCAGAAGCGGGATCAAGGAGTTAAATCTCCATGTCGTAAACGGCAAAGTGGAAACGGCGACTGTGGACATGGGAGAGCCGATCCTTAAGGCCGCGGAGATCCCGGCTGTTTCGCCGGATCAGAATGAAATGATCCTTGATATGCCGCTTTCCGTTGCCGGAAAGGAATGGCGCATCAGCTGCGTTTCCATGGGGAATCCGCACTGCATCACTTTCGTGGATGATCCGGATGAGTTGGAGCTTCCGTCCATTGGCCCCTTGTTTGAACATCATGAGATGTTTCCGGAGCAGGTCAATACGGCGTTTGTGAAGCTTCTTTCAAGAAGCGAGATCAGGATCAGAACATGGGAAAGAGGTTCCGGGGAAACGCTGGCCTGCGGGACAAACAACTGCGCAACGGTGGTAGCCTGCGTCCTGAACGGATATACGGATGAGACGGTTCTTTGCCATACAAAAGGCGGGGATCTTACGATCACCTATGACCGCAAAAAGAACCATGTCTTTATGGAAGGACCGGCTGTGGAAGTGTTTACGGGAGAGATGGAGATATGAAACTGGCAGATCTTTTGGAGCGGATTGACTATAATGTGCTGCGCGGCGATACGAGCCGTGACGTGAAGCGCCTGATCTACGATTCCAGGAAGCTGAAGGAAGGCGATCTCTTTGTCTGCATCCGGGGTGCCAATTTCGACGCGCATGATTCTGCCGCTTTAGCTGCAGAAAAGAAAGTGGCGGCGGTTGTGGTCGAGCGGGACATTGACATTGATGCCATGGGAGATACGGCGGTCATCCGTGTCCGGGATACAAGAGAAGCTCTGGCGTTTCTTTCGGCGGCATATTTTGGTTATCCGGCGGAAAAGCTGCAGACGATCGCGGTCACCGGAACCAAAGGAAAAACCAGCACGACTTATATGATCCGGGATATCCTGGAAGGCGTCGGGGTTCGGACAGGACTCATCGGAACGATCGAGACCATCATCGGAACAAAGCGCACACCGAATACGAATACGACGCCGGAGTCCTATCTCATCCAGGAGGCGTTTTCGGAGATGGTAAAAGCCGGTGTGCGGGCGGTAGTCATGGAGGTTTCCTCCCAGGGCTTAATGCTTCACCGGGTGAGCGGGTTTACTTTCGATTACGGGATTTTTACGAATCTGTCGCCGGATCATATCGGACCGAATGAGCACAAGGATTTCGATGATTATAAGCGCTGCAAAGCGATACTCTTTCAGAACTGCTGGACAGGGATCTTCAACCTGGATGATCCGTATGCAAAGGAAATGATCGACGGCGCCGAGTGCCGGGTGGAGACATTCGGCATTACGGAGGAAGCGGATCTGAGGGCAAAGGATATCAAGCTTTTTAAAGAACCCGGGATCCTCGGGACAAGCTATCAGGTTTCCGGAAAAGCGGATTTCCCCGTGCGGGTGCATGTGCCGGGTTCCTTTTCGGTACACAATTCCCTTGCGGCGATCGCAGTGACTCTTCATTTTACCGACCAGGTAAAACGGATCCAGGATGCGCTGCTCAATGTGGCGATCAAGGGGAGGGTTGAGATCGTTCCGGTTAAGGATGAGTACACGGTTATGATTGATTATGCTCATAACGCAGTGGCGTTAAAGAGTCTTCTGGAGACGATCCGGGAATATGAGCCGGGGCGCATCGTAACGCTGTTCGGATGCGGTGGGAACCGCGACCGGAACCGGAGATTTGAGATGGGAGAGGTGAGTTCAAGGCTTTCCGACCTGACCATTGTGACTTCGGACAATCCCCGTTATGAGGATCCGGAGGCGATCATGGATGATATTGTGACCGGTGTCAAAAAGGCAGACGGAGAGTATATCCGCATCAGTGACCGTCGGGAGGCGATCCGATATGCGCTTGAGCACGGCAAAGAGGGAGATGTGATCATTCTTGCCGGCAAGGGTCATGAAGATTATCAGGAGATTGAAGGGAAGAAATATCCAATGGATGAGCGCACGATCATACGCGAGATCAAACAGTCTTGGACGGCGTGAGGACAGCGTGCTATAATTATGAGGAAAGGAGAAAACCGCGAAATAAAGCGGATTTTGATAAGGGCTAGTAAAGGTTTCGACAGGGATCTTGCAGCCGGAGAAGCGAGCCGCAGGAGATGCGTTAAATCTCAACCCTAAAATTAAACGCTAAAAACGATAACGTTGTAGCGTTTCGTGCACCGGTTGCTCAGGCAGCCTAAGCGCGAAACCGCCGCCTGAGTGCGGCATGTCCGGCCTTTCGCACCTGCACGTCAGGACCCGGGCATCATCCATGCAGGAAACGACTGCCGCAAAGCTTTGAGCGGCAGGGCGTATTATGAAGCTACCTGAGCCGTAACGTTTGTCTTTTCGGCACGGCGAGGGGAATCTTAAAAAAAGACTACGCTCGTAGAAGGACGGGGAATGGATTTTTGGACGCGGGTTCGATTCCCGCCTAGTCCATCAGTCCACGTCACGTCGAACTCACGATGTGGCGATATGGAAAACTCGTATATATTTGATTTATGAGTTTGAATATGAGCATAGTTGAAAGCTATGCTCATATTCAGTATTCGGAAAATGGGGGATAGACGAAAGACTGAGCCGATGATATAATGAAATCAATTAAATACGGATGCTACAGGGCGGGAAATATTTAAAAACCGAGACGGCGAAAGCTGGAGACACCCGTGCGATTTAATACCAAGTTTATGCGGTGGCATTTATCAACCCGAAAGGGTTGGTAGATGTCACTTTTTTTATTTCACGAAAGGAGCATTTTATCATGAAGGCAAATGACATGACTGTAAAAGAGCTTGAAGAACAAATTAAACAGAAAATCGAGGTTGATAACATTAATGCAATAAAGGCTCTCAAGGCTGAGCAAAAGGAAGAATTGAAAGTATTGCGTGCCGAACTCGCAAAAAAGAAAAGGCAAGAATTTGCTAAGACTGTTGATGATGTCGGAATCCATGTTGTAAAAAAATTCGATATCGATGGACACCATAACCATGATATGACAACGGAAGACTATATTTCATGGATTGATAATTTGGTGGAGTTTTATGAGTCTCATACTAAAGAAAATCGGGAATACTAAAAATCTTTCTGAAATATATATCCGAACACCTTCGGATATATATTTATAGCCCTCCGCAGGAGCCGCCAATAGTGACACAGAGGGCGAAGCACGAATGTCACTATTATTAGGTGGGCTAATAGTGTCAGACATTCGTCTGAAACTATTAGCAGAATAACTAAAGCTGATAATCTACAGGAAGGAGATAAAAAGATGCAAACTACGAATACTGTTCATTGGAATACAGGCGAGTCTGCTGAAGACCATAATATGAGAGAAGAAGAACTCTGTTCTCATGAACCTCATATTGATTTTTATAATGAGCAGGGGAAATCATCTCATGAGGTCTGGTTGCATCATACTATGACTGAAATCTATGAAATTGAGTTCGGGGATGCTCTTGCCGATTATAATGCAAAACAGAAAAGAGCCGACCGCCAAATGACGATGCAGGGTTATATGAAATCTGTCGAAAATGATAGTCGTGGTAAAGCTCAGACCAAGCGTGTGAACGGTAAACGTGTTGTGAATGAGAACGCAACAAGACAGGGTAAACAGCTCTGCTATGAGTTTACTGTAAAAGTAGGAAACACTTATAGAGCTAAGGATGAAAACGGGCGTACTATTTATGATGAAAATAATCATCATGTAAGACCTGAAGAATTACCGCGGGATTTACAGAGAAGTATATTAAAACGTTACTATGATTCTTTTCAGGATGCGAATCCAAATCTGCGCTTAAAGGATGCTTGCTTTCATGCGGACGAGGGGTTTTATAACAAGCGTCAAGTTTGGGAATACTCCGAAGACCATTTGCATATGGTGGTTGTTCCTGTTGCAGAAGGTTTTAAGCGAGGCTTGTCTAAACAGAATTCTATGAACAAGGCTATGCTTGCAATGGGTTTTGATACACCTGATTGTTATAACCAATGGGCGAAGAAAGAACAGGAACGGCTCGAAAAAATCACACTTGAAGAATATCAAAAATACTGTGAAGCTCATCCTGATTTTTATAAAACTCATGGTGATTTGGAAATCTATCATCCCGTTACAGATAAGATTCGCGATGGCGGAGAATTTAAAGAACTCTTTGCCCGTGGTCAGGAATTGGATGAGGATATTGCAGATATTAAAGTTTTAAAATCGGAATACAAAGAAAAGGTTGCAGGAAATGATAAAAAATTAAAATCTCAGCAAGCTGAAATCGAAAAGAACGATAGGACGATTGAAGTCCAACAAGTATATATTGCTGATACGCAAGCCCAAGCTGATGAGTATGCTGAAAACACAAAAGCTGATGCTGATAAGTATGCAGCAGATAAGAAGGCTGATGCAGATAAGCAATTTGAAAAAGCTCTGGTGACTTATCAGCTTCTTGATAAAGAATATTCTGAAGTTGATGAATATAAAATGAAAGCCCGTGAACGCTCGGCTCAGATTGATGCGATGACATTGAGCAATGATAAATATTATGAAAGTATGAAAGACAGGAATCCTGAATTATATCATCGTGTCACTCTCGATTTTGAAGAGTATAAGAAGGAACTGAAAAAGACTGTTGAAGCCCAAACTACTGAAGCTCCTCAAAGGACTGAAATTGATATGAATCTTCAGATACAGCAGACGGCTCAGCATTTGAGAGATGTTCAGGAAGATTATAAGGAGATGCAGGAGAAAAAGAAGAAGCTCAAAAGGGATTCTCTCCCTGCCAAGAGTCCTCAGCAAGGACGGGAACTGCCGAAGATTAAACGTACAGTTGATGGGCATGGCTATAATGATAAAACACCAAGCTGAAAAGCCTGGTGTTCTTTCATTGTATCTCTATGTTTTCGACTCCATGACGAAGGATAATGTTTATAAGCTCATTTCGAGAATAATTGCTTTCGGCTGCTATATCGTCAAGTGCCTTAAGTATGTCTTCTTTGATTCGTACGGTAATAATCTTGCTTCCGTCTTCGCCTCTCTTTTTGATAATGATAGTCTCTTTGCTCATAATCACACCTCACCTTGTATTAAGTTTAGATTGAATACGAGCTTATAGATATGCTACAATACGATATATAGTTGTAATACAAACAGATATCTATGAGGCTATGCAGACATACTATTTTGGATTGGAGGTGTTAGGATGGAACTTATAGGAAATCTTAAAGATAAGGTATCAACAGCACAGAGCAAAGAAGAAGCAAGGGGATTTATCGAAAAGGCAGGCATGAAGCTTACTGATGACGAATTAGAAATGGTTGCTGGAGGACAAATGATACCTGAGTTTCTTCAAGGAGAAAAAGATAGAAACTTTAAATGACCGACATCTTTCCCGCTATCAGTTCAAAACTGGTAGCGGTTTTTTGTACCCTCTTTTTATTGTTAATTACAGTGATATTTCGTATAATAAAGCCAAAAAAACCACGGAGTAATTGAGTAAATGGCAAAGAAAAAGAAGTTTGTCCAGAATGATAATAATTACTGTATTGCTTATTATCGCTATAGCTCTCATTCACAGAACGAAGCATCTATAGAGTGGCAAAAAAATCTTGCAAATAAATATGCTTCTGACCACGGTTTAAATATGATTAAAGAGTATCCTGAGGAAGCAGAATCAGGACGTGATGAGGATAGACCGCAATATCAGCTTATGTTGTCCGAAATCAAAAAGATTAAACCTGCCGTTCTGATTCTATATAAGACTGATAGGCTTGCCCGTGATAAGTATGAGTTGATAGTCACGAAAAGATTTCTTAAGGACAATGGTGTTTCTATCCGTTATACGGGTGAAACGCATTTGGATGAGAAAGACCCGATGCACGTTCTTAGTGAAGGACTTATGGAAGCAATGGCTGAGTTCTATTCTTTGAATTTGGCTCAGAACGTGTTGGAAGGTCTTGAACATAATGCCCATAATGCTCTGTATAACGGAGTTAAGATGCTGGGCTATTCTGTGGATGATACGAAGCACTATATTATAGATAACGATACAGCGCCTATTGTTCTACGAATATTTAATCAATATGCCGATGGCGTCGGTCTTCAAAAGATAGCAAATGACTTGAACGCACAGGGGTTAAAGACGAGTATAGGCAGAGCTTTTAATGTCAATGGGCTACGGCATATATTAAAAAACAAGGCTTATATTGGGGAATACAAGTATCGCGATATTATAGTTCCTGATGGGATTCCCCGTTTAGTATCGGATGAGCTGTTTGAATCCGTTCAGAAGAGATTTGAGTTAAATAGGCATAAATCTAAGCCTGTAAAGCAAGCAGAATATGAAGATGTGAGTGACCCCCGTTTTTGGCTTACGGGAAAGGTTTTTTGTGGTGAATGCAAGGAATCTTGGCACGGTATATCTGGAACGTCCAAAACGGGCAAAATACATTATTATTATGCTTGCAAAAACTATCGAAGACATAAGTGCAAGGTAAAGGCAATACAGAAGGATTTTCTTGAAAACTGTGTTGTCCACGTTTTGAGAGACTTTCTATCGGATTCCGAGAGCCTTGCATCACTGGCTGTAGATGTATCAACATATGCAAAAAAGATGTACAGCGATGATGCTTTCCTTAAATCATTACAGGCAGAGTATAAGAAGAATGAAAAAGAAATTGCCAATGTTGTAAAAGTCGTAAAGCAGGGGCATACAAATCAGATTCTTCTTGATACATTGGACGAGCTTGAAGCAAAGCGAAATGCTTTATCAGATGCGATAGATACAGAAAAGGTAAAGCTGTCGCTTGCTGAAGATGATTACAGCATAAAACACTATTTTGAAATGTATGCGGAAGCTGATTTTGAAGATTCCGAGACTCGAAATAAGGTTTTAGACTATTTCGTTGATAAGATATGGATTTTCGAGGATAAGCTGATAATTGATATTTACTACTCGGATAATCATACTGAAGTTGACTTAGATGCCTTTTTGGCGCAATATGAGTACGATAAGGACAGTGTATTAAGTGAAATAGATAGTGTTCGACCAGAACACGGCCTACTCCACTATACCGTGTTTTGACGAACACCTATCCAACCTATCCATAAAGGTGTACAAAACACGCATTTACCTAATTTGTGGCTTTCGTAACCCATTTGAAGAGGAGTCCGAAAAACGGCAGAATTCATATCCGTTGTCAATCGGAGGCGTCAGAAAATGGGTTAAGAGGTCATATGGGCTTGATATCAGCAAATCAAGTGTTTGTTCCGTTAGAGACAAATGCGGGGCTAGTAAGCTGGAATTAGGCGCTGGAAAGATAGTTCCTAAACTGAAGAGTAAAAAGGAACTGGCGGTGCTTGAAGCTTTTAAGGCTTTGGGATTTTTTGCGGGAAAAGAAGAGCAGGGGGCATGATCCTCTGCTCTTTTTTTATAAAAAAATCCGCCACCGGAACAAAATTGTTCCAGTAGCGGAAAATCTTATAGAATTCGGCTTGCCTCACAATGTGTATTTAACATGTATTCATGTAGTAATCTTACGCAAAGGCTGAAGAGATCCAAAGACTGCGCTGATTTTCCGTTTTTGGAATCGTAAAACAATAAGCTGAGACGTGATGCTACTGCCAGTAGCTTATCGTATTCGGGATCACTTAGTTGATCAAACTTGTGATTTGTAGCGGCTTCGGCAAAAGCTACAGCGGGGTTGGCCACTATAAGCCGAGAACTCATCCGTGCGAGCTTGTTTTTATCTTCATTGGGGCTGGGTACAATGTGAATTGTCTTTGGCAGGTAGAATCTATCAAGTTGGTATCGGATATCCATTATTGCTCACATCCTTTCTTTTGGGTATATTCGCGTATTGCGTCAATTGGGGAAAAATCATAATCATCCCAAAATCGACGCTTGCGATACTTTTCGGCTAAAAACGTAGTGGAGAAGTTTGATGGAAATATCCATGAAAAAAGCATGGGGAAAAGAAGGAAATACAGTTCATATCCAAAGAGTATTTTCTTTTCCTCGTCGTTTCCTTTTGTTATTTTTTGACAGATTATGTTTTTGTGCTCGGCCAGATCTGTAAGTGGTTCCAAAGCCTGAAGGATGAAATCAGCTAAGGATTTTACGGTATCGTTCGGAGTAATTGCGGCCTTGGGGAGAAGTCCGGAAAGTGTAGATAACTTATTTGAATCTTCAATCTGATCATCAGCAGCAATATAAGAGAGAATAGTTTGGATTTTCAAATCATAAAACCTTTTTATATCTTCATCGAAGGTGTATGCCCTGTCCAACAGATTTATAATATTCCTTGCCGCGAGTATCTCATAAAACGCACTGGTATCGAAAGCACTACCTTTGGTAATTAATTCTTCAAGACTTGCACATATCTGGATTAGATCCATTATCGGCATAGGAGGGTAAGCAAGTTTGAAGTGGCTTATGCCAAAATCAATCGGAATCCATCTAAGCTTGTTGAGAACATATTTCTTATAGCCGCGAGGAGCGAGATCTTCAACATGGGTATTGCCAAAAGCCAACATGATATCAGCAAGTTCCGGGTCTGGTGGGTTTAGGAAAGGGTTCATTGATGGTACCTCCTTACTTAATAACGACTTCCTTTACATCAGGATTTTCGAAAATGGCTGAATCTATCTGTTCGATCAGGTCATTTTTGATATGTCGGACTCCGGTGTTGCTTTCATAACAATCCTTGACATACTGGCGCATCTTTTTGGGAGGAATCCTAATGGATAGTCCCAGTTCCTGTTCCAGTTGCGTAGCCGGACTGTATTTAGGATTGCTGAGTATCTGGCGATAATCCTCTTCTGTGAAATTTGGACTTATGAAAATACGGTTGATTCTGCCGATTAACTCCGGGTAACTCCGCAGATGTTCGAGAATCATTTCTTTGGTGATCTGCTTTCTGTGTCTTCCGGTATTATTAACCATCTCTGCACAAAACCCTATAGGTTTACTTCGGGGAACGGCATCTGTAAGATTTGAAAAAGAACCAATCAAAATAAAAAAAAGATTCTTGGGGTTGATCCAATATGGTTTATCATCTGTACCGGCGTTTATGGATGCATCCTTGTCATCGAAGAGCAGTAGAAGCTCTGGTATAAGGCTTGTTTCAGACCATCCGTTCATTCCTTTTTCGAGAAGCCTGTTGAATTCGTCCAACACTATAAATGAAACGGTGGATCCGGATGTGTCAACTTTGTTCAATATAGTAGTAAGGTGATTGGAGCCCTTATAACCGGATGCCGTAATGGAACTGGCATCGGCTTTCACCAATGGAACTATTTTCGACAATTCGGATATCAGAAAGGATTTTCCTGTTCCGCTTTCGGCTGCAATAAGGATGACCTTCTCTGATCGGATGCCCTTAAGGGCTTTGTATATGAATACAGATACTCCTCGCTTAACTTCTTCCATGCCATATACCGTTTTATCCAGATGATTATAAATCTCTTGAGCGGTTAGCGTTTCTAACCCGCTGTATTCCTTTTGGGGTATATAATCGTCTGCGTAAAAATCCGGCTCATCCAGATTATCGTATAAGCTATTGTGATATGACATAACAGGTCTCCTTTCTGAAAAAAAATATGTAAAAGAGCCAAGACGGTAGTGCCGTCCTGGCTCTATAGTCAGATTAAGCAGCTATGACGAGACTATGGTTATCGTAATCGTAACGATACACATGATCGCTGAGCTGTTCCTCTTTGGCTACTTGTGTGGCATTGACTTCGCACACCATGGATGCAAGTGAGTCAACTTCCATGTCGGGTCTATCAGGGACAATAAGGGTCTCGTGAATCGAACTTGGAAGGAGATAGTAGTCCTTGCCGACTTTATCTGCAATCATATCCATTACGGAGGGACATAACAGCATCGAAGCTTCATTAATCTTATTCTTGTTGCTTAGTACGAACATCATGTCATCAGCTGCACAAAAGGCATCCGCAGGAACGTTATCGCTCATTATCTCTGAGAGGACTTCGAACATGGTGCAGAATCTTGCGTTCGAAGCCATATTTCGGATAGCGGTCTGATGAAGCTCCTCTACGGATACTCCATATTGAGAAAGCAAATAATCAGATATAACTGTGGTCATACTACCGCATTCATCAGTTCCAAGATCGATGTAGTAGATAGCAGATAAATCTGCAAATTCACTGTGCGGCTTACCTTTGAGATATTCCGCGTTCTGCTCAGAGTTGATAAGCTTAATACTGATTTTATCTTTAACAGAGTCGAAATCAGTGATTGCTGTAATATCGAAATCGACGGGACCGGAATTCTTCTGACGGATCTTCGCAATATCAGACAGGATGTCTTCAAGGGCGCGCCCGTCGATGCAGTCTTCGTAGAACTGAGTCAGATAGATATTTGGACATATACTTTCGCCCTCACGACGGATAGTTAAGCCGTCAAGTTTTGTGGAATTGTTTTTGAGGACCGAGTTGATGGATACTGTTGCATCAGCATAATCTGCGGGCAGATAATTTTTGATTTTGGATACTATAGTATCCTTGAATTCTTCGTAGTTCGGCATGCGCATGCTCCTTTCTTTAAACTGCGATGGATCGCAGGTAATCTTGGCGGTTTTCAGATACGGCGCTAAGAATACTTCGATTGAACATAGGTGTTCTCGGATATGTATTGTCATCCTTCTGAATGCTCACGTTTCGCACCTGGTCGGGATCGCCGAGGGAAATATTCATTCGCCCCTCGATGGCCTCGCCTTTGCGAGTTGTGCTTTGGGTTAATGCCCCGGGCGGCAATACGCAAGATGCCCAGTTCTTTTTCCATAAAAATGAAAAAGACGCAAATTCACTTCCGTCTTCATTTTTGTGTTTATGAATTAGGGATGTTGGATAATTTCTGATCTCAACGACAGAGTTGGTTTCGAGTTTTACTTTAGCCATGATGATTGTCACCTCCTTTTTGGGAAAAGTGGAGGCAGCTATTAGCTGCCCGGATTCTATGACCTATTGACATGAGGGGGACACGTGATAGGCTTTCTGCCTACAGCAAACAAGCCCTATGGGGTAGGATGCCTTTTTGCCAAAGAATCACGTGGACCAGGAGGCTCGTGTCAATAGATCGATTCAACTATGAATCTTAACAGTTTGGCTTCACATTACGACAGTCCATTGCTGAGAAACTAAAGTTAAACTCTTGTTTTATTGCAGACATAGTGATATAATTGAAATTGGCGTTTTATACGCATTTTATGATAAAACCGAGTGTTCAGTTCAATAATTGAGGAGTCTGGCATGGTAGTAAGTTATAAGAAATTATGGAAGCTGTTGATTGATAAGGACTTAATGAAGAAGGATCTGCAAAGCAATGCAGGCGTTAGTTGGGCTACAATCACGAAAATGTCAAAAGGTGAGACTGTCAGTACAGAAGTCCTGATGAAGATCTGCAAGTATCTCCAATGTGATGTAGGCGACATTATGGAGTTTATTTACGCTGAAAAAAGCGAAGAAAAGACAAAATAATTGAGATAAATCTGAGATTAGACCGTTTTATGGGACTGCTCTTGAGTACAATGGATAGTAGAGGAAGTTTTGGATTAATCTCAATTACCAAAATAAAAATAAATTATTCAAGGAGAATATTTATGGATAACAAGAGCATTAAAAAATTGGAGGCAGACCTTTGGGAAGCTGCGGATCTATTACGCCAGGGATCTAAGCTGACTTCTCAGCAGTACTGCATGCCGGTGCTGGGTCTGCTGTTCCTGCGATATGCATATAGCAGATTTAAGAAGGTGGAGGAAGAAATCCTGAAGGACAGACCGGTCAGGAATGGTCGCGTGATGCCTGTAGAAGCCTCTGATTTCGCTGAGAAGAGTGCTTTGTATCTTCCGAAAGAAGCGCAGTATTCATATCTTGTAAATTTGCCGGAGGATATCAAGACTGCGAATATCGTTGCTGAAAACGGGCAGCAGATGAACAGTCTGGGAGAGGTCGTGAATCATGCGATGGAGCTGGTTGAGGCTCAGTCTGAGCAACTGGCCGGCGTTCTTCCGAAAGAATATACCAATTTTGCTGATGATCTGCTGGCAGAGTTACTGCGTATCTTTAACAATAATGCTCTTGATGATGTGGGCGGAGATGTGATTGGACGCATCTATGAATATTTCCTCAGTAAGTTTGCTCCGGCAGTGGCATCTGATGACGGCGTATTCTTCACACCGAAGTCACTGGTAAAAATGATTGTAAATATTTTGGAACCTACATCCGGTGTCTTGGCTGATATTGCTTGCGGCAGTGGCGGTATGTTTGTACAGTCCGGCGATTTTGTCAATAGTAAGGGAATGTCTGCCAATAAGGCAATGACGTTCTATGGGCAGGAGAAGGTTGAGTACAATGCTCAGCTCTGCCTTATGAATATGGCGGTTCATGGACTGACCGGTGTGATCAAGTCCGGAAATGAAGCCAACACTTTCTATAATGATGCCCATAATCTTGTGGGATGCTGTGATTACGTGATGGCAAATCCGCCTTTCAATGTGGACAAGGTAAAAGCAGAGGCTGCACAGAATGCAGGAAGATTACCATTCGGTTTACCGGGCGTGAACAAGGCGAATGAGATCGGCAACGCAAACTATCTGTGGATATCCTATTTCCACGCTTATCTTAACGAAACCGGTCGTGCAGGATTCGTTATGGCTGCTTCTGCTACCGATAGCCAAGGTAAGGATAAATCAATCAGAGAGCAGTTAGTAAATACCGGTGATGTAGATGTTATGCTTTCTGTTGGTAATAACTTCTTCTATACTAAGAGTCTGCCCTGCACCTTGTGGTTCTTCGACAAGGCAAAGAAAGAAGAAAACAAAGATAAGGTTCTCTTTATTGATGCACGTAATTATTATACCGCTGTTGATCGTACCCTCAACGAGTGGAACGAATGGCAGATGAAAAACCTTAATGCCATTGTTTGGCTCTATCGTGGCGAGGTAGAAAAATATACTTCGTTACTGAACGAATACAGAAACGTGTTAGGATCTAATGAGCCCTTTCCTGAAGTCCTTGTTAAATTAGAAGGTGATTTAACCGATCTCAAAAAAAGAGCAGCGTATCAAATTAAACATGCTGGTCGTAAGGCAAAAAAA
>JAZOTN010000006.1:0-3748 GCA_045657665.1 Lachnospiraceae bacterium | reverse complement strand
ATCGAACTGATCACTTTTTACAAGCGCAATAAATTCTTCGGCATCAACTGAACCAAGCAATTCTCTCAGTCCACGCATACCCCTGCTGTATAGTTCTATTTTATTAATTGGCTTTGATTCAGCTATCATACTCTTCCTCCTATTCTAGGTAAAATTCAACCGGATTAAAATCACTCCCCTCACTATGATCGGTAAAATAACGAACAGAAAAGAAATGACCGATGCGACTGCCGGCTGCAGATCACCTAAAGGAAAAGGGGGTTCCATATTGTCACGCTCTTTCCATTGCTAAATTGAGCTAACATACTATATAATAACCAATGTAAAGAATGCCATCCTCATGGAAGGCGAGATAGAAATGGAGGAATTATTATGAAAAAAACAGTGATCGTAACAATGTTGGCTTCTGCAACAGCATTCCTGATGCTCACCGGCTGCGGCAACAGTGCAGCAGCCTCGTCGGCTCCGCAGGTCACGGATAGTGCACAGACTGCGCAGACTGAGGCATCTGCTCCGGCAACAGATACAGAACAGGCTGCGGACGCTGCTCCGGCCTCAACGGAAACCCCGGCAGGAGGGGCAGATGCGTCCTCTGATGACAGTACGGATAAGTATGCAGGAGACTGGTACGAGGAAATTGCCGGCAGAGGTACCATGGAGATCACTTCCAGCGGCGATGGGAAATATGACGTTGAAGTGACTTGGGGCGACAGTGCTGCAGAAACCGACGAATGGCACATTACAGCAACACTTGACAGCTCATCTGGGGATCTTACCTATGATGACGGATCCTGGCAGCAAGTCCTCTATGATGATAACGGTAACGGAACCGTGGAAGACCAGAAGACAGTCAAGGGCGTCCTTCATCTTACCGATGACGGCAAACTTGAATGGACGGACAATGCCTATGATACCAGTGATCCTTCGGTATTCGTAAGACAGTAATCACATTTATGACCCAAAGTGTACCGGTCGAGATGGGTTTTTTCCCATCGCCATAAGTGATTTAACAAGGGTAACGATACAGATCCCGATAAAGGCGCCGGAGGAACTCCGATGATGAATACAAAGCGATATGTGCTGGCATTTCTCTTTCTGATCCTGAGTGCCGGGATCTTTGGTTGCGGGACAAAAGAAACCATATCCGTTTCCGATACTATGGAGACAGGATCGGAAGAAATCTCTGCAACAATCGAAACAGACAAACTTCCGGCAGAAAAAGAATCCGAACCGGAAACAGAAGAAAAAAAGATTGAAAAGAAGGAGGAGACCCCCGCTCCGGAGGAGATCTCCATTCTTATGGCCGGGGACATTCTGCTGCACACTCCCTTGGAAGAATTGGCTGAGAACGAAGACGGAACCTATGATTTTCATTTTCTGTTCCGGGAGACTTCGGAAAAAATCCGCTCGGCAGATATCGCCATCGTGAACCAGGAGGTCATTATCGGCGGAAAGTCTCTCGGAGTATCCGGTTATCCCGCTTTTAATGCTCCTGAGGAGATCGGCGCAGCACTTATCGATGCCGGTTTTGACGTGGTCTGTCATGCAACGAACCATGCTCTGGATAAAGGCAGACAGGGAATCCTTAATACCCTTTCCATGTGGGAGTCCGAATATCCTGACATGGAAATTGCCGGGATCCACGAATCTTCTGAAGAAGAGAACTCCTTTCCCCTTATCGAAAAACAGGGGATAAAGATCGCAATATTGAATTACACCTATGGAACAAACGGTATCGCTCTGCCTTCCGATATGCCTTATGCAGTGGAGCTTCTTCAGAAGGATACGGTGATTAGAGATCTTGAGCTGGCAGAAGAAACAGCAGATCTGACCGTTGTCTGTCCCCACTGGGGGATCGAATACAGTCACGGTCTTTCCGATGAACAGCTGTCCTGGATCGAGATCTTCCGGGAACATGGGGCGGATGTCGTGATCGGAACACATCCCCATGTGATCGGCCCTGTCGGGATTGCAGACAGTGAAGGCTTTTCCCTGGTCTGCGAAAAGGATGGCTCATTGATCCAAAATAACCACGGAGACGGTTCTCTCCTTGTGTTTTCCTCCATCGGGAACTTCTGCAACTGGACTTCCGGTACAGGGAGCGGGGTTGCGGATCGAATGTTGGGGGGGCTTGCAGAAGTCACGATTCAAAAAGACGCCTCCGGCGAAGCAGGTATCTCCGGTTTTGATATCGTGCCGATCATCTGTCATGTAACCCATAGTCGGGATGATTGCACCGTCTATCCCATGGATCATTATTCTGATGCTTTGGGCGAAAAAAACGAGATCCGAAGCCAGGATCCTGCTTTTTCATACGGATATTGCAAAGATCTTTGCAATGAAATATGGGGGGATATAGCCGGGGAGTGATGGTATAAAAAAGGCGTCGCATTAGCGCCATGCGACGTCCCTTTTTAATTCGACGCCACTTTCCCCTTATATTCAATGCAAAGCATCGTCAGGTCATCAAACTGCTCTGCATCTTTTACAAATTCATCAACGGAAGCGCGGACATTCTTAAGGACCTGCTGCGGAGAAGCGTTCGGATCCTGGTTCAGAGCCGTGACCATTCGTTCATTTCCAAAGAGCTCTTTCTCTGCATTCGTTGCTTCCGGAACCCCGTCGGTATAGACAAACAACTTGTCCCCGGGTGAGAGGGTGCACTCGTTATCTTTAAACTTTTTATCCTTCCAGATTCCAAGAAGAGTGTCGTGCTTACCCCGGATCAACTTGAATTTGCCCTCCTTTTGGCAGATCGTGGGAATTTCGTGGCCGGCGTTTACATAGGTAAGCTTTCCGGTTGAAATTTCCAGGATGCCAAGCCAAACCGTCACAAACAACTGCTCCCGGTTGCCGACGCATATGGCCTTGTTTGATTCCGCTATGATCTCCGATGGCAGTTTCCCCGGCAAGGCATGGTCTGCGATAATGATCTTGGAAGACATCGTAAACAAGGCTGCAGGAACACCCTTGCCGGACACATCCGCGATAACTATACATAAATGATCATCATCATGTATTTGATCCATTTCCTCTGGCACCGGAAGCGGATGGCGATCAAGGATGGAATGCAAAGCTCCAGGATGATGGACAGATACAGAAGATGCGGCAGACCAAGTGAGTATAGATAGAAACAACGTTTCCATTTTTAGTATGTTTTTGAGAATAAATGGCTGGATATGCGGAAAAGCCGCTCTTTCTAATCGATATTTTTGATTTACTTCTTTACAAGAATACAGCGATTCTATGGGAAAAGCATTTGTATCTGCAAGAATTATTAAATCATGCTCCTTTTTCTCAAATCATCGACTGCTTCAGCATCAATTTGAATAGTTCCGACAGACTGCATAAAACGTTTCTTTTTTTCTTCTTCTGTTAATGCGATGTTTTCCTTTTCTGTAGGAGTAGCTATCTCTGGATTTGTAAATCCAGTAACTGAAAGTGTTCTCATTTTATCTATCATATCAATTAATAGTCTAATACCGTCATCACTCAACTGATCTATTCGATTATATGCTTCCTGTTGTTATGTCATAAGGGCACCTTCAATCGATTTCTATCATTATACACCTGAAAACCCAGAAAATCACGGTTTTTCTATAAATATCTATAGAAAAGAGCTCTGGAACCACTGCTATCCAGCGGTGGGTTGAGCTCTATCTGTTTACAAAATGATTCTGTTTCGGTAAGGCTTTAAACCAAAGCAGATTCATCTCCTGAAAAAGGATGCTGTTCCGTATATTCTCTT
>JAZOTN010000005.1:0-7140 GCA_045657665.1 Lachnospiraceae bacterium | reverse complement strand
AAAGCTGTTGAGCACTTCTGTGCTGCTCTAAAAGTCGTTACCTTTGCTGTTTCCTTAGGGCATGATGAGAGTCTGATCTTCCCGCAGCCGAGCTATGATGAGCGAATCGGGTTGTATCCTGAAAAGTTTCGAAAGGGCTTTATTCGTTTCAGCGTAGGACTGGAAGAACCTGAAGATATCATCGGGGATCTGGACCAGGCACTGAGGAGAATCGGATTATGAAGAAACAGGCATTTGCGTGGGAAAGGAGTAAAAAATGGCTTCTCCCATTGATTGCAGGGATTATGGTCGTGCTTGCACTGATCGTCGTGTTCTTTATCCCGAAGGACACCAACGAAGGAAGCGGCACCACGTCTGCAGGAGAAGAAAAGGCGAGTTCTTCATCACAAGCTGAGATCGCTGTGGCAGAGATCAATGAAGGAAACATGGTCATATATGCGGACAGGCTTTCCTCGGAGCAGGTCAGCTTTATCCGGATTTCCGAAAACAGCCGTATCGAGCTTCTGGCAAGACGCGGGGATGACGGTACGGTAAAGGCTGCGCTTGGGACCTGTCAATCCTGCAATGGCTCCCCGGAAGCGTATTATACGCAGGAAGGCGATCAGCTGAAATGCAACAACTGCGGCCTGACCTTCCCGATCTCCGTGCTGGACAGCCCCGGGGGCGGCTGCCATCCGATCATGCTGAAAGAGGAAATCGTGCGGTATGAGGGAAACGATCTGGTGATCGATCTGGACGGCCTGTCGGCTTACGAAGATCTGTTTTTAAACGTAGCGGATCACTGAAATGAATGATTTAAGAACGGAAACGATCCTTGTAAAGGGTATGTACTGCACGAACTGTGAAAGAAAAGTGCAGGAAGCCCTTTTGTCCCTTCCGGGCGTGCAATCCGCAGACGCGAGCTTTACGGATGAGACCGTCACGGTCGTTTATGACGGGAGACAGGTTTCCTCCCGCCTGATGAAACAGGAGATCGAAAAACTTGGCTATGAAACTGTATCGGACAGCAGCCGGTATATTCAGATCGTTTCGATCCTGATCATCCTGCTGGCCCTGTATGTGATCGCCAGTCATCTTGGATGGACGCGGGTTTTCAATATCTTTCCCAATATAGAAGCATCCCTGGACCTCGGAATGCTGTTTGTCATCGGCCTTCTTACCAGTGTGCACTGCATAGCCATGTGCGGCGGAATCAACCTGACGCAGAGCACAATGTCTGCAAAAGGAGGCGAAGGCGTGCTCAGGTCGAATCTGGCCTACAATATCGGCAGAGTCATCTCCTATACGGTGATCGGAGGGATCGTCGGCGGGATCGGCAGCGTGATCTCCGTAAGCGAAGCACTCAAGGGAGCTGTCACTGTTGCGGTGGGCGTCATCATGATCGTTATGGCGCTTTCCATGCTGGGTGTGTTCCGGCCGCTTCGGAAGCTTCCTCTGCATCTGCCGGCGGGCCTTTATAAGAAGCTCTCTGGCAGCGCTGCAGGAAGATCCTCATTAGTTATCGGTCTTTTGAACGGCCTCATGCCCTGCGGTCCGCTTCAGTCCATGCAGATATATGCGCTGTCGACGGGCAGTATCTTACAGGGCGCTCTTTCTATGCTGCTTTTCAGCCTGGGTACTGTACCGCTGATGCTGGGGCTGGGTGTGTTTTCCGGAAAGCTGAACAGGAAAAAAGCAGGCGTCATGCTGACGGTCTCGGCAGTCCTGATCTTTGTCATGGGTATTCATATGACAGAAAACGGGCTTGTACTTTCCGGGTTCTCGCCGGGTACAAACGCCCGGAATGAGCCTGCTGTTATGGCCGATTATTCCGGCGATACGCAGTACGTCAAAACGGAAGTTGACTACGGGAACTATGAAGCTTTTACCGTAAGAAAAGGCATTCCGGTAGAATGGACGATTGTGGTGCCGGAAGGAAAGCTGAACGGCTGCAACGGAGAGATCGTGGTTCCGGCGTTTGGTCTTTCTATCAAGCTTCACGAGGGAGAAAACAAGGTCTTCTTCACCCCGGAAAACGCCGAAACGGTCCCGTACAGCTGCTGGATGGGCATGATCAAAAGCAGCATCAATGTCGTAGATTGAAAAGGATCTGAATGAAATGCTGAATCAGTTTTCAAGAACGCAGCTCCTGTATGGCGAGACAGCCATGCAAAAGCTTGCAGCCTGCCGCATTGCTGTATTCGGCATTGGCGGTGTGGGCGGTTATGTGGTAGAAGCCCTTGCCCGCTCCGGTATCGGGGCACTGGATTTGATTGATGACGACAGGGTATGTCTGACCAACATTAACCGGCAGATCCTGGCCACGAGAAAGACCGTTGAATACAGGAGATTTAAGTCATGATTTTAGCATTGGCACAGATGAAGATGGCGCGGGATGTGGAGTTAAACTATCAAAAGACACTGCAGCTCATTAAAGAGTCTGCCGCAGGTGGTGCATCTCTGATCGTATTTCCGGAGATTCAGCTGTCGCCATTCTTTCCTCAGTATCCTGACCTGGATGTTTCGGAATTCGTGATGAGGCAGGATGATCAGCGGATCACAGGGATATGCAATGCCTGCAGAGAAAACCACATCTTTGCTGCACCGAATTTCTATATCGAAGAAGACGGGAAACGGTATGATATGAGCCTTTTGATCGATGATAAAGGGAGCATTATCGGGAAACAGAAAATGGTTCACATTGCGCAGTGCGAGCAGTTCTATGAACAGAGCTACTATACTCCGTCAGAGGAAGGGTTCCTCGTCTTTGATACGAAACTGGGCAAGATCGGGATCGTTGTCTGCTTTGACAGGCATTACCCGGAGAGTATCCGGACTGAAGCCCTTCGCGGCGCGGAGCTGATCCTTATCCCGACAGCGAATACAACGGGTGAGCCGTCAGACTTATTCCAGTGGGAAGTTCGGGTCCAGGCCTTTCAGAACATCGTAAACATTGCCATGTGCAATCGTGTCGGAGCTGAGGGCAGCATGGCTTTTTCCGGAGAGTCGATTGTGAGCGACTTTGACGGAAAGATTCTGGCCCTTGCCGGGCTAAACGAGGAACTCCTGTTTTCGGAAATTAATCTCGCAGAAGCCTCGAACAGAAGACAGGAAAAGCTATATACGGCATTCAGGCGGAAAGAGCTATACGAATAGGAGGCAATAGGCGTGAGCAGCGTGAATGAGATAAGATTTTCAGTTGAACAGGCAGTTCTTGATATCGGTGTAAAGATCGTTTTCCCGGTGATTGAAGGAATAGACAACACCCTTATATCTCCGGAATGGATGGAAAAGAGAAAAGAAATCATCGATCGCCTTTTGAAAGAATATAGAGACATTGATTATCACGCCGATCCGATTCTGGAAGGCTTTCATGTTCTGCATGACCGTGCAGGCGTGAAGCGTAGGAAGAACATTCCTGCCAGCGAAAACCTGATCAGGCTCCTGAACAAGCATGGAGATGTGTTCTTTATCAATCAGGCAGTAGATATCTACAATATCATATCCATGGAAAGCAAGCTTGCCCTGGGAGCTCATGATATTGATCATGTGGATGGAAACGTGACGCTTCGATTCACAGACGGAACAGAGCGCTTTGTTCCGATCGGACAGAGTGAGGCTGTTCCGAATAATCCGCATGAATACAGTTATTGTGATGATGCGAACGAAGTGCTTTGCCGTCTGGAGATCCGGCAGGTTGAAAAGACCAAGGTGGATGAGCTAACGAAGAATGTGTTCTATATCGTTCAGGGCAATGAGGCAACCGATAACGATCTGCTGCTCGCTACAGCCCGGAAAATCGTAGATGAAACGATCAAATACTGCGGCGGCAAAGGAAGGGTGATCATTCCTGAGATCATATAGCGAAGAACGTGCATTCTAAAGTACAGTGGGCTGCATTTGGGTGGCCACCGGCAGTTTGATCGCCGGGTTACATAGACACATATCGATTTTGGAGGACTCTCTGAGTTCGTCTGTCGGTGCGTATCTATGTGACCCGGCTTTTTGTTTTTCATCAAAAGCAAAAACCTCCGGGTGTCCTACTCACAGTTTTCAGAAAAAGACAAAGGAGGTAAAAGCAATGTCACAGGTATTGGCCACTAAGCAGAGTATTTTTATAATGCGTGCTTTTAAGGAGATGCCAAGATGATGCGTGAGAAAATCAATATGGAAGTTGATACCACAGCGCTTGATCAGGAAATATCTGCTCAGGAAAAGACACTTCGCCAGTGTTACTTGAACAAAGATGCCATCCTTTCAGATTTGGACAACTTGGATTATGAAGATAAGCATTACAAGAGAAGAAAAGCAGATTTAGAGGATCGTCTCAGTAAAACCTATGATAAAATCGAAGAGACAGAAAACGCTTTAGTAGATGCTAAAGCTAAGAAGAGATCAATACTTGCTGAAAAGGTTTGTGGAGATAATATCTACAAAGCGCTAATCTTTTTCGATAAAATGTATGAGCCGATGAATGAGGCGGAACGCAGAGAGTTCCTGGCACAGTTCATTGAAAAGGTTGAGATTTACGAAGAAGAACAAGAGAACGGTCAATGGCTTAAATCCATAGAATTCAAGCTTCCTATCATCTCAAAAGATATGAAGATTAGTTTGGACAATGGTTCGCAAATCGAGACTGTTGTCTGTCTTTCCAAGGGAGATGTCAAGTCTCAAAAACTGCGAGTTGAGTTCAGTCTGGAGGATATGGATACAGACGGATTCAAGAAGGGGGCGACCTATAATGCCATACGGGATTGGATTAAAGCTAAGTATGGCTATCGAGTTACTAATCTGAATATCGCTCAGGTCAAGCAGAAGCATGGGATCATAGAACGGGAGAACTATAATAAGCCTAAGTCGCCGGACAGCAAGCAGCCCGGATGCCCGGAAGAAAAGGTCAAAGCTATTGAGGATGCTATGAGGCATTTTCAGATGATATAGAGAATTAAGATAGAATAGATATAACATATGTGATAAGACGGCATTTATACAATAGCTGTGGATAAATATAGGTAATGACTGGAAGTATATAGGTCAGTGGAGAACGAAATTCTACTGACCTTATTTTTATATTGACAGGCTAACAACCATTAGCTATACTGTGGCTAATGATTGTTAGTGGATTGGAGGGAGTCATGTCTACCAAAGAGAAAATACTGGATGCGGCATTAACGTTATTTGCGGAGAATGGATACGATGGAACAAGTGTGGAGCAGATTGCAAATATTGTCGGGATCAAAGCTCCATCGCTATATAAGCACTATAAGGGTAAAGAGGACATCCTGAATGCGTTGATTGACTCCGCAGAAGCGCGTTATGAGGAAATGTTTGGATCTGAAAATAATATTGGGAAAGTGCCCCAAAGCTGGGAAGAGTTCATAAAGGTGACGATGGAAAGGATTTCATTTACAATGCGGGATCCCATAATCCGCAAGATAAGGATGCTTCTTGTACAGGAACAGTTCAGAAATGAAAGGATTTCCGAGGTTACGACCAGGCATCAGTTGGACGGGATACAGAGGATGTTTGCAAAGATTATCAAGGAGATGATGGATGAGGGTATCGTCAAAAATGATGATCCGGAGCTGCTTGCGGTAGAACTTACCGCACCGGCTGTTCTGCAGATTGCAAGGTCAGATCGACAGCCTCAGTGTGAGGAAGAATGTATGAAACACGTCGAAAAGCATTTACGACATTTTTGCAAGGTATATATGAGAGAGGATTGATAGTTTGAAAATAATCTTGGAAACAGAGAGGCTGTTCCTGCGGGAAATGGAGATGGGAGATTATGATGCCTTGTATCAGGTTCTTGCGGATTCTGACATTATGCGGCACTATCCGTACACCTTTGATGAAAGAAGAGTTCGGGGCTGGATAGAGCGCAACATGGAGCGATACTTGAGGGATGGCTTCGGACTTTGGGCAGTATGCCTGAAGGATAACGGTGAAATGATCGGCGACTGTGGGCTGACATTACAAAACATAGAAGGAGAAATGCTTCCTGAGATTGGATATCACATTCGCAGAGACTGTCAGCGTAAGGGTTACGCGAAGGAAGCGGCAAAAGCAGTGATGGACTGGGTGTTTAAGAATACAGATTACCCTGCGCTGTATTCATATTGTAAATATACAAATGTAGCTTCCATAAGGACAGCGGAGGCTATCGGGATGCAATTTGACAGAGAATATCCTGATGAAGCAAACGGGATAATACATGTATCGGTAATATATCGGAGGACTTGATCATGAATAATTACATTGCATATTGCGGGCTGGACTGTGAGATTTGCGAAGCTCGTTTGGCTACGGTTAATAACGATGATGAGCTGCGGATAAAGGTATCGAAGGAATGGTCTGAGCTTAATGGAGTGGAGATCACGCCGGAAATGATCAACTGCTCCGGCTGCCGGATTCCGGGAGTAAAGACTGTGTACTGCGATTCATTATGTCCGATCAGGCAGTGCGCTAGAGAAAAACAGATGGAAACCTGTGGTAGTTGTCCGGAAATGGAGTCGTGTGAGAAGGTCGGAGCAATTACCGGGAACAATCCAGATGCACGTGGCAGGCTTGAAAATGCTAGAAGCGAGTGATGGCGAATGTAATAACGGGCCTAAGAAAATATCTATGATATGTGCCTGTCAGATCCGATGACAAGAGATTTCGTTTCATCTTTTGAAAGTAAAGAAAAATATCTGATGATCGGGAGCGTTGCTTTTAACCGGCTCAGCTCCGAAGATAGAGCTGTTAATCAATTTTTGTCTGGAAAAGAAGGTTCGTATAAGAGACAATGCAGATCATCTTTGCCATAAGCTGAGGATTTATCCTGACGATGGTATCCAAGCCTTGATTCATTAAAGGAAATATCTAGGTTTTTTTCCGTGTCGATAGATGATCTGATCTGTTCGGAAGAGATCATTTCTGCGGCAGCAGATGAGAAGAAAGAGTGCCTGGATAAGTATATAGCACTGATCTGCAATATGTTGGATATCTTTTTGGCATTGCTGCTGTTCCTGCCTGTATTCGGAAACGGAACAGATAATCCGGCTTCGGTATCGATGTATGCAATCACTGGCTTAAGTACATGGATTAAAAGAGTTTTTGTGGTTTTGATCAGTGTAACCGTTTTGAACGGTATCTGGGGTGTTATCATCAGTCATTTTG
>JAZOTN010000004.1:0-220179 GCA_045657665.1 Lachnospiraceae bacterium | reverse complement strand
AAAAAGTGCTTACCAAAGCATGGAAAAAACTGCTTACCATAAACTGAAAAAAGTGCTTACCGTGGATAGAAAAAACTCCTTACCGCGGATGGAAAAAAGTGCTTACCATACCAGAGAAAAAAGTCCTTGACATTTGCAGATTCAGCGATTTCAATTCTTCCGGTGCCATCACCGGATATCCCATAAAAGTAGTTCCCTGCTTCTCTTTGTCTCCATCCGCAAATCCAATCAGACGATCTCCCAGATGCGCAGAAAGCAAATGCGCAAACTGCGTCGTTCTTTGACCCACACCATAGACCACAACTTTATAGTCTTTTCTTATCGTGTCCAACCAATTTGCGAACCTTCTGGGCATCGATGGCGCCAACGCAGCCAAATACAGATCGACCACTTCATCCAGATACGCATCATCTCCAGTCATCAGCCAATTCAACCGATTTCTATAAATATGTCTGGATTCCTCGTCCTCCAGCATCCTGTATACTCTTGTCAGCTCAGCAAGTTCTCCCATCCCTTTTTTGCTCCTGTCATTCAATCTCATTTACAAGCCTGGTCGGAAGGAGGATTCTATCCAAATCTAACCCTTTTTCCACCGCGGCATTTTGTATCTCCGAATATCTTGTCAGATGTGCTACTATCAGCTTATCAAAGTCATTCAGGCGCTTCGTCATCTCTTCCGGTGAAATGATCTTAACACCCTTCCACTCAGTACCCTGCTTCGACTCATCCGCATCGATCGCTAACGTTAAAATCCCACCGGAATTGACAACAATGTCAGCTAGATACGCTCCCGAAATACCGGTTCCCCAAATGGCATATTTCTTTCCTTTCCCGATCAGCTTTCTCTTCACCTTTGTTGCCTCGTCCATATCGCTGATCCGGATTACCTTGTCTTGATCCCAGGCAGCAATGATCTCATCCATAGACCCTGCATGTGCAACGCCATCATAGCCGATCCTCTTCAACGAAATGGCATTTTTGTTGAAAAGAAGCCATCCATCCCCTTGATGCATCGAGCCCGGATTCAAAACAGCACTTCGGATCAAAGCGTCCACCTCATCAGATGCCTTTTCCCTTGCCGCTAAAAACAGAATCCAATCCTCATGTCCCGACAATTCCCGATTCAGTTTCTCTCCGAATCCATCTCCGGGCGCAATATCAACAACTTTGTATTTACAGTCAAACAGGATCGAATTTGCCTCGTTAAACCGATCCTCGTAATGCTCCAGATAGGGCATCCCTTCATCCGCAAAGGCATGTCCGTCTGCTTTGCTGTCCTCCCGTATCCTTCCATTCTCTATCTCAACAAGATGTGTCCGTCCTGCCTTCATCCGTGGGCTGTCGATTGTCTTTAGTTTCTCGTACAAAGTCGGTGAAACATCATCAATCTCTTCTTCCGCATCCCTCATAAAAGTATCCAAGGCAAAGCCGCAGATCTCACACCAGTGAAGCTGATCTCCGAATTCCTCCGGTTTCCGCTTCCACCAACCCGGCTCAATCTCCCATCCACCCGGTCCGTCAAAAAGCATGTCAAGAGCACCGGCGATCTCGCAAAAAAATGCTCCCTTCGGCGTAATCGTAGCCGACCAGTTGTTCTGGATCCAGCATTTATCTCTCATCGGGATCCACTCCTCGTCCGGGATCCCCAGATCCTTTCTCGAAAACAATCCCGGCTGATGATAAGAAGGATTGATGTGGTCATTCAGAAGCTGTACTTCAAAAACATCCTGAATCAGCTCGTAATACTTCCTGTATCCCTCGCTCATGTTTGACCAAAGCCCGGGGCCTTTTGTTTTCAAAATCTTACATCCGTCTTCGCAGACTTTCTCACGATAGCTTTCGTTTTCACGCCACTTGATCTCACTAATGAAATCCTTAATGGGATAAACCATTCGATTCCTAGTTTTCCTCGTCCCATACTTTGACTTCAGGTATCCCACAAAACGTTCAAACTCCGGATGGATCGTCGGTTCTCCCCCAATGATACCAGTCACTCCATGAAACTCTTCCAAAGAATCCACCGCACGGCAAAAGGTTTCATAGTCCATAAAAAACGGCTTCCTATGATTCCCACAAAAACGCGTACAATTTGAACACGCCTTATTACAGGCATTGGTGATATCAATCTGAATAAAATTCATATCTTCAGGTGATCGCATTTCTTGTATCCTCCAAACGAATCAAGCATAGAATCGTTCCACTTTTAGTAAGCCGGTGTATAAATGTAATCCATCCCCATCTTTAATCCCATGGCCTCAAGCCTGTCAATCATCTCTTTGTAATATCGAAGTGATCCGAGTACAATTCGATCATACTCTTCTCTCTTTTTTATCAGCATCTCCGGAGACCAGATTTCTTTTGCAAAGAAGCGCTTCCCTTTCTTTTCCGCTGAGGAATCGCAGAACGCTACAATCTGTCCCTCTTTCTGCGTGATATACCGGATCATTGTTCTGGAATCATTCCCGGTTCCGAATACGACATACTTCTTATCTTTTTCAATTTGAAATCCGTTTCCGATCTCCTTGTAAAACTCCTCCGTGAGCCTTAAGCATCTGTGTGGAATCAATTCAGCCTTATCGTTTTCGGCCAACAGTCTTTCATTAAAGTACTCCACACTCATAAAATCCAGCTCTTCATCGTGCGATTGCGCTCTACCCTGTATATCCAGCGAGGCATAAGCATTGCTCCCATGTATCCGATAATACGTAAGCTCCTCCGGAATATAATAAATATTTGTATAATACAAAGCTGCCATCTTTACATAGTGATCGGCACATACACGATATCCCTCCTCCGGCATGGGTAATATCTTTTCCAGCAGTTTCCTGGAAAAGGATACCACCGACGTTGTCAGATTATAGCTGTCAAAAACCCCGTACTTTCGAAGATAACCGGATCTTTTGTCGTTTTGTACCGTATCCGCCCGATAAAAGCTTTCATCCGAGAATTTCTTTCCATGTGCGACATATTCATGGTTCTCATGTGCTTTTGCGATCACTTCCAGCTTGGTCGGAAACCAGTAATCATCGCTATCCAGAAAAGCGATCACATCGCCCGAAGATGCAGCAAATCCAGCATTGAAGCAGGATGCCTGGCCACCGTTTTCCTTACAGATCGACTTGATTCTATCCGGATATCTCTCGCTGAAAGACCGGATCACATCCCATGAATCATCCTGTGATCCATCATCAACGATAATGAGTTCCCAATCACCATAAGTCTGGGACAGGACGGACTCAATCGCTTCTGAAAGAAAACGGCCATAATTATAGTTATTGATGAGAACAGAAATCATCCTACTAATTCCTCATATCATCATGTGGTTCGTCAACTGATTCGTCAACTGGTTCGTCAACTGGTTCGTCAACAGTTGACGAACGCACGTTCACTTAATAAATTCGTAAATCGTCGTTTTCCCTTTCCCAGTCATTCGTAAATAGCCTTTTTTTATTAACCTGTTAAGTGCCACAGAAGCACCTTGTCGCGTTGTAATATTGGGAGAAATTGCAATAACCTGCGATGTAGTGATAAACCCATTTTCCTTAGCATATTCATAAATCACCCGATCTGAATCTGTCGAAAACTCAACGTCAACCGCAAAACCATCTGTCAAGTTCAACTGTTCTGGCTGAATCACATAGTCTTTATTCAATCTATAGCTTGTCCACCGACCCTTATTATCTGCGACCAGCATCTCTTTCTCTACGAGTCCAGCCAAAATATGTCCTATTTCAGTGCTATGGAGATCGATGATTGATTGTAATCTGTTATTGGTTACAGAACCTTCCAAATGTGAGGTTCCAAGGATTATCTGCTCATTATTAGACAAACGAGAATATGCTATCCCAAACAATTTCTGAAGATAATTCGTACATTCCTGCGGCATAAGAGATATTGTCCATAAATTCAGCTCGACAACCTTCAAGTCTTCATTCTCACGTAAATCAGGTTTTCTCCAGTTTTCTTCACCCCATGCACTCAGAATGGTAGGAAATCCAGATCCTATATTATCTCCGGCACCTATCATCCGAAAAAAAGTTTGTATTTTCGGATTCCTAGCTACCGAATGACCTCCATCATAAATATCTTTAATAGGGAGCTTTAAACTCCCGGGATTGGAAAAGAAATAGCCTTTTCCTGTCTTGACGATTTTAAGCACTCCGGTAAGCATATAATCGCTATGAATCATCATGTTAACGACTGCTTCACGTATTGCCTTATGAACAGGTGTGTCGTCAGAACGTTTCATCCCATTTAACTTAAACGGACGCTTAATATCAAAAACCAGCTTAGGCATAACCTGCCTCATGAAATTGTAAAGGTTGTTTTCCCACATCCCATCATAAGTTAATCGATCACTCCATCTGCTACCCGGGAGTAAGTTCGATTGATCCAAATAATCCATACGTATATTTGCAAAGCGATCTCTTATGACCTCTCCTTTACCAAACATCAATAGACCAGCAGTAGTTAACCAACATTTGCCAGTAGATCTATCCTTCGTATACCCACCCATTTTCTGAAGAAAATCCTGATCCTGTAAACTGTTCCAGACATGATCCGGATTATTATGCTCAAATTCTATTCTATACGAACGTAATGAATTGATATCAATGTCTTCCATTGTATATCCGTCGAGTATGCCACCATCACTCCCCGAATCATTTGCGTCACGAAGCATTGCCTTAACTTCTTCTTCCGTACAATGATAGTCTCCCTCATGATTACGCTTGAAGCTTCCCTTCATAGGATTCCCGTTTAAATATATGGGTCTTTGATCATATTTTGCACGTGGAATGTTAATCCAAATGATTAATTCGTTTTTAACAAGACATGTTCCAACATCAGAATCAACAAGTATATTGCTACTGACCTTATCACTATTAATGGTATTCCAAAAGTCCTTAATCCTTTGATCTGGATTTTTTATTGAAAGAAATGTGAACCGCTTTTCAAAATCCATTTCTTTCACATGTTCTTCTACGCCAAAAAGAATCAGGCCACCGTCGGAATTAGCAAAAGAAGAATATGTTTCCCAAATAGAATTTGGCATCAGCGACTCCGCCTTCTTACATTCCAAATGAATATGTTCACCATATTTAAGCTGTTCTAATATCTCTTGTTCGGTCATATAAAACTCTTCCTCAATCATCCCCACTACACAAGGCTATGTCTGATCCAGGACGGACTCATGCGCTTCTGATAAGAAAACGGCCATAATTGTAGTTATTGATGAGAACAGAAATCATCCGATCAATTCCTCTAATGAAACAATTTTGCACGTCACTCTCTCGGATAGATCTTTTTTTATTGCCTCAAATGAGTGAACGGCCGTAACAATCAAAATATCAACATCAAACCCCGACACTTCTTCTGGTCGTATGACCGGTATTTCCGCCACAATGTTATCTGCATTGCTGTCTACAATACATTGAATCTCGATTTTTTGCTTTTGTAATTCTTCAAAGAGTAGCTGTCCTAATTCTTTGAAACCGTATATCCCGACCTTTTTCCATCCGTTCCTTAGACACGTATTACCAATACTCTTTCCCTGGTGAAGCGCTCTCGTCCATTCACAGAGCAATCTGTAGAAATGTTCTTTTTTTTCATGTTCTCTTGAAAGAAAACGAATCTCATCACTAACAATTTCTTCCGGAGCGATCTGATAATCACACTTCTTTTTCTCTGCATCTGCTATCAATTCCATGAACTGCGTTGACATCCGTTCAATACTGTACTGTTCCTCCACAGTTTGTCTATGACGGGAAAGCATATCCTCATACTTTTCATCTGACATTTCTTCCAGATATGTAATCGCTCTTTCCAGATCCTCCTCATCAAAAGATTGGAAACGTAAAGCCTCTTCTTTCAGCAATTCCCTTTCAACCGGAATATCAGATGTAATAACAGGGCATCCCAGTGAAAAAGCCTCCAACACAACATTCGGCGTGCCTTCCGCCAATGAGGGAAGTATCATCACATCCGCTTTCTCATATTCTTGTCTCATATCCGATTGATAACCTGTAAACTCAACCCTATCTAACACCCCATTTTCTCTGGCAAGATTGATTAATCGCTCGAGATAATGAACATCCTCTGTCTCTCCGACGAATCGAATTTGGTATCCCTTTTCCTTGTGACGAGACATGAGTCTGATCATAACATCAAGATTCTTGATACCGGCAATGCGACATGGAACCAAGAGCCTTCGAACATGGATACTTCTCGATTTATCTATTCTGCCAAGAAATCTTTTTCCATTTCTGATCAGCACCACGTCTCTATCAAAAGCTCTTTTCATTCTATTTGAAGCAAACAGAGAATTTGCAGTCAGATAATCACATTCCGAAAGGGCTTTATTGTAAACAGGATTTCCGATGATCTTTGCAGCATCAAGGCGTTCTGAATATATGGTGGGAATCCCAAGCGAATGGAGCAACGGGATCAGCGGCACCGTGTACTCATGGAATAAAACCGCACAACCGATGTCATGATTTTTTGTATAATCTATGATCTTCGCCCTCAATGCATCTCTTACTTCATACTCTGAACAACCGGACTGGAAAAGCTCTACAAACTCCACTTTGTCGAATCTTTCTTTATCTGCACGGATCTTTTCATCATCGCATCGGCCAAACCAATGAAGAATGATAACCGAAACCGAAAAACCATGCTTCTGCAGTTCTTCAATCAGAATACGCTCCTGTGCCTCCGCACCTCCGAGAGTGTATTCGGGCATGATAAATAGAATCCTTTTTTTCATCAGCATTCCGTTCCCGCAGGTAGATTAATCCAGCTTCCTAGGATCTCATCCCATTCCGGAGGGCTAAATGGCTCAAAACCAGCATCAGAATAGAATGTAAACTCCGAAAAAAAAGGTTCTCCTTTGACTTCATAGAAATCCACCCTGACCAGAATTTCATCAGCTGAAAGAGTTCTCGCCATCTCCTTCATTCGTTCGAAGCTCTTTGGCTTTGTTAAATGTCTGGCGCTGTTCGGAAAGTTTTGTTTTATGTCCAATAGTGTCCAGTCGGCATCAAAATAATCAATACTTTCATTTTCATGTTTATCATCCTGGATTACCTGAATAATCTTAGGTTCTCCATGGAAGCAGATAAACTTATAGACCACCAATGCTTCTGCGTATTCATCCTCGACATACTTCTCAACCAAAAGCCTCGGCCTGACATTTTTATATGGCCACTCCCGATATCTGTAATAATAATTCTTCTCCAGCGCCTTTCTGAACCTATCTTTATGCTTGTTCGGATCAAACTGTTTTTTATCTCTGCAAACCACCACATTTCCACTATCATGTGTACATTTCAATACAAACTGTTCCGGCAAACTGTCAAAGTCAATATCTTCATATCGATCCCATACTCCAATCGCATCGATTACATGCTCTTCTCCAATCAGAGATCTCACATGATCTTTCACCTCGTATTTATCTACCATTGTAGTGTGTATTGGCTTCTGATCAAACAGCTTTAGCCATTGCAATTTCTCATTGAACGTAACCGGATGTTTCCAATCCAGTCTGTTTCCCATCTTTATCTCCCACAAGTATTCCAGATACTCCTGATCCGGTATTGCTTTCAATTCTTCCTCTGCATCCTTCCAACTATATACTTTTACATCTGTATACCCCAAATTCCGACACTGCAAAGACACCGCTTCTGCTGCTTTTTTGTCATTCAAGCATACCAAAACCGGTACAGTTGGTTCTAAAAGATGTGGGCTCTTAATCATAATATTCCGACAAAACACAGTATTATGCTTTTTCGTATCATTATCCAGAACTTCCAAGACCTCATGTCCTTTATAAAAGCACAGCATGGCCATCATTGTGCCTCCTTTGCCGGCACCAAAAATAATTCTTTTAGTCTGCAATGTTCTTCTCCCTAACAATTCCCAAAACTAGATCTGAGGAAAACCGTTCTCCTTTCGTGATAGCGGATAAAAAATGACATCATACATATCATTTTCCATAAACCATTTGCAAATCTCATTAGCATATTCAAATTTTGAAACGCCCATTATCACTCTTTTTCTCCTATCCTGTTCAAGTAAATAATCTCTTCCGTAAACTGGCTTTCCATTGAATTCATCTATCCCTGTTTTTTTAGTAACAACAAAAGATTCTACCTCATAACCCCCTCGCATCATATCTCTAAATACCTTTTCCGCATGTACGCCTGTACCGTAGATAATATATGGTTTTCCTTTTTCTATCTTTGGACAAGATCTTCTCTTCCCTTTTTTCTTATCTTCTATTGCTTTATTAATGCAAATGTTCCACTCTCGGAGAATAACATCATCAGAATACCCTTCTATCCATCGCATTGCCTCATCTACTATTCTGGCTTTTAAGTGCACATCCTCTAACAGATGACTAATTGCATCTGCCAAAAATGTAGTTGTTCCGTCTCTATCACTATCCTCTCGCGAAACCAAAATGCCTCTCTTGGCTACTCGCCAACCCTTTATTTCTTTTGAATAGTCAGTATCGTCATCGAGTATTTCTCTCGGTCCGGCCGGACAATCCACTGATACTACCGGGACACCTAACGCCATCGCCTCCAAAATCACATTTCCATATCCTTCATATCTTGAAGGAAGTACAAAAACGTCAGCCTTCCTCAACAAGTAAAACGGATTCCTCGAATAGGGAATAAATGTGCACACTTCGTTTAAATTCAAACGTTTTGCTTCACTACGCAAGGTTCCTTCCATGGAACCGCTACCGACAATGACCAATCTGCATATAGCATTTTTTTCATACAGATACTTAAATTGCCGAATTAGTCGAAGATGATCCTTTTGTTCTTCCAGTCTTCCTATACTAACTATATATTTATTAGCATGATCATACTCAAAATCGACACCTTGTTGATCATTTCTTAGAGAAAGCTTTCTAACCCTGTCAGCATCAAAAAAATTATACACTGTGCTTATCATTCTTTCATTGACGCTCGTGTCCCGAATCGTCTCTTGACGGACTCCTTCGGAGATCGCAACAATATGATTAGCCACTGGGTATAGTTGCTTGTTTAGTAATAGATGCGACCATTCTCTGGGTTCAATTAAAGATTGATAACAACGCTCAGAAAGAATAACCGCATCCTTCTCTGCTGTACGAACATTGATATGATTGAATGGTTCCATAAAACTGATTGACACATCAATATTGTACAATTCTTTTGCTTTCTTTATATGATACTCTATATAGTCTCCTCCGTCTTTACCTACATCAATGATAGTCCCCCCATATTCATATACTATATTTTCCGGATTTTCAAGGAAAAGGAATACCTCATGCCTCTTCGACAAGTACTTTGACAAAAAACCTGCTATTCTTTCAGCTCCTCCGCCTCTTAAATAATTCAAAATAATCGCAATACGCATATAATTTTCCATCCCCAATACTTACTCACTTGAATTCATCAATTCACCAAACTTCACATCCCACTGATCTGGAACAAATCTTTTTAATCCAGCCCATGAAGAGAACGTCATCTCTGTAAAATATACGCTCCCGGTATTTGATATTATCCAATCCACGCGCACATGTTTGTGTCCTTTGCAAAGAACTCTTGTTAATTGTAAAATCTCGTCCATGTATTCAGGCTTATCCATCAGTTCCTCGTCATTGGGATATCCATGATTGAAATCCTGTACATTCCAATCTAAATCATAAAATCTCGCTCTTGCATTTTCTTTGTGTTCATCTCTTATACACTGAATATAATATGGCTTATCATGAAAACAATATATCTTGCAATCAATAAAATTCCTTGATTGCATATCAATATACTCTTCGCAAATGATCATAGGCTTCGTATTTGAATAGTGGAGTTCAAATGCTTGAAAAGCAAAAGAGTTTTTCATCCATGTGTCTAATTGATTTCTATATTTCTGATATAAACCATTCAAATCCTTGTCAAAGATAATATTCATTCCGCTTCCATTATTTACTTTCAAAACGCATTTTGACGGGAGTAAATTAAAATCTATGTCTTTCGCATTATCCCACGCAAACAATGTCGGGATTATATACTTCTTGCCAATTTTATCCGCAACATACTCTTTGACAAGGTACTTATCAGCTAATCTTGCTCTTTGAGGATCTTGACAATTTACCTTTTCCCAGTTTATTGTTTCGTTATATGTTTTAGGCGAATTCCAATCCATGTCATATCCTATATGCTCTCTAAACATATCCTTCACATCCTCAATAATCTCATCCTCTGAAAGTGTCATGAAATAATCACGATCTCGAACAGCATAATAAATAAGCATTGTCCCCGCATCCACTCCCAAAGTCAACAATTGTTCAAAAAGCTCTCTACGATATTTTTCTACAGTTATAATGAAGCATTCTCCTCTTTCAACTGATTCATAAATCGGACAAATTGGTATCCCTCTGTATGTTCTCCCATGAAAGAAAGAATTGTTATCTGCAACAGCAATAACATTGATTCCTGCGTCACACAAATATTCAGTAAGTTCTCGACCATTTTTTCCACAGCCGATGATTACCACTTTCTTATTTCTACTCTGATTTAATATTTTGTTTGCTGAACTTAAAAGCATATCACATCACCCACTTTCATAATCACTCTTTTTCCTATTCTGCTAAAGACAATGCTCTCTTTCGCAAAGCGCCTTGTTTATACCCCATATAACATAGCTATCCTTCATTCCATATCTCTCATACAAACAAGCGATGTGTCGTAGATATACAATTCTTTTTCACCATATTTTAATGGACAAATATCAAACAGACTTCTGTATTTATCTGGTATATATATTCCACATATATTATTATTTGTTATGTATACTTTCTCAAAATCAGCCTCATTCAACGCATCATACACTCCAGTTATAACATCATAGTTAAATTCCGTAGATGATTCTTTAAAGTCGTGCCATATAATAATAGAATCCCTTTTTCGATTTTTGAAAACATTTTCAGTATCAGTTCTTACTCCTGCATAACTATGATCACCATCTATGAAATACAAATCTATGTCATTGCCTACAGTAGAAAAATCAAATAGTTTTGAATCAGTATAGTAATGTTCAATTTTAGGATCCCGTGCAAGTCTGTCTGAATAATCAGGTACATCAAGTTCTTTGCACCATCCATTCATTGAATATTCACTTCCTGGTTCAGCTGTCACACTGATAAGTCTTTCACATATATCAGTGAGAATGTTAATGCTTTCTCCGATATATGTTCCAATTTCTAGATAGGTATTACATTTCATTTTTTTCGCTACAACTTTTAAGAAAGCATAGTCAAGTATTCTACTTCCACCTGTCATATATGTCATTTCTTTACATTGTATTTCCTTCTCGCTTGCCAGGAATTTGCCCAAGTCAATCGTTCTTTCCTCAAGTTTACTAATAATAGTATCTGGAATAACATTCTCGAGATATGCTCTAAAAAGAATAATGCGACGTCTTATTCCATGCACTTTAAGACTTCTCATTATTTCTTTAAAAGATCGGCTTGCTATAACAACAATTTCTTCGCTTTCTAATTCTAAAATATCCGGAGAAAATACTTTTAACCCGCAGAATGTCGTTCCGATTTTTAATTGATCCGAGTCTACGAAACCAATTATCTCATATTGATTCTTTAGATATGAGAGAGCAACTTCTCCAATATGCCCCGCCCCGTATATATACACCTTGTTTTTTTTCATAGCTATTTCCTATTTTTCGAATTCAATTATTATTTGTCTCTCAGGAAAATCCGTATCATTATCGTAAAATGATAAAGCCTTGTCCTCTTCGTAAATTACTCCATCTCTCTTCATGGCATCCATAAAACAGTAATCACTTACTCTGAGATTTGGAACAGAATCCACGATTGTACATGGACTCATTGTTCTTCCTCCGTTAAAGTGTAGTCGTTCTTTACCAACAGTTATCGTTATATATGCCTTACCCCCTTTTTTCAGAATCCTTTCTATTGTATGCATAATCCTTTTCCATGCATCTGGATCGACAGGATCCCCATATCTTCCCAGTCCAATATTCCCAACCAGACCTATGCATGAGATACTTTCTATTGAATTATCTTCTATTTCTTCTAAATTGGTTGCATCAGCCTGTATGGTTTTAACTCTTGGATGTACGAAGGTGCTTGGTCTAATGTCAATCATTACAATCTCTTTGTCAAAAGTTAACAACCGATTGATTAATCCATCAATTCTTCCTCCAATATCATAATGCTTTTGGGGATTGTTCTTTAATATCTTCTTGGCGATCCATTCCTCTGTCCAATAATAAAAACTGTCCCATGCGCTTGCATTTTGGTTCTTCTCAAAAAATACAAGGTTCATATCATTCTGATTTATGGCAAACTTCTCATCTTTACATTTGTTCTCGTATATTTTTGCATCCGCCTCGAATTTTATAATATCCTCTTCATATAGTTCTTTTCTATACATTCCCTCAATTATGAAGATTTCGCCGTATCCAAGTATTCTATCTTCTTCTATTCCCGATTGTACTAATTGCTTTTTCAAAAGCATATAGACTCTGTGATCCATAACGCAAATGATAATTCTGTTGCATTCATTCTCTCCCTTTATTTTTTTTAGTGGAACATACTTCATGTCCTCATATGAGCAAATATCATCTGAATACTGATTATCTGAAACGAATACGACATCAAAATTCTTTTTAATGATATCCTTATATCTCTGAAACACTTGACCTAATCCTACAATTACAATCTTTTCCATTCTTTTCTCCTTCTTTTTCAATCCGCTCTCACATAATACCTTCAATAAGCCCACTTAATGTATGTGCCTCATCCTCTTTAATAATACCGGTTCCATAGTCAAGTATTACATTTTCAGGCAGACCAACGCTGGCCGGTCTAGGTACCATATTCATGTCGTCCATCTCATATAGAACGCCATTATCTTTTCTTAAAAAAAATCTGTTTCCATGTTTAATGAGAAACTCGAATGGCTTTTCCCCGCTTTCAGCAGCTTTATTATTAATTTCATAAGTTTCAAATTTTTCTCTTTCAGCATCATACTTGCATATTACATTAGATAAATAAGGAAACAGCCAAATACTATTACAATATGCAACGCTCTTAATAAATGGAAATGTATTGTTGGGTGCCTCAGCCCATCCATTTTCAGATGAGTAAACCTTTAATTGCTTTGGCAAATCAACTACTTTATCCACCTTTTTATGAACCAAGTCATACACAATCAACGAATTACCATATCCGCTTAGGCAAATATTGTTATCATCAAGAAATGATATTGTGGTTAGTCCATACATACCTCCCGCAATATTGATATAATCGCAATTCCAACTTTTAACATCTATCACATATATACCGGAACGTTTTATGCATGGAAGATATATTTTTGAATTGACAAACTTGATATCATTTCCATTAACAGCATGAAGTAATTCCTTTGGCATTTTTATGCGCTTATAATCTAAAGAATGTATGTCTACACCTATTATTTCTGCTTTCGATGTATCATATAAATAAATCAGGTCTCCGACTACACCTATTCTATGCGAATACATACTCTCATTTACATCATCAGATAAAAACATTTCCTTTGACTGCGCCAAATCAAAATCATAGGAATAAAAAAAAGCACTCCAATAAGGGCACAGGAAAATTTTGTTATCCACAAGTATAATATCCCCCGTTTCTTCACACGCCTTCTTTGGTACGCCAGCAATCTTAGGGTTTATTCCCTCAATACTGTCAAACAAAAAAACGATTCCTAATTCTTTATCTATTCCACATAGTCTATCTTCATTTTGATCCATATAACTCGGTTTAGAATTGTACATAGTTATCCTCTCAAATATTGAAACAGTTCTTATCTAAATCTGCTTTGCTCTTTCTATTTGCTTTCCTTTATAATTGCAATATTTGCAGACCTCATCCAGCCAATCAGAATAGAAATCGTATAAAATATTTGGTATCATTCCCTTAACCAACTGGTGGTTTTTTTTCATAGCCATATCTTTTTCAAACATATACACCCCTCTAAAGCAGGAATAGAACTTTGACTTGTATATTGTTCGACAGATTTCCGGCGCATAACATTCCATATACTGGGCTTTACTATGGTTTTTTTTCATATACTTGGGAGTACCAAAATCCCACCAGGGATAGTTATCATCTATTACTTCATAGTTTACTTTATTTTTATTTAAAAGCCACACAGCCCTCAGTATCTGACTTCTATTTGTGTTGCCATACGAACTAAGGATAATGTGGATCCTTTTATCAGACATTTTGTTCAATGTGTACTCATTAAGCCTTAGAACGCCGAACCCGTTACTGATTATTTCAATTCTTTTATAAACAGGCATTTGCAACAAGCGCTTTATTATTACATCTATATCATGGTGTAACAGTGGTTCTCCTCCTGTTAGACCTAAGCATTCCACACTTTTCAATTCATCATCCAGCAGTTGCAGGTCTGAAATGATCAGATCTGTATCCACATCCTGTCTTTCCATTAATGGAATAAGTGTAGAACATCCCATACAATTCAATGGACATCTACTTGTAATAAAAATTGCGATACGAGGAATATGCGTTATGCGTCCTTCTAACTCATCTTTGATTAAATCATATGCATATTTCAAAGGCATTCTTTGATAGTATCTCATCAAGGGCAGATAGTACTTTTGCCATTTAATTTCATACCCCCCCCCAATTTTGTTCCGATTAAACACGCAGTACGCTACTCTTACAAAGAACTTAAACCATTCAACATCCATCTCAAAACACCTCAAGCCTACATTTGTATAGATGAAATCCTTTATCAACGGCTATTGCAAATCTATGCTTTTTTAGGAACTGCGTATAAAATAGTCTCAATCATAGTTGGGGAGTAATGTCTAAGATAAAAATCGTATGCACCGGCTGCTATTCTCTCTATTTCCAATTGTATGCAGAATAAATCCTCCGTCTTATGATACACTGATATTGCCATAATTGGACAGCATCTTCGGATTGTATTAGCAGCGCCCTTGACAGCATTCATTTCTGCACCTTCTATATCCATTTTTATAAATGTTACATCTCTTCCATCAAGCAAATTGTCGACAGAATTAACCTCGAAGAGTTCCTCTCCATCCGGGTTTGCAAAACTATTCTTTGAATCCGTGATTGAAAACCGAATCATCCCATGCTTATCTGAAATACCTACATGAAAAAATTCCTTTCTCTCAATATTTTTGCATTTATCCAAAAGGATTTCATAGTTTTTTTCACTCACCTCCGCCGCATATATCTTTTCATATTTTCCACACGTATAATCAAGGAATCCTCTTATACTATCACCGTCATATGCCCCCAGATCGAAAAATATATGCTCTTTTCGATTTCTATGAAATGTATTTCTCAAATCAGGTGTGTCCGGAAAATACTGCGGGGTAGTCTCACGTATATTCTCTATATATTTTGGATTTCTACTTATCCTATACCTTATTAAACTCTCCAAAAGAACCTTTGACATATCATCAGCCATAAGATCATATACACGTTCTATATGCTCTTTATTGTTCTGAAAGAACCTATAGTTATCTCTATCTAGATCAAATCTGCTAAAATCAATCTTTTTATAATATTTAAACAGACCAAGTTTTTTTATCTTTGGCAACATTTCATCGTAATATCCATAGGTAGTATATATTTCTAGCCCATCACAAGGTTTTATATCCTTTATATCTGTAATCGCAATTCCATCTAAATCTTGTCCTATACGTCCATCATCACAGACAGCCATCACCGGAATCTCAAACTGTCTCATCAAAGATAGCGCTTCATGCCCACAATAACCTGCACCATAAAGTACGACATAAACGTTTTGTTTGCTTAAAACTCTTTTCTTTAGTTCCTCCAATTTTACGAGTACTTGATTAGGCTCATCAACAATTCTCTCAAACATACGTATCTCCTTCTGACTGTCTATATTAGAATCAGGCCATCCCTCTTATATATGAATAGTCTATTTCTAATAATATCGATGACTTCAGGATTAACACTTGCAATAAATACCATATCCACACCGTCATTCTTAAACGTATTAATACTCATTATCTTCTTAGTTATATCTCCATCAAATGTAATAGAACCAAACTCGCGATCCTCAATATATATACATACAACCTGCTCTTGAAGTCCCATATCATCTAACTTGTATAATAAATGTCTTGCCGTTTCTCCCTTACCATATATCGCAGCCCGCTTTCCCTTATTTATTTCCTTAACAAATTGTTCAAAACGAATATTATAATCATATCTAGTCTTATCTTCTTCAATCGAATCAAACATATTTTTCCATTCATTTTGTGTGAAGTGAAGATCAAAATCATCCATTTCGCATATTTTTTCTGCCGAAAACACCATATTTAGTCTGAAATCTCGTCGATTATCTCTTATCCACAAATCAGTATCTATAAACCTACAATCCGGAGACAAAATCACCGGAAAATCAGTATCAGGATATTTGTATCCGAACAAAAAGCATTCCTCAACAAAAAAACCATTAGCCTCATAAAAATCAATCATCGATGTAGGCGAGAACTGGTAAAAGCCATGATTGCACCATCCATCAGCGGGTACAACATGAACAATCACGCCTCCAATCTTCAGCATTTTACTCGTATTAATAAATGCATTCGTAATATCAAAAACATGCTCAAAAGTTCCCCCGTCTAATATATAATCAAATTTTTGTGAATACTCCTCCGGAATTTCATTTGATGCAAGATCCATTATAATATCTGCCCCTTCATAATCATTTATATCAAGAGCATGAACTTGACTAAAACCTAACAATCTAAACAAATCATATGAATCAATTGTATCAAGCCAGGTGTCTTTGTCTGATATGTCTATTATACCTGTATGATATTCAAAACCCGCTCTTTTCAACACTTTATATAACTGGCCAATTGTAAAGTTTACCGTTTGCTTTCCAAGCATCAAGATACTCTTATCCTGATAAACTCGATAGCTTTTTTTCCCTTTTACGAATAATTCCAGATCCGAGTTCAGATTAAGTCCCATTTAAATATACCTTTTTAAAACTATCAATGTCGCTAAAAATGTTCCACTATATCAACCATCTACAATTTCAACTTCACCATTACTATTTCTTTCCACACTAAACTGAATTCATCAGCTCCTCAACTCCTATAATATCTGTATTCTTGGTAACTACCATTCTTAAATCATTCATGATTTCATCAAAATGAAAAAGAGGCGATACAACAATAGCATCTACTTCGGGCAACTTATCTGTATAATCTAAAACAGTTATGTTTCCTTCCTGTTTAACAAAGTGGTCAATAAAGTATTCAACATCTATTTCATCTGACGATTCCAGTTCTTTATACAGAAGATGACCGATTCTTCCACATCCATATATTGCTATTTTTCTGTAGCCTTTATTTCGCAATTGAAGTCCTATACTCTCTCCTGTGCATAACATTGATACCCATGATTCATAAAAATCGTTTAATTTATCCCGTTTTTTTATTTCATACGCTATCTCCTCAAATTCCCGTGTCCTTCGTTCATACATTTCTGGATGTATTATGTCAATCATATCTGATGTTCTGCATCGACGTCCTTTTTCCCTCGAAAACAAAACCACATTATTTCTGTACCAATCCGGTATTCTGGTATCATTCCATATTTTTTCTCTTATGAAATCCAAGCAATCATATCCATTGCTTTCAAATTTGTCGACCCAATATGAGAGCCTTTGCTCATTTTTATGCCCGTCTCCACCCTGTCCTTTTGTAGCAGCTGAAAAGAGAACAACGTCTGAATATTCACATATTTCGTCAACAAATGATTTCGCTCTTTCTCTGGAAAGATGCTCCGCCACTTCCAACGAAATGGCCAGGTCAAATTTTTTCCCCAACGCAGGGAGTTGCATCTCTAAATCCGCCGCATAAAATTCATTCTCTTTTATCACTATGTAGTTCTTATTTACATAAGAACCGTCCACACCAACTATCATCCCCCCTGTTTTTTCCTTAAACACACTAAGCCAAGTACCGACTCCACATCCTATATCGATAGCTGATTTGGGCGAATACTTTTTTAGCACCTCATTTAAGATAACATTAGCCGCATATCTGGTATTAGCATCCCGATTTTTATAAAAAGCATCATCATAAATTTCATTCATCTGTCAATCTCCGCGTCAAAATACTCTCTTCTATGAATCCATTCTCTCAGTTCTTTTTCGCTTATATATTTTTTTACCAAGAAAAGTTTTCCCTCCAGATAGTAATCTCCTTTTATCTTTTCTATCTCATTATGGTTTTTTTTATTTCTGATAACTAAAATTTCTTTGTATATTCCTCTTCTGTAAGGATGCACACCATCTAAATCGTTCATTTCACGTAATTCCGTATAAGCATCGCTGATCCCGTTTCTGAAAGCGACTTTTTTTATATAATCTATTTCCATTCTCCCCTTTGTTATCACATGGCTTACAGAAGCATTTGGGTAAAACATGGCTTTTAATCCATGCTTTATAATATACCTTGTTATATAACACTCTCCGTCGCCCCTATATTTAAGGAATGAATCAGGTACACCATCAGGATGAAATCCATTTGCCTCATCAATTATTCTCTTCCGTACTGCAAAATTGCACCCAAATATCTTCCCCGGATCAATAGGCCTTGCTTCTCCTCTTATATCAATTATGGAATGAGTATCAATATGTCTGCATCTGTTTTCAAAATCATATCTCCATAAAGAATTCATCCATCTAGGCGGACTACTCTCGTACAAAGGAAGATTACTTCCGCCAATCAACACAGTTTCTGCATCCTCAAATCCCCTACTGATTGCGTCAAGCCATAGCGGATTAGCCACTATATCATCATCCGCATATACAAGTATACTTGTTTTACTTTCCTTAAATCCTCTGTTTCTACCAATATGGAGCCCTGGTCTATCATCATAAATATAAATCAAATTTCCATTTTTCTTGTTGTATTCCTCGCAAACTCGATGTGTATTGTCCGTAGAGCCGTTGTCAACCACAATAATCTCAAAATCTTTCTGGGACATAGTCTGATTTTCAATTGACTCGAGCGTTTGTTTAAGCAGTCTATCTCTATTTAATGTTGGAATTATTACACTAAGCTTGAGCATCCTTTATTTCAGTTCCTCCAGATATCCGATAACCTCCTCCATATTCTCCCTTGCCTGATTCGGACCTCCCGGCATATAGAGAAGCTGTTCCTGAAATCTCGTTGCATTAGGATATTCCATACGACTCTCAAAATAGTCTGCTTTATGCAGGCATGCACCTGCCGGGCGAACTTGTACATCCTTTCCTTCCAGATAGTCCCTTATTCTGTCAGAGTCATCGCACAAGATATCTGGCGTATAGATGGTTTCATCCGGTTTGGTCGGTATCATTCTGATATCATCCCTGTTTGACAACGCATCTACATACATCTTGTAATTATTGCGGCTTGTCTCTATCTTTTTTTCGATTTTCCCGAGCTGTACCAATCCAATAGATGCCAAGATATCTGTATATTTGAGATTAAACCCGGCAAGCAGATATCGATCGCTCTCGAAGATATTATCCATCCCCTGCATCTTAAGCCTCTTCATTCTTTTATAAAGATCCTCATTATCTGTTGTAACAAATCCGCCTTGTGCAGTCGTCATAATCTTGGTCACAGCAAATGAATGGCAAGATATTTCCGAGTCACACCCGGCATAATTGCCTACTGAACCAGATCCAGTAGCCTGACATGAGTCGTCTATCACATGTATCCCTGTGCCCTTGAGCTCTTCTTTCAATCGTTTTGTGTCTGCCCTTCTGCCATTTAAATGCACCGGCACAATCGCTTTTGTTTTTGGAGTAATCAGCTTAAGTGAAGCATCTATGTCAAGCAGCGGTCTGTCTTGTTCTGTATCAGCCAATACGACTTTCGCGCCCAAAAGCTTTGGCGCATGGCCTGTTGCAATAAACGTAAAGTCCGGTATGATCACTTCATCTCCAGGTTCTATCCCTATGCCCATCATGGCCAGCAGAACAGCCGAGCTGCCATTTGGAACACAGATGGCATACTTTCTTCCAAGAAACACCGCCAGCTTTTCTTCTAATTCTTTCACCTTCACCCCCTCGCTCAGGTTTCTCGACATTATGCTGTCATAAGCTGCCTTTGCCTCTTCTTCTCCAAGAGTTATATTCCATGTATTTATTTTCATCTTTTTCGCCTATCTCCTTATCATGAATCAAAGAATCACGTCCTCAATAGATATAATCGGACATTTTACTTTATCCTGAAGAACCTCTTCTATCTCATTAAAGTAATATGATGGTGTCACGATAATAGCATCGGTCTCAGGGAAATCTCCATCCACTCCATAAATATCTATTTCGGCTCGCACTCCATCCACGTTTTTGTCGATGATGTAAACCACTTCCACATCTGTGTTTTTTAATTCATCATACAGCCTCTCTCCCAGTTCCTTAAAACCATAGATTGCGATTCGTTTGATATGATTCTCATGAAAGAAGTCCACACACGATATTCCCTGCTGCTTTAATTTAAGCCAGTGATTTAGGATATGGTAATAGGAATTCATCTTATCGGCATATTCTCTGCTTTGTTTTTCCCTTTCTGCTAACCTCCTTACGAAAGTGACGACTACCACACCCACCCCTACAATCAAAGCGGTTCCTGTAACTTTTTTTACACATCCCATCCCTCTACCTCTTTAATAATGTTGTTGCAAATTTCAGAACATTCACTTTATCTAATGACGCCTTATTACCTACTATATTGGAGGCTAATGCCCCCGCTACATTTCCCATAAATGCGGACATCTCCGCATCCGCTCCAGCCGCTGCCATAAGTGAAGCCATGGAGTAGAACGCATCACCCGCTCCTATGGTATCTATAACATCCAATGACATGGCCGGAATCTCTCTCATATCACCATGTTCTATACAAGTTGCACCTTTGGAACCTCTTGTCAGCCATCCTATACCATTCAAATGATCGGACAATTCCGTCAACAATTCTTCCTGGGATTTAGAGTAATTACCATATGCAAGCCGTAGCTCCTTTTCATCCAGTGAAAAGAAATCTGCTCTTTTATACTTTGTGATAAGATTCAATCCATAATTAGATGAATTCGTCTGACAATTAAGTATCAGCTTGCGAGCCTTTTCCTGCACTACTGTCATCACACCATAGCTGATAAGTCCATGTCCAAAATCACACAGTAGTACCGCATCATATTCCCCTATTATTTTTTCAATATTGTTTATAAAAGCCTTTCTACTTTTATCGTCAATCTCCATCTTATTCGGAAGATTATTAATGACAAACACTTTGGTCAGCTCCTTGCGCTTGTCATCCGGTTCAACGAACCTCTTTTTTACAATTGTCCTGTATTCGCTCGAAATAACCGGCTCGAATCTTACTCCTTTGCTCTCTGCAAGCCTAAGATATTCCTCTTCCTCACCCATCACTGACATCAACGTAACATTTTCACAAAACGCCGCCAAATGCCTTGCTATGGCAACACTTCCGCCAGCATATTTTTCCTCGTCTATAAACCTGGCCGAGTATGCATTATTCTTGGACATAAGTCCCTGCACCTTGCAAAAGACATAATCATCAATAATTACATCTCCTATCACCAGAAGTTTCAGTTTTTTCATGTTCTCCACATATTCCAGAATCGTCTCCATAGAGCACTTATTTCTGAATAAATCGAGATAATTTTTCAATTCATCTGAAAAAACAGGAAATGCCTGATTCATTAATCTGGTGGAGCTGAACACCTCTCCACCGGTATAATAAACATCTCCACCGTTCTTTCTCACTAGTTCCACTTCCTCAGAAATCTTACCCGTAAGATCATCCTCGGCATTTTTATACTCTTGTCCTTTCACATATAAATCCGGCTGTACACTCATCACGATATCGTCTACCGTGTAACTCTCGGACAGGATTACATAATCTATATAGGATATTGCCGCTAATGTTTGCAGCCGAAGTTCGTCATTAAAATAGGGGCGCCCGGGTCCTTTGCGGACATACTTCTCCGCTGTCACCGATACCACAAGGACATCTCCAAGGCTTCGGGCTTCTTTGAAATGCTGTATATGACCCGGATGTACTAAATCAAATACACCATGACAAAGGATGATCTTTCCACCCTTTTTTTTGATTTTTTTCCTGATATCTTCAAATTCTTTTTTTGTTACAATCTCTGCCATATCTTTCCCACAACTTAAATAAAATTCACATGTCTCTTATCTATTGTCTTTAAGGATTCCAGTAGCCTATTCCTTTCCTCAAACGCACACTTGAAACTACACTCCTTGACAGGATCCATGTTTGCAAATTTCTTTGTCACTTCATCCGAAAACCATAGTTCCCTGAAAGACCTATCACTCACATCCCCAATCATTCCCATATCCGTGTATGCTCTTTGATGACAATAATATACCCTGCAGTCAGCTGCTATTACTGTAAAGATTTCTTTTATATGGCAATGTGGGCATTTTACAAAATGACTGTTCAGGCTGTCATCATTGCTGTACTTGTCAATAATCTGGAATTCCTTTTTCTCGAAATCGCTTTTCGCTTTTTGAATCTGTTCCATTACGCTCTCTGCAATTTCGTGGTGGTACTCCGGCATGGTTCCTTTTGTCATGAGTGGCGAAAATTTTACATTATCTACACCTATCCCGGATAGAATGTCACACATATCATAAATACTCTTATAGTTATCTTTTGTAACCACATAGTTTATACCCAAGGTGCACTCTTTGTTTTTTTTCTTTGCAAATCTCTCAACATTATTCAAGACTTTTTTGTATGTTTTTACTCCTCTTATCTTTTCGTATGTTGATTCATCTGCAGAGTCCATAGAAATCCTGACCCAATTCGCACCTGCCAATACTTCTCTGGCATTTTCATCCAGAGCCTGCCCATTGGAGATTATAGCGTAATCCAATCCTTTTTTTTGCACTAACGAGAGCGTTTCAATAATATGTGGATAGCAAAGCGGCTCTCCGCCTCCGCTAAAAGTGATTGCCTTCGTTCCCATATCCGAAAGATCGCAAATAATCTCCTGTAGTTTCTCCCATGGAATAGATTCTCTTCTGTCTACCGCTCTGTTCTCTATCACCGCATCCTGAGCGTAGCCACAATACCAGCAGTTCTGATTACATTTATTTGTCGGCTTAATACGCACATAAAGAGGCGCCGTACGTTTGCCTTCAATTATAGCTTTTACTTTATCGGTGTGGTATAAAATTTTCAGATCACTATATACGTTATTGGTCTGTTCCAACGCTTTCACCTACCTATACATTCTTTATAAAATGCAATCAATCTTTTTATCTGTTTGTCGACAGAAAAAAGTTCACGTGCTTCCATTACTTGATTTTTCATGCGTCCTCTGTTTTCTTTCAAATAATCAAGTCTATCCTTCATATCATCTAACGAACAGTAATAAGCTGCTCCAGCCTTCTCGAGGTGGCGACCAAATAGCTCATAATCTCTTCCATAAATTGGCATAATACCTGCATCCAAATAGTCAAAGAACTTATTCGTAGCATAATATGTATGCTCTTTAATAAAGCCCGGCATATGTCCCGCATATTTACCTACTATCTGCTTCAAATCAACACAATCTATTCCATAGTCCATTTCACCTTCAAATCTGATCAGATCTTCTGTATTCATCGGATGTTCTATAACAGTGGATGGAAACATTCTGGGAAGATTTCGATATCCGCTATACATCCTCCCTCCGATGTCCACAGACGGGATTATCGTAAACGACCCTCCATATTCTTCCATTATCCGTGCAACATATGTATAACCGGCACGCTCCACTTTATAGAGGTTTGCATAATAATCCTGCATAGAAACATCCAACGGCAGGAGCCTGCCACCATATACTATTTTTAATTTACTGTCATCTGGTGCCCCATAATGGTTTTTATCTGCATAATCTCCCCAACAATAATCAAAGAATTGTATTTCCTTCTTGGGTTTATAGCCATATGCCTCTTTCAGATAGTCTGCTTCGAAATTCCTTTTACATATGCCATCAGATTCCTCAAGACACCGCTTTTCCCTTTTGGCAAAGACATCCCATTCTTCAGAAACAAATCCTCTATAGTGGTCATATTGATCAAATATGATGGTGCCAATCTCACCTTTGTCATTAATTAGACTCTCTATCCATTCGCTGATGTGCGCCTCAGATACAATATGGAAGATATCCGCACCGGCCTTTTTGCAAATATGCCTTAATGCATTACCGTCACTTTTATCAAAGAAAAATAGCTCATCATAGAATTTTTTCGTCCTCTTTATCTGCTCTTTTGTATTCTTATCAGCTATAATCGCAACCTGAACATCATTTCTTTTAAGTGATCTGCCAATCTTTATCGTCCTTGGCTTCAAATATGCATCTACCATCAAGCAGACTTTTAATTTCTGACCATTCATCAGCTGTTACTCGTTTCCCAGATATTTAAACCAATCCGCCGTGGCTTCCTTTATACTTTCTGGCGTCCACACAGGTGCCTTTCTCCAATAATCAATATTATCCAGAATATTTTGCACACCCTGTTCCAAAGACACTTTCGGATGCCAATTCAACATATGATTAATCTTTGTCGTATCTGCCCAAGTGCAATCCGGTTCTCCCGGTCGTTTTGGAATATGTACTACATTTTCTTCTGTCCCACCCAAGAGTTCAACTAACCTGTTTACGGAATACGTATTCTCACTTCCTACATTAAACCGTTCTCCGACAACGTCAGACTGCGCTGCGGTGTAAAATGCATCAACAATATCTGTGACATATGTAAAATCCCTTGTTTGCTCTCCGGTTCCAACGACTGTATATGGCTTTCCTGCCAGTTTCTGCCCAAGGAAAACCCCGAAAACAGCACCATACGTGCCGGATGTTCTTGATCTCGGACCGTAAACGTTAAAAAGGCAAAGAGAAACAACCGGCAACTTATATACCTTAGCATAATGAAGCGCCAATTCTTCTCCCAGCCTTTTTGTGAGCGCATAGGGGTACTCCGGTCTTATCTCCGCACTTTCGTCCGTTGGAAATTTGTCCGGTATTCCATAGCATGACGAAGATGCCGTATACATAAACCGTTTGATCTCTGCTTTCTTTGCAGCCTCCAGAACAGAAAAAGTCCCATCCACATTGGAATGAAAATAATCCTGAGGACGCTGTATAGATGGAACAATATCCGCCAGAGCCGCAAAATGGAACACCCAGTCAGCCCCTTCAAATACCGGAGCAATCTTCTCACTATCACAGATATCTGCCTGCACTACTGTCAAGTTTGGATTTCCTTTTTGATGCTCCAGATTCTCCGGTCTGCCGGTACTAAAATTATCGATAACACGCACTTCATGGCCTTCATCGAGCAGCCTATCCACCATATGGGATCCAATAAACCCACAGCCTCCAGTCACAACTGATATCATACTTTTACACCCCTTTTCATGTTCTTTAACAACAATACAACATCTCGCAAATCGTCACATACATAATCCGGTTCGATTTCTTTTTTTTCATCTTCCAGACCATATCCGGTTCGGACTAAAATTGTTTTTATCCCGGCGTTTTGGCCCGTTTTTATATCGCTATCCCGATCTCCGACCATAAAGGATCGCGACAGATCTATATCATATTCCCTGCACGCTCGTTGTATGAGGCCGGTCTTCGGCTTTCTGCAGTTACAACTCCTACTGTATTTAGGTACCGATCCATCCGGATAGTGCGGACAATAATATATATCATCTACCGCTGTCTCTTTTTTTACCTTCTCGTTTATTTCTCTAAGAATCTCTTCTGTATATAATCCTCTGGCGATACCGCTTTGATTTGTAATCACAATTACAATGAACCCAAGCGCACGAAACTCGTCGACACATCTCTTGGAATACTCATATATCTTTAAATCATCACAAGATGTGACGAAGCCATTTTCTTCATTTAGCACCCCATCGCGATCGAGAAAAACAGCCGGTCGCGCCATCACAATCTCACACCGTCCCTATCCATAATAATATCCACTATTTCCTGAAGAATCAAATTATGAATGGACTCTACTATCCCATACTTGTCACATGGTACGTACACACTAATATCTCCCATTTTTCTGGCTGGATTATCCCTTGAAAAACCAGTAAATGTGAATACATTCGCTTTATTTTTCTTAGCCGCTTCTATTGCTTTAATAATGTTTTCTGATTTTCCGGAACTACTTATAGCCACGATCAGATCTCCCTCACTGGCAAGAAACTCCAGCGGTCTGGAAAACACATCCTGATAGCCATAATCATTCCCCATACATGTGGTGACAGCGTTATCATACAAGCTGCATGTGTTCATGCCCCCATTCTTCATAAAATCGGCTGTCATATGACTTGCTATTGCTGCGCTTCCACCATTTCCAATAAAGAACACTCTTGATCCGTTCTTTTTCTTTTCCGAGAAAGCATCCACCAACATTTTGATGCCGTCTGCGTATGCATAAGCGCGTTCATTCTTCGTGAATTCAGTAGACGATATAATGTGTACTAAATTTCTTATGTATTCATCTATACTATTCAAATTCTGCAAATCCATATCATTTGACACTTCTTATTCACCTCTCCGTCGCCACAACGAAAGCACAATGCCATATCGCATCAAATAACTTCTAGCCTCTTCAATATCTCTAAAATCAGCATTCGCCATGTTATTAATCATATTTAAGAGTTCATCAACAGTGTCATATAATGCAATTTCCCCTTTAAGAAAATTATCATTCGTCTTAATTTTCTTAGGCTCTGACATCTGATAAATGTCTGAACCGTTATGTCTATAACATATTGAATGCCTTGCATTATCAGTGAGTTTTGACAAGCCACAACAATCTATTTTTACGCTGCGGTCGAGCATTTCCTTGTTGAAGTAGTATTGCAAATAATCATCATTTTTGTAAAAACAAGGGGCAATATAGTGGACACTATTTCTCTTGTCAGCATTTGCAAGGTCTATCAAAATATTATGTTGATTACTGATAATAGGCTTATATAAATGAAATCTATAATATTCATCTTGATATATCTTCCACTCGTACGCACGCCTGCGGTTTGAAACGTGCTCTGCTACCTTAAATTGTATGAACATGACAAGCAAGGGAGAAACATCCATTTTCAAATCATATCCAAGTCTCTGCTCTTTCGATTGGGAAGGGAAAAATGGACAAACTTTACTAAACCCCATCTTTTCGAGCTTTTCATCCATTTCCTTTACAATACCAAACATAAACTGTATTTCAGAAAATTCCGCTCTCATAATGCCTCAGCTTTTTTACCCTAAATTTACCCCTTTATCGTATCATCAATGCCGTTCTGCATACCATGCTGCGAATTTGCCTAACCCCTGGGCTATATCAATTACAGGGGTAATGCCAAAATCTGCTCCAAGATGATCAACATCTGCATATGTAACTTCCACATCCCCGGCCACGGCATCCCGATACTCGATCAATTTTTCAGCATCCGTATCCGCTTGCAGTAAATGATTGTCTTTCAGTGCGTTGACCAGTATCTTCACAAATGAGATCGTATCAACAGGATGATTGTTGCCAATATTATAAATCCTGTATCTGACCTCATTTCCGTCAACGTCCGTAACTGACGGAATAATCTTCTCGATAGCATTTACCACATCGTCAATATAAGTAAAATCCCTCTTATTATTTCCTTTGTTGTATAGTTCAATCTTTTTTCCATTAACCAACTTTTCTGTAAACTTATAATATGCCATATCCGGTCTGCCGGCGGGACCATATACAGTAAAGAATCGCATTCCTGTCATTGGAATCTCGTAAAGCTTGGCATACGAATACGCCAACGCCTCATCTGCTTTCTTTGTTGCTGCATATAGAGATACCGGGCGGTCAGTGTTGTCACTTTCCGAATATGGTATCTTCTCATTATTTCCATATACCGATGAAGAACTTGCAAACAGGAAGTGCTTTACAGGCAAATGCAGTTTCTCTTTGCTGTACCGGCAAGCTTCTATCATATTATAAAATCCAACAATATTTGACTGGATGTATACATCCGGATTTTCAATGCTGTATCTGACTCCGGCCTGCGCAGCCAAGTGAATCACAACATCCGGTTTATAATCATCGAAGCAGCGGAGCATCTCTGACTTGTCCGAAATATCTGTCTTTATGAAAGTAAATCTGGAATTCGAATCCTTTTCCTGGATTCGATTCAGGCGGTATTCTTTTAACCGGACATCGTAATAGTCGTTCATGTTATCTATTCCGACTATCCGTGCCTCAGTAGTCTCAATCAGTCTTAACGCTAATGAACCACCGATGAATCCCGCACACCCTGTAATAAGAATGGTGCTTTTATTGATATCTATTGTTCTTTGTGTCATTTTTTCTCTCATATACCTTTATGAAAAAACTCCCTCTGCAAAGTCATTTCATACTTTACATCGGGAGTTTGTTTTCATTTGCCGTTATTCTGTTGCAGATCTTCAAAATGCATTCTGCGAAACATGGACAGCATCTGATATACTTTTATGACATGACCTTTGGGGTTGCATACTTGTTCAGATATTCCCCGGCTTTTTTCGGCGGTAGCTTGTATTTCCGTTCCAGTTTCATCTTAATCTGTTCATCCGGGATACCGTCCTCAACTTTATCTTCTATGAAAATTCGGATGCCATCTTCTCTTTCGTCTTTTCTGCCTTCATCATATTTTTCTCTGTATTTCTCCTGTAACGTCATATAGTCCAGTCTCCATTTCTCTTTTGATTTCGACTTTTCTACTTCTTCCCGCAGACGATCTGACAGCTCGCCGGACTCTGTTCCACCGGCGATATAGTTCAGAAAATCCTTCATCTTTTCCGAGCAGTCGTCCATATCTCCATCGGCACACAGGAAAATCTTGTGGGAGCCGTCATTCAGACGGATTTCCGTATCCTCCAGGCAGAGATTTTCGAAGGTATACTGATGTCTTCCTTTTCCGAATTCATCATATGTGCAAATAAAGATGACATATGACTCCTTCAGAAGCTCATATCCATCGCCTCTTGACAAGACATTGAGGTCGATCATCCTACTCCTCCTTTGATTATAAAATGCACACTATAGGGTTTCAAGCGATTTCTTGGAAAAGTCGGACGAAATGTCCAGATGAGTTCTCCAGAAATGTGCCATTAATATAGCACCGATTCCGGTTGATGTAAAGTATGAAATTATCAAGGTGCAACATGCTTTATTTCTTCAGTCCAATGACAAATAAAAAACCGAAATCTAACGCCAGTAAACCTCTCCAGCCTCGGATTTCGGATCAAATAGCCAATGTGCCTCCATGCACCAGCCGGCATAATTATTCCATTACATATCATTATAGTTTATATCGGCTGATCTGCCATTTTTCTTTACAATTTTCTTCAATCAAATGTATGGTCTAAAGGAGCGACAGTAGTTAAAAGAATAAAACTCCCTCTGCAAAGCCATTTCATACTTTACATCGGGAGTTTCACTTCTCTTAATCTCTAAACGCTAACCTACTGCCACATATTCATTTCTTGTAGATGATATCACAAAACCGGTCTTTTCTATCATGAACTTCAGAACATCGGAAGAATTGGCATTGGGATGACTACGAATGAATTCTTCGATCATCTTTTGCTTCCCCTCATTCCCCGGTGTTTTGACATATGTGATAACAGCATGAACAAATCCATCATAGGATCGATCAACCTGTAACAGCATATTTCTAAAATTCTCCATTACCCATCCTCCTCATCAAGATCCTCTACTCTCATAAAAATATTCAACTCATCATATCCCAGATTCTCTACATAGTATATGTAGTAGTTTCCATCAAATCCAATCGATCGATGTGCGATTAGCGGCAATCCATCATATTTGTTATATAGCGTGTCTATTTCATGTCTTATTTTTTCTTTTTCCTTCCATGAAATATCTGCCTCTGGATATATAAAACGATTCAATTTATCACCTTTGATTATAAAATGCACACTATAGGGTTTCAAGCGATTTCTTGGAAAAGTCGGACGAAATATCCAGATGAGTTCTCCAGAAATGTGTCATCAATATAACACTGATTCCGGTTGATGTAAAGTATGAAATTTTCAAGGTTCAGTAAGTCGCATTCCGATTGTAATAAAAAAACCGAAATCTAATGCCGGAAGACTCTCCAGCTTCGGATTTCGGATCAAATAGCCAATATGCCTCCATGCATCTGCTGGCGTATATTCCTTTATTTATGATAGCATTTCGATGGTCAACTGGCAACCACTGTTCACGGGATGATCGCGCCTTTCACCATATGACAGACTATCACTATTATTATATCGGTTCATTGATCGAATTCCTTAATAGATGATCATGGTTTTTTCCCATCGGAAACATAAAAAACTCCCTCTGCAAAGTATTTCTTCATACCTTGCATCGGGAGTTGAAAAGCCTTCATTCTAATCTCCCCAGTAATCAATCGATTCCTGAGTACGACCGGAAATTCCAAAGAGATTATACATAAAATCTTCTTTCTCTTCAAACATCTCCGCAATAATAATCGTATCTCCATCTTTATAGTAAAACAGATGATTATGATTTACAAAGAGTTCCCTAAAATCAGTATCAATGTCATATTTAGTGGATAAGTCCACGCCTAAATCCGGGTTCTTCTGAAGTTCTCTTGCTCTATTGGTAATCTTTTTAACCGCAGTTTTTACAAGGTCTTCTCCATATTGCTCTGTTAAGTATAATTTCAAGGCCTTTAGCTTTCGACGAACAATCTGAGTATATTCCAACCTGTATTTCATTATTACAGTCCAAGCTCCTTCTCAAGATTGTCCGCAGAAATAGTGCCTTCTTCCCTTACAGATACTTTCGCTTCTGCTAATTTCGTCATAAGCTGCAGAAGTGCTTTTTGCTTATCAAGCTCATCAAGCTCTGCCATGTCAACTAATGCACACTGACCATGTCCGTTTTTCGTGAAATACACTCGATTACCATAAGTCACTTCATTAACAATGCTTGTGTAATTCTTTAATGCTGAAACCGGTTTTATACTTGGCATAACCTTACCTTCCTTCTTCTTTATATGGATAGAATATCATACCCGCCACCATTTTTACAATGATTTTCCCATAAATTTATCCCCAAATTCTTGTTAACTCAGTGTGCTTTAGAGTAAACAATTCAGGAAACCATGACCGCTTCGGATACTTTTTTCTCATCGTAATCCGGTGCGAAGTTCACAGCAACGTTATATCATCTTTTCTGAACAATCATCCATATTTCCTTCTGCACAAAGGAAAATCTTATGGGTACCATCACCAAGCCGTATCTTTGGATCCTCTTTGCATAGATTTTCAAAAGAATAAATGTGTCTGCCCTTACCAAACACATCAAACATACTGATAAAAATCACGTAGCTCTCTTTCAGCTTCCCGTATTTCTCGCTTTTCTCCAAAACACTCAGATCTATCATTCCTTGATAATATCTGCTTCTCTTAGGAAGATCCGGTTTTGCTTATCCCCTACCTCACCTCCACATCCTGGATCATCACCGGAAGGCCGGCCAAGAGGAATCTGCGGATGATGCTGCCGGGATCACCGTAATACGCATCGCATTCCGAGACGAGCGCTGACTCATCCAGGTTGTCGGCATAGCGGCCGATGCGGTCTTTTTCAAAGGTTTCTGTGATTGCCCGGTATTCCTCATAAAGTGCAGGATCGTCTTCTTTCACCACGGTCTCGATCAGCGGATCCCTCCACCAAAGCAGCTCTACCTGTTCCCTCTGGTCTCGGAATATCTTAAAAACCTCCCGCATTTTGTCCAGGGCACTCTTTCCATGCTCGAGGAGGATACTGGCACTGGTATAGTAAAGGATCGTTTTCCGATCCCGTTTTTCCTGGGGCGATCCGGAGCTGCTGCAATAGATTCCCTTCTCAGCAGCCGTTTCTTCGGATACGATCTTATTCTCCCACTTTTGTTTCGTGTTTTCCCCTGCCCAATCCGTCAGAAAATCAATGTAGGTACTTCGCATCCGCCCTGACTGGACGACCACCTGGTCCGCATAAACGACACCCGGCACGGAAGCATAATGCTCCATGCTTTTTTTCGACCGTTCATCACCTGCTTCGATCTCCGCTGTCTTAAACCACGGAATGTAGATCAGCTGCTCCGTATACTGTTTCAGATTTTTCGCAAAGAAAAAGGGATGTATACTCGAAGTATAATTACATTCATCATAAGGGTTCTGGATGTAGATCATATCCGGCTGACAAGCGGCGAAATCATAGTTTTCATAATGCGTGACGGGAACATCCTCCGGAAACTGATCCGCATCACAGAAGAGTGCTCCGAAGGAATTGTCGGGTTTCTTCTCGTAATAGGGAAGCGGGATCACCGTTACCCTGCAGGAAGGATCCTCTTTCCACTTCCGGTAGGTCGGCTCCATCGTACTCCACATAGAGCTCTTCCAGGGCAGAAATACGATCTCCCTGCGTATCTCGATCTCCTTGTCAAGGCACTCTCCTGTAGCCTCCAGGGAATCCGTAAGTTTCCCAAGCAGCTCGTTGATATTCTCATTTTCCTGACTCTCAAGCGCCTCATGAAGAAGAAAAGCCGCCTCGCAGTACTCTTCCAGCCGTTTGACTGTCTGGGTTCCCTCGCCCTCATTCTTCTCAATGAGCTCCCCAAGCTGGATCGCGAGTCCCTGTGCCTGTTCAAGGAGCGTCACGGCATCTTTCGTTTCCCCCGATGCGACCTCTTTTTTGACCTCATTTCCTGCATCCCGGAGCACCGTCAGAAAGCGCTCCGCCTGTTCGCGTGGTTTTTTTCCCATAGTTTGTTTCGATTCCTCTGCCTGTTCTTCGGAGAATGTATACCAGAACGGGTAAAACCCGTTATTCTCGTCCTTCAGCAACTGCTCCTGTTCTTCATAATGTGGATAACCATGCACTCCGCCTGCATGCACCGGAGTCATATAGCCCGCCCCATACTCTGTACGCAGCACGGCGTCATAGAGATACGGCGCCCGGATCGTACCGGTTTCAAAAGGAATGTCAACAGCATGCTGAAACCACCTTGCAGCATACCGGTGGCTCCCTTCATGAAGCCAATACGGCGTCAGCACCACATCTTTGCCTTTACTGTTTTTGTATACGGAAAAGACCTCCGTCATCATGTCATAAAGCTGCACTTTGATCGGCTTATTCCAGTTCAGCTTTTTCTTAAGGAGCTGTTCCGTTTTGCGGAGAAGCATCCTTGTCTCGGCAGACATGCGGCTCCCCATCTCCAGATCTTCTCTTGCAGTCAGGAAAAAGATATGCTGTCCGATCGTCCGCCATGTTTCCGCTTCTTTCGGATCCTCCGGAACATAATCCAGCGGGAAGATATCAATTCCCGCAATAAACGGAAATCCATGATATTTTTCCAGTTCCTCCTCACTGAAATTCAGATAAGCTCTGTTGTTGATCCTAAGCAGCAGATCCCAGCAGTCTTTATCATGATAGTCCCGGATCACATAGCCTTCCGGGAGTTCTTTTTTTGCGATCTCCTGAAACCGGTCATAGTCGGCACGGAACATACAGATATCGAGGTCATCATCCCAGGGGATAAATCCCCCGTGCCTCACCGCGCCAAGAAGCGTACCGCAATCCGCGAACCAGCGGATCCCGTGCCTTTCGCAAAGCTTCGCCACCTCGGAAAGCACTTCGACCTGTGCTCCCCAGCAGCGCTTCATCATCCCGTTTACATAAAAACCGTCTCTTACTTCATCATCAAAGTATTCTCTGGAAAACTCCATTTGATGCCTCATACCCTGTACCTGTTGCGTTCCTCGTCTTCCCTGAGAAGCTCCAGCACCCGGCTTGTAACCAGGGAAAGATCCGTTGTCCCGTGCAGGCAGTACAAAAAGCCCACACTTACCACGATATCCCTTTCTTCGATCATTCTCCTGACGCGTTCCACATCGTTGTCAAAGAAGACCTCCTCCGACTCAAACCCGATGGTGACAAACTCCGTACCGTTGATACGGTAAACATTCTCATCCCCGAAGACCTCCATCAGACATTTCGCCGCATGAAGAACGATCCTGTCTCCGGCTTCATATCCGTTTTTCCGGTTGATCTCCTCCAGCCCCTCAATATTCATCCGCATGAAGCCGAAGGGCGAAGCCAGGTCGAGGCCCTCATCCACAAATTTCCGGTATGCACGGTGGTTTCTCGCACCGGAAAGACCGTCATTGTAACTGTAGAAGAACAGCCTCTTCTGTTCCTCTCTCTGGAGGATGAGCTGTGCGAGGAAATAAGAGATCAGGCTGATGATCTCGGCGATACTGTCCAGAGTGTTCTCCGGAGCACCGACCACGCCGCACACACCGATCAGGTTTCCGTTAACCTCCAGCGGTCCCATGACCATATTATCCACATGGTTTGTGTTGATGATATTATAGAACGCCGGATTCGCGGTCTTATACTGCTCAATGTTACTGATGATGAGCCTGTGGTCATTTTTGTTAAAGCTGTCATAGAGCTTATCCACCACGCCTTCGTAAGGAATATACATGATATCAAGAGAGACCGACTTTTCCCCCTCACGGAACCACTCATAGGTACCACGGTATTTCCCGTTCTTCTGATCCTCAAAGATGAAAAACCGTCTGGCCTGAAATTCCGTCCCGAGGAAGTCAATGAGCGCACGGATACTGTTTTCAGGCGAATCCGAAGATACCGCAAACTGCAGCGCATGGTTGATAAAACGGTCTCGTTCGATCTCCTTATGATCCTTTGTCCACCATTTGAGGAACTGGAACAGCATCACGAACATAAAGATCAGCACTCCGACCCTGGAAAAATATCCGTAGGATTCCTTTGTTTTCGGGCTTACAAGGTAGATCACCACATCTGCCATGCCGCATGAGAACAACACACCCAGTCCCAGGAAAAACGCCTTGAGCTCCGATTTCAAGCCAAACGTTCTGCAATAGTTCATATTGTCCAGGGAGATGATCACCATCAAAAGTCCCGTAAAAGCAGCATATGCGGCCAGGATCTTCGTAAAGGAATCGGTCATGTCCCAGTTGGCGTAATACCGAAGGAAAATGATCAGAAGAACGCTGAAGATCGAGGCTGCGAACGAAATATGCTCGTAGATCATCCTTTTCTGCTCCGTCAGGGAATTTAGGAACACGATGATCGGATACATGACAAGAAATACGATCGTCCTGCTGATATCACGCCAGACATAAAGCGAGCCCGTGACAAGCTGCAGGAAATTCGAATCCACAAGGAGCCACAGGCCAAAGATCCCCGCGATCGCCCCAAGTGCGAGAATATTGAACGGAAGAAGCTCCCTGTTCGGCATCCAGGTAAATACCAATACAAGCGCAACGCCGATAAAAAGGATCAGCGCAGAAAGGAGTGCTGGTATGAGCACGCTCTTCATATTCAGCCGGAGAAAATCGGATGCGGCACATAGGCAGACATCCGTAAGACGCCCCGCAGTCGCCTTTTCATTCACGGATGCAAAAATGATCGTTACGGTCTTTCCGGCATCATCCACACCGATACCCACTTCATGATAAGCGGTACCGTATCCCTTACCCGTAAGATTGTCTTTTGCTTCAAAAAGATAGATCTGCCTGCCGTTCAGATAAACCCTGATATCGATATTCTTTGTTTTGAAACAGATATCATCCATATCTGTCAGGGTTTTCGGAAGCTCGTTCTCGATGATGATATCTTCGCCGAGATGACCGATCATCAGACTGTCAAGCTCCACCGGCTGCCCGTCAAGAGTCGTCCACCCTTCGGAAAAATCCTTGATCTCTCCGACATACCCGCCTTTAAACAAATCCGTACAGACCGGAATGATAATGACAATGGAAAACAGCAGCGCAGCAAAGATCAGTAAATAGATTCTTTTTTGAATGGAATTGGGTTTTATCATTTAAAGATCCTCGCTGCGTCTCTTTTTCTCGAAAAATCCATCCAGTGTCTTCAGAAGATTTTCCCTGGTGGTCGTTTTCAGAACATACCCCTGCGGCCGGAGGCTCATCACTCTCTGAATGCTTTCCTTGGTTCCGACACCCGTAAGAAAGATAATGGGGATACTCTGCGTATCCGGGTGGGTTTTTAACATTTCCATGATCTTCGGCCCGTCCACGACCGGCATCTCATAATCCAGAAGGATCAGATCCACCTCGTTGTTTGCAAGATAGGCAATGCCTTTCATCCCGTCCGTCACTGTATCCACGATATAGGAGCCTTTTAAGAATTCGGCGATCATCCTTGCATATCCGGGATCATCATCAATGATCAGAAGCTTCTTTTTTTCATTGATCGCTTCCTGCCTCCGGATCTCATGCTCGATCTCCTTCACAAGATCGTTCATATCCACGGGACGGCTCATCCAGTGGTAATCCTTTAATGCCGGCACCGCCTTCTGAAAAGGATCACGGTCCAGATCCGCTCCGATCAGGATCATCTTTTTTCCGAAATCCTTCAGATTATCGCAAAGCAGGAAAAGGTCCTTTAATTTTTGAGATGAGGATAATACTGTATCCCGAAGATAAAGGATCAGCACATCATACTCCGGCAGCATCAGCGTGATGGCATTGACGTCATCCTCCATCACCGTTACATTGATCCCGTTCTCCGCGAGCCCTTTTTCCATGGATTTCACTACCACGCTGAACTGGTAGGTCACCAATAATACCTTTCCTTCCATAACTCTCTCCTTATATCTCCGGTATCATCCCAAGGATCGCTTCGTAATCGGATTTTTCCAGGGGTTCTTCCATCCGGCCCAGGATTTCGACGTCTTTCTCCGGAACACCGTATTCCAGGGCTTCCTGGATCGTCTCTTCGATCATTTTTTCATCCTGTTTCTCCGCGCCGCTCCTGATCGCCTCGTAAACACTTTCCAGGAAGAACCGGTCAAACTTCTCATTGAGATCCGTCTCCTCCGGCTCGCCGGTCTCTTTCGTTTCTTCCTGTGCTTCTTTCGTAAAGACCGGTGACAGCTTCTCCTTGTAGCTTCGAAGATCCGAAAGAAGTGATCCCGTTTTTTCCCGGATCAGGGAAAGATCCAGATCTTTTCCGGCAAACTCCAGTTTTTCCGCATCATCTCCGAGCTCCACCGCTCCGACCAGTCTCGCGGAGCTCTTTAAGGCATGCACCTTGATCGTATAGTTTTCCCAGTCTTCATTCCGGTATAAACCTTCGAGTTCTTCCGCACGTTCGTCAATCGTTTCGTAGAAGATCTCAAGAAGGGACTCAAGCACATCCTCGGAACCGGTGTTCTGCATTGCCGTTTCGGGATCGATCCCCGGGATCTTTTCATACCACTTTTTCTCCACCGGTTTCTCCGGTGTCAACGGTTCCTCCGGGATCTTTTCCTGAACACTCTCTTCTGCCGGGCTCCCTTGCTCTTCGATCTCCTCTTCATAAACCTCTGCTTCCCATTCATCCTCATCCAGAGCCATCATCTGGGACAGATCATAAGACCTCCCGCCTTTCAGCATGTATGAGATCCCGAGACCATTCGAACCGCAGTTGATCGTCAGTGCCGCCGAGGTCTTCTGGAAAACTACATGTGCAAACGAGTGGCGGCTCAGGATCTTCGCACGGATCGCTTCGATCTGCTCCTCGGAAAGCTCACCGTACTCCACAAATACAAGATCCAGATCCGGATCTCCATGTGATGGAAGGGCATGCTCGATGTATTTTTCATAGACGCTGTCCAGATCCCCTATATAAAGCCTCTCCACTTTCAGCCGATCTTCATGGATATTGATCACGGGCTTTAATCTGAACACATCCATAAATGCATACGTAAGCCTTCCCATCGTTCCGCGTTTCATAAGCGGCGACGGATCATCCGTCACAAAGCTGCAGCGCAGCTGTTTCTTAATGTGGTTCAACTCCGTCACTATCTCATCCACGGATCTTCCCTGGGACGCCATCCTCTGTGCAATCAGGACCAGAATTCCCATGGCCCCGGAATTCATCTCCGAGTTGACCACGCGCACGTTGTCGTATGCTCTGGCAGCTTCTCTTGCATTTTCATATTCACGGCTGACTCCGGACATCAGGGAAATGTGAATGATCTCGTGGGCTTTCTTCATCCCCCTCCCGAAGAATGATTCATATTCCTCCACAGTGGGAGGCAGCGACTCAAACATGACTCCCTCTCTCCGGTAACGGATCATTTCATCCGTATTTGCTTCAATCCGGTCATAGTACTTTTTCTCATTAAATACAACCCAGAAGGGCATCATATCAATGCCGTGCTCATCCATAACGGACTTCGGAAGATCACACATACTGTTTGTCGTGATAAGAACCGGTATCTTCCTGCTGTACCCTCTTGCGGTATTCATCTGGTTCTTTGCGTAGTCTGCGGATTCCCTTCTTACGATCTTCAGCTCGGGAAGATGCAAAAGAAGCATTTCCTCCAGTTCCCTTCCGGAAACCGGCTTCACCAGATAGCCGTCAAATCCGCTGCTGCTGTATAATTCCAGGTTTTCGCTCCCGGCGTTTGCCGTCAGCACGATGACCGGTGTATGGTTATTCCGTCCTCCCTGCTGCTTGCGGATACTCTGCAGACACTCGATCCCGTCCATTTCCGGCATCAGATGATCCATCAGGATGATATCGTAATGATCCGTAAGTGTCATTGAAAGCGCCCTTCTGCCGCTTTGCGCGGTATCCACACGCATCAGCGTTCCTTCAAGGAGCTTGCTCTCCACTTCAAGGTTCATCTCGTTATCATCCACGATCAGAACCTTCACATCCGGTGCCGTAAATCCTGGCTCGTAGCGTTTTCCCTTCTTCTTATCGCTCAGGCCTTCGATATTTACGTCTCCAATGGCATCATGCCTTGTCACTTTTTGCCTGAGTGCGACCATAAAGGTACTGCCCTGTGTATATACGGAATTGACGGTAATCTTTCCGTCCATCAGGTCGACAAGCTGTTTCACGATGGAAAGACCGAGACCCGTTCCCTCTATCTTCGCATTCTTTTCCTCATCCATTCTCTGAAATGCGTCAAAGAGGTACGGCAGCGAGTCCTGTTTGATCCCCATTCCGGTATCGATGACGGAAAACAGCAGCAATATCTCGTCTCCCGCATAGTCCTCTTTTTCAATGTGAAGGGTGACCGATCCCTCCTGCGTATATTTGACCGCATTGTTAAGAAGATTGACGAGGATCTGCTTGATACGGACCTCATCCCCGAAAAACTCCGACGGAATCTGCGGGTCGATCTCCACTCGGAACTCCAGCCCCTTTTCCTCGGCGCGGAGCCAGATCATGTTAACGATCTCGGATACCATGGAGCCGAGGTTATAGTTGATGGGAACAATATCCATTTTTCCCGCTTCGATCTTCGATACATCCAAGATGTCATTTACCAGCGCGAGCAGCATTTTTCCGGCGCCCTGAATGTTGTTGGCATCCTTGATGATCTCATCGGAGGCGTCATCCTGCCTGAGAATGATCTCGTTAAGACCGAGGATCGTATTGATAGGAGTCCGGATCTCATGACTCATGGATGAAAAGAAACGGCTCTGGGACCTGACAAGATCCTCCACCTTATCCGCCTCTTCCTTGGTCCTCTTATTCTCGATCGAGTACATCCATTCCTCGAACCACACCATCAGACAGCATACGACGCCGACCACGATGATCGAAGTTGCCGAATCAATGAAAAAAACGCCCCTTGTATGGTTACTGACAAGCTCCGGATAAAAATACGCGAGCACATAAAAGAAGATCGTCTCCGCGGTCAGCACGATCAGCATGATCGGTTTCCAGGCACCGCTGAGTACAAGGCCGGTATAGAGATAAGCAAAGATGATCCAGATGACACCGCCGCCGTATAAACCCCCGCCAAAGAAAAAGATGACGGGCAGCAGCACAAAAACCACAGCGATGACAACGATACGCACCGCAACGTTTACTTTATTTTTGCGAATCGCGATCAGTGTGACGGCCGGAATACAGGTCACCGTAAGGATCAGCGCGATGATCTCCACAATGTTCTCGCCGATATAGATATCCTCTGCCAGAGCGATCACGGCCACTATACAGGTCACCAGTGTCAGAAGGATAAACACTCTGTCTTTGAAGCTTCTCGTGGGATCCCGGAGGCTTTTCCGTATTCTGTCAAAGAATTTCAACATGACGTCTCACCCCCGTTTGACTGCTACCCGTTTCCGACATGACACGATTCATGACTCTTTCAAACTCGCTGATGCTGACCGGCTTACTGATAAATCCATCAAATCCCTCTTTCAGGAACATGGCTCTTGCCCCGCTGATAGCATTTGCGGTAAGTGCAATGACCTTCACGGTCTTTTTATTCTGGTCAGCATAATACCGGATCCGTTTCATCGCCTCCACGCCGTCCATTTCCGGCATCATATGATCCATGAACACCACATCATAATCATTTTTCTCATACTTTATAAGCGCTTCCCTGCCGCTTTCCGCCGTATCAATGATCATGTTGTATTCACGGAAAAGACCGGATGCCACCACCAGGTTCATGGGCTCATCATCCACGATCAACGCACGCACCCCGTCCAGCTCCGGTCGCTTCATTACTTCTTCCGGAAGGAAATCGCTCCCGGTATCACCGTTCAGGACTTTCACAACCGGAAGTCCGTAAAGAGGCTTTGGCATGACGATCACGCCGCTCCCTTGCTGCACGGCAAAATCATCCCCTGCGGAAACCACAACAACGATCCCTTCGGATGAGAGTTTGTCAAAATAATCCGGATTGTATTCGTATTCCTCCGGTCCCATGAAAACATGGGTAATGTCGCCCCGCGTAAGGAGTTTTTTCAGTTCTTCAAAAGTGGGAGCAGCATACAGATTGAGCCGGAGGCTTTCCGCCATATTAGATGCCATGATCCGGTAAAAGTCGCGGACAGCAGGGATCTTGTACTTCTCCGGAATCACATGATAGGCAATATTGAAAAAGCTTTTTGCCTCCACAGCAAGACAGGGTGCCGGATCCAGAATCTCCTGCACAACGCTGACACGAACCGTGGTTCCGCGGTTTTTCCGGCTTTCGATGTTGACAAAGCCATCCATCATCCGCACAAACCCGTATACGATGGAAAGGCCGAGACCGATACCGCCGGTACTCCGGTTTCTCTTACTGTTCGCCTGAAAACGGCCTTTGGAGATCTTTTCGATCTCCAGTTCGGACATTCCAGTGCCGGTATCCGTTACCTCGATCACCAGATTGATCCCCTGATCCCTCTGCTTTGCGTAGATCTTCAGGAAAACGCCTCCTGCACTCGTAAACTTGAACGCGTTGTCAAGAAGATGGATAATGATCTTCTGGATCTTTCCGACATCTCCCCGCATCATGGAGGGAACGGCGGGATCCAGATCGATGACCAGTTCCACGTTCCTCTTTCTGCCAAGGGTCTTATAATTCATCACAATATCATTGAGGATCGAAGTAAGCATATACTTGTCTTCCTCAAGGACCACATCTCCCCGCTGGATCTCGCTGTAGTCCTGAATGTCCACGATCTGCTGGGAAAGCCTGAGTCCCGCATCCCGGATGGAATAGACGTCCTCTCTCTGCTCTTTTTTTAAGATGAGACCGGACATGCCGTTGATGACATTGACCGGAGTCCGGAGTTCATGGGAAATGTTGACAAGAAAGTCCTCCATATCGGAGCGTTCCGTTTCCTCGTCCTTCTCCTTCCTCTCCAGCTTATTCTCCGATACAACACTGTTCTTTACCACTTCGGCAAGAGCCGCGTAAATGCAGAGCTCTGCGATCACATGGAGACAAAGCCTTGAAATATTAAGGGAATCCGTATGAAATGTTCCTGAGCTCACGGCATAAAGTGTCTGCAGCGCAACGACAAGATAGAATTCCGCCAGGGTGATCTTGAGAAAGTCGAGTCTCCTCAGGAGTGCGCAAACCCCCATCAAAAGAGAGGAGATGACGATGGCATCAAAATAGCTGCTCGGGTGTACCCCGTAGTAAAAGGTCACAATAAGGGCGAAAAACAGAAACACGTTTTCCCGGAACCGCTCATCCCTGTATTTCGTCAGATGAACCCACCAGATGATGACAAGAGCAACGCCGATCAGCGGCGGAACCCAGAATTCCCACCCCTGGGAATAGCTTTCCACGATACAGCCGATACAGGCAATCGTAATGATGAGCAGCGCAGAGTTATGCGCATGCATTCTGGTATCATTGTTTTCGTTCAATCTTCCGTCCTCTCGTCTGCATTGACGTTTTGTCAAAAGTGCAGTTATAATCTATTATATATTATACTATTTTGAGGATTTTTGCACCCAATGAAGCTACTTTTTTACCGTTACGGCAGTATTGTCGAACCGGACATCATGGACGGATTCCGGGAACTGGGTTTTACGGTTCTGGAAATGACGGAAGAAGTCACAAATAAAAACCTCACTCCGCAGGAAGGCATCCAAAATGTCGGGCATTTTCTGGATGAGCACCCCGTGGAGTTTGTGTTCAGCATCAACTTCTACCCTTTCATTTCCGAGGTCTGCCGGATCTATCGGATCCCCTATCTTTGCTGGACCGTGGATTCCCCGGTCATGGAGCTTTTTTCCTCATCGATCAAAAATGAGTATAACCGTATCTTTCTGTTTGACCGTGCGACCTATGAAGAACTCCATCCAAAGAACCCGGAGTGCATCTTCCATCTGCCGCTTGCCGTCAATGTAAAGGAGCGGGATAAAGTAACCCTCGGCGCTTCCCGGAAACAGCGGGAAAAGTTTTCCCATCCACTCTCCTTCGTCGGATCCCTGTACACGGAAAAAAACCCGTATCAAAGACTCCGCGCGAAGGGCACCTATCTGGAAGGATACTTAAGCGCCATTCAGGAAGCCCAGCTCAAGGTTTACGGATACTATTTCATCGAAAACGCCATCACCGATCAGATCACGGAAGAATTCATCCGTCACTTTGACGGCTTTTACCGGCTTCCGGGCGATAATTTCCTGACCGATAAGTATACGCTTGCCAATCTTTACATCGGCACCAATATTTCAGTGATGGAAAGAGACCGGATCTGTCGTCTCCTTTCTCCGAAATATCCTTTTTATATCTACACAGGAAGTGATACAAAGGCATATCCGAAACTCCGTAACTGCGGCCTCGCGAAATCCCTGACCGAAATGCCGGTGATCTTTCATGAGTCGAAGATCAACCTCAATATCACAAGCAAGCCCATTCGGAGCGCACTTCCGCTGCGGATCTGGGACATCCTCTCCGCAGGAGGCTTCTGCCTTACCAATTACCAAAGCGAGCTCGGGGAAGAATTACAGATCGGAGAGCATCTCGCGGCATACACGAGTCTTGAAGAGCTGGATGAACTGGTAGGATATTATCTGTCCCATGAAAATGAGCGCAGAGAGATCGCCAAGAATGGTTACAACTATGTGAAAGAACACTGTACGTACCCGGTGCGGCTGACACGGATGCTGGAAATGGCATTTCGCTTATAATAAATGACAGTTTGCCCAAATTAGTGAACATATGCAGGCGCTGTTTTTTGCGCCGAATCCGTGAACGTTTTGGGCAAACGGTCATTTCGCCGGAAAGAGGAATAATCCATGAATGTGTTATATCTTGACTGGCCCTGCTTCGGCCAGATCGATGCAGTCTTCACTTTGGAGCATGAGCTCCACTGCAAGGTTACAAAGTTTTTCCATGACGGCTATAAAGACCGCGTAAATGCCGACTTTTCCAAGGCATTTGACGAGGCGGTGGAAGGAAAACAGCTGGATTTCTGCTTTTCTTTCAATTTTTACCCGATCCTGGCAGAAGACTGCCACCGGCATAACTTAAAATACATCTCTCTTCTCTATGACAATCCGATGGTTGCGCTGTACTCCTACCGGATCAGCTATCCGACCAACTATGTCTTTTTGTTTGACTCGGTGATCTACCATCATTTTCATGACGGAGGGCTTCCGAATGTTTACTATACCGTACTTCCGGTCAATTCCACCGTCATCGATACGATGCTGAAAAAGCCCTACGACAAAAAACGCACCACAGCCGATATTTCTTTTGTCGGCGCGCTTTACAACGAGGACCACAATTTCTACGACCGGCTTTATGAGAAGATCGACGACTTTACAAGAGGATTCCTTGATGGGCTCGTTCAATCCCAGATGCAGGTCTCCGGTTACAATTTCCTCGAGGAAGTCCTGAATGAACACCCTGAGCTCATTGAGATCATGCATAAAGCCGAGCCTTATGACCGGAACAAAGACGGGATCGAAACACTCCCGTACATTTACTCCTCTTACTACCTCTGCCGCAAGATCACTTCTCTGGAGCGGATCAAGTATCTGACGGCTGTCGGCGCGCACCATCCCGTCAAAATGTTCACGCTCAATTCCGGCAGGGAGATCCCGGGTGTAAAAAACATGGGCATTACGGATTACTACGGAGAAATGCCGCTCGTTTTCCATAACAGCAAGATCAACCTCAACATCACTCTGCGCAGCATTTTCGCCGGGATCCCGCTTCGATGCATGGACATCCTCGGTGCGGGGGGATTTCTCCTCACCAATTATCAACAGGATCTCCTCGATTACTTCATCCCCGGGGAAGACTTTGATTATTTCGAGGATGAGGCGGATCTTCTCCGGAAAGTCGACTATTATCTTGAGCACGACGATATCCGCGCCGCTATCGCTAAGCGCGGTCACGATAAGGCAAAAGAAGAACACAGCTTCAAAAAGTGTTTCTCCGCCATGCTTGAAATCGCATTAAATTAGGAGGATCGCATGTACGAAAAACCGCTTGGACTTATTATCCCCTGTTATAATGCCGCAAAAACCCTTCCGGCCTGCCTTAAGTCCGTGGAAGATCAGACTATCGGCATGGATTCGCTCCACGTCATTCTCGTGGATGACGCCTCGACAGACGAGGGCAGAACGCTTTCCCTTCTTCATGATTTTGAAAAAAAATACCCGGATTCCGTTACCGTCATTCCTCTTGAAACCAATCAAAAGCAGGGCGGAGCAAGAAATGCCGCGCTCAGCCGGGTCGATACCGAATATCTCCAGTTTCTGGATGCTGATGATACTCTTTCCGAAAACGCCTGCCTGGAGCTTCTTACGCAGATCGATTCTGAACTGGCTGACGTTCTTCTATTCGGACACAACATGGAAGAAGACGATTTCCGGATCGATCTTCCGAATGATGAAGCGCGCAGGATCTTTCTTTCCTCGCATGCCTGGAACAACAACCACAGCTCCAAGGTGTATCGCTCGGAGCTGATCCTTAATAACCAGCTCCGTTTTGCGGCCGGACGCTACTATGAAGAACCGCTCTTTGTCTATCCGGTCTGGTTTTACGCAACCCGGATCCTCTTCGCACGAAGGGATTTTTATCATCTGGGCAGCAATGAGCAGGGAACGATGGTCTCCAAAGCTGCTTCGCACCTGATGGATCATCCATCCGTACAGCTTGAGCTTTTGTCTTTTCTCAAAAGCCGCTCGTTCCTTCCCGGTTTTCATGACGAGATCGAGGAATACTTCCTTTGGACCTATTACCTGGAAACGATCGTGAATGCTTCGATCTCCCCGGACTATTTCACTCTTGACGATTTCAGGGATCTTTGCAAGGTCTGCAAAAGGGAATTCCCGGAATGGGAAGAAAACCCTTATCTGAAGGAATTGCCGCCGGCCGCCCGAAAGATCCTCTCAACCATGAATGAAACGCCCTCTGCGCCGGAAGAACTGAATGCTCTCTTATCCGAAGTGAAAAATCTAACCGCGGCTTTTCAGCCGAACTGATCTTTTTCAATCAAAAAAAACCGCAGCCATTACGGCAGTGTTCATAAGACAGTAACGCAAAATGAGCACTGTCGCGGTGGATTGGCAAAAAATCAACCACAACATTAATGGTAGGAACGTTTGGTTGGACGACCCTCCAAATTTGGAAGGTCGTATTTGTTGCTCAGTTATTATCCAATTTTCAGTCTTGATTATCAAATCTTACTATGCCATCTTCTCACATTTTTACTTCTCCCATTTGAGATCGGGAACGTCTGCGGAATCACTTCTGTATCCAGCACTTCGTTGCATCGATCGCATCCTCATTCGCTTCAGATGCGAATTTTAACCGTCCGTTTGAAGTAGCAGCAACCACCGCCCAAAAACTCATCGGGCGTGATGCAATTGTCTCCCTCCTACCTCGCCCAAATATCCGTGGGCGTTTTTTTACTTTTGTATACGAGCAGAGAGAACACAACAATGATCCCGATCAGCATCAGCGTCGTAAAGCCGGTAGCCTCCACGCCGAAGTCTGCATTGTAAAAAAAACTGTTGCCTGCGTTAGCTGTATCCAATTTGCCGATGGAAAATCCCAGTAAATTTCCACTGTTCGGCAATCCGAATATAACGTTTTGCGTAAAATTCCACGCAGAATGAAACGCAACCACGAGCCAGAAAGAGTCAAAATAATAAAGCATCAGCGACATCACAACACCCACCAGATAAACATTGATGAGCGCCAGCACCGTAACTCCCGGATTGAAAACATGCGCCAGCAGAAAAGGGATCGGATTGATGAAGATCGCAAAGCCCGGACTCTGATATCCTTTTTGCATACGCTGAAAGAAATATCCACGGTAAAGAATTTCTTCTGAACCGCATTGAACCACGACCGCGACAGCCACAATGAAGAGAGGGACGATCGCGCTTGCGGCAATACCGGGCCAGGTGATACGAATGTCCTTATGAAGCACCGCCATCCCAATGGAAAGTGCATTCATCCCAAATCCGAGCAACAGTCCGAGCAGATATTTCGATACTGTGTTACCCTTCAGGCCTCTCCAGAAAGAGCGGAGGATTGGACGGTTTGACTTGACGATAAGACAGAACAGAATGACGATCACCCAAACCGTAATAAAGGAAGCGTAGAAGCCCAGCGTCCTCGTAAAATCCCCGTCCATCCCGGATAGCCATGCCGGGATCAAGATCATCAAAAAACTCTGTGGGATATGCGCAATCAGAAATATCGCCAGTACAATTATCCCATGAATAAACAGCGAATCCCTCCATGTGAATCCCTCACGGTGGATTTTTCTTAACATATTCTTTTCCTCTCCTTTCGCGTTGAACGACCCTTCAAATTTGGAGGGTCGTATTTGCAGCATATCTTGTAATTTAAATACAACATTCTTCAAGATATTGATCAGTTTGATACCACAGCATCATGTTCATGGATTCATTATAGCATGATGTGACAGTTCGTACCAACGGTTTTTCTTGTTCATCCGGACAGCCGGTCAAAATGCTTTTGACCCTTTTTGACTGCATCTCGAGACAAATCCCTTAAATTGCCGCCACAAATCTGTAAAATATTTTATCACATATATGTAAGACACTCGACCTCATAAATGTAAAACAGGATTGCACATATATGTTAAATGAAGTATATCCTTACCGGCTCATCTTCCCAGAAGGTTGAAACGGCTCATACCGGAACACTGAGGATTTCAACACTTCGTATGTTTCCTATGAGTCTGTATGAGAGCGGCGAGTCTTCGGGTACCGTTTCGCTTATGGATCTTTTTGAAGGAAAGGATATCGAATGGGAAGAGTCTAAGCTGACGATTGACGACCTGATCTATGCTATCTGTCGTGGCGGATGGCCGCAAAGTATTCATGTCGAGAACAGGGAAGCTGCGCTTTCTATCGCATCTGATCTCTTTTATCAGACTTGTCATACTGATATTTCTAATATCAGCCATGTTAAAAGGAATCCTTTATGGGCAGAACGCCTGATAAGATCCTATTCAAGAAATATATGTACTTTGGCAGAAACAAAAACCATTTTTTCAGATACTTCGCAGGCAACGGGAATATCAAAGCCTACTTTCTATGATTATTTCCATGATCTTGAAGATTTATACATAATAGACGAAGTCCCTGCATGGTGTCCCGCAATCCGTTCAAAAGAAGCAATCAGATCCGGTAACAAAAGAAATCTAGTGGATCCATCCATAGCAGTAGCAGCACTTGGTCTTTCGCCTGACTACTTCAATACCGATTTCAAGACCTTAGGTTTCCTTTTTGAGTCATTATGTATCAGAGACCTAAAGATTTATTCCTCCGGAATGAACGGAGAAGTCTCATATTACCATGATCGCTATGGTTTGGAAGCGGACGCAGTGCTTCATCTTAAGGATGGGCGATATGCTCTGATAGAATTCAAACTCGGAAGTAAAGAAATTGATATGGGCGCCGAACATCTATGCAAGATAGAAAGACTCATTGGAGAGTACAACAAAAAGGAAAAACAGGTCCCGCTAAGATTGCCGGATCTTAAGCTTGTCATAACCGCGACTGAATATGGTTATAAGCGTGAAGACGGCGTATATGTTATTCCTATTGGATGTCTGAAAAATTAGCCACAAACTATAATCAAAAAAATATTTAATATTTATTGGAACACGCGGACAGCACATCCATATCCAGTATGACGGATTGGGATTCATCCCTCTGAATGAACTCTTAGCACAAGAAAAGGCGTGACCAAAGCCACGCCTTCCTATTCTTAAATTCTTAAACATTACTGTCTTATGACGCTCCCAGCTTTTGGCTGCGGGTTTCTTGATTGATCTATGATTACTGGAGCAGAGACATAACACCCTGTGTGCTCTGGTTTGCCTGTGCCAGCATGGACTGTCCTGCCTGAGCGAGGATGTTGTTCTTGCTGTAGGTAACCATTTCTTTTGCCATATCCGTATCGCGGATTCTGGACTCTGCTGCCGATGTATTTTCAGAAGAAATATCAAGGTTTGCGATGGTGTGCTCAAGACGGTTCTGAAGAGCACCAAGTCTAGCTCTCTGAGCGGACACGATGTCGATCGCGCTCTGTACGCTCTTCATCGATGTACCTGCCGCTGAGAAGGAGCTTACGGAAAGTCCGCTGACACCGATCGAAGCTGCATCCATGTTGCTGATGCTGATCACGATTGCCTGTCCGGAAAGAGAACCTACCTGAAGGTTCTTGCTCTGGAAAGATCCGTCGATCAGGTTCATGGTGTTGAACTGAGTCGTGGACTGAATACGGTTGATCTCGCTTGTCAGCTGATCCATCTCGTTCTGGATCGCGTTTCTGTCCATCGAAGTGTTGGTATCGTTTGCTGCCTGTGTTGCCAGCTCGTTCATACGCTGAAGAATGCTGTGTGCCTCGTTGAGTGCACCTTCTGCAACCTGGATGAGGGAGATGCCGTCCTGTGCGTTCAGGGAAGCCTTGTCAAGACCGCGGATCTGATTTCTCATTTTCTCGGAAATTGCAAGTCCTGCTGCGTCATCTGCTGCTCTGTTTACACGATATCCGGAAGAGAGCTTCTCGGTTGATTTTGCCTGCTGTCCTGTCGTGATACCAAGCTGCCTGTTTGCGTTCATTGCCTGTAAGTTATGCTGTACTACCATTTTTGTTTCCTCCTTGAATGTTTGTTATCCTTGCTTACTTTGCTTACTGAGTTTGCTCTTAACTCATCTGCCTTATATATCGGAGAAGGCCGGAAATACTTAACCCTTTTTTGAAAAAATTTTTTTACAGCGTCTTAGAAACGGCAGAAAACCTTGATATTACTCGGCTCTACAGGGTTTTGGCAAAAAGAAAAAGACCCGCTTTCCGGCGGGTCTTCCTCTTTTTGGTAGCTTTCTGCTACTAGCCAAGTAATGATAACACTCCCTGTGTACTCTGGTTTGCCTGTGCAAGCATCGATTGCCCGGCCTGTGCAAGGATGTTGTTCTTGCTGTAGGTAACCATTTCCTTTGCCATATCCGTATCGCGGATTCTGGACTCTGCTGCGGATGTGTTCTCGGAAGCGGTATCCAGGTTGGCAATGGTGTGTTCCAGACGGTTTTGAAGAGCACCGAGTTTCGCTCTCTGAGCAGATACGATGTCGATCGCACTCTGTACCTTCTTCATGGAAGTTCCTGCTGCTGAGAAGGAGCTTACGGAAAGTCCGCTGACACCGATCGAAGCTGCGTTCATGTTGCTGATCGTGATTTCGATCTTCTGTCCGGACAGAGAACCTACCTGAAGGTTCTTGCTCGAGAAGGAGCCATCGATCAGGTTCATGGTATTGAACTGGGTCGTTGACTGGATACGGTTGATCTCACTTGTCAGCTGATCCATCTCGTTCTGGATAGCGGTACGATCCGTCGAGGTATTCGTGTCGTTCGCTGCCTGAGTAGCGAGCTCATTCATACGCTGAAGGATGCTGTGGGTCTCATTGAGAGCACCCTCTGCTACCTGGATAAGAGAGATTCCGTCCTCACAGTTCTTTGAAGCTTTGTCAAGTCCACGGATCTGGTTGCGCATTTTTTCGGAAATCGCAAGACCTGCTGCGTCATCGCCTGCACGGTTGATACGATAACCGGAAGAAAGCTTCTCAGTCGACTTTCCCTGTGCTGTCGTCGTGATACCTAACTGTCTGTTCGCATTCATTGCCTGAAGATTGTGTTGTACTACCATAATTTTTTTCCTCCTTGAAATAAATGCAGCTTCCCTGCTGCAGTCTGTTTGTGTTGCAGGAAGATCCTTCGGATGGCCGTTTTCCTTAGTGATCCTCTCTGCGGGAAAACAATTTCTTGTTTACTTAACTTCTATATCGGTAATTCCAAGCGAACCTTAACCTTTGTTTTAACATTTATTAAAAAAATCTCATTTGTCCCTTAACAGGATCAATCCGGGAGTGCTTCATCGATCTGCTCCTTTAAGCTCCTGTAATTGGTAAGAAACACTTCGCAGTACTTCCCGTAAAGATCCGCCGGATCCTTTCTGAGCGTGGATTCATGCAGGATCCAGGGCTTTGGATCCGCATAAAGCGCTGCCGAAAAACCGGCCTTTTTCATTTCTCGGCAGGCAGCAATATCGTAGAAATGCCACCCGTCAAAAAGATCCTCTCTCCAAGGAATATCCACGGAGGTTGCCAGAAAAGCGCCGTCAACTCCTTCTGCTTCCCGGAGCTCCTGCTTTTCCTCTTTTTTCGGATACAGGAAGTTTAAGATCGCATCCTGATAAAGGGAAAGCACACTATCTTCATAGGGTGCCTGATACCATCTGCCGCTCTCCGGCAGCACCGTGCTCCCGAATACGCCAATGAGTCCGGTTTTTTCGTTCTCCCGAAAAGCGTTTACCAGCTTTTCCGGGATCTTTGGATGGATCAGCATGGTATCATGGTGGATGTAGATCTTGTATTTCGCGTTCGTCCTTCGCATCCCGAAGTTATAACCCGCAGCCATTCCGGGTGCTTCCCGGATTGTAAGGACTTCTCCCGCCATTCCTTCCGGGAGCTCCAGGTATTCCAGATAACACTTGCATTCGGAAGCATAGCCTTCCTCATTCGTGCAGAAGATCACGGCGATCTTATTCGGGTCGGCCTCAGTGTCTCCCGGTTCCATGCCGTTTTCTTCCCATACCAGCGGACGATAAGAAAATGCGGAGTATCGCTTCCTCGGAGCAATGCATTTTTCCGTCCCGAGAAGGCCATTTTGCCTCATCCATTCAAGGTATCCGCTGAGGTCTTCAGCTGTCTCCTGATGTTCTTTCCGGATCAAGGTGATAAGACGCCCGAACAGATCCCCCCACCATTCCTTCGGCACGCTGTATTTCGCAACCACAGCCAGCATATCGGAAGAAACCGGCATTTCACAAAGCAGCGCATTGATCTCACTCTGATGCTGAGAGTCAAGGCCGAACCAGATCCTCCGGATCATGCGTTTCACTTTCTGGTAGCAGTCAAAAAAAGCATCATAGCTCCGGGCGAACGCTTTGAAGCTGTCCCGCCCCCTTCCGCGGTTCTTTTCGCACAGCAGTACTTCGGTCAGGATCTTGAGGACCATATTCTGCTCCGAAAGGATCTCCTTTGCGGCCTCCGAACCACTTTCATAGAGCATTTTGTGAAGGAACTGATCCGCCATCTGATATTCGCCGCTTAAAAGCGCCTGCATGGTCAGATCAGCAATCTCATGATATTTATTCATAGGCGTATTATTGCATCGCTTCGTAATACCGGTTGATCGCTGCAGACAGCTCTTTGGGATCATAGAGCGAAGCGTTCTCTATCTTGTCCCCGTTGATCACCAGCATCACTTCATCCGGCGCGATCCCTTCATCAATGGTTCGATAAGAGGAATCCGTCATGGTCCATGTTGAGGAAATCCGGTATGGCGTGCATTCCCCGGGCAATGTGAGCATCTCCACATTACAGCCGCCGCCTCCGGTCGCACTCCCAAGCAGCGGGATTCCTTCCAAATGCGCCAGATTCGGCATCGTATTTCCACAGGAGTAGGAATAGTCCGAGATCATGATCGCATATCGGAAATCGTACCGGATCTCCTCATCCTTTTCATCAAAGCTGCCATCATGATTTTTATCCGCCGTAAAAGCCTCCTCCCTCCGGTATCCCGAATCTGCATCGATGCGGTAGTAGGGCGCGTCATGCCCGTAGATCACGCTCAGCATAAATCCCATCGTCTGGTCACTTCCTCCTCCGTTCGTGGAAAGATCCAGAACAAAGTTCCTGCAGTTTTTCTCCGCGGCGTAGTCAAGCGCCTCCTGAAACGGTTCTGTTCCGCTTTCCGTCAGGATGATATCATCGGTAAACGCATTAAAAAGAAAGACTGCCGTATCATCGAACACATAAAGCGCAGCCATGATGTCTCCTCCGTTTCCGTTCCAGGTCTTTTCCGGTATCCCGAAGCCCTGGTCCCGAAGCGCCATCCCTAGATCAAGCCGGTTACTGGTTTCCGTAAAATGGTATCCCAGATTGGATAATGCGACATTCGTTTCCGGATCGGCGCCAAACCTGTTCAGGTACTCGCGTGCGAATGCTGTCTGATCCCAGTTCTCATCCTGACTGAGAGTATTATAAAATGAATAACTGAGCCAGTTATGTCCGCCGTCAAACAGGAGATTGTCCAGCATGAAGAGCCCCTGTGCATATTCCACTTTGTCCGTTGATCTAAGATACTCCTTCATCTGCTTTAGATCCACATCGCCGATAGTGCCTCCCTGCTCCAGCGTTCCATCAAGTCCTTTGGCCAAAAGACTGCTTGTGAACTCCTGTGAAGCGGCCCTCTGCGGCCTGCCATACAGATTATCAAGTATGAAACAAAGTTCATGATATGCGTACTCCGCCACGTCACTCTCTCTTGTCAGTGTTTCATAATAAGTCTTCTCTAGTTCCTTCACATAGGCAGTGGGATCTGAAGTAGCAGAATCCTCGCGGTTCAGATAGATCTTTCCGTCAATGTAGTCGGCATAAGTCATACTGTGATCAAGAATATCAGACAGCGTGGAAAGGGGCATAAAAACATGACCCTCCTCCGCGATGAGATCGATCCCATAGCCGGACAGATCATATGTCAGCGCCGGAGCTTTTTCTGTCGTCACGTCCGTCATCCGCACATAATCCACGGTGGTTCCATCCGCCTTCCCGACCACAAATCCGTTATAATCCTCAAACGTCATCGTATCCTTTTCCGTATCAAAAAGGAGGTCACTTCCGGTTTTGCCCGTATTTTTGTTTTGTCCGGTAACAGCAAACTGATGCCCGCTTCCTGTCAGTGTATAATCAGCATCCTCACAGTATACAAGATCGAGATACTGTTCCACATCAACAAAGGGAATGTTTGGCATATCATCACGATAGATGCAGGTCAGCTCTGTTTGCTTCGTATCATCCTTATCATAAGCTGCAACCTGCTTTTTTGTATAGTTCGCTTCCGCACCGCTGCCGCAGCCGGAAAGCACGATGCCCGCTGTCAGGGCTCCGAAAAGGACCCGGATCATTCGTTGCTGGTTCAAAATCTGATCTCCTTGCGATAAGTGCTTTACTTAAGAATCATATAACATAAGGATAATAGCGCCTTTATAAAATGTCAAACCGGCAGAGAATCTTCTCTGCCGGTTCCTTCTTATAATATATATTTGTATTATTTATTTTTTCAGATTCATCTTTCCGACGTTGTTTACCTTGCCTTTGCTGCCCTTGCTTGCGAGACTAGCGTTGCTTCCGAGGCTTCCGACCTCAGCTATGCTGGCTCTTTTAGCGTTGCTTGCCAGACTTGCGTTGCTCGCGAGACTCCCATTGCTTGCGAGACTAGCGTTGCTTCCCAGGCTTGCGAGACTGCCGTTGCTTGCCAGGCTTGCATTGCTTGCCAGGCTTCCGAGCGTGCCGCCCGATGCCATTTCAAGATCTGAATCATCCAGAAGAATCCCAGCGGTTTCAGCGCTTTTTTTGGTCTCGTCAATGATCCCGTTTACTTCTTCTGTGGTCGTTGCGTTCTCCAGCTTGTTTTGTAATTTTTTTGTGAATTTCATATCCCTTCCTCCTTGATCATGGTTTTTTTCGTCAGCAATCCTCTGATGTTTCTTGATTCTATCTTATTATACGAACGAGATCCGGAGAGGGCAACTTTTTTCAAAATTTTTTTACCACGTTTTTGCGAAAGAAAAAGACCCGCCGAAAACGACGGGCCTTTCTGGTAGTAAGCATACTTTTTATTCGAGTGTTTAAGATTAGCCGAGCAAGGATAACACGCCCTGAGTGGACTGATTTGCCTGAGCGAGCATGGACTGACCAGCCTGAGCAAGAATGTTGTTCTTGCTGTAGGTGACCATTTCCTTCGCCATATCCGTATCGCGGATCCGGCTTTCTGCTGCCTGTGTATTCTCGGAAGCGGTATCCAGGTTGGCAATGGTATGCTCCAAACGGTTCTGAAGAGCACCAAGTTTAGCTCTCTGAGCAGATACGATGTCGATAGCGCTCTGTACGTTCTTCATCGCAGAACCTGCTGCTGAGAAGGAGCTTACGGACAGTCCGCTGACACCGATCGAAGCTGCGTTCATGTTGCTGATCGTGATTTCGATCTTCTGTCCGGACAGAGAACCTACCTGAAGGTTCTTGCTCGAGAAGGAGCCGTCGATCAGGTTCATGGTATTGAACTGAGTCGTCGACTGGATACGGTTGATCTCAGAGGTCAGCTGATCCATCTCGTTCTGGATAGCGGTACGATCCGTCGAGGTATTCGTGTCGTTCGCTGCCTGAGTAGCGAGCTCATTCATACGCTGAAGGATGCTGTGGGTCTCATTGAGAGCGCCCTCTGCTACCTGGATAAGAGAGATACCATCCTGAGCATTCGTTGATGCCTTGTCAAGTCCACGGATCTGGTTGCGCATTTTTTCGGAAATCGCAAGACCTGCTGCGTCATCGCCTGCACGGTTTACGCGATAGCCGGAAGACAACTTCTCAGTTGACTTAGCCTGCTGACCGGTCGTGATACCTAACTGCCTGTTTGCGTTCATTGCCTGAAGATTGTGTTGTACTACCATAATTTTTTCCTCCTTGAAAATAATGTAGCGTCCGTGCTACAGTTTGCTTTTGTTTGCGGGCTCCTCATTACGGCCGTACGCTCCGATCCTGATTCCCCCACCAAGTAACAATAACTTGTTTACTTACCTCATATATCGGAAGATATTTCCGATACATTATACCTAAAACAAAATTTTTTAAAAATTTTGTTTAAAGTCTTGTTAAACCTTGAAAAAGCAATACTTCCATGTCTTTTGTAGTATCACTATTATATCACGGTTTTCAGAAAATTCAAGCGTGATTTTTTATTTAACTGACACTTTGTATTTTGTAGAGGATTATCGCTTGAGCGTTATGCGATCGCCGTTTACTGCTTGTCATCCATAAACTGCGGATCCACAAAGTTCAGTTTCATCATGTTCTGGTAATACTGACTGACCACCTGGCGGCTTGCTCTGGCTTCTTTGATCTGCTTTCGGATTGTTGCAAATTTCTTTTGCGCAAGGTCTTTGTTCCGCGACTCTGCTGCCTGGATGGATGTGCTTCTCGCAGTCACTTCCCGAATCAGCTCCTGGATCTTCTTAATCTCATCCTTGAATTCCTCTTTATGAGACGGAAGCTCGTTTTTGATCCGTTCAAATACCTGTTCAAATCCGGCATCCAGTCCGGTGAGTTCTTCGACCAGTGCGCCTTTTTCTTCGACATTCTGCTCGAACTCCTCCGGCGTCAGATCCGGATCTTTTAACAATTTTTCCTGTTCTCTGCTTTTTTCGAGAACCTGATCCAGGAGCAGAAGCTTCTTTTCAAGACTCTGCTCCAGGATACTTAAGGTTTGCTTCAATTCGTTTACCCCTCCGTCGCAGCCGTAGCCCTTACCGATGTATCTGTTCCGTTCTTGGTCAGCCGCATGACTTCCTTCCAGGTATCCCGGAGTGTCCGGAGGTGCTCTAAGACCTCTTCGAGGATCTCCTTGTCTTTCTTAAAATTGGCCTGCTGAAGACGGTCCTTGATATAAACATAAACATTGTTAAAGTCTTTTGCCACCGGATATTTATAATTCAGTGTCGCCTGAAACTCGGAAATGATATCCTCCACCTTACGGATGTTGATATGTGCTTTCTCAATTTCCTTGTTTTCTACTGCCATGATCGCGATATTACAAAACTTGATGGCTCCTTCATAAAGCATCAGTGTCAGTTCCGCCGGCGAAGCCGTCTGGATCCTGTTATTCTGATATACCGCATATCCATTACGTAATGGCATGTTGCTCTACCTCCCTGTATGAATTATGGAAACTCTGTCGAAACAGTCCTTCCTAGAGAATCCCTCCGAGTGCCGAAGACTGACCCTGGATCGATGTCAGCGCCTTTTCCATCGCCGCAAACTTCTTGTAGTAGCTGTCCTCGATCTTTGTGACCTTTTCGTCCCATTTCTTGATCGTGTCCGTATAGTCACTGTATTCCTTGTTCATTTCCTTGTCATTGTAGACCGTATAAGCGGAACGGAGCGAGGTGGACGCCATCTTCTTGTTGATGGAATCATAAAGGCTGCTCGTTGCGTTTTTCAGGAAATCGATCACGGTATCCGGATCACTGGCGATTGCCGCCAGGAGCTTGTCCGTTTTGCCGGAGGTGTTCTCATCATCCGCATCGCCATCAATATGATAAGCGTTGTTCTCATTGGATGCGGCATTGAGAAGACCAAGGGTCGCCACACCGAAGCTGGACCAGGAATAATTCGCTGCGGTAATGGAACTGCCGTCATCACCCTTCATCGTATACTTCCCGCCGCTGCGCTCCTCGAGCGTATAATTCTGTCCGTTGCTTCCTTTATAGGTACCGTCTTTATTCAGGGTAAAGGTAATGTTGTTGCCGTTCGAATCCTTTCCCATGACGTATCCCTTCTGCATGGAAGTGGTCATCGCGGTAATCAGGGAATCGAGCGTGGTATCGCGCCGGAGCAATGCACTCTTGATCTTCGCTTCCCAATCCTCCACCTGGGTGTCGCTCATCGCTTTCTTCTCATCCGCGGTCAGCGGCTCATAGCCTTTTGCGGATGCTGCATTATAAAGCGAGCACATCTCATTCATCAGGTCATTGTACTGGGACAGGAAATCCTTGACCTTGTCGTAAATGCCCTGGCTGTCCGTTGAGGTCGTGATCGTGATGCCGTTCTCGTCCGTCGTTCCCGTCACATCAATGGACAGACCGTTGATCGAGAAGCTGTTGGTGCTTCCGGTAAACTCCGCACCGTTGAGCTCGATCACGGAATCCGTCGCGTCGATCCGGACGGCACCGCTGCTGGTGGTATAAAGCCCGCTGCCGTTCACTGCGGTAAGCGCTGCCTGCACCTTCTCGGAATAGGCTGTCGCCGCTGCATCAAGACTGCTGCTTTGAAGCGATTGAGTCGATGCAAGATCCATGCCATCCGCATAGACCTGATCCAGCACGGAAAGATCTTCGCTGTAGGTGGACATAAACTCATTCACCGCATTTACGGTGTCCGTATAAGCCGCATAGGCTTCTTCTACGTCAGCGCTCCCCGGGAACTTATCCGTAAGGATTGCCTGCATATCCGCCAGTACATCACCTGCTTTTGAGTATTCTACCGGCGTCGCTTCCGCATCTTCCGGATTCGTATAAGTGATCTTGTCACCGACGATCGCGTATCCGTCCTCAGTCTTCCCTTCACCGTCCACTTCCTTGCCGTTGATCTTGGTGATATTTCCTCCATCATCACGCTCAACAGTGATCTGGTTGCCGTTCTTGTCCAGATACTGATTTTCAAGCTGAGTATCCGACGCCTTGGAAAGTCCGTCATAGATTGACTTGTTAAAGCCTGCTTCGTTCAGATCATCGATCTTACCCTGGTTGTTCTTATAATTCTGATAAGCGGTCTTTACCGTATCCTCGGTCCCTTCCGAGAGTGCCTTTGCCGCAGCCACAGCATAGTTGTAGGTCTTCACCGCAGTCTGGTACGCAGCGTCCCCGTAGGAATCCGCCTTAAGCGTTCCGTTTTCGATCGCTTCCTTGATCTTATCCGGATCCACCTCGCCTTCTGCCGAATACTTGTCGATCACGGATGCATACTCGTTGTATGCCGCGGTGCCTTTGGAAATATTCGTCATGAGGCCTAACGACTGCAGGATCTTTGCGCCGCCTTCATTCGAAGCAGTCAGGGTAAATTCATTATCCTTGCCGCTTTCCTTGCTGCTGACAAAGAGTCTCTGATTTGTCGAATCAAACGATGCGCTGACTCCGGCATCCTTGAGCTTGTTCACAACCGAGGAGATCGTATCCGTTGAGGAAAGCGAGATCTCTTTTCCGTTGACATTGATCGAACCGCTCTCGCCTTCACCGAGTCCGTAACCTTTGCCGTTATTATCTGTCAGGTTGCCAAGCGTCGTGCCGCCTTCTGCCTTGCTGCCGTCTTTGGTCTTGAGCTTTCCGCCCGTAAGGTACCCGGTCGCCGCAAGGCTCTTGACCACCAGCTTCTGCGTTCCGTTGATCGCGTTGTTCCCGGCTTTCACCGTTGCCTTTGTCGTATCAGACACAGTCGTCTTCTTCAGACTGTACGCAGAGGAGTAGCGAAGATTGCTGACGCTGCTGTAAAGGCTGTATACCTTTTTATTCAGCGACTTCCATGCGTCCTGTTTCCAGGAAAGCTTGGTCTGCGCCTTCACGTAATTGTCCTTCTTTACATTGTATGCGGAAACAAGCTCTGTAACGAGGGACTCCGTATCCAGTCCGGAAGCAAGTCCGGTTATTCTGATTGGCATAGTGCTTCCTCCTTCTTACCTCTTTTCGTCTACCATGAGACCGGCAAGTTCCCACGCCTTTGCGATCATATCCAGCGTTTCCTCCGCCGGAAATTCCTTGATGGTGTCCTTGGTCTCCTTGTCGACGATCTTGATAGTTACACGGTTCGTCTTTTCATGGAAGCCGTAGACAGCCTCTGTATTACGAGACTTTTTGTTGAGCTCTTCAACAGCCTTTTTGATCTTTTCATTTTGTCTCTGCTGCTGGTCTTCGCTTCCCTGCTGACCGTTCTCCTGATCCGACTGACGTGATAACTCCGCAGTCGCAGAAGTGCCCATCGCTACCGTCTGCGCCGTATCTGCCGTGGAGAAGTTCTCCGCTGCCTGTGTTGCGCCCTTCGGCGGCTCGACGGGTCTTTGGATTGCCGGCGTAGTCTGATAGCTTGCTGCTGCCGACTGAATTCCTTCGATAGCCATTGTTTTCACCTCCCTGTGAAATTGAAAAATAAGTACAAAAAGTGACAGTTACAGTATTTCTATATCTTATATCGTCACCATATCAAAAAAATTAACAGGTTTCCATAATATTTTTAAATTTTTTTAAAAAATTTCCCGAAAGCCTGTCGCTTCCGGGAAATCCGTTTCCTTACATGTTATTTGATCAGGTTCTTCAGCGCGCTCAGGCCGTCCACATGCAGAGCCGCTTCATTTTCTTTCTGGATCTGGAGGTAAACCTCCTTGCGGTATACCGGAACCTCTTTCGGAGCCGCGATGCCGAGCTTGATCTGGTCGCCCCGGATCTCAAGAACCGTTACCTCAATGTTATTATTAATGACGAGCGCTTCGCCTTTTTTTCTTGTCAATGCCAACATATCTACTCACCCGCCCTTTCATCATTTTCTTTCAGCAGGTCATAGATCTTGTAGCGTACCGGATAGTCGTTTTCCACGATCAGCTGTCCGGCGCGGTTTGTCGTCAAGTTGATAATGATCGGCGCTTTCAGGTTGACCGCGATCTCCTCGATATCCTGAGGAACCGTCACGGTAACAAGCACAAAGGTGGATTCCGGTGTCATTTCCCCGAGGGGTTCTAGGAACTCATCCTCTACCACCGGGTCGTAATTCGGCTCGATCACCAGCGGATCCATGACGGGGAGCGCAAGCTCCGGCTCGTCAAGCGACTGGAGCCAGTTGATGCTGGATTCGTTTTTCTCCTCCTCCGCATCATTGATCAGGGTGAAATCCTTGAGATGAGGAAATCCGATGATGCCGTTGTCAAAGTGGATGATCTTCTCGTCTTCGATCTCCATGTAACCGAAGAGTCTGGTGTGTGCTGCTTTCATAGCAATTTTCCGCAGAACCTCATGTCCTGCTCTCCTTCCCATGTGTATGTAAATAAAAGGTTACACTATTATGATAGTCTTTCCGCTGCGGAGGTGCAAGTCAAAAATCTCCGCAGATCCCTTTGCTTTAGATGTAATCGAGCAGGGTCTGCTGCTGAACCTTGGACGCCGCCTGAAGCGATGCCTGATAAGCAAGGTACGCCGCCTGATAGTCGATCACGATATCGGAAAGATCCTCGTCCTCATTTTCCGCCTTCAGTTTATCCACGGTGTTGTACTGGGCTTCCACACGGTTTTTGGTAAGGGAAAGCCTCTGTCCTCTCGCGCCGAGATCCGTCCGTGCGAGCTCTGCCGTATCGATATAGTCCTGGAACTTGCCTACATAATGAGCATAGGTTTTCTTCATCTTATCATCCGCCATGGATGCATCCTTATTCGCACGTTCCAGAAGTGCGGAAAGCTTTGCCTGGCTCTCTGCGTCCGCATAGACGTCCTTCTTCATCATGCTTTCGATCTTGGCAACTTTATCATATGCATCAATAGCCGCCTGAACCGTATTTGCCAGATCTTCGATATCACGGCTGAGATCCTGATCCAGGACGTTCCTTGCTTCGATATTGATCGCCATCTCCTGGTTGGTCGCCACCGTATAATTGATGTTCTCCTCGATCCAGGTTCCGTCGCTGTTGATGTGCTGATAAGACTTGTCCACTGCTGTATCTGTCTCGTCATATTTTCTGCAGTTGAAGTAATTTTCCGGAGTCAGATCGCCCTTTTCAAAACCCTGCTTATCATAAGTGAACTGGAACTGGATCTGTTCTTTCTTGAAAAAGTCTGCCTGCTCCTTCGTAAAAAGCAGTTCGCCGGTATCTTTATTGAATACGATATTTCCTCCCGGTCTGTCAGAAGGATTCTCTGCATACGGATCCTTTGTCGAATCAGCCGGATAAAGACTGCCTCCTACCGCGCTCAGATCATAGTCCACAGCCTCCAGCTGCGCCGTGGTAACACATATGACACTTTGAACATCAATCCCGGTCACCATCCCACTTGTTTTATCGACCAAAATGAGTGTCGGATCGGTGGCAGTACTGATATCATCATACGCCAGGCGGATCCGCTCGAGCGTTACACTGCCGGGATCCTCCGAGGGAGCTTTTGACCAGTTTGCGGGATCGGAGATATCCCCATCGGACACTTCATTATAGATATAAACGTTTTCATCCAGATCCTCATAGGAGAGCCTCTGGTCGATCTCATAATGGTCGTTATTATCGCGGGGGAAGGTCAGAGTCGTATCGGTTTTCCAGCCGGTAAACACGGTGCGTCCCGCATAATCCGCATTGCCTTCCGCGTAGATCTGCTCCTGATTCTGGCGAAGCTGCGCAAGGATCGTATTGCGGTCATCCTGATTCAGCGTATCGTTCGCACCATGATTCGCAAGCGTGTGCATGTCGCTGAGCAGCCCTTTGATGTTATAAAGTGCCGTATCCGTAATCTCCAGCCAGGAATCCGCTTCTTCGATATTCGTTTTCAAGTATTGCTTGAGTTCACTGAGATTGCTGCGGAGACGCAGCGCACGCACTGCAATGACAGGATCTTCGGAGGGGCGGTCGATCTTTTTCTGACTGGACATCTGGTTGTTCTTACCGTTGACATTGACCTTGTTCCCGTTGATGTTCGTCTTGGTGTTCCGCATGATGACATTATTGGTGATTCTCATATCATTTCCTCCACTTTACCTAAATATATCGGGTGATATATTTCCGCCTGCGATCACACTCCGGTCTCAAGTATTAATCTGTCATATATTTCGGTCAGAATCTGAATAACCTTAGAGTTGAGATTGTATGCATTCTGAAATTTAATGAGATCAAGCGCTTCCTCATCCTGGTCAACCCCGGATACAGAATCCCTCTGTGTCTGGATAGCGCCCTGAATACTCTTATAATTGTCCACGAAAGTCTGGGTCTCTTCTTTATCCACCGCAACATCATCGTAGATACACTGCAGAAAATCCTTGGCTTTGCAGCCGCGGTAGATCTCCACGTCTCCGTAAAGATTCTTCATACGCTCCAGAAGATCTCCTTTTTCCACGCCATTTTCGATCTCTGTAGCCGTTGCGAAATGCCTCGGGTTGCTCGTCGAGTTATAGCTGACCATGAAGTTGTCTGCAGTCAGGGAATAATAGGTGCTGTCCTTTTGTGTTCCGCCGATGTTGTAGGTATGGGTATTCTTCGAATGATCCGCCGCATATTCATCACGGTATTCCGAATAAGTATGGAAATCAATCTCCGTACCGTCCAGCTCGTTTTTCGCGACAAAGAACGCTCCCATCTCCTTCCCGTCCAGATCCACGCCGGATTCCTGGATCGTATTGAATTTCTCGGTAAACGAGCGGAGAAATGCGCTCATCTGGTTCATATAATACGGAACGCCCATGTTATCAATGGTTTCGCCGATATGGGAAGCTTTTCCGACCGCCGCCTCCACTTTACTGGCATCCGCATCCACGAGATTAAACTTAAAGGACGTAATCTTCTCATGATACTGAACAGAACCGTCGGGAAGCGTTTCCTCGGTCATTTCCGTATCAAATGAAAATCCGTCATACTCATAATTCACATTGTTGATGGTGATATAGCCCCGCTCCGGCATGTTAAGGTTATTAACGGAGGTCATTTCCTGGTTGAAATCCCCGGCGGAGAACACCGCCTTTACCACCCCGTTAGCTCCTTTCTCCATCTTGGTCAGATATCCCGTAAAATTGGTGTTGTTGTTTCCGTCACGCATTTCAAAAAGAGCGCTTAAGGATCCGCTCGTTCCATCCCCTGTCGTCCTGATGGAAACACCGGTGTCCTTCCACCTGAGATCATAAAGCCCTGATGCGTCTGTCTGGTTCACGGGTACTTCACGGGAAACGCATTCTATCTCGCGGTAATCATAGCTGTTCACCAGCATCTGTCCCATGTATTTCACCTTGTAGGTCGTTCCGCCGAGATAAAGGTCTTCATCATTACTGTTTTTGATGGGTGCTTCGGTGATCTCCACTGGAATAATGGAATTCAGCTGATCCGCGAGAAGATTTCTCTGATCACGAAGCTCATTGGCATATCCTCCCTGCAGTTCGATGATATTGATCTGCTTGGTAAGGAGCGCCATCTTCTGGGCAATGGAATTAATGCTTTCCACAGTCGTCTTGATCTGGTCATTAATGCCGGACTGCAGTGAAGAGAGCTCGCTTGAGACATGATTAAAAAACACGCCGAGACTCTGCGCGCTGCTGATAAAAGCCTGTCTTGAAGTTTCGCTTCCGTCCCAGTCCTTGACACCGTCCAGCGCGTTCTGATACTCGTTCAAAAGGGAGACAAAACCGGTTGTCATATCGTCATCGGTGAAATAATCCTCGATCTGGGTCATGTAATAGAGCTTGTCTTCGTAGTAACCGAGGCTGGACTGGTTCTCCCAGTATTTCTGGTCATAGTATTCGTTCCGGACCTGTTTGATCGAAAGCGTTGTGATACCGGTACCTGCGGAACCGTAGCGGGCATATACCCTCATCGGATCCGAAGCCACCGAGTTTGAGACCTGTCGGGAATACCCTTCGGTCTGAACGTTTGCGATATTATTTGCGGTTGTATTGATTGCGGTCTGATATGCGTTGATGCCCGATCCTGCAATTGTTAATCCGAAAAATTGTGATGGCATATGATACCTCCCGTAGATGTAAACCCTTCGCCAAAAGTCACATGCCGCCTGCGTCATTGTGACCTTTGCGCGAAAAACCGTCTCGACGTGATAGCACGTCAGAACGGTTCCTTGCGCAAAGTGCACATGCGATTTCATCGCATGGCACTTTTGGCGATTAAAATATCTTATAATCCGTTTATGATCGTTTCCATCATTTCACTGATCACGTTCATGAACCGGCTGGATGCGTTATAGGCATTCTGAAACTTGATGAGACTCTGGAGCTCTTCATCTGAGGAAACACCGATCACCTGCTGACGCTGGTTTTCGATGGACTCCGTCGTGCCGGCAAGGCTTTCCGACATGGTATTATAAACATTTCCCTTCGAAGCGATATCACTGATCAGCTTGTTGTAGAACTCCTTGAAGCTGCAGTCCTCCGTATCGATCTGGTTCAGCGTCATCGAATCGTTTTTCCAGATCTCCGCCAGCGCATCCCCGATAGGATATGCCACCTCACCGTTCTGAAGATATCCCGGAAGGAGTGAGGGCTGCATCGTAAGCGCCGGATTGATGCTGACACTCTTTGTCGTATACATCTTCGAAGAATCCGTCAGGTCTTCCTCGTTATAAATCCAGAATTTGTTTCCGGCACCATCGGTCACTTCCGTATACCGCTCGCAACCATCCCTTACAAAAATCTCACGGGGCGGAAGCTGTCCATCCGATCCCACAAAGCAGTTGGCGGAATCCAGGAAATGCATATCATCCGAAACGGTGTACCTTTTCCCGTCCGCACCCGTCAAAATCTGACCTGCGGAAAGGCCCGCTCCCTTGGCATCGGTATTCGGGCAGAACACGTCATTGATGCGGGTCACCACTTCATGGAAGAAACGGTCGATCTCAGCCTCCGTATTTTCCATACAGCTCGCTCCGATCCCGACGGAATAGAGCCGCTGCTTTTTCTCACGCTCAGCAGTGGTATCCGTATCCCTCAGCGCGATCTCCGTCCATTCCTCCTGAGGAAGCATCTCACCCTTCTCATCACGCTTGATATAGTCAAGGTCACTGTAATTCGCCTGGAATTCGCCTCTTGCGAGGATCAGTGACTTTAATCCACCGATATCCGTATTCAGATCCGAAGAGATCTCAACATCGAAGTTGAAAACGTCCTTGTACTGCTGGTAGGTATCCGTTTCCTTATCATATCCGGATGAAAGATAAGGCCAGTACGGAGTCACAAAGCCGGTTGCGCTGTCAACGCGTTTTCCCATCTCATGATAATCAATAAGACCGATGAACGGGATTCCTTCAAAGTTGACCTTGACGATGGAATCTGCCGTTTCCTTGTAATCGATCCGTCCGAGCCCGCTCAGTTCATCAAGCAGGAGATCCCGTTCGTCGCGGAGCGTCATGGCGGTTTCCTGTCCGCCCGCCTCGACTCTCTGAATGAGCGTATTCAGCTCACAGATCCGTTTTCCGATCTCATTCACACGGTCGATGTTATCGCTGATCTGGACGTTTACATTATACTGGTAATTCTCAAGGCCTTCTGTTACCGCCTGGCTTCTCGCCAGAAACAGGTTAGCCTTCTGAAGCACCAGATTTTGATTTACGGTGTCTGCGGGAGAATTGGAAAGGGTTTCGATCGCGGTCCAGAAATTGTTGATCGCTTCCTGATACTGCGTCCCTTCCATTTCCTGAAAGAACGTCTGAATTTCGTCAAGTGCGCCGCTGTATCCCTCATAGAAGGACTGTCTTCCGCTTTCCTGACGATAGGATTTGTCCAAAAAAATATCCCGCGCATGCGTCACATCGCCGATCGACACACCAAGTCCTGCCTGCTGGTCACTGATCGATGCGTGTGCAAACGTGAGATAGTTTCGGTCTGTAAAAAGTACATCCTGCCGCACATAGCCTGCCGATTTCAAGTTCGCAAGGTTATTCGCTGCAGTGTTGATTGCGTTTTGATGCTGTCTGATACCGGCTGCCCCGATATAGAGGCTTCCCATACTGTTTGCCATGTGCTTTATCCCCTGTCCCCTTTACGGGCTTCTTTTGACTTTATTGCTTCGCGTCGAATCCTCCTCCTCCGAGAAGATCTCCCGTGTTTGCGGCATCTCTTCCGTAATTCGCAGTTTCCGGCGCCTGTCTCATGCTTCGGAACAGGGTCAGGTCAAATTCAACCATTTCCATGGCCTGATTAATCAAAACCTGGTTCTGGGTATTGATCCGGATCATTTCGTCCAGTGTAGAACGGAGACGCGTGCGCACCTCGATGAGCTTTTTCTGCTCTTCCGGCTGATTGGAAAGGATGTCAATCATCTTTTCCACCGTAAGTTCACTCTTGTCCCGGCGAAGGACTGCTGCCATATCGGCAATCACAGTCCGTCTTTTCACCTCGAGATTGTGAAGCTCATCAGTGATGTTCTGTTCAGCTTCCGTGATCTGCTGGAGACGTTCGATATCTGCTCGGATCAGAACGTCTTTCTTTTCCTCTGAGAGAGTGATCAGATCACGATACTGACTTTCTTCCTCATTCAGAACATCAATCAAATTGTCCATCAGGCTTGCCACAGATCTACCTCCCGTTCATACGCCCGGTTTCGCGAGATTAGAACGACAGTGCGTTGTACTTCTCTACAAGCTTGCTTGCAAAGTCGTCAGGGCTCACATTGTATGTGCCCGCTGCAATCCTCGCCTTAAGATCTGCAACTTTGTCTTCCCTGACATCCGAAGCATTCGCAACTGCCTGTTTTGCGATCTGGTAGTCTTTTCCTACCTGAGAAATCTGAACCTGATCACGTCCTGACTGAACACTTGAAGAATTTGTATTTTTTGTGGTCTTGTTGACTTTGTACAGTCCGGGAATCTGATTATAAGTTTCTATACGCATAACAGTTACTCCTTTCCGACGGCATCCTTTCCGTCTGATTACGTCTTACCTCATATATCGGACGGAAATTATAAAACTTAACACCGAAATCGAAAAAATTTTATTTTTTTTGGAAAAAAGTGGTTTTTCTTATTATAATGCAGTTAGGAAACGCTTTTTTCCTGCCGATATATGTATCGGAAAGTCAAAGAAATAGTTTATAGGAAACGTATTAAATAAATTCGTTTCCTATATAAAAAGCGAGGTAACAACATGAATCTTTCATCTACGATACAAAATTATTCGCAGTCCCAGTTTTACCGGTTCTATTATAAAGGAAACGAGAACGCGCGGATCTCCGATAATCGCAACAGCATCCCGAAAAGCCAGCTGATCAGTGCTGACAGCAACGCTCTTCACCGTGCCATTGACACTCTTTCGAGTATCTATAAGAGTTCGGAGGTCAATGGAAAAGAGATCTTCAATGCCGTTCGTGCTTTCTCCGATACCTATAATAACATGATAACATCCTCCGGTTCAACCGAATATCACGATATTGCTTCTCTCCGGAAATCCATAAAAAGCCTTTCCGGCCGGCAGCAGAAAGAGCTGGAGATGGTCGGCATTACCATCAAAAACAGCGGAAAGCTTTCCATTGACGAAGACAAACTGAAAGAATCCAATCCGGCCCGCGTCAAAAAGATTTTCTCGGAAGACAGCGACTTCATGAAACAGCTCAATAAATACGTGAAAAAGATGTCGGGCAGGAGCGCTTCCTCCGGAAGTGTCATCGACGTAGAAGCTTGATCCGTTAATCCGCTTCTCTCATCCACTGTCCAAAGAAGACATCGCTTCTATTCGCCTTATCAAACATCGAATTGTACTGCAGGATCTCATAATCCTTCAGAAAATCCGACTCATCACCGGTGGCTTCGGGAATATACCGAAAGCCGCCGTTTTCTTTGGAATAATATCCCCTGCTGTTTAATGCCGGGATCGTTTCCTGAAGATCCGAAAGGAACTGATTATACGGTGGCAGCGGAAGTCCCGCGCGCTCCAGGGTCATCGTGGAAAGGAAATTCAGCGAGGTACACTCGACCTCTTCACTCTCCGTCTCGTAATTCGTCCAGATAAAAAACGGCACCGTGAAAATATTTTCCAGTGAATCCAGCTCCAGTCCGGAGAGGCCATGTCCGTTCAGCTGCTTATAGAACGCATCCTGAAGGCTCGGCTGATGATCCCCGAAGAAACAGATGATCACTTTTTCATCCACACCCTCAAAATATTCGATCAGATTCTTTACCGCAATGTCGGTCTGATGTGCCACGGTCAGGTACTGGTTCACGTCATCATACTTTCCGTTCGTCATATAGGTGTCGACCTCGAAATTATCATAGCTGTCCTTGTATCCGCCGTGGTTCTGCATCGTGATCCCGAACATAAACAGTTTCTCGTCCGGCTGTTTTTCCTCATATTTCTCGATCAGCTTGTCGAACATTTCCTGATCCGACACATAGTTCCGGATCATGTACTTCTGCTCAAAATCATCGATAAACAGGCTTTCCGTAAACCCGATCATCGGATAATTGCTTTCCCGGCTCCAGCCGGACTTAAAGTACGGATGCATGGAAATACAATTATATCCGTACTTCGTCAGGACATCGACAATGGAATACGGTTCGCCGTTCAGATACTGCTGGTAAACAACGGATCCGCTCGGAAGATAAGCCATCGTATTGCCGGTCAGGAATTCCCATTCGGAGTTCGGCGTCTTTGCCCCGAAAACAGAAGCCAGCGCATATCCTTTGATCACATTATCCTTCATGGAGTCGATGAAAGGCATAAACTCCTGATTCAGCTTCAGATCACCGATTACGGAAAGATCCGCAAAGGATTCATCCATGATGCCGATGATCACCGGCGCATCCTCCGGAACCAGTGCAGCAAGATCATTTGCGTCTGCACGGTATTCTTCCTCCAGGGCCCCGACCGTATCCAGGGAATAATCCGCCGGTTTTTTCACGATGGAATCCCGCGCGGAAAGCGCATAATTCAAAAGAAAACCGTTCCGGTAGGTACCTTTCTGCTGCCAGCTCTCGGTGTTGATACCTTTCGTATGGGCGGAAAGATACATAACAACAGGCACCGCCGCCCCTGCGCAGCAGATACGGATCAGAAGCTTATGTTCAAAATCAATATGGAACTTCCGGATCAGCGCGATAAATACCATGGAGATCACAATGGCAAACACCGCGTGGCTTTCAATGGAAAACTCATATTCCGTCGCAACGGAAAGCCCGGTCTTAAATGACTTGAGATCGCTGAAGATCAGCTCGTTTCCCCGGAACCGGTATACGAAATAATCAATACCGGCTACGGACAGCATTGTGATATGGCTGATCATGATACACTTCGTGATGCGCGCGCAGATCGCCATGACAATAAGATAAACCACAAGTGCACAGAGAATATTGAGCCATATCTTTGCATCTGTGGTCTTCGCCCGCAGTTCGTCATCAAGAAGCAGGTACTGGATCAGGTAAACGGTAAAGATCGAGGAAAGAAAAATCTCGATCGCAAACCAGAGCCCGTTCAGCTTTACTGGGGGATTGACATCCATTCCCTTGATAAAAAAATAGGCTGCTCCGCATATAACCGCGAGCAGGATGTTTGTGTGACCGTATATACAAAACCCGAGCATGACCGCAAAAGCGATCAGCGATGTGATCATCTGTCTTTTATGAAACGCGTAGGAAAAGAATTTTTTCTTCTCCTCTTCTTCCTTTATTCCTTCTGTGACCTCTTCTGCCATTGTAACAGCAACTCCTCCTTGACCGTATCCGGCGCAAACGCCTTGTCCACGGAATCTTTATATATTCTTTCCATATCCTCTTCTGTCAGTGAAAATGTTTTATCAAGAAGCTCATACTCTGCATTAAGATCCGTTCCGCCGATGGTCCGGTTATCCGTGTTGACCGAAACCGGGATCCCTGCATCCATAAATGTCCGGAATGGAAGCTCCGAAATCTCTCCAATCCCGTTTGTGCCGAGATTGCTGGACGGGCAAAGCTCTATGCCGATCCGCTTCCCAGCGCAAAGCTTCATCAGTTCCCTGTCATGCCGCATATCGATGCCGTGACCGATACGCGCGGCGCCAAGCTCTGCCGCAGCAAGGACATTCTTCCGGCTCCCCGGGGTCTCTCCTGCATGCACCGTAAAGGGAACTTCAAGGCGCTTTGCCTCTTTGAAAAGATCCGCATATTCCGAAAGCGGAAACTGTTCTTCATCGCCCGCAAGATCAAAGCCGACAACGCCGCTTCCCAGCAGTTCCCTTGTTTCCTTTAAAAGCGGACGGTTTGTTTCCTGCGGGAAATGCCGCATCGCACAGATGATCAGCCCGGTATGGACAGAGAATTCCTTCTCTCCCTTTAAAAGCCCCGCAAGAACCGCTTCCATCGCGCCGCGCGGAGTCAGATCTTCCTCCAGATGGGAGGTCGGTGCGAAACGAACCTCCACATAACGTATGTTTTCCTTTGCGCACTGCTCCACCAGCCGGTAGGCGGTCTCCGAAAGCGCATACCCGCTCTGTAGAAGACGGATCGGCACATCAAAGCAGGAAAGATACTCTGCCAGATTCCTGCAGGGAAAAGGCGCTACCATCTGTTTTTGCAGCTCCTCCTTAGGAATATCCTCTCCTCTCTCCAGGATCAGTTCTCTTGCAAGCGCAGGATCCATGGAGCCGTCCAGATGACAATGCAGCTCTATTTTCGGAAGATCTGAAAAATGCGGCTTCATTTATTATTTCAGCTCCGCAAGAAGTGATGACCCGATCGTGCCCTCCGGCATGGAAACACCGAAGTTATCCGCGATGGTGGCACCGATGACCGCAAATGTATCCTTTTCACTAAGCTCCCCCCGGCCCTCCATAGAAGGCGAATACGCAAGGAACGGTACCTTTTCCCTTGTATGATCGGTACCGGTATAGGTCGGATCATTTCCGTGATCCGCGGTAATGATGAGAAGATCATCCTCCCGAAGTTTCGGAAGAAGGATTCCCAGTTTTTCATCAAACCGCTCAATCTCCGCACCGTAGCCGATCGGATCTCTCCGGTGGCCCCAAAGCGCATCGAAATCCACCAGATTCACGAAACACAGCCCCTTCCAGTCATTCCGGCCTGCGATATCAATGGTCTGTTCCATACCATGCACGGATGAATCCGAATGAAGAGCCTCCGTGATGCCTTCTCCGACAAAGATATCGTTGATCTTTCCGACAGAGATTACATCAAATCCGGCATCCTTCATAGCATTCAACGCCGTCGGGCCGGTTGGCTTCAATGCATAATCATGGCGGTTACTGGTTCTCTTAAACTCGCCTCTCTTTTTCCCGACATAAGGACGGGCAATGACACGGCCGACACGCCATTCATCCTTCATGGTCAGTTCACGGGCGATCTCACAATAGCGATAGAGCGTTTCAACGCCCATGGTTTCTTCATTTCCGCAGATCTGAAGCACGGAATCGGCCGAGGTATAGACAATCAGTTTCCCCTCATTGATCTCCTGCTCCGCAAGCTCCTCCAGGATCTCCGTGCCGCTTGCTGCTTTATTCCCGATGATCTTTCTGCCGGTACGTTTCTCCAGTTCGTCGATCAGTTCCTTCGGGAAGCCGGTATCCGTGAAGGTTATGAAGGGCTTCGTCGTATGAATGCCCATCATCTCCCAGTGTCCGGTCATCGTATCCTTGCCGTTGCTCATTTCACGGAGAGTTGCATAATAACCCTTCGGGTTCTCTGCCGGAGGTACCTGCTTCAGCGCCTTCAGATTCGCGAGCCCTAAACTCTGAAGATGCGGGATCACAAAGTGATCCACCTTTTCCGAGATATGACCGAGAGTGTCAACACCGATGTCCCCGAAACGCTCGGAATCCGGCATGGCGCCGATGCCCATGGAATCAATTACGATAACGAAAGCTCTGTTAAAATGTCCGCTCATATCATTCTCCTCCAAACCGCTCTGTAATGAAAAGATAATCAACCCTGGGACTTTACAATTTTTACAATCCGGCTGGTTCCGAGACGGTCGGCGCCAAGGCTCATAAACTTCTCGGCATCCTCAAGGGAACCGATCCCGCCGGCAGCTTTGATCTTCACACCTTCTCCGACATGCTTTGCAAACAGATCCACATCGTCAAAGGTTGCTCCTGCCGTGGAAAATCCGGTGGATGTCTTGATATAATCCGCTCCGGCCTCCGTTACGAGTTCACACATCTTGATCTTTTCTTCGTCCGTAAGAAGGCAGGTCTCGATGATCACCTTCAGAATGTGGCCTTCGCAGGCCTTCTTAATCTCTTTGATCTCATTTAGCACATAATCATACTCTTTTGCTTTCAGCATGCCGACATTGATGACCATATCGATCTCATCCGCACCGCAGGCGATGGCATCCTTTGTCTCAAAGACCTTGGTCGCCGTGGTATGATTGCCGTTCGGGAAGCCGATGACGGTCGTGATCTTCATTTTGTCGCCCATGTAGTCGCGAGCCTGCTTCACGTAGCAGGGCGGGATGCAGATCGACGCCGTTTCGTACTTGATCGCATCGTCGCAGATCCCTTTGATCTCCTCCCAGGTGCTGGTCTGGAGTAATAATGTATGGTCGCAGGCCGCTAAAATTTTCTTTGTATCCATTCTGATTTTTCCTTTCTACAAATATTGGAGCCACTCCCGCTGCTGTCAGACCACTTCACAGACACACTTGTCTTCGTTTCACTACGGTCCGCGCTAATCGGATGCCCACTGGGCATCCAGCGCCGCTCGGTGAAGCGCTCTGTCATCCGCTCTCGTGGCTCGATTTACGGTATTTAAGGTTCCAATAACGATTTCGGGCCGAAGCCGAGCGGCAGGAGTTCTTTCAGCGTGTACTCCTCGCACCGCCCGGGGACGTTTGTTCCGAGGATGATGAGGAAGGTCTCCGGGTCGCAGAATTCCATCATTACCTGACGGCAGACGCCGCAAGGCGCACAGATCGGGAGATCCTTCCTGCTCCTTAAGCCTCCGACGATGGCGATCTTTTCGAATTCCTTCTCGCCCTCGCTGACCGCCTTGAAAAATGCAGTGCGCTCCGCGCAGTTCCCCGGTGTAAATCCCGCATTCTCAATATTGCATCCGCAGTATACCTTGCCGCTCTTTGTCAGAAGCGCTGCCCCCACCGGATGATCCGAGTACGGCGCGTATGCTGCCTCCCTCGCTTTCAGCGCGAGTTCGATCAGTTCCTGATTCGTCATGTTAGTCACCTTCATCATACTTGCAATTATACTGCCGCAAAAGACAACTTGCTTTCTGCGGCGTTGACAGTTCTTCTTCGCTACAGATTCCGCCATGATCGGAAAGTACTGTGGTTCTCACCACAATCTCTAAGCATGCGGCATGGATATCCCTATGTCCGGCACCGCAATCAACCCGACATCCCTGTCGGCTGATTGCTCTCGCACACGTCCTGTGTGCTCGTACCTGTGTTTATGATACGCATGCTAAGAGCTTACGTGGCTCGAACCAATGTATTTCCGTTCATGCCGAAATACTGCATGCGATGGAAGGTCTATCCCGCCGCAGAGGATCAATTGTATGCATGTGATCTTCATTTTGCGATGCGGAAACGAAATCCACCGCTTACGTAGACAAGGCGCGAAGCCTCTGCTGAGCGTCGCTGTCGAAGTTGGCGGTTAGTTCGTTGGAGCGTTTATCGCAAGAGAAGATCATATGTATACATATTGATCCCTGCGGTAGTAACAAACTACCTGGAACGAATATAAGGCTTTCCGTTTGCTGCCGGTGCATTGGCGCGTCCAACGAAGAAGATCAGTGCCAGGATCGTTACCACGTAAGGGATCATGGAGATCAGGTTTGGCGACACCACATTGCCCTGGCTCGCCAGGGCCTTGATACCGTTACAGACACCGAAGATCAGGCACCCCTTAACGGCTCCGCCCGGCGAGAACTTTCCGAAGATGACTGCCGCGATCGCGATAAAGCCCTGTCCGACGATAACCGAAGGCCGGAACTGGCTGACCGTTGCCAGCGTTACGAACGCTCCTCCGAGTCCCGCAAGGAATCCGGAGAGAATGACGCAGACATAACGCACCAGGTACACGTTGATACCAAGTGATTCGCAGGCTTCCGGATGCTCACCGCAGGCTCTGAGATGTGCTCCGAATTTTGTTTTGTAGAACACAAACCAGCATACTGCCGCGAATACAAACACGAGATACGCCATGGAATACACGTTCAGCACATTTGCGCCGAAGGACCCTGCCGGAAATACACCGTTGAACATCTTGGGAAGCTTGCTGGAAGCGTCCAGTGCCGGCGTATCCGAAGAGTTGTAAAGGATCTTGCAGATGAAGACCGCAAGACCGGGTCCGATAAAGTTGATAGCTGTACCCGCGATGGTCTGGTCCGCATGGAACGTGATACAGACAACCGCGTGTATCACGCCGAGCGATGCTCCGACAAGACCTCCGACGAGAAAGGCTAAAAGCCCGTTTCCGGTATTCAGTGCCGTGATGACACCGGTCACCGCACCCATCGTCATCATACCTTCGATTCCGATGTTGACAACGCCGCTCCGCTCGGAAAAACAGGATCCGAGAGCCGCCAGCAGAAGCGGAGGCGTTGCGATCAGTGTTGCATTGATCAATAATCCGAGATTTTGAATAATAACATCCATTGCTTATTTCGCCCCCTTCTTCTTTTTTCCGATTCTAAGGAACAGTTCCTTGAACACATGGGCGATCGCGATAAAGATTACCACGCAGCCCATGATGATGTTGATGATCTCGGCCGGAGCATTGATCATCGTAAGCTTGGAACCGCCGTATTTCATTGCACCATAGAAGATACCGGCGAAAATACAGCCGATGGGGTTGGAACCGCCGATGAGGGCAACCGTGATACCTTCAAATCCGTAGCCCTCCTGGCCTGCAAACTGCGCAAGCCTGCCGCCCATTCCCATGATCTGTACCGCACCGCCGAGGCCCGAAAGAGCACCGGAAATACCAAGTGCGGTCAGGATGGATTTATTCGAATCAATACCTGCATACTGTGCCGCGAATTTGTTGAAACCAACGGCTTTCAAACGATAGCCGAGAGTGGTCTTTTCAATGATGACCCAGACAAAGATGCCGAGAGCCGCCGCAATAACAATGCCCCAGTTTGCGGCAGTACATCCGGTCGCCTGGATCCAGCTCTCGGGAAACAGGATACTTGCGGAATCCAGAAGATCCTTCGTGGCTTCACCGCCACCCTCTTTGTGAAGGAGTTCTGTGTTTACCAGATAGTTTGACAGATAAAACGCGATCCAGTTAAACATAATGAACGAAAGGACTTCATGGATCCCTTTCTTCACTTTCATAACACCGCAGATCAATGACCAGCCGGCACCCGCGAGGGCTGCAGCGATAAGACAGAGCGGCACATGGATGATCGCCGGAACATCGACGAGGATACCAACCATGGTGGCCGCGATGGAACCAACTACAAATTGACCTTCGGCACCGATATTGAAGACACCGGTCCGGAAGGAAAACGCCACCGAAAGACCGGTCAGGATCACGGGCGCGGAGTATACAAGCGTCCACCACCAGTATTTCGGTTTGCTGACGACACCCGTGATCAGGCGTCCGTAGGCCTCTGCCGGACTGATATTCGCCATGACAAGGAAGATCGCTCCGATCAGGAAGCCGATAAGAATGGCAATGATGGTATACAGCACATTGCTCTCAAGAATGCTTTTTTTCTTAACCATGCTGTTTCCCTCCTGCCATCAGTAATCCGAGCTCTTTCTCATCCGCGTTCTTTCCGTCAACACTACCCTGGATCTGTCCGTCAAAAATAACCTCGATCCGGTCGGAAAGACTCATGATCTCATCGAGCTCAAACGAAACCAGAAGAACCGCACGGCCCTTGTTTCTCTGCTCCACCAGATATTTATGCACAAATTCGATCGCTCCGACATCAAGTCCTCTCGTCGGATTCACCGCGATCAGAAGCTCCATCGCATTGGAAACCTCGCGTGCAATAATAACCTTCTGCTGGTTTCCTCCGGAAAGAGTCTTCGCCGGCCGGTCCTCGCAGGCACGGGGACGGACATCAAACTGATTGATCAGCGTCGTGGCATGCCGACGGATCTCCTTGCGGTCCAGGATGCCGTGATGCGAATAGAGTTCTTCCTTGTAGTGCTGAAGGATGAAATTGTCCTCCACGGAAAAATCCAGCACCAGGCCGTGCTTCTGACGGTCTGCCGGAATACTTGATACGCCGGAATCAAAGATCTCCTTCGGCGTTTTATTGAAAATGTCCTTGCCGTACATGGTGACCTGTCCGGACTCACCCTTCCGAAGTCCTGTCAGGATCTCCACCATCTCTGTCTGTCCGTTTCCGTCGACACCGGCAAGACCGACGATCTCACCCTCGCGGACATTCAGGTTGAGGCCCTTTAAGATCTCGACGCCCCGATAATCCTTCCCGTGAAGATCCTTGATCTCAAGCGCGATCTTTCCAGGCTCCTGATCCTTTTTCTCAACCTTGAAGTTGACATCGCGCCCGACCATCATGGAAGCAAGCTCGTGCTCCGTCACTTCGTCCACCTTCACGGTCCGGATGTATTTTCCCTGACGGATGATCGTGCAGTTGTCGGAGCAGGCCTTGATCTCTTTCAGCTTATGAGTGATCAGGATCACGCTCTTTCCGTCTGCCGTCAGATTCCGGATGATCTCCATAAGTTCATCGATCTCCTGAGGAGTCAGAGAAGCCGTCGGCTCATCCAGGATCAGTGTATCCGCGCCGCGGTAAAGGACCTTTAAGATCTCCACCCTCTGCTGCATACCGACGGAGATATCCTCGATCTTCGCATCCGGATCCACCTTCATTCCGTATCGCTCCGAGATCTCCACCACCTTACTGCGCGCAGCCTTGGTATCGATCATCAGACCCTTTCTCGGCTCCACCCCCAGAATAATGTTGTCGGTCACGGAAAACGGCTGGATCAGCATGAAATGCTGATGCACCATTCCGATCCCAAGCGAGATCGCATGATTCGGCCCCGAAAGCTCCACCTTCTTTCCGTTTACACGGATCTCTCCGCTCGTGGGCTTATACAGCCCGTAGAGCACATTCATCAGCGTGCTTTTCCCGGCACCGTTCTCCCCGAGGATCGCATGCACCTCTCCCTTATGGACCGTAAGATTGATATGGTCGTTCGCGGTGAAATCGCCGAATTTCTTGACGATGTCTTTCATCTCGATGACGACCGTACTTTCGTCCATGTTGCTCAAACTAAACCCCTCCTTCGTTTTTATCATCAGATCAGGATGATATCCTGATATCCTTTCTTTTTCAAAACACCGGATAACCGTGTAAGATCTGTTGTACTTGGCGTCCGGAGCGACTGGTATTCGCTGCGGACTCCGTTGCTACGGAATGCAATGAGCTTGATCCGGAACGGATGCTTTTCATACAAAGGCTTTAAAAAATCTCCCATTTCCGTCACGGACCGCTCTGTATCGTAAAGATCAGGCACGATGACACACCGTACCTCATAGAGTTTCCCCATTTCTCCGAGATATTCCGCATTTGAAAGCACGATCCGGTTCGTCTCCCCGGTCACCTTCCGGTGCTCCTCATCCCGAAATGCCTTGATATCCAGCATTACGCCGTCTGTCACAGCGAGGAGCTCCTTCTGATCCGAAAAAGGCACCGTACCGTTCGTATCGATCAGTGTTGTCAGACCCTCCGCTTTTGCCAGTGTAAAAAGCCCAGTAAGAAACGCGGTTTCCAGCATGCATTCCCCGCCGGAAACGGAAATCCCGCGGATAAATGGGATCTGTTTTCTGACAGCGTCCATTACCTCGGAAGGCTCCATCCATTTCGCTTTCGGCGTACTGTCATGGGGACAGACATGGATACAGGTGTCACAGGAAACACACTTTGCCGGATCGAAGACTACCCGTTCTCCGGTCGGGATCTCATCATCCTTTTCAAAAGAAAGCGCTTTTGCGGGACACTTTTCCACACAAAAACCGCAGTGAACACAGACAGCCCTTGTCTCCGGATTGTGACAATATTTACAGTCAATATTGCAGCCCTGAAGAAAAACCGCTGTCCGGTTTCCGGGTCCGTCTACGCTGGAAAACGGAATGATCTTATTGACCAGTGCTTTCATCGCACCTTGCGTTCCAAGATATGACCGTTCTTTGCAGCCCCGAGACCCAGAGCCGTCGTATCCTGAATGACGGCTTCTCCCCTGTCCAGCTTTTCCATTTCGGATTTTTTGACAAGATAACCCGTAACACGGATCACATCACTGTCACTGGAATAAAAAGAAAGATAACGCAGCTGTTTCTGGAAGGAACCCTTAATGATATCCATCACAAACTCCGGATTCCGATGCACTGTCATATCCACCGGGAAAATGTCACCGGTACCCGAGGGGAAATACTTATGAAAACGCGAAAGCAGAAGAAGCTGGTCGATCAGTTCTTCCGGCTCTTCGCCGATCGGAATGCGTGTCCCGGGAGTGATCCCCTGATCCTCCGCGATCCCGACCTGCGCATGCAGAAGAAAATGTCCGCCCGTAATCTCGCAATAGGGATTGTGATGTTCTTTGTTGAATGCATCAATGATATCCATGATCTCAACGCCAAGGCCGTTTGCTGTTTCATCGTGTCCGAAGCGCCCGACCCTTCCCTCTTTCTCAAGAAGGATATTAACCGCTTCCGCAAGACCTACCAGTCCGAACATTGCAGTGAAACGGTCTCTTCTGATAAAGCCTTCTTTGACAAGGAAGCTGTTCTCAAAGAACCCGCTCTCCTCTACTTCGAATTTGATACGGGCATCCATATAGCGCGCCATGATATCAAGCACATAAGGAAGCTGGTTTTCCTTGAAATCCGCGATGTCTTTCGCTCTTTTTGCGATGTTGCCGAGGATCAGCCGGCAAAGTGTATAGGACCCGCCGCCCAGCGGAAGCCCGTTGTAGCAGCTGGCAAGGACATAGTTCTCCGTCAGCTCCTTTTTAAACATCGCATGATTTGCAAAGCTCGGCTTCGCGCACTTCAGGGCGCATTCCACCGCCGCCTTCAGAAAATCATCATCCGTCACGCCCTCTTCATATTTCAGGGAAATATTCGGAACCGCATCATCAAGCTCTGCCTCCGCTTCCATGATAAGCCGCGCGGATTTCGTGGCTTTCGGACCGATATCCGCATGGGCAAAAGAATCCAGCACCGTCCTGTCCACGTTGAGAAGAAAGAGACGGATCAGCTTCTTGGCCGTTGCCTCATCCACGGTCTCAATAAAGGGTTCCAGAAGATCATCCAATTGCCCTAAATAAACCGGATAATTCGTAACACTCGGCACATGCTTATAAAAAATGAGCAGTGTATTCAGCGCTTCATAAAGATCCTTCGGCGGAGAAAGACGAAGGAATTTGCTCCCTTCCCACATGAGCTTCCCATAGTCCGGCGCCACATAACGCGGACGCATGGGCGCATGGCCTTCAAACAGGTCGCAGATACATTTCTCATCTCCCGGAACGTTTAAAAGCTCATCCAGTCCCTCCGGGACGTCCAGAACCTCCAGAAGGGAATCCGCCTGATTTGCCAGATTCGTCACCTTCTGCTCATGTGTCAGCGTCGAACTTTCGATAATATTAAGAATCTCACTTCGTGTTTCCTCGACACGCTCCATACTGATCGGACGCATAAATGTCCCCCTCTTCTTCTCTATCTGAACCATTCAATCACAAGTAAAACCATTCCCACATAGTCGTTATTATTTTATCATTTTTTCAGAGCAAAAAAAAGACCCTCCGCTTTGAAAGCCGGAGGGTCAATTGTGATTCAAAAATGACTCTCAGAAAAGACTGAATCAATTAGTCAAGCTCGTATACGTCGCCGTACTTTGCCTCGAACTCGTCCTGAGATGCCGGAACAACGATCTCACCGCTGATGATCTTAGCCTTTACATCCTCGATGCTCTTCACAACATCATCCGGAAGAAGGGTCTTGGTCGGAGCGATGTCAACACCTTCGTTGGTCAGGTCATAGATTGCCTCGCCGCCCTTGATGGTGCCGTTGATCAGCTGCTCGGTCACATCATAAACAGCGTTGTCAACTCTCTTCATAGCAGAGGTAATGACTGTATCAGGAGCAAGGTAGTTCTGGTCGGTATCAACACCGATCGCATACTTGCCGCCTTCCTGGCATGCCTCGATAACGCCGAGACCCGTACCGCCTGCTGCATGATAGATGATATCAGCGCCGTTGGTGATCATGGTGTTTGCATCGGTCTTACCGATTGCAGAATCTGCGAAGTTGTTCGCATTCATCTGCTGAACCGTTGCCTTGTCATTTGCATCAAGAACACCTGCTACAAAACCATAGCCGAACTTGTGCATCGTCTCGCTCGCCATACCAAGGACGAAACCTACGTTATCGGTCTCGGTCATGGAACCAGCCACATAACCTACGAGGTAGGAGCACTGCTCCTGCTTGAAGGTAAGGCAGGTAACGTTGTCAAGATCCGCATTGGTGGAATCATCGATGATCGCGAATTTCTGATCGGGGTTTGCAGTTGCTGCTTCCCTTGTAGCATCTGCAAGCATGTAACCTACGCAGATGATCAGGTCATAGTCCTCATCCAGGAATGTCTCAATGTTTGCTGCATAGTCTGAATCACCCTTGGACTCCAGATACTGAACTTCTACGCCGAAATCGCTCTGTGCTCTCTGAAGGCCTTCCCATGCAGACTGGTTGAAGGACTGGTCGTTAACACCACCTACGTCCGTAACAAGACCAACCTTGAATGAAGATCCGTCAGCACCTGCCGGCTCTTCAGCTGCCTCTTCATCAGCAGGAGCTTCTGCCTCTGCCTCTGTAGAAGCTGCTGCACTAGCCTCTTCCAGAGCAGCGGTCACTTCGGAAACAACCTGCTGTGCTTCCGCATCAGACAGATTTCCGCCGCACGCTGTCATGGAAAGAACCATTGCGCCGCATAATAATCCAGCTAAAACTTTCTTTTTCATGTTTCCTCTCCTTTTAGAATTAGTTTTATGGTTACCCACGAGGTATTATACCAGACTTTGTCAAGAATAATTACCGAATATAGCCCTTTTCACGGGTTGTTTTTTGTATATTTCCCAATACGATGTATATTATCCAAAAACGGCTCAGGAAACCGCCTTTTCCAGATCCCACTCGATGAGCTTCTTTAAGGCTTCCACTCCCGTTTCGATGGCGAGGGCTGTATCATGCACCTGTTTATTCGGAAGTCCTGCCTTTGCCCGCTCCTGGTTTGCCACCACAAGGAAGCAGGAACCGACACGGACACGAAGAAAACTGCCGGCAATGAACAGCGCCGCCGATTCCATTTCACTGGCAAGGCACCCCATACGGATCCATGCATTCCACTTGTTCTCCAGCTCATAGGAAACCGGCATAACCTCCGGTTCATGCTGTCCGAAAAAAGAATCCTTACACTGGACAACGCCGACATGATGCGGGATTCGCTTCTCTTCCGCCGCCTTTTTCAGAGCCGTAAGAACCTCATAATCCGCAACTGCCGGATATTCGATCGGTGCAAATTCACGGCTCGTCCCTTCCATGCGAATGGCGCCGCTGGCGATCACGATATCGCCGCCCTCCACATCCTGCTGCATTCCACCGCAGGTCCCGACACGCACAAAGGTATGCGCACCGCATTTCGAGAGTTCCTCAATGGCGATCGAAGCCGAAGGGCCGCCGATGCCGGTGGATGTGACGGAAACCGGTTCGCCAAGAAGTTTTCCGGTGTATGTCACATATTCGCGGCTGTCCGCAACGAGTTTGGCGTCGTCAAAATACGACGCGATCTTTTCGCAGCGTTTCGGATCGCCCGGAAGAATCACGTATTTGCCTACATCTCCCGGCCCGATATTGGTATGATACTGCTTTCCTGAGCCTTCTGTATAATCGATCATTGCACGTCCTCCAAATCCCTGAAATGGAATTCCGATCGTCCGGCGGCGTAGTCGCCGACGATCTGGCCGGAGCCTTCCAGTTTGTATTTGTAAGTCACGAGGCCATCCAGACCGACGGGACCGCGGGCATGGAGCTTGCTCGTACTGATGCCGACCTCGGCGCCGAAGCCGTAGCGGAAGCCGTCTGCGAAGCGGGTGCTGCAGTTCCGGTAAACACCGGCGGAATCAACAAGATCCATGAAAAGAGCAGCAGCAGCGTCATCCTCCGTGATGATCGCATCGGTATGATGCGAACCGAAGCGGTTGATATGCTCTGCCGCCTCCCGGACATCCGAGACCAGCTTCACGGAAGCGATAAGGGCAAGATACTCTTTGTTGAACTCTTCCTCCCCCATCCTTTCCGCCTCGATCACAGCAGTCACTTCCTCTGTTCCGCGGAGAGCCACGCCGTTTTCTTTCATCAATGCAAGGAGTTTCGGCAGAAAGTCTCCTGCGATCTCCCGGTCGACAAGGATCGTTTCCACAGCATTGCATGCAGCGGTATACTGCGTCTTCGCATCCAGAAGAATGCGGAGCGCCATCTCCTGATCTGCGGTTTTTTCCACATAGATCGTGCACACACCATCCGCGTGTCCCATGACCGGGATCTTCGTATGATCCATGATATACCGGACAAAAGCATTGGAACCGCGAGGAATGATGAGATCCACATCCCCTTCGCATTCAAGGAGTTCATCGATCTCACTGTGCTGCTCCGCCTGAAGAAGACATTTTTCCGGGAGGCCTGATCTGATGACCGCTTCCCGGATTAAAGAAAACAGGATCCGGTTCGTATAAGTCGTTTCTTTTCCACCCTTTAACACCGCGCAGTTACCGCTCTTGATGCAAAGGGAGGAGATCTGGATCAGTGCGTCCGGACGTGCCTCAAAGATCACGCCGATCACACCGATCGGACAGGTCACACGGGAAAGGACAAGGCCAATATCCAGTTCACGGCGGAGCGTAATTTTGCCGACCGGATCCGAAAGACCGATGAGGCCGTCGATCCCTGCAATGACATCCCGAAGCTTCCCTTCATCGAATTTCAGACGCTTTTTGACTGCTTCCGCGATACCGTTCTCATCCGCTGCAGCAAGATCCTTCCGGTTCTCCTCAAAGATCTCTTCCTTTTTCTCTGAAAGCACTTTCTTGATCGCCGATAAGGCACTGTTTCGCGTTTCAATACTGCTCGAGGCCATCTCCGGAGCAGAGAGCTTCATCGCTCTGATTTCTTCTTTCATCAACATGATCGTCTCCCTGAAACAAAAATCCCGTTTTCAGCCAATAACCTTCTCCAACCGTTTCTTTTCAAAAAACTCATCGATACTGGCAATGAGCTCTGCCGGCGGCATCGTCTTGAGAAGATATTTCTCCGGTTTCAGTGAAAGGACATTCATGACGCTTTCCTTATCATCCTTGACCGTCAGAAACATCACCGGGATATGGCTCGTTTCCGACTCACTCCTCAGCATCTTCAGCACCTGAGGGCCCGTCGTCACGGGCATTTCATAATCGAGAAGGATCAGATCCACTTCGTTCTTCGCCAGAAACGAAATGGCATTCATCCCGGAATTGACCATGAACACCTGGTATTTTTCCGACAGCCAGGTCTTGACAGTCCGGAGCATCATCCCGTCGTCATCCACCACAAGGATCCGTTTCTTCGCCGACTTCTCCTCTTCCCTCTCTACAATGGAAAGAAGCTTCGCGCCCAGTTCCTTTACATTGACCGGCCTTAAGAACTCTCCCGTGATCCTCTCCTTCGGAATGATCCTGTGGACATAATCAAAATCATCACTTTTCCCGATCAGGACCAGTGCGATCTCATTTTCCAAGATCTGTTCCTTGAAGTAAAAAAGCATCTGATCCGCTTTTTCACCGATATCCTCTATTCCTTCAAGATATCCGAGATATACACCGCTCTCTCCCTGAAGTTTGCTAAGTTCCGTCGGATTCGGCTCGCATACCCGGATCATATAACCATCCTCCGAAAGCTCCTGCAAAATGGCATTCACCATGAAGCCTTTCTGCTTCGAAGCCGTTATAAAAAATATCTGCTTTCCTGTCTTTTCCATGTAATGACACTCCTGTTATAAGATCTCAAGCAGCGAATCGCGATCGACCGCCGTCATCCGTTCCTTTATCTTATCATACTTTTCGCGGCTGTGCGAAGGTATTTTGTAGCCGTCCAGCATCTTGATGATCTTGTCGCCACTGTCAAAATCATAGGCTTCCACAAACTCCCGAAGCCCGGAAAACGCCTCATCTAAATCCTCCTCCGAGATCTCCGGTTTCGAAATATCTGCTCGGTCTTTTCCGGGATCCACTGCGGAAAGCTTCTGTTCATAACTTCGGTAGAGTTCAATCAGTGCAGGCGTCTTCGCTGCGATCTCGTCCACTTTTTCCTCGTTTCCGCATTTTTCCAGATATGCCGCGTCCTCGGACAGCTGCTTCGCACCGATGAGTCTCGCCGAGCTCTTTAATGCATGTACCAGAACCGCGTAATTCCGGAAATCACCATCCGCAGCATACTGCTCGATCTGCGACGATTTGGCCGGCAGCGCGATCAGGAATTCCTTGATCGCATCGTGAAGGATCCCTTCATTCCCGCAGTTCTTTGTCGCTGCCGCAAGATCGATGTCACGGCAATGAAGCAACTGTTCATGGATGATCCGGCCGCTTTCGCTCTGCAGCGGATTTCCGACCTGCACCGGTCCTTTTTTGATATATCCGTTTTCATCGGTGATGCCCTCGGGGATCGGCATTTGCGAGGTGAGATGAAACTCAGGATTCCCCGGAAGTATCACTTTATCTGACGGGATCAGATCAGAAAGCACCTTTTCCAGCTTCTCCGAATCGATCGGTTTGGAGAGATAATCTTTAAAACCCGCTTCTAAGTAGAATTCTCTTGCCCCGGACACGGCATTTGCCGTCAGCGCAACCACCGGCGTGTCCGCGTTCCGGTTTCCATCAAGATCCGTCATGGCGGCAAGCGTTTCCACACCGTCCATTTCCGGCATCCTGTGGTCAAGAAGGATCACATCGTATTTCTCTTTTACCACAAGCTCCAGGGTTTCCTTTCCGCTCGTCGCAGTGGTGACCTGCACCTGCGTCTGCTTGAGAAGCCCCTCAATTACCGTCAGATTCATCTTCGTGTCATCCACGATCAGTACTTTTGCATCCGGAGCATGGAAGCTTTCCTGATACTTTGCAGCATTTTCCGCAGCGATCCGGTAGTTTTCCTCAAAATTGCCGATCGGCTCCCAGTCGATCACCTCCTGGAGGATCTCGAAGGAAAAGTCAGATCCCTCGCCGTAAACGCTCTTTACCTCCAGCTTTGTATCCATCATCGCGAGAAGTTTTTTCACGATGCTCATGCCAAGCCCTGTTCCCTCAATAGTACGGTTCCGGATCTCCTCGATGCGTTCGAAAGGTGAATACAGCTTTTCAAGATCCTCTTCTTTGATCCCAATCCCGGTATCCTGGACTCTGTAACGCATGCGGACATGGGTTTCATCCGCCTTTTCCGAGGAAACGGATAGCGTGACTGATCCTTCCTCCGTGTATTTGACCGCGTTCGTCAGGATATTCGTGACGCACTGCTTGATCCGGATCTCATCACCGCATAGCAAATGAGGAATGGTTTCGTCCACATGGACAATAAGCTCCAGATTCTTATCCCTTGCGCGTTCCGCGATCATATTGACAAGATCGTTCATGGTACTGGAAACCTCGTACTGCACCGGCAGGATCTCCATCTTTCCTGCTTCGATCTTGGAGAAATCGAGAATATCGTTCACCAGGGAAAGGAGTGTCCTCCCGGCGTTCTTGATGTCCGTTGCATACCGGACAGCCGCAGGATCAGAGGATTCCCTGAGGATCATTTCATCCATGCCGAGCACGGCGTTGATCGGGGTGCGGATCTCGTGGGACATATTGGAAAGGAATGCGGATTTCGCTTCGCTCGCGGCTTCCGCCACCCTGAGATCCTCCTCAAGCTTTGCCTCCTGCTGGATCCGGTCGATCATGTCCACAACATCATGCACCGTCAGATCCACCGCATGATAAAGCTGCTCAATTTCATCATGGGTATGGATGTCCAGCTTATAGATATTGTCTACGCAGGCCTTCAGATCCTTTTGCGGGGTTCTTGAGAACTTCACCATATAATTGGAGATCCGGCTGATGGGACCGGTAAAACGCACCTGCGCATAATAATTGGCCAGCACGGCAAGAGGAACCCCGATACAGAGCAGCATCAGCACCATTTTCGTGATATAGGCATAGCTGTAGATGTTGTATACAAATTCACCCTCTTCGATCTCCGGAAGCGTCTCGTCCATTTGTTCCTTCAGCTTGTCCCGAAGCTCCTGACTGGGGATAAAGCCGTAGAAGTTGTAATTTTCCAGCGTTTGAGCGATCCCGGGCGTTCTTTCCTCTGTATCAATATGCGCCCGCATTCTCTGCAGATCCGGAAAGAGGATCCTCGTAAACATGATCGCTGCGATCACCATGACTACTGCTTCTCCGATGATCAGCATGGCGACTTTCCCTCCGAGAACATTCCGGCGGAGGGCTTTCCGGTACTCCTCATCGGTTTCATATTGTTTATTGTAATAAAGGAGCCCGAGCGCTACCCGTTTTTTTACGCTGTCGGGGGCACACTTAAAAAACAGCCTGCACGCATAGGCTCCAATGAGACACTGGACCGACTGAGACAGAAGATGCGTGCCGTATTCGATGAGCATATCCTGATCGATGTTCATATCATAGCTTCGCAGCAGAATGATCAAAGTGGAGAGAGCCGCCATCAAAAGACTCGCAACCAGGAAAAACAGGAAGGTTTTCTTTTTGGACGCAAACGCCCTTTTTTCTCCGGCCAGGGAGAAAAGGATCGCAGCAAGGAGATAAAGAGAAACAAGATACGCATTTTCCGGTTCCACGATGAGCGCATAGATAAACACGCCAATGGTGGCAAACATTCCGCTTACATGACCGAAAAGACCCGCAAACAACATAAACGCAAGGCACTGGAAATCCATGGAAAAAAACCCGAATCGGAGCGTTCCGATGCCGAGACGGTCAAGGCCTATGATGCCGATGGCGATCACGGTAAATAATGCCAGGAAAAAGATGCACCACTGAATCACAAAGGATTTCCGGTTAAAATTCGGAGGGAGCTTCCGCCACTTAACGCTTCGCCCCTCACGATATCTCATTTTATTCATGTATGATTCCTCTTAGATTAAATAGAGTTTCGCTTGCGAAACTCTCGCGCCGAACGCGGATGCTTTAGCATCATATACAGTTCGCGCGAGTGCGCATCCTTTTTTATTACATAGGAATTTGCGAAGCAATTTCCTATGTGATAAAAAACCGTATATCGACATGATATACGGCTTCGCGGATGTTCGTCAATGGATTTCACAGGATTTACATATTTGAAAAAACGTCACGTCCAGTTTTCAATAAAGCCCTCCCCGAGAACTTCACTGGCGTTTCCGATAATGAAGAATGCATTCCGGTCATGGTCTTTTACGATATCCTTGATATCCACGATGTCACGCTTACTGCAGATACAAAACAGGACGTCCCGTTCCTTGCCCTTATACATTCCTTTTCCATGGAGCGCTGTCACACCGCGATCCAGCTCTGTCATGATCTCATGAGCGATCTCCTCATTTTTCTCGGAAATGACAAATGCCATCTTGGCGGTTTTTCCTCGATCAAGAACCTTATCCGTGAGCCTTCCCATGACATAGACGGAGATGATGGCGAACAGCGTATGCTCAATATCAAACACCACGGCGCCCAGCACCACGATAATGCCGTCCAGCACCAGAATGATCCGTCCCATGCTGTACTGGCGGAAGTATTTATGAAGAGAATTCCCCAGCATATCGGTTCCGCCGCTGGTAGTCCGCACGGAAAGCAGCATGCCGGTTGCGACCCCGAAGCAGATACCGCCATACAAAGAGACCAGAAGAAGATTATCCGGGATAAAATGCCATTCCGGAAAAACAGCCAGTTCTACGGACATGATGACCCAGGACATACCGGTCCGAAGAACCGCACGGATCCCGTCGGTTTTTATCGCAAATAAAAAGATCGGCACGTTGAGGACAACATTGCTGACCCATAGGGGGATCGGGTAACCGAGAAAACGTCCCGAAAGATCCTTTATGATAATCGTAAGACCCGACACGCCGCCTGTAACAAGCTCCGCCGGGTCAAAGATGTACTTTACCGCAAACGCCATGAGGGTGCTCCCGAGAAAGATCACGAGAGCATCCCGAAGGCGTATTTTGTTGATCCTGTGTTTCATAAGTGCTCAGCTCAGGCCTTTGTTGCCGCCATTCTCCTGTCTACGTAGCCCTTGATGTTACTGAGGTTATAGACGGTCATATAGCCGTCTCCGTCCGGAACAAAGAGCGTCGGTGCCTGTGTGATATGGAACTCGGTCGCAAGACGTCCGCCGTCTTCATCTTCCGCGTACATCACTTCAAACGGTACATTTCCTTCACGGAGGATACGCTGTGCTGCCATGCAGTTCGGGCAGGTCTTCGTGGAAAGGAGGATGATCTTCTGCTCATTCTCTTCTGCGGGTTCTGCTGTATCCACGGTAAGTGTTTCCATAACAGGCTCTTCCACAGGCATTTCTTCCATACGAAGCGTGATCTCTGCTTCTTTCCGTTCCTCTTTCATCTCTTCGGAGATCGTCGGCATCACACTGATCCTCTGAACGCGGGGTTCGCTTCTCAGTTCCTCCGGTTCATAAGTCTTTCTTGCACGATACTCGGATGCCTTGCCGTCATTCCAGTTCTTGACCGGACGATAATAACCCGTGATACGGCTGTAAACCTCTGTCTCTTTTCCGCAGTGCGGGCATGCAAAGTGTTCACCTGCGATATAGCCATGCTCCGCGCAGATGGAATAAGTCGGTGACATCGTATAGTAGGGGAGCTTGAAGTTCTTTGCGATCTTGCGGACCAGGTTTGCCGCGGATTTCCAGTCCGGAATCCGCTCGCCGAGGAACGCATGGAAGACCGTTCCGGACGTATAAAGGGTCTGAAGCTCATCCTCCATCTCAAGCGCGTCAAAGATGTCATCCGTATATGCAACCGGAAGATGCGTGCTGTTGGTATAATAAGGAGCTGCATCGCCTTCTGCTGCCGTAATGATATCCGGGAATTCTTCGGTATCATGCTTTGCAAAACGATAGGTCGTGGACTCTGCCGGTGTTGCTTCCAGATTATAAAGATCGCCGTACTGTTCCTGATAATCAGAAAGGCGTTCTCTCATATGGTTCAGAACCTCTTTCGCAAAGGCTCTGCCGCCTTCTGTCGTGATATCTGTATCCATCCAGTCCGCATTCCGGATCGCTTCGTTCATACCCACCAGACCAATCGTGGAGAAATGATTGTCGAAACCGCCGAGATACCGCTTGGTATACGGATAAAGTCCTTCATTCATCAGTCTCGTGATAACACCGCGCTTGATATGGAGTGAGCGTGCCGCGATGTCCATGTATTTATCGAGGATCTCATAGAATTCCTTACGGTCACGGGCGATATAAGCAATACGCGGAAGGTTCAGGGTCACCACACCGATGGATCCGGTGGATTCTCCGGAGCCGAAGAAACCGCCGCCTTTTTTGCGGAGCTCGCGAAGGTCAAGGCGCAGACGGCAGCACATGGAGCGTACATCGCTCGGCTTCATGTCGCTGTTGATATAGTTTGAGAAATACGGGGTTCCGTATTTTGCAGTCATTTCGAAGAGGAGGCGGTTGTTCTCCGTATCGCTCCAGTCAAACTCGTTCGTAATGGAGTATGTCGGGATCGGATACTGGAAGCCGCGCCCGTTGTGATCTCCTTCGATCATGATCTCAATGAACGCCTTGTTGACCATGTCCATCTCAGCCTTGCAGTCACCGTAGGTGAAATCACATTCTTTTCCGCCGACGATCGCCGGAAGATGAACCATGTCATCCGGCACGGTCCAGTCCAGAGTCACATTTGTGAACGGCGCCTGGGTGCCCCAGCGGGACGGTGTGTTGACACCGTAGATAAAGGACTGGATGCACTGCTTGACTTCGTCATAGGAAAGATGATCCACTTTAACAAAGGGAGCAAGATAGGTATCAAAAGACGAGGACGCCTGAGCACCTGCCCATTCATTCTGCATGATACCAAGGAAATTCACCATCTGTGAGCAGAGGGTGGAAAGATGTTTCGCCGGTCCGCTCGTGATACGTCCCGGTACACCGCCGAGGCCTTCCATGATGAGCTGCTTCAAGCTCCAGCCTGCGCAGTAACCGGTCAGCATGGAAAGGTCATGGATATGCATAAAGCACTGACGATGTGCATCGGCGATCTCATCGTCATACACCTCTGTCAGCCAGTAATTCGCGGAAATCGCGCCGGAGTTGGAAAGGATCAGACCTCCGACGGAAAGGGTAACTGTGGAGTTTTCCTTGACACGCCAGTCCTTCTCGGTCCCGATGTAGCCATCCACAAGCTTCTTATAATCAAGCAGGGTCGTCTTTGTCTCACGGACCTTCTGATGCTGGCTGCGGTAAAGAATATAGGATTTTGCGGTCTTCTGATAGCCGCACTTCATGAGAGTGTTTTCCACCGTATCCTGGATCTCTTCTACGGTCGGGGATTCGATCCCCGCATCGGAAAGCGCTGTTTCCACCATGAGTTCGATTGCCCTCGACATCGTGGAAAGATCTCTCGTGACCACTTCCCCGGTGGACATAAATGCCTGCGCTACCGCGTTCTCGATCCGTGACGCCTGAAATGGCGCAGTCTCTCCGTTCCTTTTCTTTACTTTTGTCAATGACATTTTCATAACCCCCTGCTTTTTTATTAAATGTTTACTGTGCTTACTTTCTGATATAGTAGAGATTTTGATAGATCGATGAGCCGTTGATTGGAACTGCCCCGATAGATCGCGCTTTCATCTTTTTCCTCGATGCAGAACGGCCCGTCTACGAGCACATCGATATAAGAAAGCGCTTCCTTTGCTTTCTCTCCGGCGCCGCCGGAAAGGATCTCCTCAAATGTCCATCCCGTGTAACACCAGATTGAAAGACCAAGATCTTTTACGGCTTTGGAAAGCTCTATGAGCCCCTCCGCCTGCATCATGGGATCTCCGCCCGAAAAAGTCACGCCGTCAAGATAGCGTGTGCTTTTGATCTCTTCAACCACATCAGAGACAGCAATCTCCTGTCCGGCCTCAGGATCCCAGGTCTCCGGATTCTGGCATTCCCTGCAGTGATGCGGGCAGCCCTGAAAGAAAAGAACGTATCGAACGCCCGGGCCGTTGACGGATGAATGCCTTACTGATCCGGCAATTTTTATATTCGTCATATCTGGATTTAATTATATGTTCTTAGATTGCGAATGTCAATAGCAAAACACTAGATATAGTATATATTTTTTTTTCGTCACAAGATAGACCCGAATATTGTACAAAAATAAAGACTCCGAACGGAGTCTTTTTTGGTGATATTTTTTTGATAATCTACTTGTTTCAAATTGCCAATTTCTGCATAGACCCTGTTCACTGATTCCGGAGCTAAGAGCTTCTATGCATTTGATGCAAAGTATTTATTTCGGACACAGCCGGTCGCAACGAGCCTTCCATGGCTCGTGCTTCCTGTTTTTTCCATCCATGGAAAAAACCTGTTGATTTTCTGTCAAATACAGAGAAGCTCTAAGCTCCTCCATATGTTCACAGGATCTTTGCAGAAATTGTCATTAGCTATACTAAAGAACATCTACAATAGCAGAATATAATTCATCAAAGTCTTCGTACGCCGGGTACTGTGGATAGTCTTTCTTGATCTGGTCTGTTGTCCGAAAGAGAAATCCGGCCTTCGATGCCTCGATCATAGCAAGGTCGTTGAAGCTGTCACCCGCAGCGATCGTTTCAAAGCCGATGGATTGCAGGGCCTTCACTGTGGTCAGCTTTGACTTCTCCACGCGCATCCGGTATCCGGTCACTTCTCCGTCCAGCGCCACCTCCAGGGTATTGCAGAACAGCGTCGGATACGAAAGCTTCTTCATCAGCGGCATGGCAAACTGTGTAAACGTATCACTCAAAATCAGGACCTGCGTGATCTCCCGGAGATCATCCAGGAACTTCTTCGCACCCGGGAGCGGATCGATCCCGGCAATGGTCTCCTGGATCTCCTTCAGTCCCAGATGATGTTCCTTCAGGATATTCAGGCGATACTTCATCAGCTTGTCATAATCCGGCTCGTCACGGGTTGTTCTTTTCAGTTCCGGGATCCCCGTACTCTCCGCAAAGGCGATCCAGATTTCCGGAACGACAACTCCTTCCATATCAAGGCATACGATATTTAACTCACTCATTCTTTTCCTCCCGGTTTCTTCGGCTCTTCCTTCTTTTTCTTTTCTTTTTCCTTTTTCTTCTTGTCTTTCTTGGAAGCGGCCTCTTCCTCAAGCAGGGCGTTCTGCGCCGCAAGGAGCTCGTCCTCTTCGTCCTGCGCTTTCTTGGTCGGAAGGGAATAACGATGCTCGTAATGTTCCAGCGTCTCTTCGAAACTTCTGCTCTTTTCTTTCTTCAGCATTTCCAGATATTCATGGGTGTCAAACCCGTCCTGGGTAACCTGAAGGAGGCAAACAGCAATATTCGAGCAGTGATCCGCAATCCTCTCGTAATCCATGCCGAGGTCATTCAGCGCAAAACCAAGGTCGATGGAACATTTTCCTTTCCTGAGCCTGCGGATATGACGGCGCCGTACTTCCATCGCGATCCCGTCGATCACTTCCTCCAAAGGCTCCACGCTCTTTGCCAGAGTAAGATCCTCATTCCGGAAGACCCTGACGGATAGATCCACGATCTCACGCACCGCATCGGAGAATACCCTGACCTCTTCCTGCGCTTTCGTGGAAAAATGCTTGTTTTCCTCATGCATCTCCTTCGCGTTCAGCATAAGATTGTATGCATGGTCGCTGATCCGCTCAAAGTCCGTGATACAGTGAAGGATGATGGAGAGTTCATGGCTGTTGTTCTGATCCAGATCCGCATTACTGAGCCGCACCAGATACGTACCGATCTGATCCTCGTACCGGTCCACGGTATTTTCGATCCTGCCCACAGACTCCGCGTCTTCATCCGAATACTCCTGAAAAAGCCTCATAGCCTTTTCCAGAGCCTCTTTTGAGAGATCTGCCATATCGTTTGCCGCCATCTTCGCCTGCTGCAACGCAAACGCCGGAGTTGTAAGGAAACGCGTATCCAGTCCGGCAAGGCGCTGTTCTTCCATTTGCTGCTCTTTTTCCTTCTCGTCCACGGGGATCGTCTTTAGGGCAAGCTTTACGAGAATACCGGAAAAAGGCACCATCAGAGGCGTCGCGACCAGGTTTACCGCCGTATGGATGAAAGCGATGCCCACCATGCCGATCTGCTGCTGAAGAAAACTGAAATGGAACACGGCATTCAGCGCATAGAAGATGAGCATAAAAGAGCCGGCCTTGATGATGTTGAAGTAAAGGTGCATGAGCGCGGTTCTTTTACCGTTCTTATTGGCTCCGAGCGAGGAAATAATAGCTGTGATACAGGTACCGACCTCTGCGCCGATGACAACCGGGATCGCCATGCCGTAATTGATCATGATCGTCGACGAAAGAGCCTGGATCATACCGATCGTACCGGCAGAGCTCTGAATCACCATGGTGAAAAGAATTCCGACAAGGAGTCCGATCATCGGATTTTCAAAGGTGGTAAGAAACGATTGGAATTCCGGAGAACTCTTCAGAGGTGTCACCGCGGAACTCATCATGTTCATACCGAAGATCAGGATCGCAAAACCAAGGAGGATAACACCGAGGTTTTTCTTTTTATCCGACTTCGTAAACATCAGAAGCGCGATGCCGGCAAGCGCCAGGAACGGCGAGAAGGACATCGGCTTGAAAAGATTCAGGAAAAAGTTGTCTGTACTGATGGCATTCAGAGAAAGAAGCCATGCCGTGAAAGTCGTACCGAGGTTGGCGCCGAGGATCACGTTCACCGCCTCGGCCAGCTTCATGATGCCGGAGTTTACAAGGCCGACCACCATGACCGTGGATGCGGAAGAGGATTGTACTACCGCCGTCACACCTACACCAAACAGGTATGCGAACCACCTGTTTTTTGTCACACGGGACAAAAGTGTTTCGAGCCTTCCGCCGGAAGCCTTTGTAAGGCCTCCGCTCATGACGTTCATACCGTAAAGGAAAAGCGCAAGTCCGCCGACAAGCCCCGCGATCAGTGTGAATATGCCTATCGCATCCATTTAGCTCTTCTCCTTTTCATTTTTCCCGCCGAGACCGCTTGCTGCAGCGAAACAGATGAGCGCAACCAGAAGATACGCTCCGAGCAACGGGAACCCGTCCTTAATATAAAGTACGGAAGAGACTATGATCAGGATATCCGCAATGATCGTAAAAACAAGCTGATTGATAGGTCTCGTTTTCATGCGGCGCTGCTTCTTTTGTTTTCCGATACTGTAGATCGTATAGAAGAAGAGAATGACGGCTGCAACGATTCCGATCAGAAGTGCGGAGATGTGCGTATTGGCATCCAGTCCCGGAATTGTAAGACGCATATCGAGAAATGCCGGGAGGGTTGTTCCGGAGAGGACTGTCCTCAATAACACATTGTACACTATCAGGATGACAAGGCAGATGATCGTGAACATTTGGAATGCCGGGATTGTCCTTGACATAGTTACTTTTTTCTTTTGATCTTCGACTAACATTTTCTAAACTCCTCTGGTATACCCCGAATATGACATCATACCCATAATGTTCACTGATTCGGAGCCTATGGCTCCTGCATAGGTGAACATTTTGGATATGCTGTCATATTCTACTACGTTCAGATCATAAAATAAAGGCTGGTTTTCCGTCACAGTCCGGGCAAAGAGCATCGAACGTACACGGGAAGTCCCAGGCGGAGGCACGGATCAGGGCAGCGTTCGGGCGTTCGCCGGGTATTCAATAGGAAATGACCTCCGCGCCGTCTTCTGTCACAAGAACCTGAATCTCCCATTGCGCCGAAGGCTTCCCGTCTTCTGTATATGCAGTCCAGCCGTTTCCGTCATCAATATAGATCTCGACCCTTCCCATGTTGACCATGGGCTCGATCGTAAACATCAGTCCCGGGACCAGAAGCATCTCTGTCCCGCGCTTGGAATTGTATCCTACCCAGGGCTCTTCGTGAAACTGAAGCCCGACGCCGTGTCCGCCGATCTCGCGAACCACCGTGTATCCGTTTTCATAGGCATGGTCATGCACCGCCTGTCCCATATCGCCGAGGAACCCCCAGGGCTTTGTCGCTTCCAACCCCTTTTCCATGCATTCCTTCGTCACCCGGACCAGGCGTTTCTTTTCTTCATCCACTTCACCGATCAGGAACATTCTGGAAGAATCGGAAAAATATCCGTTTAAGATCGTGGAGCAGTCCACATTTATGATATCCCCGTCCTTTAAGATCACATCCTCCGAAGGGATCCCGTGGCAGACCTGCTCGTTCACAGACGTGCATACACTTTTCGGATAATCATTGTAATGAAGCGGCGCCGGGATGCCTCCCATTTTTGTTGTCAGATCATAAACCCAGCGATCGATCTCTTCGGTGGAAATGCCCGCGCCGATATGCTCCGCAACGTAATCCAGTACCGCGATATTGATCTTCGCACTTTCTTTGATCCCCGCGATCTGCTCCGGCGTCTTGATGAGCTCATGTCCGGGCACTCTTGCGCCCTTGATCCGAAAATCCTCCACCTTCTGGTCGAAGGCCTGATGACAGGCCTTGTATTTCCGGCCCGATCCGCACCAGCACGGATCATTTCTGCCTATTTTCGCCATATATCCTGTCCTTATTTCATATTGACGGTAATGGTTCCTATCTCGATCCGGTCTAGAACCTGATCGTTGTACTTAATGTCCATACCGTCTCTCTTTTCATCCCAAAGCTTTCCGCCGGTCTCATAAAGCGCCAGGTCACGTCCCGACTCCTTGCTCAGATCGGCGATGTACTTGTCCGAAAGGCCGATATCCATGCACGTATCATACACCGTTTCCTCGGTTATGCCAAGAGCCGCCTGCTGATCGCTGCTTAAGTCCGACCAGAAATCAGCTGCCGTGCTTTCACAGAGGTTTTCTTCATCATCCGACAGGGAATACCCATGCTCAGCCGCCTCCAGGCTGTATACATAATCATGGATCATCATGTCCACCGCCGCATCCCGAGCGGTAACACGGATAAATTCATCGTTTGTATGAATATTCCAGTAACGGGTCGGATTCTCGCTGTCGTAGATCAGCGCCTGCTGCTGTACTTCTTTTTCCTCGTAGGCAATATAAAAAGCCAGATCCCGGAGTGTTAAGTCTTCTCCCTCCACCGTCACTGCGACGAGATCCAGGCTCTGATTATACACCAGCTCTTCATTTTGTTTATCATGGATAACTGCGATCAGAAAACCGAGAGCAACAACAGCCGCTATAACGATGATCACAAAAACCGCTTTTACTTTTTTCATAATACTCTCCGTACCGTCAGGATCGTACGATAGGTGGCGGACTGCGTCTTGATGCCTGTCCTTGGTGTACTCGCATTTACGATCTGTCCGCCGCCGATGTAAATACCGACGTGACCGACATAACACACAATATCCCCGGGCTGGGCCGCGTCATAAGAAACCTCCTGACCGCAAGTCGCCTGTGATCCTGAGGTTCTTGGGATCGAGATCCCGAAATGTGAGAACACACTCTGGGTAAAGCCCGAGCAGTCACAGCCGTTGGTAAGACTGGTCCCGCCGAGCACATAAGGATTTCCGATGAACTGCATCGCGTAATTGACGACATCCGAGCCGCTGACGCCCGTCCTGTAGGAAGGATTCAGCGTTCCGCCGGAAGAAGTGCCCGATTCACCGCTTGTGCCGGACGCATCGCCTGTCGTGCCGGACTGCGTCGTTCCGCTCGATGTACTCGCAGTTCTCGCCGCCTGCGCAGCGGCAGCTTTGGCTTTTTCCTCAGCCTCTTTCTTTTTCCGGGCTTCCTCCTGTTTTTGCTGCTCCTCCTTGATGATCTCGTTCTGCTCGCTGATCGTCTGGGAATACTGGGAAGCCAGCGCCTGTGCTTCTTTCAGCTTCTGTCCGAAATCCGCATTCTCCTTGGATTTGCTTTCGATCGCCGCTTCCAGGGATGCCTGCTGCGCCTGATATTCCACCTGGATCTCTTCCAGCTGGTCCTGCGTATCCAGAACCGATTCCCGGAGATCCGTCACTTCCGCCACGGTATTCTGATAATCTGTCAGAAGCCGCCGGTCATAAGAATACATCGATTCCACATATTCGATACGGTTAAGAAGCTCCGAAAAGCTCCCGGAACCAAGCAGCGCTCCCACGAGATCATCATCGCCGTTCTCATACATGTACTGGATCCGGAGCTTCATATTGGCGTATTCCGTCGCTTCACGCTCTTCCGCGGCCGCAAGATCGATATTGACCTGATCCAGCTGGGCCTGAGTATCGACCAGCTCCTGCTCCAGGATCGAAAGATTGACAAGGATCTCGGAAAGCTCGGCATCCAGTGCATTCATCTCGCTCTGCAGCTGGGAACGCTTTGTTTCGATCCCCGAAATCTGGCTGTTGATATTGTTCAGATTTTCCTCTGCCTGATTCTTTTTGTTCTCGGCCTCGTTGATCTTCTGGTTGGACGCAGCCGTATCAAACGTCGAAGTCGTTCCGGTCGTCGAAGTAGTTGACGTATTTCCGGTCCCCTGGGCGTTCTCACTGCTGCTCTCAGAAGCCGCTGCGTTTTCCGAACCGGTAGTCCCCGTTTCCACGCTGTCATCGATCTCGACAGAGATCACGTCCGCCTCAAAAAGTGAGGCCGGCGTCAACGCAAAAAGCATGACGGAAAGCCCGATCGCGGAAAAGATATGGAGTTTTTTCCCTGTCTTTTGTTTCTTCATACTATGTATATTAACAGAAAAGAGAGAGTGGGGAAACCACTCTCTCCATATTTTCACATAATTATCACAATTTAGCAGACTGTCGGTCCGTCGCATTGTGACGCATCAGATGCTGCGTCTAGCAAAGTTTCATGCGGATATCATGCGTAACAACATCCTTATAACTGAATGAGAGCAGCTGCGGCGGGTTGTTTTCGTTCTTGTCATTCACAAGAATGGTGAAAACACTGGGGTACGCATTCTGGATCACTCCGGACTGGATATCGATCTTGTTGCGTCCACGATCCAGCTGGATCATTACCTTGCTCCCACACTGCTGCAGGATCGACGAACGGATCTTGTCAAGCTCTTTTTGTTCCATTTCACTTCCCTCCTCAATGTTCGAAGTCAAAAGCAACACAAAAACCTTTTTTACATTAGCACAACTGCACTATGAAGTCAATAAAAAACACCATATATTTGTCAATTTTGTTTTTATGGTACAAAATCTTGCGATTTATGATATGATTATGTAGAAAATGAATCCGGAAGTGAGACCATCGCGATGTTTCTTACCATTATCACGATCTTATATGTTGTTTTTTTCTGTATCCTGAGCCTTTTCATGCTTCCGCTGACCTTTTTGATCCGGAAGGCAAACACCGAAAAAGGCGATATGATCAGCCTCCGCTTTGTGCAGTGGGGCTTTCGGGTTGTCGTCTTTCTCGCCGGAGTCCGTCTTACGGTCCGCGGAAAGGAAAACATCCCAACCGGTCAGAGCGTGCTTTACATCGGGAATCACCAGAGTATTTTTGACATCGTGATCTCCTATGCGCAGGTACCGGATCGTACGGGTTATATCTCCAAAGAATCCATCGGGAAGCTGCCGGTCATCTCCATCTGGATGAAACGGCTCTACTGCCTTTTTATGAAGCGTGATGACATGAAGCAGAGCCTTCAGGTGATCCTCACTTCCATCGAATACATCAAAAAAGGCATCTCCATCTGTATCTATCCGGAAGGCACCAGAAACAAAGGCGACGAACCGGTACAGCCCTTCCACGCCGGGAGTTTTAAGCCCGCCGAAAAAACCGGCTGCATGATCGTTCCGATGGCGATCACCTACGACAAGCCCGTCTTCGAAGAGCATCTCCCAAAGCTCTACCGGACGAATGTGATCCTCACCTATGCTCCGCCGATCGAGACAAAGGATCTGACAAAAGACGAAAAAAAAGCGCTCCCGGAACGGGTGCGCTCTATCATCCGCGATATGTATCTGGATAACATGAAGGAACTCAAATTATAACTCTTTCAGCTTGTCCACGATCTCCGGAAAATCCATAAAATGCGAAGCCTTGACGAGGATCGTATCCCCCGTCCGGACATAATCAAGGAGCTTTTCCAGGAGCTCCTTTTTTGCTTCGAAATAAAAGACTTCTTTGTCCGGGGAAAGGCGGCGTACTTCCTCCTCCAGGCTTTTCATCAGAGGCCCCGCGCAGAAAGCAGTCTCAATCTCCGTATCCGACAAGCAGGTACCGACCTCGCGATGGAGTTCTTTTTCGGTTTCGCCGAGTTCTCCCATATCTCCGAGCACAGCGATCCGCCGGCCCTGTGCGTAGGAGAGCGTCTCCAGCGCTTCCTTCATGGAAACCGGATTCGCGTTGTAGCAGTCATCCAGGATCGTCAGTTTCTCTGTCCGGATCACATTGCTCCGGCCACCGATCGTACGGTAGCTTTCGATCCCGTCAATGATCCTCTGCGGCATCATGCCGAGGAGATCTCCCACCGCGGCTGCGGCAAGGGCATTATAGACGTTGTGTTTCCCGGGAACATGGATCGTAACGGTCTTCCCTTCCGGATAATGGGAAAAGTACAGATTCATCTCAACGCCGTCAAGTCCGAGAGGCCTGATATCTCCTGCATAGTAAGCATCCCCGATCGACGTGCCAAAGAAAACCGGCTTTTTGCCGCCTGCTTCCTTAACCGTGCGGAGTTTATCATCGTCTCCGTTCAGAACAACCTGTCCTCCTTCCCTGAGGCCGGAAAAGATCTCGGTCTTCGCCTTTAATACGCCGTTCCGGTCCCCGAGAAATTCAAGATGGCATTCGCCGATATTGGTGATCACCGCGATATCCGGTTTTGCGATGTTGGAAAGATAAGTCATCTCACCAAAATCCGAAATCCCCATCTCAAGCACCGCGACCTGCGTATCCTTTGTCATGCGGAAGATCGTCAGGGGCAGGCCGAACTTATTATTAAAATTTCCTTCTGTCGAAAGCACATGAAATTGTTTTGAAAGGACCGCAGCGATCGTTTCCTTTGTGCTCGTCTTTCCGACACTCCCCGTCACACCGACCACGGTGACATCAAGAGCGCTCCGGTAAAAAGCGGCGATCTCGCCGAGAGCTTCTTCCGTGGACTGTACCAGAATGATCGGACCCGTCACCTCGGAGGGCATTTTTTCGACCACTGCAGCCGCTGCGCCACCCTTTAAAACCTGCGGAACAAACCGGTGACCGTCCACGCGGTTTCCGGGGATCGCCACAAAAAGATTGCCGGGAGTGCATTTCCTGCTGTCAATCACAACGCCCGTGACTTCCCTGTCGATAGTTTTTTGGCCGTTTACGGTAAGAAGCGTGCCGTGGCACGCTTCCGCGATATTGCTTAATGTCATGTTTTTCATTTTTGTTTCCCTAATTCTTCACGCTGATCTGAACGAGCTTCTCACAGAGCTCGTTGAAACCGATGCCGATCGCCGCAGCCTCCTGCGGGATGAGACTGGTCGGAGTCATGCCGGGAAGCGTATTCGCCTCGAGGCAATAGATCTCGCCGTTTTCCTTCATCAGAAAATCCATCCTGGAATAAGTGGTAAGCCCCAGCGCTTTCGCCGCCTGCTCTGCATACTGCTGCATCTTCTCGGTCTGCTCAAGTGTGATCTTGGCGGGACATGTCTCGATCGTGCTTCCGGCCTTGTACTTGTTTTTGTAGTCATAAAAGCCTTCCAGCGGCGCAATCTCAATCACCGGGAGCGCTTTGCCGGAGATCACACCGACACCGAATTCCCTGCCGGAAATGTATTCCTCCACCAGAATCGCCGTATCCCACCGGAACGCTTCATCAAGCGCCTCTTCCATCTCTTTCGTCCCGCGGACAATGGAAACACCGATACTGGAACCGCCGGAGAGCGGTTTGATCACGCAGGGAAAGGCCATCCTCCTCCTGATCTCTTCGGATGCCGTGTTCCGGTCACGAAGGACGATACCCTGCGGTGTCGGTACACCCGCGGATTTCAGGAAAACCTTTGCCGTGCTTTTATCCATGCAGATCGCGCTGGAAAGGTAATCGCTCCCGGTATAGCGTACCCCGTAAAGGTCAAGCGTCGCCTGGATCCTGCCGTCCTCACCGGATTTTCCGTGAAGCCCGAGGAACACCACATCCGCCATCCTGCAGAGTGTCAGCACATTCGGGCCGATCTCACTGGCGGACTTATCTTCTCTCATCGCCTTGACCGCCTCCAGATCCGGCGCGGTATCAGAGATCGCTCCCGGCTTTACACTGATCTCTTCGGTACGCTCAAACGCGTCCGAAAGATTATCGCCGGTCTTTCCGTATCCCATAAAAAGGTCGAGCATAATGACCTTATGGCCGTTTTCCCGAAGTGCTTTTGTGACCTGATTTCCCGTTACGAAAGAGACATCACGCTCGGTCGAAAGTCCTCCCGCTAAAACAACGATGTTCAACGTTATGCCTCCTAGAACTCCGGCTCAATGATGCCGTAAGTATTTCCTTTTCTCTTGTAGACGACGTTTACCTCATCCGTTTCCGCATTGCGGAATACAAAGAAGCTGTGGCCGAGGAGCTCCATCTGTACGCAGGCATCCTCCGGATACATCGGCTTTACGTCGAATTTCTTGACTCTGCTGATCGTCACTTCCTCGTCGGTATCTGCATCCTTCTCCAGGAAGTCCTTTTTAAAGAAGCTCTCGCTCTGCTTCTGGCTGATCAGTTTTTTCCGGTATTTCTTGAGCTGGCGTTCGATGATCTCCTCCACCAGATCGATGGAGACATACATATCATTGCTGACCTGCTCGGAACGGATGATATTGCCTTTCATCGGGATCGTCACCTCGATCTTCTGACGCTCCTTTTCCACAGAAAGTGTCACATGCGCCTCTGTTTCGGCACTGAAATACTTGTCAAGCTTGGAAAGCTTGTCCTCAACCGCTGTCTTCAGCCCGTCCGTCAGGTCGATATTTCTTCCTGTAATCGTAATTCGCATAGAACCCCTCTCCTTTACGTTTCATATTTCGGGAGACAAAACCGTCCCGATACCATTATTATAGCAAAAGTGCAGTTTTAAGCAATTCTATTTTTATTCAGTTCATCCACCCTCCTGAGAGCGTGATAACCTGTCCTGTCAGGTACTCCGGGGCTGTCGCGACCCCGAAGATCAGCTCTGCTGCTTCCTCCGGCCTGCCGAACCGTCCCATGGGGATCTCTTCCGAGAGTGACCTTCTGTCGTCTTCGGACAGATGTGCATTCATGTCCGTGTCGATGCATCCCGGCGCAACGGCGTTCACCATGATGCCGCTCGGTGCCAGCTCCTTCGCAAGAGCCTTTGTAAGCGCCTCCACGCCGCCTTTGGACGCCGAATAAGCCGCCTCACAGCTTGCGCCGACACTCCCCCATACGGAAGAAATGTTGATGATACGGCCGGATTTCCTTCTCACCATCTCAGGAACAGTGTATTTGCAGAACAAAAAGACCGAAGTCAGGTTCGCATTAAGGATCTCCTCCCATTCCGCAAGAGACATGTCCGTAAGCAGACCTGTTTTTGAGATCCCGGCGTTGTTGATGAGAACATCTATCGTCCCGGCTTCCTCAACGGTTTTCCGGACAAAGGCTTCATCTCCTGTATCTCCTGAAAAGCACTTCACCGAAATGCCGTGCCGCTCCTTCATCTCAGCGGCAAGTTCCTTAAGAAGATCCATTTTTTCCCTGCAGATCAGGATCAGATCGAATCCTTCCTCTGCAAATCTGCGGGCTGCCGCCGCACCGATGCCGCGCGACGCTCCCGTGATCAAAACTGTTTTTTTCATGATTTCACTATACCATGAGTCCGTTTCGTGTGCTATGATATTTCTATATTTTGTAAACATGATGATGTTGCTAGAGTCAAAAGTCACATGCCGCTTGCGGCATTGTGACCTTTGCACAAGGAATCGCCTCGACATGCCAGCATGTCAGAGCGATTCTTCGTGCAAAGTGCACATGCGATTTCATCGCATGGCACTTTTGACCCCAGCATCATGATGATTCTTGGGAAAGCGAGGAAAAGATATGTCGTATCAGGAAACTTACCAGAAGAAACTGACAACCCCGGAAGAAGCCGTAAAATGCGTAAAATCCGGCGACTGGGTGGACTACGGATGGACAACGGGAACAGCGGACATCCTTGACAAAGCACTTGCCAAGCGCACGGACGAGCTTACAGACGTAAAGCTTAGAGGCGGTATCATCTTCAAAAAGCCGGCTGTTTTTGACCGGGAGGACGGAAAGGAACACTTTACCTGGAATTCCTGGCATATGTCCGGCGTGGAACGCAAGATGATCGCAGAAGGCTGCTGCTATTACATCCCGGTCAAATACTCCGAGCTTCCCCGTTATTACCGTGATATGGACGAAGAAAACCGTCCGAAGGTTGTCATGATGCAGGTTGCACCCATGGATTCCCACGGTTATTTCAATTTCGGGCCGAACGCATCCCATCTTACCGCTGTCTGTGAAAGAGCGGACTATATCCTCGTTGAGGTCAACCAGAACATGCCCCGCTGTCTCGGCGGATTTGAGTCCGGTATCCATGTCGATGACGTCACCTGGATCGTGGAAGGGGACAACCCGCCGCTCGGTGAGATCCCGGGAGGCAGCGCTCCATCCGATGTCGACAAGGCCGTGGCAGAAAAGATCGTTTCCATGATCCCCAACGGTGCCTGCCTCCAGCTCGGGATCGGCGGCATGCCGAACGCGGTCGGCGCCATGATCGCGGAATCCGACCTCAAAGATCTCGGTGTCCATACGGAAATGTATGTGGATGCGTTTGTGGATATCTCAAAAGCAGGAAAGATCACAGGTCTTAAGAAAAACATCGATCCCGGCCGGCAGACCTTCGCGTTTGGTGCCGGAACCAAGAAACTCTATGATTTCGTGGATAACAATCCGCAGGTCATGAGCGCTCCGGTGGATTATGTCAATGATGTCCGGCGGATCGCAGCTCTGGACAATTTCATTTCGATCAACAACACCGTAGACATCGATCTCTTCGGACAGATCTCTTCGGAAACCTCCGGTTTCAAGCACATCAGCGGAGCCGGCGGACAGCTTGACTTTGTGCTCGGCGCGTATCTTTCAAACGGAGGAAAGAGCTTTATCTGCTGCTCTTCGACCTTTACGGACAAGGAAGGAAAGCTTCATTCGAGGATCCTTCCGACCCTCCATCCGGGTTCCGTCGTCACTGACACCCGGGCAAACCCGATGTATCTCGTGACGGAATTCGGCATCGCCAATCTGAAAGGGCTTTCCACCTGGCAGAGAGCCGAAGCGATCATTGGACTTGCACATCCGGATTTCCGGGATGAGCTGATCAAAGAAGCTGAAAAGATGAAGATCTGGCGGAAAACCAACCGGTAATCCAGAGAAAAACAAAAAACGCCCCGGGTTTCAAGGCAGTAGCCAAATCACCCGGGGCGATTTTTTATCGAGAAGTATCCATCCGAATCCGGATGTCGTTTCCGGAGACCGTAACATCGGCGAGGCTCCCGCAGATGAGCGGCATCATGGGCGGGAGATGGCCGAGATCAATGTCCATGATCACGGGCACTTTCAGTTCCGAGAGAACTCCTGTGACCGCAGTATGCCGGTCCAGTCCCATCATCGGCTCATCATAGTGCATCGGTCTTCCAATCAGGAATCCCTTCGCTGTCTCAAACCACCCGGCTTCGCGGAGCTGCCAGAGCGCCCGCCGGATGGAGAACACGTTGAGGTCACATGCTTCCAGAAACCAGATGACACCGTCATCCCGGTATTTTTCCAAGAATCCCCTGACCCCGTCATAAGGCGTTCCGACGAAGTTTGTGAGGCAGTCAAGGCATCCCCCCAAAAGGCGCCCCGTCATCTTTGCATCTCCGCCGACGATCCGGCGTTTTTCCGTCAGATGATAGGGAACAAGTGGATTTTCTTCATCCTTCAGGCTCTCGATCTCCCACATATCATAGCCGGACACCTCACACTTTTTCCCAGTGAGGAGGGACATGGCATCCGAGATCGACTCATGCCAGGGCTCCATCCCGAACGATCCGGCACACGGCCCGTAGAATGACGCAGTGTCAGCAAGCGTCGCCTGCAAAAACGTGAAATTCGTATTGTCGGAGTAACCCATGTACCACTTCGGCTCCGCTTCCCGCAGCCTTTCAAAATCAAGGAACGGCAGGATCTCGCACATCAGCTCCCCTCCGCCGCAGGAAATGATCACATCATTCCGGTCGGAGCAGTAAGAATCCATCAGTTCCTTCGCGCAAAGAGGCGGCGTGTTGCTGATGCCGATCCCCTTATCCTCGTAGCAGTTCGGCCCGAGATCCGTTTGATATCCCATTTTCCGAAACCGGTCCAATGCTGCATTCAGCATCGTGCGATACGGCTCTATAGCGCCTCCGAAAGACGGTGCGACAAAACCGATCGTTCCGTTCTCCGGTAAAAACTTCCCATATCTCATATCCGATACCTCCTGAATTCCTCCCCTTTCGGCGAGATCTCAAATGTTTTCACATCTCCGTCCTTAGGATGTGTAAAGGAAAGCCGGTATCCGCAGAGCGCCAGCGGATGAAACGGCGCATTCTCCCTGACAGACCCGTATTTCCGGTCGCCTCTGACAGGCCACCCACGGTGTGCCATCTGCGCGCGGATCTGGTGATGACGGCCGGTGAGGAGATGAATCTCTACGAGCGCGTACTTCCCGTCCGTTTCCAGCTTCCGAAACGAAAGAACTGCTTTTTTTGCGTCTTTTGTGCCCTCCGGCACGATCCTTGAAAGATTTGTCTTATCGTCCTTCCGGATAAAATCGGTGAGAGTCCCTTCGCCGGGGAGCTCATGATCCGTCACAACGGCAAGATAGTACTTTTCCATGCCGCCCCTTGCCATCTGGCCCGAGAGGTCCGCCGCATCCTTCGCGTTTTTCGCAAAAAGCACAACTCCCTCCACGGGCTGATCCAGCCGGTGTATCACAGCGATATACGGCTCCTCTTTTCGCTCAGCGCGATGGTTCTTTAAGAGGCTCACATAATCCATCTCGCCCGCGCGTGCTGTCTGTACGGCGATTCCCGGTGCCTTATGGATCACGATGATCGATTCGTCTTCAAAAAGGATCTCTTTTTCATCCATCAGTCTTCCTCACATCCGGAAGCGGTAACCGACGCCCCAGCTCGTCTCGATATACTGCGGATTGGACTTGTCGACCTCGATCTTGTCACGGAGCTTCTGGATATGCACGGTCACCGTGGCGTTCTCACCAATCCCTTCCTCGCCCCAGATCTCCTGGAACAGTTCCTTTTTGGTATAGACACGGTTCGGATGCTCCGCAAGGAAAAGCAGGATCTCATATTCCTTCTGCGTCAGCGTCTTGTCCTCGCCGTTTACCGTGACGCGCCGCGCCGTACGATCAATCTTGAGCCCGCGGACGGAAAGCACGTCGCCCTGCGTCCTTCCTGTGGTCAGTGCCTCATAGCGCGCAAGATGCGCCTTCACTCTCGCGACAAGCTCGCTCGGAGAAAACGGTTTCGTGATATAGTCATCCGCCCCGAGTCCGAGCCCGCGGATCTTATCCATATCGTCTTTTTTCGCAGAGACCAGGAGCACCGGTGTATTCTTCGTCTCCCGGAGTCTTGAGAGGATCTCAAAGCCGTCCGTTCCCGGCAGCATCAGATCCAGAAGAAAAAGATCATAGTCCTCCTCTTTCGCACGGATCAAGCCGCGCATGCCGTCGGTTTCGATCACAGTCTCAAACCCTTCGTTTTCCAGATAGTCTTTCTCCAGCTCCGCGATGGAAAGCTCATCCTCAACGATCAGTATTCTTGCCATGTTCCTTCTCCTCAATCATATATTTGCGTAATACAAAATAAACCGTCATACCGTCACCGGCCTTGCCCGTCGCCCAAATCTTTCCGCCGTGGTTCTCAATGATCTTCTTCGCGATCGAAAGTCCGATCCCGCTTCCGCCTGTAGAGGAATTCCGGGATTCGTCCGTCCGGTAAAAGCGGTCAAAGATGTAAGGCAGTTCCTTTACATCGACGCCTTTCCCGTTGTCACGGATCTCGACCTGGACGAAATCATAGGCATCGCGCACCGTGAGGCTGATAAACCCCTCCGGTTTATCCATGTATTTAACGGAATTATTGACAATATTGTGAATGACGCGTGAAAGCTGCTCCGGATCGGCGATAATGTCCGTGTCGCCCTCCACGATGTCCTGAAAGCGGAATGTGATTCCCTTATTCTCCAGATCCATGCCGATCTCCTCAGCGCAGTCGGAAAAATATTCATGTACGCTGATCCGCGCGAAATTGTACGGGATCCGGTTCGTATCGATCTGGGAATAAAGCGTGAGCTCATTGATCAGCGTCGTCATTTCCGTCGCCTTGCTGGCGATCGTGCGGACGTATTTGTCCTTTTTCTCCGGTGTATCCGCCACGCCGTCAAGGATCCCCTCCGCATAGCCCTGAATGGCTGTGATCGGGGTTTTCAGGTCATGAGAGATGTTCCGGATCAGCTCGCGGCTTTCGGCCTCGTTCTGAAGCTTTTCCTCCGCAGATTCCTTGAGGCGCACACGCATCTCCTCAAAATCGCGGGAAAGCTCGCCGATCTCATCTTTTGCTTCCGCCCTGAGTTCAAAGTCCAGATTTCCTTCCTTGATGTTGCTGACGGCCTTACGAAGCTTCTCAAGAGGGCTTACGATACTGCTGTAGATCCAGACGCTCAGCATGATCGCCGTGAACAGCAGGATCAGAAGGATCGAAACTGCGAGATCAAAAAGGATCAGCCGCCATTCCGGAAAATCCCGGAAAAAATCAAAGAGCGCCGTAAAGCGTTCCGAGATCGAAAGGGGAGCCTCCGATGCCAGAAGAAGGAAGAACAGTATACCCACCACCGGAATGATGATGATCATGAGAAAAGAAACAGCGATCTTGGTCTTCAGCTTCATAAAAATACACTCCGCATCCTATTATAGCATAAAGGGTACGGAGTGTGTATGTACGAAAGGAAGCTGTGTATTATAAATACTTCTTCAGCGCGTCTACCTTGTCAAGTGCCTCCCAGGGGAGATTCAGGTCGCTTCTTCCGAAGTGGCCGTATGCCGCGGTCTGACGATAGATCGGACGGCGCAGATCCAGCATCTTGATGATGCCGGCCGGACGAAGGTCGAAATTCTCACGAATGATGGAAACCAGCTTCTCATCGGAAAGCTTGCCGGTACCGAACGTATCGATCATAACGGAAGTCGGCTCTGCAACGCCGATCGCATAGGAAAGCTGGATCTCAGCGCGATCTGCAAGGCCTGCTGCCACGATGTTCTTTGCCACATAACGTGCTGCGTATGCCGCACTCCTGTCCACCTTCGTGCAGTCCTTTCCGGAGAAAGCGCCACCGCCGTGACGTGCGTATCCGCCGTAGGTGTCAACGATGATCTTGCGGCCGGTAAGACCAGCATCTCCGTGAGGTCCGCCGATCACAAAACGTCCCGTCGGGTTGATGTAGAACTTCGTCTTGTCATCGATCAGCTCCTTCGGAAGGATCGGGTCGAAGACATGCTTTTTGATGTCCTCATGGATCTTCTCCTGGGTCACATCATCGTCATGCTGCGTGGAAAGTACAACCGCCTCAAGGCGTACCGGCTTTCCTGCCTCATCGTATTCTACCGAAACCTGAGTCTTTCCGTCCGGACGGAGATAGGAAAGCGTACCGTCCTTTCTGACCTTTGTAAGCTGAAGAGCGAGCTTATGCGCAAGATCGATCGGGTAAGGCATGAAATCTGCCGTCTCGTTCGTTGCATAGCCGAACATCATACCCTGATCGCCGGCACCGGTATCGAGGTCGTCTTTGAGACTTCCCTCTTTTGCCTCAAGTGCCTTGTCAACGCCCATCGCGATATCCGCGGACTGCTGGTCAAGTGCTACCATAACCGCGCAGGTATTGCCGTCAAAGCCGGTCTTTGCATCATTGTAGCCGATCTCGTTGACCGTCTCACGAACGATCGTCGGAATGTCCAGCTTAGCCTTTGTGGTGATCTCACCCGTTACCAGAACGAAGCCCGTGCAGGTCGCTGTCTCGCAAGCCACACGGCTCATCGGGTCTTCCTTCATGCAAGCGTCCAGGATCGCGTCGGAAACCGCATCGCATACTTTGTCCGGATGTCCTTCCGTCACCGATTCCGAAGTAAAAAGTCTTTTCTCCATGTTTTCCTCCTAATGAATCCATAAAAAAATCCGCTCAAAGCGGACAGTTTCTCATACTCTTGTCCTCTTATTGTTCGATCACTCGCTCAGGTAAGGCACCTTCCCCTCACATCTCTTCAGGGGGTTGCCGTGACTTCACAGACCCTATGTGTCTCCATCACTCTGAATAAGAGAATGTATGCAGTTGACTATGATAAATTAACCCGAACCGGGCAAAAAGTCAATAGACAGAATCGATCGATTGTTGCTGTAAACGGTGGTTTTTCTTAACTCCTCCAAATGATCGGGTAGAGATTTTCAAGGAGACAGAGAACCGCCCCCTGTCTCTGCCTTATACTCTCCTGCAACATATTCCGGACCATTCAGCCACAATCCGGTTTCCGGATCAAATAAGACGGAAAACGTATTTGAACGACGGAATTCCCTGTAAATCGCATTTTGATCCGTTAAAAACTCTGCCGCCAGATCTTCAATGGTCATTGCACATAATAATTCCATGGCAAATTCCCTGTTCTGCTCATTCAAAATCATAGACGCACCTCTTTCCCTTCGATAAACTGAAGGCATTTCATAACTGATTCTGTGCGAAAACAGACCTGATTTTTCAAGTTCTCCGGTTCCAGAAAATGAATAGCAATCATATCGGCATCATGTGAAAAAAGACTTCCATACAACCCATCCATATAAGCCGTTATCACAAGGTTCGTATTATCATTCGCAATTTTGCCGCATAGTATATCATATTCTTTCCAACGAAAAACCTCTTTCGGAAAAAGATGCGGCCGTCTATGTGTTACAACACAATGGAGCCAATCCGGATCAGCATCTTCAAATTCATATATGGATGATTCCTGATTATGTTTATAGGTAAATGAACTCACATAACCAATCTTACTGTCTTTCGATATTATTCTATTGGAAACCGCTTTTTTTACAGATGTTCCTGCAAATCTCTCTGCTTGCTGAAGGCTTGTCGTAACGTAAAATCCTCTTCCGAAATCCTTTCCTTCTTTACATTTGGAAAGATCGGGATCTGAAACAATCATATAACTCCCATGGTACAACGTCATTCCATCAACCAGCAACATATCGAACTCCTTTAGCAGTCAGATAGTTTTCTATATCCTCAATATTTGCTTCATCGCCCTGAACATGGAATATTTCATAAGATTCCGTAATATATTCATCTACTCCGTTTTGATCAAATATGTCCGCACATTCTGTATTCGTCCTGTTCCATCGTTTACAGGCATATCTGAAAAGACGTATTTGCATTCGTAGTAAATCCTTTTTCATGATATCAATCTCAGCTCCCTCAATTCTTCTCTAATGGCCTTTTCCATGAGACAGAGAACCGTCCCCTGTCGCTTTTACGCCAACGTCAAATGCTTCTTTTCCTGCTCCTTATAAGAAAGAAGTCTGTCCTCAAGATCCTTTGGGATAGGAAGTCCCTGAGCAATTAAAAGAATCGCCTCAGAACGATCTTTTTCTACCTGAGTGGATTCATCCTCATCAAAAACACCATATGGTATTCCATAATACTCATACTTCTTGAATTTGGCTTCCATTTCTGAAATCTGTTGATCTGTCTGTTCTTGATACCCGTATGGAAGAAATTGTTTTTTCATAACGATCACCGCCTTTTCACACTACAATGATACTTGATACCTATTTTTGAAGCGTGTTTTGCGACATTTTTCATACCGGAATACATTCCTTTCCCGATTCCTTCGTTATATACCTTTTTCAAAAGAATCGGATCAAATTCAGATAGTTTCACCATTGTATAAATTGTTCCGTCATTGCAGACTGCGGTCATTGCATATATAGACATAAAATCTGCAAAAGACTCAATATCTCTGCCGGAAAAGAGACCGTTTTCTTTTCCATAGATCACTTTCACATCATCCAGATTCGATAAATTCCAAAAGAATCCGACTTCTCTGTGTTTATTCTTTGTTTTTGACTTCCACAGAAGATCCTGATGAAGATCTCTAAGCCTTCTGTTCATTTCCGAATCGGAAAACAGTTTTACCTCTGCAATCCGGTAGATGGTGTCATCTGTTATTGCGGTTATTGTATCCGGATGTCCCATCTTAATTTGCTTAAAATCCATGTCTTCTCTCCGATTACATATTGGTATCTCATATAGTTCAAGGATATCCGGCGGAACCGCCGATCTGAGTATCAGAAGTTCTGGAACTGTATTTGACGATCCCATTATAATCCCGGAGAGAGGGGAAAACAAATAAAGTTTTTATAAAATTTTGATAATCATATTATACGCCGCTGAGTGGGGAAATGCAAAGCACCCCCGCGATTTGCGGGGGTGCTTGGTAACTTAGCGGCTAGGCCGCCTGGTCATGTCTGAGGAGACAGAGAACCGTCCCCTGTCTCATTCCGGAAGGATACACTCCAGAAAATGAATCTGACCATCAATATAGCTTACCGTGCATCTTGCAACATAAGGAAAATGATTATCTGATGTAAGAACGAGTCCCTCCTCCATTTTCACATCAGGCTTATCGTTCACACCAACGAAACAATAGGCATAATCTCCTCTATCCCCATAAGCCGAGCTTGACGAATCTCTGTATTTCATCACAAAATCGCGTCCAAGTTTATCTATACAGGCATCTACACCGATTTTCCTTGCTTTTTCATATGTAATCATGATTTTGCCCCCTTTATTCAAAAGGATCCGCTGTAAAATCTGTTACTCTCCCTGTTCTTCCGGAAATGACAGAACTGCTGCTTTGGTCTATTTCCCTGAGAAAGGCCCAGTCCTCAAGTGATGGCTCCGGTTCCTCCTCTCCGGGGTGAGAATGACCTATAAGTTCGTATTTGTGCGATCTTAGTCCCTTTTCCAGCTCATCTGTAAATTTGCATCTCGTTGGTGTCCCATGGAATAGAACATCCTCATTCTTGCTCCGAAGGATTGCAAATTCATCCCCTGTCTCCTACACGCTTATAACACGGGCTTTGCGGGAAAGCTGATAACGCTGTGATTTTGATAATAAAGTCTTTTCAGCGCTCCCATGTATTTCAGAATGATAAGCATTTTGCGCGGAAGGAAGATAGCACACCAAGACTCCAACATCCATACAGTTTTTTACATACAAAGATATGATCCTGCCGGTAAAACGCCTTGACATATCTGTTATGACTGCGCTGTCTGAGCGGTAATCACCACGATCTACAGAGAGGCCTTTCGGATCGGCAAACGCCGCTGAGGATAATGTACCGTCTTCCCGCCAGAACATCGATACCATTTCAGGCGGATATACAGCACGATATAATTTTTCATCAGGCAGAAACGTATCATCCATAAAAAGCTCCTACTCTTTCATTAATACTTTTATAATCTACTGAAATGCTTTCGAAAGACTCACGTCCGTCATAAGTGACACAAAACACTTCGGCAACATCGTATTCTCCAATCTCTATCTCCATATGATCACGTTTGGAGTTATCATACTCCAGCTGCACGCTTGAAAGTGCGGTTGGAAATATCTGCGGTTGAATCGTAAGGTGTTCAAGCAGATCCCGGACTTTTTCGATCAAAGCACTGCTGAACGCACCGGCGCCATTTCCATTCCAGTCATTCTGCAATTCACTGATCACCTTTAGTTTTGCAAGATTAAAGGATTTCCCATCCGGATAGAGGGATTCATCAGAAGAATCCGATCCGCGGTTCTGCATGGAACGAAACGAATCAGCATATGCCGAGAGACGCATGTTTTGAGTGAGCCGATGATATTCTGCCTCCGAAATGATAACAATATTCTTTTTATTTTTTCGTGGAACAATCACAGGCGTCCCGTCATAAGCCATATCAAAATATTCTTTCATGTTCGCCCGAACTTCCATTTGTTTTGCAATAACCATAGCCCCTCCAAAACGTACGTTTTTTAGTACGGTTATTGTACCACTATTTTTCATATTGTGCAAGTATGTACAGTGCGTAATGCGAACGTTTTTATAAAGATTTTGGGTATGAAAAGAGGCCGCCATGTGACGACCTCTTGGGTTGTTTCCCTTATCTTTCTCCTTGTTGACTATACCAGCCCCAGCTCCTTTAAGATCTGGTCTGCACCGAATCCCCTCTTTTCGTCCAAAATATAGTCACAGCCATTCTGCTTTACAAAGCGTTTGCAAGCAGACTTTCCTGAACTTCTTTGATTAAAGCAAGCGGATAATCACAGAAATCGGCAATCTCTCCCGGTGTCTTTCCTTTTTTGAGCATCGTTACAATCCTGTCGTGCTGCTCTTTATTGACTCCCTGTTCCATGCCTATCTCCTGATTTTCCAGATCTCTCATTTGCAGTGTCATGTACTCTCTCCTCCATTCCCGGTTCGCTTTTGCCTTTTTGACTGCATCATCAAGTTTTTTCACATATTCATCTTCAGACGGCTCTCCAGCCGCATACTTTAGGAACTCCTTCAATCGACCGTCAACATCATCCTTTGTGCCAACGGCATTCAGGACAATCTTTGTGGTTCCATCCTTCATTTCGAGGTCAGGTTCCTCTTTGCATCGATTTGTAAAGGTATAAAGATGCCTTCCTCTTCCGTAATAGTCGAAATTGCAGATCATGATCATGTAGGAATCCTGAAGCTTTGTGTACAGGACTCCTTTCTCCAGCATCTGGGTGTCCGCCATGGAGCTGTAGAAACGCATACGTTTCGGCAGGTTCCCTCGGTTCAGCACCTGCATTTCAATGTCAATGACCCGCTGATCCTCCAGGGTCACAAAGATGTCGAACCGTACTCCTCGGATATCCATGCCGATTTCTACTGCCTGCTGCGTCTGTATGGATAACTTTTCAAATCTCAGCTCCGGCAGGATCAGATGAACAAGCTCCTTCAAAAGCTCCTCATCCTGCATGACTTTGCAAAAAACAAAGTCATTGCAAATTCCGATCTTCTTCCATTGCTCCGAGAACTCTTTCTCATACTCAGACGCAATGGCATCTTTGGTTTCATTTTCATTCCCCATAGATTACCTCCTGTTGATTGTGATATTCGCAGGAGGTTCTATTGCGCCTCCTGCCTGATAAAAATGGAATAAGCTGAAAAAGCAGGAAACGTGATAGATATCAGAAATGATATAAAGAATTTCTTGCTTAAAAGAAGTATAACACCCTAAAAAGGGAGCGTACAGAGGGAAAATTATAAAATTTTGATAAAGTCGTTCGCCGTTTCGAAATGCAAAGCACCCCCGCCATATGCGGGGGTACTTGGTGACTTGACGGATAAAGCCGCCTGGTTATTTTGGTGGAGACAGAGAACCGTCCCCTGTCTCTCTTACTCCGGCGGTTTCCTCCCGGCATCGAGCATGGAAGTACGAAAAGCATCTATTGTCATTTTGCTTTTTTCAGCAGCTTTTACAATGGCTACATCGCCGTCTGCCACAAGATCATAAACGTATCCGAGTCCTTGCTGCAAACCTTCCTTATGAGCCTCCTCACGAGCCTGCGCCGTTGCCTTCTTCAACTCGCTCTTTTGGAACCGCTCCTCATCCTTTTTGGTCCATGATGTAAACACTCCCATATAGAACTCCTCCCTGTGCGCTCTTAAAAGGTCTGCAAGAATCCCTTCCCGGATACATTCATCAATTGCCTCATTGATGGCCTTTTCCGGATCCTTTGGGTATTTTTTGATCTTCTCTCTTGTCTTTGAAACAAATACCGCATATTCCGAAAGGCGATGGCACTTCTCCATCAGCTCCCGGTTGTATCCATAGTTCACATTGAGCTGGATCGCCGTGCACTCCAGTGCGCATCCCATAAATAGATGCTCCGCTTTTTCCTTCGGAATTGAGAATGTATCGGAAAGCCTCAGTTCCTTCCGCTCCGGTTGCGGATCCAACCCGTTATAAAAGACCAGAAACTGCGGATACGGGAGCTTTAGCGGCGTCCTGCTATAAACATCCTCCCGCTTATACATCTTCTGATAGAGCCTTGCGAAATAGTATAGACCCCTCAGCGGAAGATTCGGATTTACAGTGCTCTGATGCTCGTAAAGATTCAGTATATCTGTAAGCAGGAACGAAACATCATTCCGCATCCCCATGTAGATGAAGTTTTCAATCGTGTTGATCTCGATCTTCATAAGACTCCATCTGTCCATTCATATGTATATACCTCCCGGATTTGTTTCGTTGCTTTGTCCGACAGCATATTGCATATCATTCACCCGTCTCTTTTACGTTAAACCTTGCTACGCCTTCCTCTGCCTCTCGAAGCTCAGAGATAGCAAGGGCATCCTCCTCACTCATCCCGCGGGAAATGCAGTTCTGGTATACCCGACGCGCCTTATAGAGTTCTCCTCTCTGTTGTCCCTCTTTGATATAATCCGATGGCAATGTCAAAATCTTTCCACCCATAATCTGCTCCACTCCCTTCCTGAGTACTTCTCTCTTTCTCAGCATATAGTCCGCAATTTGCTGAATCAACTCGCATAGGTCCTGATATGCAGCCGACCTCTCCTGAAGCATCAACTCTGTGTCCAGACGCTTCCTGATTTCCTCATACTCCATCAATAATGAACGGAATCTCTCCTCATCCCGTTCAATCGCCCCAAACTGTCCTTCATACCGCATGATATAATACGGCAGGAAAAACAGAAGCCTCTTCTCGAACATTTCATCCTTTGTATAATTCTGAACCTTGATGACCCTGGACTTGTAGCGGAACACATGTCCATCCGGCAGGAGAATCGGCATCTCCAGATCCTCCGGCGTTTTCCTGCTATGCCGTAAGTATAACACGCAGGACTCTGGAAATCGTATTTGGGTTGGTCTTTCCAGTCCCCTTGCCTGCTCTAACGCGATTGCAAAGTCATATTCCATCATCCGGATCACCATATCTCTGGATGCAGTACTCTGGCACTCGATATGGTAAATATGGTCCTTCATCTGAATAATGGAATCGGTGATGATTTTGCCGTTCTTTTCATAGTGCTCGTTTCGAAGCTGCAAGATCTCCGTATTCTCGGGATAAGCCTCCCCGAACACCTCATTGACCACCGGAATCAGCAACTCCGGCAGCTTTTGTACCATAGTCCGGAACACATCGTCAAAGATGGTACCACCGGTTACGTTTTCTTCATTTGTCAAGCCATTGCCCCCTTTCGAAAACGCTGTCCGCAGGAGGCGATTCGTCTCCCGCATATAAATATAAACCTTGGAATAAAAGCAGGAAACGATAAAGATTTGAGATATGCTTTCAGATTTCTTGCTTAAGGACAGTATAGCACCGGAAGAAAATGGTGGAAAGAGGGGAAATTATAAAATTTTGATAAAGAATTTGAGTGTGAAAAAGGGGCTGCCATTGGCAGCCCCTTAGGGTTATTTCAGTCCGTCTCAGATGCCTGATCAGTCAAGCGCAGGAATACCGAAGTCATAAACCACTGCATTCGAATCATTTGCCTTGCTATCGTTTACTGCCTTCGTGGTGGTGATCTTCATGGTTCCGTATACGCATCCTGCATCATCCGCCGTCGCTTTCTGATAGAGATGTGTCGGTACAGCATCTGCTGCGTCAAAGTCCGTTCTGGTCTTCAGCGTGACACCCTCCACCTTCGTGCCGGGTGCCTGTACCCAAACGGGTCCTTCATTCACTGTGGCTGTCGTGGTATCCGCTTTGTTCGCAGGTGCCGCCGCAATCTTGATGTTTGCCGGAATAGCCATGCTCTGGCTGATCAACTTCTGGATCGCTTGAAGTGAATTATTCTTGCTCCAGTCAATATCTTGAGTCTGTGCCCAATCCACCCAATCCGCAACCATGAACGCAAAGGATTGTTCATCCGTTTCCAGTGAAATCGTCACTTTTGCACGGGTTACGTCGCCGTTCAGTGTGTAGACAACATTTCCGGTGAAATCTGCTGCCAGCGCCATGGAGAGAGGCATTCCACCATCCTTGAGATCAATCACACCTGTATCAGTATCAATCACAAATACATCTGTAAAGTTGTTGTAGATGCCCTTGGTGCTGACATTCTCCAAGGAGAATGTTCCGATCGTTCCGCCATACTCCTCCGGATCTGTCTTTCCGGTAAATACAATGGGATCCCCGGTCAGGTCAAAATCAGCGCCATTATAACGGTAACTTCCCGCATACTTCACAACCGGCGTGAACTTCGGTGCAGCTGTTACTTTCACCGTAACGTTCTGCCATTTGGTAACATAGGAGTCTCCCATAGTGTACAGTACCATCAGGTTGTAGGAACCTGCCGGAATCTCATCCATCGGAACATCAGGAATCGTTGTCGTCAAGGTGCCGTCTCTGCCGTTCACCTCAAATTCCGCGCCAGCTACTACTGCATTAATCCTGTCCACAAGGTCCAGTGTTGCGGTCTTTGTATCCGTAGTTGCTACTGCAATGCCTGTAATACTGTCGTTCATGCTTTCTGTTGCAGTTTTGGTACGGGTCTTGGTAAGAACGAGATCCTGATCAAGATCTTTTGCCGTATAAAGGTTACCCTTCTGCGTCGTCTTGGTATCTTCGCTCTCAATATCATTGTATGCTGTGTCTGTGACCGTATAAACCACATTTCCAAGCTTCACCTGGAAAGTCGGTGCAAGCGGAGCAATCTCATACTCCCCTGTAACATCATTTATCGAAACAGCAACCGCATTCTTTCCAACCAGGGTCAGCTTCTGTCCATAGTATTCCGAGCCATCCACATTAGTGGTATCAAAGTCTTCATCATCTTTAGAAACAACAGCTGCTCTCAGCACAACGACTCCATCAACGCTCGTTACTTCCAGATCAGCCTTTGTCAGTTTCTGCTTCTTTGTATAGAACTTATCAAAGTCTTTCTCTGCTTCCTCTACTTCGCTTTCAAGGATTTCGGCATTAGTGGCCACATTAACGCCGTTCGCGATAGTCATGTACTCTGTTTTATCCAGCGTATCATTCGTGACCTTCATGCTCATCTTGACAGCCGTACCCGTATCCTCGGTAACCGCCGTGATGGTGGCCGTGCCAGGAGCAAAAAGGCCCAGAACCTTATTCGTAGTACCCGGATTCGTATTGTTACCGTTCACATAAACCACCTTCACATCATTTGCCGTAAAGGTGACCTTGGTAGCTGCAGCTGCAATCGCATCATCCACAGCATACCGGGTGATCGTCACATTTCCAACCTTTTCCGTGGTTGCTACCGCACCCTTCTTAAGGAGGAAGAAGCCTGCTCCATCCATCGCTTCTTTCAGGGCTCCAAAGGTAACGGATGTCTTATTATCTGCAACAACCGTGATCATGCCGGCATTTGCAACGCCATAGATCAGGTTACCTGGAGCAACCGCTTCGTTTGTCAGAGTAATTGTCTCACTGTCATTTACGCCTACATTATAAGAAGAAGTAGCAGTTACCGTGACTGTAGCGGGGCTATAACCCTTCGGGATCGTAACCTTTCCGTTTGCGACCTTTACACCTGCTTTCTCTGCAGCATCATTAACTTCCCATACCAGAGCATTGTTCTTTACATTCGACCATGCGTAAGATGGTGTCAAAGTCACTGTTGTTGCTGCATTCGGCTTCTGATAGATTGTTCTGTCAATACCACCGTCAAGTACAACTTCCGGTGCACGAGGCGTTATGGTCAGCGGAATCGCTGCGGTCACAGGCTCTCCATACTCAGGAGTTTTTGCTGTAATCGTTACCGTTGCCGGAGTCTCGATAATCGCAACATCCCCAGCATAACCAGAATCCAGGTCATTCAATAAAGCAAGTTTATCAGCAGGGATCACAAGCTCACCATTGCTGTTGACTTCCGGTTGGATCTCAAGAGGCTCTGCCAGTACCGGTGACTCTCCTGAGAAATCCACCCTCTTTACCTCAATCGAACTTACCTCATAAGAAAGCACTGTCGCGTTCGCATCCGCCTTCACGGTTCCAAGCACCAGATCACCGGCTTTGTTCAGCTGCTTCGCTTCATTCTTCTCAGTATAGGTGTCATACGCATAGACGGTCTTTACCTTCTGGCTTACTGTAAGCTTGCTTGCGTATGCCGGATCCTTGGTCCAGAACTTCGTCTTTGAAAAATCCGTACCGGTGGTGAAAACGTAATCTTCACCGGTAGCAGCTTCAAGCGTTCCTTCGATCACCTGCACAAGAGAAGCAGTAAACGTAACAGGCTGCGCCGCACCATACCCGGGTACAGAATTCAGAACCTGTACCGTCTCGATCTGGCTGGTCCCGGTTACCGGAATCGGATCTACATTTGGAACCTTTGAAACATCTCCCTCTGTCGCAACATTATCAATTATCCAGTAAAGCTCTGTCTCTTCATACATGCTGCTCATTGCAGAACTGACTGCGGAAGGAAGTCCCAGTTTCAGGATCAGAGAATTATCCGTTGCGCCTGCGAGAGTAACACTCGGTGCCGTCTTTGCGGCTGCAACTGCCGGATCTGTCGGAACAAGGGTGATCGTACCGCCTTCTGTAAGATTAGTATCTCCATCCTTTAAAGTAATGGTATTGCTACTTGGTTCTCCTATAATAGATACTTCCAGTTTTGTTTTCTTCTCATCCGTGAAATCAACCAGGACATTCGTAGCATCGGTAGCAACAACCGTCAGTCCTGCAAGGGATGCGCCCGTGCTCTTCGATGTGATCGCATAGGTCTTTGTGGTGCCGATCTGCTGCGTCAGTTTGCCATTCGAAACACCAGCAACCGAAATCTTGTCAAGCGCCTTGTTGGCCGTAACGGTGTATACACCCTTTGTTTCCGTATCTGCGAAAGTGACCGTTGCCTTGATAGTTCTGCCGGCGTCATTCCTGCCAACCACAAAGTAGGAAATCGTATCTACATCAAATGTCGTCCCGTCATTCAATTCCTTTCCGTCAGTTGCTTCCAGTACGATGTTCTCTACCTCAGCATCTGCTGTTCCGAGTTTTGCGGAAACAATCAGAGCCGTATCATACGGTACATTCTTATAAACATGGTTCGTACCGCCGGAAAGTGCACCGTCTATCGTTTCAAGAGGATTCAAAGACAGGATCGCTTCGCCCTCGACAGTGAGTGCTGCATCATCCTTCATGACAATGGAAGTCGTAAATCCGGATGCCTTTACTGCGACAGAAGATTCCTTGCCGTCTGCAGTCTTAATCGCCTTTGTTACCTTGCAGTTTGTTTTCGCCGTTACGGTAACAGATGCGGTTGCGCCCTGACGGATCTCATACTCATTGTATGTGTTCGGAGTTACCTCCTTCTTATCCGCAACGACCTTCACATCCATCAGATCCGCATCATAGTCCACGGTCAACCATGTCGGAACGATGTCATCCTCTACGGTGATAACGTTGCTGTATGCTCTCGGAGCTACTCCCGTTGCCTTGAAGGTATATACACCGGCGCTGGTAGGTGCTCCCTGCTGTACGAATTCCACTTCAGCAGGATCCGCATCTGTCTTGCTTGACTTGGAGGTGATGGTAACCGCCTTCGGAACGTAACCTGCTGCAGCCTTCAGAGTCAAAATAACCTCTCCGGTGGTTGCCTCATAAATGAGATATTTCCCATTTGTACCGGTGATCCAGGTCTTCGGCTTCGCCGTCGTCGCTGCTGTTGCTGCATAGGTCACATCCGCTGCAGTCTTGGTGTTATCAACGTTCGTTACCGTTGCTGCAGAAAGACCAGCCGTCTTGTTCTCGATGGTCATCGGATACGCAAGAACTGCATTTGTGATCGTAACGGTTGTGTCGTTTGTAAGGCCGTCAATTACTTCAATACCCGCCGTCGGGTCACCGTCAACGATCGGATCCTCTACATCCTTTACCGTGATCTTCTCCAAATCAAAGTTACCTGTATCAGATGCAAAATTATATTTTACTGTTACCGTAGACCCCTCCGGAATCTGGACCGTTGCATTGTTTGCAAACTTGCCAAGGGAAACCGCTCCGGCAAGGATCTCTACCTTTCCATCCTTAATGGTGTTTGCGTTATCAAGTTTCAGGGTCACTGTTTTGGATGCTTCAGAATCCAGGTACAGACCATAAGTGGGAGTTGTCTTTACTTTGTAAACAAAGTATACAACCGATCCACTCGTGGTCGGGCCGGAAACCGGTTCGATCGGAGTATCAAGACTAGATGCAGCTGCACCAAACCCGGCAAACAGCGCATAATTCTTCGCAACACCAACCTTCACCCAGACATTTTTTCCGGGATCCAGAGCGGCTGTTTCCCACTCACCTACTTCTGCTGTCGCATTTTTAAATCCGGTTGTTGCAGAAGTCGTGGAATACTGAACGGATTTAATGCCACTGGTATCGGAAGACTCATCTGAAATAACAAGAGGATCCTTTACATTATCTGCCACGGTCACAGTAAGGGTGACATCTCCCATGATATCTGCGCCGGGAATCGTATAGACTCCTGCAGTGCTGGGTGTCAGTTCGGTGACAGTAGGTACAGCCACCCCTAAGTCATTTACAGACCACTTCGTATAGGTAACGCCGGTTACAAGTTCATCCTCAACCGGTGTCAGTTTGAAGGTGGCTGTGGTCTTATAGGTCAGCTGATAATCACCAGTCCACTCCGGCAGTTCACTAGTATCCATGACTTTCGTAAAACCGCTCTTCGGAGTCAGAAGAGGCTCCCCATCATCAGGGGCATCGATTGAGAAATTGCCATCAAGATCATAACTTGCATAAGCCGTAGTGACCGTTACCCAAATATTGGCGTCATATCCATTCTCAATCGTAAAGGTTCCGGTTCCTTCATCAAATGTCCCCTCAATCAGGTTACTTGCTGTCTTGGTGCTGGACTTATAGGCCTTTACACCTGTTACTTCATAACCCGGAAGAGCAGACGGTGTAAAAACAAAATCCAGCCCGTCTTCCACAAGCGGAACGATACTTTTCGTATCATAGCCCTTGTCACCGGACACGTTAGCGGTATAGGACTTCACATTGCTTACAACAAAAATCGTGATACCTTTGCTGAAAGTCTCCGGATCTGACAGATCCGCTGCCGGGATGGTGAAAGTACCTCCGTTCTTCTTTGTAGTACTGAGGATGGTCGGCTCGTTTACACCTGCTTCGAAGTATCCAGATTCACCAAAATCCGGAAGTTCTCCAACATAGTAGCTGACCTCACGGATCTCTCCTACATTAGGATTACCAAGCGTAACCGAAAAGTTATACTTCTGTCCGAAAACAGCGTTTTCCTCGCCAGTTATTACCGCAAGATCAGACGGGGCTCCCGGAACAAAATGAGTAGATGCATCTCCATCGCCAAATGCCCAGCCTTCGATCTGAGTAGCTACTACTGCTTCTTTCGCAAGCTGCGTAATGACTTCAATCTTTACGTTGGCGTTGATCACGACCTCGCCATGAGTTTCCTCATCCGTATAATGACAGTCAATCGTCGCCTCGCCATCAGTAACTTCAAGATCTTCCCATTCACCACTTCCAATGCGATAACGCATTGCCATGTCTTCAAGGACATATCCCTCTTCCTCGAGAGGTGTTGCTGTGATGGCGATATCATGCACTCCGTCCCAGAATCCGTTATTCGTAACACCTGTCCATACAATATCGGAACCTGGGGAATCACAAGTTACGGTATAAGGTGATGCACCAAGAGCGCTGTTATCAACCTGCACCTCTTCACCAGCCGCCGCATTATCAACCGTCACATCCTCCGGATCTACCGGATCTGCTGCAGGGTCTGCCGGATCAGCCGGGTCTGCTGCCGGATCAGCTGCCTCTGCAGCCTTTACGACATTACCCTCTGCATCCAGAATGTTGCCGTCTGCATCTTCTGTATACTCGCCGTCTACATTTGCAACGTAATCGCCGGTCGCTTCATCATAGGAATAGCGATCGCCTTCCGCAGCAAGGAGTGCCGTATCCGGAACTGCCAGTACGACAAGCGCCAGAGCGAGCATTACAGCCAGAATACGTTTTGTGTTCTTCAAAACTGTCTTCATACTTTTCTCCTTTTCATCGTTGTTTTTGAAACTTCCTCCATTTCCGCGTGCCGGAAAAAGATTCATTCCTTTCTTATATGTAAACGAAAGAGTCACCTCTCTCGATTGTTCTTTTTTTCTGTGTTTTTCTGTGTTTTCCGCAAAGAAAAAGTTCTTCGCCGTACTTTTGTTCTGCAAAAGACAGGTATTTGCAGTACTTTCTCGAAATTGGATGTTGATTTGTGTTGACTCAACATCGTAAAAACAGAAAGAGGGTGTGAATATGGCGATCCGATATTCCGCAAACAAGAAATATTACCGGGTTTCCATCCATAAGAGCGGCAAATATCGTTATGCTTCGACTCAGCCGACCATCGTGGACAAGGAGACCGGACAAAAAAAGAGTCTCCACATTCATTGGGGGACTCTGGATGATCATCTTCGGTTTTATCCGAACAAAAACTATCTCAACGCAACGGAAGAAGAGCGGAATCACCTTGTTTTTCCTGACGAGTGGGACTTAACGCTGCTTGATAATCTGATGCCTTATGAAGGCGCCGAGCAGCGCATGAAGAATGAAAAGAGATCGAATGCGCTTCTGGATACTTATCCGGTTGTGAATCGCGGAGCGGTGGAGGCGGAGCAGATCTACCGGCTGATTCATTCACTCCGCGCGACAAATCTTTCTCCGGATGCGATATTGGATGCCGTGCTCTCCATGGAAAATCCGGCATAAAAAGAATCCTGACTTTTCAGAAGACCCCGAAATTTTTGTAACCCACTGTGAATACAGTATTATGGAGTGTTTTCGGGAAAAGAGTCAGGATTTCTTTATTGACTTTTTGACGGATAAGAGATATATTTGGAAAATGTAGGGAAAGTCTGTCCCTGTTTCTTTGTGTCCTAAAAAACAAAAAGTACTGCAAATACCTGTCTTTTGCAGTACTTTTTTTCTGCCAATAACCAGTATAATTTCTTTCTTCAAAAAAATCCAGTGTTTTTATGGAGTTCTTCCCGTTAAAAAAAGAGCTGAAATCGCATGTAATGCTCTTGGAATGACCATGTCAACGGCTATAAATCTTTATCTTGTAAAACTTGGTAATGAAATGAGAATCCCTTTTGAAGTATCTGTTGATCTAGCGAAGTTACCTCTTCCTCTCCGATTGACTTTTTTCAACCATTTTCATATAATTTTGATGTTGATGTACTATGATATCTAACCCCAAAGGAGCGACGGGCAATGGCGGACAACCAGCCTTTCATCTGCAAAACCGAAGATCTGCAGCCGGGAATGGTCACGACCGATATTGTCAGATCACCCTCCGGGCAGGAGATCCTGATGTCCGGGACCCGTATCTCCAAATTTCTGATCTCAAGGCTTGTCTATTATAAGGTAGAATCTGCTGCCGTCTGTATCCCTCCGGAAGAAGAAGAAAAGGTAAAACGCCCTGATTATGTGGCTGTTGAAGCCGAACCGGAACCGGAAGCAGAACCGGAGCCCCCAAAACCGGAACCCGAGCCGGAGGAAGAGGATAACAAGACGCACCTTACGGTCGCACCCATGCCGGAAGAGGCCGTTTTCAAGAACACCGTCATCTCCCACGAGACAAAAACGATCAAAATGACGGACAAGATCGTGGCGCCGACCCAGACGAATTATTCCCGCCAGGTCACGCAGTCTTCCTCTTTCCAGAATTTTGAGATGCAGTTTGCGCTGGTCCTTGCCGAGATGACCTCGACTTTCCCGAAGATCGCACACGAGGATGCGCCGATCCGTACCGAGGATGCGCTCGTCAGTACTAAAAATCTCTATAAGCTTTGTCCGACTTCGATCCAGCTTTTTGACATGCTTCACAACATGCGCCAGAACGATGACCAGATCTACGCGCATTCTCTGAACGTTGCGCTGATCGCGAGACAGATCGCTGTCTGGGTGAAGCTTCCCAAGGAAGAAGTCGATATTGTGACGCTCGCCGGGATCTTTCATGACATCGGAAAGCTGAAGGTACCGGAGGATGTCCTGACCAAGAAAGAAAAGCTGACGGATGAAGAATTCCAGCTTGTCCGGAATCATCCGCAATATGGCTACAATATATTAAAAAAGCAGAAGATCGATAACCGGATCAAGAAGGCGGCTCTTCAGCACCATGAGAGAAGCGACGGCAACGGTTATCCGCTCGGGCTTGTGGAGGATGAGATCGAGGATTTCTCGTTCATCATCGCGCTGGCGGATGTCTATGAGGCCATGACCGCAAAGCGCTCCTACCGCGCACCGCTCTCTCCGTTCCAGTGCATCGCGGAGTTTGAGAAAGCCGGGCTCGGTGTCTACAAGACGGAATATCTGCTTACGTTCTTAAAACAGATCGCGAAAACCTATCAGAACAACCGCGTCCTGCTCTCCAACGGAGCCAGCGCGAACATCGTACTGCTTAATGACCGCAAGCTCAGCAAACCGGTTGTTCAGCTCAACGACGGGAGCTGCATCGATCTTTCGAGAAGCGACCTGTTTATAAAGGCTCTTATATAGAACATACTAACATCGTATAAAAAACAGGGGAAGCATTTCCGTATGCATCAGCATAACCACGAAAATGCTTCCCCCGTTTTTTGAGTATATGAAAATGAAAGACGTTGCCCTATGATACCTTCAGACGGAACTTCTGAATCTCTTTCTCAGATGTCGTCCTTTCAATCTGCGCACCCAGTATCCTGAGTTTCTTCTCAAACGTCTCATACCCGCGCTCAATGTAGTGAATATCATCCACCACGGTAATCCCGTCCGCGGCCAGACCCGCGATCACAAGCGCAGCGCCCGCGCGAAGATCCGGCGCATTCACGACCGCTCCGGTGTAGCGGCTCACACCGCTGATAATGGCGATGTTGGATTCGACCTTGATATCCGCCCCCATGCGGGTGAGTTCATCCACATATTTGAAACGGTTCTCAAAAATGCTCTCCGTAACGGTACTCGTACCATCCGCCATCCCGAGCAGTACCGTCATCTGCGGCTGCATATCCGTGGGAAATCCCGGATAGGGAAGCGTCGTGATCTGTGTATGACGGAGCTGTCCCTTCATGGAAACGCGCACCGCGTCATCGTATTCATGGATCGTGCATCCGACATCATGGAGCTTTGCATTGGTGGACTCCAGGTGCTTCGGGATCACGTTCCGGACTGTGATATCCCCGCCGGTCGCCGCGGCGGCAAAGAGAAACGTTCCTGCTTCGATCTGGTCCGGGATCACGGCATATTCGGATCCGTGGAGCTTTTCCACACCGACGATACGGATCACATCGGTTCCGGCACCGCGGATATTCGCGCCCATACTGCCGAGGAAGTTGGCCACATCAACGACATGAGGCTCTTTCGCGGCATTTTCGATGATCGTCTTGCCCGAAGCAAGAACTGCTGCCATCATGATATTGATGGTCGCACCGACCGAAACCTTGTCCAGATAGATGTGCGTTCCGGTAAGGCGCTTCGCCGATGCCTTCACGATACCGTGCTCGATCACCACATCCGCGCCGAGCGCACGGAAACCCTTGATATGAAGGTCGATCGGCCGGCTTCCGATCGCACAGCCTCCGGGCAGTGCCACCTCCGCCTGTTTATACTTTCCAAGAAGCGCTCCGAGCAGATAGTAGGAAGCCCGGATCTTTTTGATATATTCGTAATCCACACGGCAGTCGGTAATGGATGCACCGGAAAGCCGTACTGTATGGGGATCCAGCCGCTCAACGCCTGCTCCGATCCCTCTGATCGCTTCCAGAAGCACGTTGATATCGCGTACATCCGGTATATTCTCAACTAAAACAGGGCTGTCCGCCATCGTCGCAGCTGCGAGGATGGCAAGCGCCGCATTCTTTGCGCCGCCGATCTCGACCTCGCCGCTCAGCGGAATCCCGCCCTTTATTACGTATTGTTCCATTTGTCTCGTCTCCACAACAACTCATTATATCAGTATATAGTCAAAAATACAACCAGAAATGAATTTCCGGCAAGCTTTCCGCCCCTTACGAGATGTAATCCAGCGGATTCACCTGGGCACCGTTGATATAAATCTCAAAGTGCACGTGCGGGCCGGTGCTGCGGCCGGTGCTTCCGGAAAGACCGATGGTCTGCCCCTGTTTCACCGGCTGGCCGTCCGAAACAAGGATCTTGGAAAGATGCCCGACTCTCGTCTTCCTTCCGTCCGGATGGGCGATCAGGATCGTATTTCCGTATCCGTTGCCCCATCCCGCGTATTCCACCACGCCGTCACTGGACGCAAACACGATCGTTCCCGTGGGACATGCCCAGTCGACGCCCTTATGCATTCTGCCCCAGCGGCGTCCGAAGCCCGAGGTAAAGCGCCCTCCCGAGATCGGCTTGATATACGTCGGCGGAACGATGGTTCCCCTCTCGATCTCTGTCGGAACGGACTCTTTCAGAACCTTCGTATGGACGTTGATGCGCTCCTGCTCCGTGCCGTTCTCATAGATCAGAAATGCATTGACCTCGCGGTGTCCGATCTTTCCTTCGGAGATGATCTTTTCTTCGGTCGTGTACCAGTCGTTGTTCGGGATATAGACGGGATTCGCCATATAATCCTCTTCCAGGATCACTCCCTCCACGGTCCGGATCTTCAGTTCCGGCTCCGGCACCGCGACGATCAGTTCCTGATCGATATGGATCATCTCATTCGCGCCTGAAAACGCGTTGATCTTAAGAAGCTTTTCAAGGGAAAGCCCGTAGCTCTCCGCGATCTGGGAAAGCGTGTCACCGCTTTTTACCGTGTAGATCTTGTTTTTCTCTTCCTCCTTCGTCGCCTCGGTCACGGCGGAGTCGATCTCATCGATCTCTCCATCGTCTGCGTAGGAAACATACACATACACCGGCGAAAGGTACGACATATCAACGAGCCCCGTCTCATAACGTTCTGCCGACGGATCCGATAAGATCTCTGAAAACGACTCAAAGAACGCTTCCGAAACACCGGACGCCACATAGTCCGCGGTGTCCGGCCTCTCTGCCGGGTTCAGGAAAACGGGGATCACTCCGGAACGGCCGGAAGAGAGGGTCTTTTTCGTTTCTTCCGCTTCTTCCGGTACCGTTTCTTCCTTTTCTTCGGAAAGCGAATCCTTCTTTACCAGCGCGGCCTCCGCCATACCGGATTCATGGCTGCCGCAGTCTTCAAATACGGGAACAAAAAGAGTGTCCGGATCAAGAGATGCTTTTGACCTCTGAAGGAATTCCTCCGCCTCTTCCCTGGTACGGAAGGATGCACTGAACTCGCCGGTCCGGACCGTAAAGCACGCCTCGTCCGATCCGTCTGCAAGAGAACGCATGACATCAAGCAGCTTCTCCCTGAGACCGGATGCCGTATCAAGCTCACGAAAGGCTTCCTTTCCTTCGGAAACCTCGGTTTCCGCAGTAAAAAGCAGATATTCTCCCGGATGTTCCCTCATAACCTGAGCTCTCGCGGATAATACCTCCTTTTCAAGATCAAAAGGCTCCGCCGCAGCGCCGATCTCATGGCCGGAGACCGTATACACACAGTAACCCTGTCCGAGGGAATGGTGCTGCATCTCCGCCCCCAAAAAAAGAAGGACGGTTAATAATACGAGAAAGACTGCCGAAAGGGCAGTCTTTTTGCTGATTCTACTCATAAAGTACTCTTTAATTCACCGATTCAGTCCCGGTGCTTTCCGTTTCCGCAGCAGACACCTCTGTCTCCGCAACGGATTCCGTCGCCTCCGGCTCGTCATCACTTACAATATTCAGGAAGTTCTTGAAGCTGATCTTTTTCAGTACGCCCTCATTGATCACAAAGTCCGCGGAATCACGATACCCCTGCGTGATCTCATTATAAAGATCCGCCTGGCGCTCAGAAATGATGTCCTCTTTGGTCACCGTCGGTACTTCGCTTTCCGTTTCTTCCTCTCCGCTCTCTTCGGAAGCATTTGCCTTTGCCTCTTCCGCAAGCTCCGCGTTCCGCTGCTCAACCTCTTCATCGGTCACGTTTGTATCCGCCGTAGCATAGATCGCATCCTGCATTTTCTGTTCAAGGAGCTGCAGGCGAAGCATTTCCCTGACGTACTTTTCCGACGCGCCCATGATCTTCAGGGCTTTCTCCGTGTTCTCCGAAAGGAACTCAGCAACGGCGCTGTCCACTTTCTGCATATCCTCATCCGTGATCGTCACGCCATAGTCGCCCATATGCTCTTCGAGAAGGTACTGGAACTCCACTTCTTCCACAGCTTCTTTCCGCACTTCATCGGCGAGCGTCTCGCCCTCTGTGCTTCCCATCTCCTGATCCCACATATCCGCTCCGTAATAGGATGCCATGTAGGTGTCATAAGATGCTGCGGTGTTCTGTGCCACAAAATTCACAAGTCCTGCTTCGATCGCTCTCCCGTTCACGGTTGCCACAGTCTCCGTCGGGTTTACGCTCCCGCATCCCGCAATGGCCATTGCGGATACTGCTGCCGCAAGAAGCAGGCTGATCGTTTTCTTTGCCTTCATCGATGAAATCCTCCGTCGTCTCTGCGATATGGTGATCCGGATCAACCGGATTGATTGTTCTTCTATGTCAAACAGATGCTATTATAATCTAATTTTCCTTTTCTAGCAAGCTTTCGCGCATTTCCTTCAAAAAATCTTCACAAAAAGCAAGGGGATCATTCACCTTTCCCCGGCTGTTCCGCTCCTCATAGAGGAGCTGCGGCGCATCGGGGCCTGCACGGAACTGAAGATTCCCGCCGTACCTTGATAAGAACTCCGGGATCTTCACCGGATCGATCTTTGCGCGCTCATAAAACCGGAACGTGATCGCCTTTTCCTTTGCGGATACCTCCGTAAGGTACACTTCATGCGCCAGAACGCGGAGACGCGCGATCCGGATCAGGTTGACGGCGCTCTCCGGCGGCTCTCCGAAGCGGTCGATGAGCTCATCCGTCATCTCCTCCGCTTCCTCTTCGGTTTCAATCCCCGCGATCCGTTTATAGAGATCCATCTTCTGGTTCTCGCTCCCGATATAATCGTTCGAGATAAAGGCATTTGTCGGGATGTCGATCGTGGTATCAAAGGGACGTTTCTCCTCGATCCCCTTTTCCTCCCGGACCGCTTCGGAAAGAAGCTTGCAGTAAAGGTCGTAGCCGACCGCCTCCATATGGCCGCTCTGTTCGGCGCCAAGAAGGTTCCCTGCGCCCCTGATCTCAAGATCCCGCATCGCGATCTTAAGTCCGCTCCCGAGGTCCGTAAATTCGCGGATCGCGGTTAGGCGCTTTTCCGCCACCTCCCGGAGGAGCTTATCCCTTCGGTACATAAAGAACGCGTACGCCGTGCGGTTTGACCTTCCGACACGCCCCCTGAGCTGATAAAGCTGCGCAAGTCCCATGTTGTCGGCGTCGTGGATGATGATCGTGTTCACGTTCCCGATATCAAGGCCCGTTTCGATGATCGTGGTGGATACCAGTACGTCGATCTCACGGTTGATGAACCGGTACATGATATCCTCGAGCTCCCTTTCCCTCATCTGTCCATGGGCATAGGCAACCACAGCATCCGGGCAGAGCTTTGCAACGCGGCTCTCCATATCCGCGATCCGGTTCACACGGTTGAATACATAGTAAACCTGGCCATTCCTCTGGAGCTCTCTCTCGATCGCTTCCCGCACCATTTCCTCGCTGTATTCCATTACATAGGTCTGGATCGGCACACGGTCAAGCGGCGGATCGGAAAGCAGCGACATATCCCGGATCCCGATCAGACTCATATGAAGCGTCCTTGGGATCGGTGTCGCGGTCAGGGTCAGAACGTCCACATTTTTCCGGAGCTTCTTGATCTTTTCCTTATGAGTCACGCCAAAGCGCTGTTCCTCGTCGATGATGAGGAGCCCCAGGTCCTTAAACGACACATCCGAAGAAAGAAGCCGATGGGTTCCGATGACGATGTCCACCTGCCCCTTTTTAAGATCCGCCACGGTCTTTTTTTGTTCCGCGGAGCTCCGGAAACGGCAGAGAAGATCCACCCGGACCGGAAAGTCCTTCATACGCTGGGTGAAGGTATTATAGTGCTGCTGCGCGAGAATCGTCGTCGGGACGAGGTATGCGACCTGTTTTCCCTCCAGCGCTGCCTTAAACGCCGCGCGGATCGCGACCTCGGTCTTTCCGTAGCCCACATCTCCGCAGATCAGGCGGTCCATGATCTTCCTGCTCTCCATGTCCTGCTTGGTCGCTTCAATCGCGCTTTCCTGATCCTCGGTCTCCTCAAAGGGGAAAAGCTCCTCAAACTCCTTCTGCCAGACCGTATCCGGTCCGTACACGTAGCCGTCCTCATTCGCTCTTGCCGCATAGAGCTGCACCAGATCGTGCGCAATCTCCTTTACTGCGCCCTTCACGCGGCTTCTGGTCTTTGCCCACTCCGTTCCGCCGAGTTTGTTCAGCTTGACGTTGCCCTGGCCTTTTCCGGCATATTTCTGGATCACATCGAGCTGAGTCGCCAAAATGTAGAGCGCACCTCCGCCCGCATATTCGATCTTGATATAGTCACGGGTCTTCCCCTGGGATTCCACCTTCTCAATGCCGCGATAGATGCCGAGCCCGTGGTTTTCATGCACGACATAATCGCCGATGGCAAGGGATGAGAGCGAACCGATCTTCTCGCCCTCCTGGAACTTCCGCTTCTTTTTTTTCTTCTTTTTTTCCGCTCCGAAGATATCGCTCTCCGTGATCACCACAAACTTGATCATCGGATATTCAAAGCCGGAGCGGATCCTGCCGCAGGTGACAAGGATCTCGCCGGGTTTTACGGTATGATCCATGTCCTCCGTATAAAAGGCGTTCAGCTCCTCATCCCGGAGGTCGTCCGAAAGATGCTGCGCCCTCGTCCTGCTGCCGGACATCAGGATGACGCGGTAACCGCTTTTCTTATAAACCTTAAGATCCTTCAGCAGAAGCTCAAAGCTGTTGTTATAGGGATTGACGCTGCGGGACTCTATCTCGTATTTTTCCTTTGTCTCAAAATCCCGGAGCGAGGTATCAAGCGCCGACAGAAGGACGCCCGGAAAACACATGAGACCGCCGAGGACCTTGTCGCAGGAAAAGAACGAAGGGATCTCCTCCGCCCTGATCTCCCCGAGCGAAAGGCGCCTCTCCATGCTGGTCGTAAACTCGGTTTCCGTAAGCTTTCCGCTCTCAAGACACCGCGCCGGTTCATCCAAAAAGACGACTGTTTCCTCCGGCAGAAACCAGGACAGGAAGTTCGTCTCATCTTTCCCTTTAAAATCTTCGGTCGCGGGATATATCACCGCTTCCTCAAGGTTCTCAAGGGATCTCTGGCTTTCCGCGTCAAAAAGACGGACGGAATCCACCTCATCTCCCCAAAGCTCGATCCGGAACGGTTCGTCTTCTGAAAGCGGGAAAACGTCGAGTATCCCGCCCCGTACGGCAAAGAGTCCCGGGACATTCGCTTCGAAATCCCGTTCATAGCCGAGAGAAACAAGGGTTTTCGTCATTTCCGTAAGATCAAGGGAGTCGCCGGGACGGATCCTTACCACCGATTTTTGAAAGCCTGTCGGATCCGCCGCCTCATTCATCAGCGCGTCAAACGTCGTGACGATGGTCCCTGATTTTTTCTCCGAGAGAGATTTCAGAACGGAAATGCGCTGACGGGTCAGCTCGTTTCCGTGAAGATCCGCCTGAAAAAAAAGAACATCCTTCGCCGGATAAAACATGGCAGCGGGATCGAAAAAGAAAAGATCCTGCGAAAGTTCTCTCGCGCGGATCTCATGATGTGTCACAACCAGCCGGCTTTTCTCTTCGCCGCCGATTGATCGTATGAGGTGCGCCTTGTCTGCATCGATGCATCCGGAGAGTTTATAAAACCCTGTTCCCCGTTTCAGGCGCTTTTTCAGTTCTTCAACTGCCTGCAGTTCCTCTGCAGGCTCCGTAAAAGCTCTCATTTGGTTTTTTTGGCATTATAAAGGCTCATGGCGCGTTCCGTCTCACCGGAAATGATCATGGGAATCGCCTCTCCAGCGCGGGCTATCGCTTCTTCAATCCGTTTCCGGTCCCAACGGTTCGGCTTTCCGAGGACATGCTTTACCATATCCTTTCCCTCCGGCTTTTCGCCGACACCGATCTTGATGCGAAGGAAGTCCTCCGTACCGCATTTCGCGATAATGTCCTTGAGCCCGTTATGCCCGCCGGCACTGCCTTTTTCGCGAATACGGAGCACGCCCGCAGGGAGGCTCACATCATCGGAAAGAACGATGAGATCCTTCGTCGGATCCGCCTTGTAAAAATCCAGCACGGCTTTTACCGCACATCCGCTGGCGTTCATATACGTCATAGGCTTTAAGAGGACGATCTTTTTCCCGGCGATCGTGCAGCTCCCCACAAGTCCCTTGGCACGGTTGTCCTTCATCGTCACGCCGTATTCCTTTATCAGGAGGTCGATCGCCTCAAACCCGACATTATGCCTTGTTCGGTTGTATTTCAGCCCGGGGTTCCCGAGTCCTGCAATGATCACCATCAGTATTCTCCAGCCTTGTACCGCTCAATGAGACGCTGGATCCTGTCATAGGGATTCAGAAGATCCGCAATGGAGGAATCATGGTTCAGTGTATCAATAATGTATGCAATGTATTTACTCATGTCACAGCTGATATAGTAAGGACGCTCAAGGAGCTCGGGCGTCTGGTATGTCAGGTTTGTCGACACCACCTTGTAGAGCGTTCCCTCTTCCACCGCTTTATCAAACTGGGAAAGACCGCCTGTAAAAAGCCCGAAGGTGACAACCGCAAAGATCCTCCCTGCTTTTCTCTTCTTCAGCTCTTTCGCCACATCCAGCATGCTCTCGCCGGAGCTGATCATGTCGTCGATGATGAGGACATCCTTCCCCTCCACCGAGGAACCGAGGAATTCATGGGCAACAATGGGGTTGCGCCCGTCCACGATCTTGCTGTAATCGCGCCTCTTATAAAACATCCCCATGTCAAGCCCGAGCACGTTCGCGAGATAGATCGCGCGTTTCATACCGCCCTCATCCGGGCTGATGATCATCATATGCTCCGGATCGAACTTCAGGTCCTTGACCGACTTGCAAATGCCTTTGATAAACTGGTATGCAGGCTGGATCGTCTCAAACCCGTTCAGCGGGATCGCGTTCTGGACTCTCGGATCATGCGCGTCAAACGTGATGATATTGTCCACGCCCATGTGCTCCAGCTCCTGAAGGGCAATGGCGCAGTCCAGGGACTCCCTTGCCGTTCTCCGGTGCTGACGTCCCTCATAAAGGAACGGCATGATCACCGTGATGCGTCTCGCTTTTCCTTCCACAGCAGCGATGATCCTCTTCAGATCCTGATAATGGTCATCGGGGGACATATGGTTCGGGTGCCCCGAAACCGTGTACTCAAGGCTGTAATTGGTCACATCGACCATGATGTAGAGATCGCATCCCCGAACGGATTCCTGGATCACGCCCTTCGCTTCTCCCGTGCCGAATCTGGGGTTCGATGCATGCATGATGTAGCTGTCCCGCACATATCCGCGGAAAGCGATGTCATTCTGGTGTTCATGCTCCCGCTCCACACGCCAGCGGATCAGATGCGCGTCGACCTTTTTCACGATCTCCTTGCAGCTTTCAAGCGGTACAAGCCCAAGGCTCCCTGCCGGAATCGTTTCCAGATTTCTTTTATCGTTTGGCATTTTTGTCTCCCCGTATGGAATCGCTGTAACTAAGGTGATTACCGTTTCTTTTGAAGCTTCTGAAGTCTGATGTCGGCTCCGAAAAGCCTGACAAGTGTATAAGCCCCGAGAATCCGTGAAAAAGAGCGCTCCGAATAGTGGTCCCGGAGCTCTCCGATCTGTAAATTTGTGGAAATGACCGTTGATTTTTCTTTCAGCATCCGTTCATTCAGAATGCGGTAGATCTGCGCGGATGTAAAGGAATTCGCGTTCTCCGTCCCGAGATCATCGATGATCAGAAGATCCACATCGTCGATGTTTTTCCTCATTGCCTTTGCGGATGCGTCTTTACCGAATACGTCCTGTTCCAATATATCAAAAAGCTGCGGCGCTGTAAAGTAGACAACGGAATATCCGGCATCCAGAAGTGCCTTTGCCACGCAGTTCGAGAGGAAGGTTTTTCCGACTCCCGTGGTCCCGTAGAAAAGGAGATTGTGAAATTCGCTCCCGAACGTCTCGATGAAGCGGTAGCACTTATCCACCGCGCGTTTGGCTGCGTCATACGGCGTATCGCCGTTTTCGTCCCGGTCTGATCCGTCGCCGGAATAGTAATCCAGAGAAAAATGATCAAAATTCTCACGAAGAAGGATCTGTGAAAGATTCGACTGCTGATAGATCCGGTCGATCCTCTTTTGCCGGAAGCAGTGGCACCGCTTTCCGTCGACAAACCCGGTGTCCCTGCAGTCCGGGCACTCATAGGAAGGCGTAAAAAAGTCCTCCGCATAGCCGAGATTTTCTACAATCTCCCTTTTTTCGCGGCGGAGCTTTTCCATCTTTTCGTGCATGTCCGAAAGTGCATGCTCATCGCCGGAAAAAAGCTTCTCTGCCTGCTCGATTGCAAGGGATGCGATCATCGAATCGATCTCGGATAAACGGGGGGCTTTCTGATAGACCTCTTCCTTCCGTTTGTCCGCGTTTAAACGGTTCTTCGTTTGTTTTTCTTCATAGTCTCTTAAGATCTCATCGTATTCCGTGTTGCTTAATGCCATTATACCAGAGTCTCCTTCTGCGCCTTAAGAAGCTGAGCCTCCAGTTCCTCATAATTATAGGTACGCTGTTCGAAGTTGTTGAACTTGTTGGTCTTCTCAGGAGTCCTGCGGTTCTTGGGCGTCACTTCAGACATCTTCTTTCTTGCCGCATCCACTTTTTCCGCTTCTTCCACCGTCTCGATCTTCTTTTCCTTCCAGCTCTTAAGGATCGCGTCCGTGTATTCAAAGCTCGGACTTTGGATCGCCGATATGGTACGGCGGCAGGCCTCCTGGATCATATCATCCGAGAATTTATAGGTTTTCTTCCATTTGTCAAGAAATGCCAGTTCGGACTCCGCAAGATTACGGCCGGTGATCCCGAAGCTTTTCATCACTTTGTGATAGATCCGGCTTCTCTGGCGCACAAGCTCTTTTGCCTGTTTTTCTGTTTCCACGCCGCTCTCCTTCCAGGACAGAGCGACCTTATTCATGTAGTGAAGGCTCTTATGGCCGGTCTCACAGCAGTACTCGATAAGGTAAATGATGAGCTCCGGTGAAAAAGAAAGCTCGTCATACCAGGACAGCATGGCATTGAGATCCGTTCTGGTAAGAGAACGTCCGACAAGACTCTCCGCGGCATAAAGAAGCTCCTTGATTGATTCCTGCTTTCCGAAGCTGTCGATCTCATCTGAGGAATATGCAGTCTTTGTGGGCGCCTCATCGATCTTCTTTTCTTTGCGGAGCGAAACCTTGTCTGATTTTTTCTTTTCCGCGGCCTTCATGCCGGTCTGTTCCACAAGACAGATCCCGGTCAGCTGCTCGTCTTCAAACTCCAGGCGCAGAAGATGCGCCTTCTCCCAGTAGCGGAGTGCGCGTTTGACCGCCTTCTCCGTAAGGTCAAAGGTATCCGCCATTCGGGAAATGGAGATCGTCTCCTTTTTTCCCGTCATACAACGTAAAAGATACAGGTAGATTTTGACATACTCTCCCTGTGCATCCGCCATATATTCATCGATGAACACATTCGGCACTGCCGTCATATGATTCCCGCCATCACTGCCGAGCATTACTTCTGCCATAACTTCACTCTCTTCCCTCATTGTCTGCAGGTGTTTCTATCTGCGGACAAAAAAACTCCCGTTCTTTTTTAAGAACAGGAGCATCTTAACATAAATAATCCGTTTGTGCAAAGTGGAAAAGTCCGGTCTATCAACGTTTGCGGGCTATGTTGATAATGTGGATAAGGTCATTTGCCAAGCAGGTGATCACCGACTTTATAGATATCTCCGGCACCCATAGTTATCAACAGATCGTTGTTTATACATTTTTTTAGCAAAAATTTTTCGGCTCCGGAAAACGACGGAAAATAGCAGCATTCCGTTCCCGTCTCCCGGATCTTTTCCACCAGGTCCTTCGCGCTGATGCCGATCTCATTCTTTTCCCGGGCCGCAAAGATCTCCGTGAGAACGACCAGATCCGCACCCGAGAGCGCATCCACGAAATCGTCAAAAAATGCCTTCGTCCTGGTGTAGGTATGGGGCTGAAACACCACGACAAGCCGTTTTCCGGAAAGCTTCCTGGCCGCAGCGATCGTGGAACGGATCTCCGTCGGATGATGCGCGTAATCATCGATCACGGTGATCCCCTTGATCTCTCCCTTGTATTCAAAGCGACGGTTCGCGCCCGTGAAGCCTTTCAGTCCTTTCCTTATTATATCCGGCTCAATCCCAAGCTCGCCCGAAAGAGCACAGACAGCAAGAGAGTTCCAGACATTATGCTCTCCCGGAACGGATAATTCCACCCGAAAACTTCTCCCATCCGGGAAATGAGCGGTATAAGAAGCACAGCCCTTCTCGTCAAAGCCGATGTCCTCCGCGCGATAATCATAGTCTCCGGAAATCCCGTAGCTGACCGCTTTACAGGGAAGATCCCTGACAATCTCGTCGTACCGGTCAATCTCGCCGCTGATGATCACTGTGCCGTCCTCTTTTGTTTTTCCCGCAAAAGTATGGAAGGAATCCCGGATCTCCCCGATATCATGGAAGAAATCCATATGATCCTCTTCGATGGTGGTGATGATGGCATACCGGGGACTTAAGCTGTGGTAACTGTTGGTATATTCGCAGGCCTCCGCAACGAAATAATCTCCGGTTCCGACGCGGATGTTACCGCCGATGGAGCTTAAGATCCCGCCGACTGAAACCGTCGGATCCTTTTCCGCCGCAAGGAGAACGCTTGTGACCATGGAGGTCGTGGTGGTCTTGCCGTGAGTGCCGGCAACAGCGATGGAGCTTTTGTAATGATCCATGATCTGGCCGAGAAGCTCCGCCCTCGTCAGCATCGGAAGGCCGGCATCCTTCGCCGCGATGAACTCCGGATTGTCCGCGTGAATAGCTGCCGTATAGCAGACGCAGTCGATATCCGGCGTGATATTGGATGCGGACTGCGGAGTCTTTACATCGGCGCCGAGCGCACGAAGCTCCGACAGAAGCTCCGATTCGTCACGATCGCTTCCGGAGACTTTGAAGTTCTCCTTCAGAAGGATCTCTGCGAGGCCGCTCATACTGATCCCGCCGATCCCGATAAAATGAATATGAATTGGTTTTTGAAAATCCACGATGTACATAAACCTTATTGTAGTGCAGTAAGAGGAAAAATGCAAACGGAGGGGAGAGTATCGGATCGGTAAAGAGATGTTTTTTGTAGCATGGCACTGCGTGCCATGCCGCATAGCGCAAAAAACATCTCTTCACCGATCCGATATTTTCTCTTTCTTAACTTTTGTGAATTATGCAAAAACTTCTTTTTGATTTTCCGTTTTTTTTATACAACTTGTTGCATAGTTTCGGGAATCTATGATATAATTTTTCCAAAGTTGACTGATTGTGAACGCGCTATTTCAAAAGGTCAAAACTACAAAAAAGGAGTGATACATCCATGGCCAAAAAAGAGATGATCGCCATGCTCCTCGCTGGAGGCCAGGGCAGCCGCCTCGGCGTTCTGACACAGGATGTGGCGAAACCAGCAGTATCGTTCGGCGGAAAATACCGGATCATCGACTTTCCGCTCAGCAACTGTATCAATTCCGGCGTTGATACCGTCGGTGTATTGACACAGTATCAGCCTCTGCGGCTGAACAGCCACATCGGGATCGGTATGAGCTGGGATCTGGACCGCAACAACGGCGGTGTTACCGTGCTTCCGCCCTATGAAAGCACCGACAATACAGACTGGTACACCGGTACGGCGAACGCGATCTTCCAAAACATCCGTTTTATCGAAACCTATGATCCGGATTATGTTCTGATCCTTTCCGGCGATCATATCTATAAGATGGATTATGAATCCATGCTGGACTTCCATAAGCGCAACAAATCCGACGCGACGATCGCGGTCATGCCTGTTCCGATCGAGGAAGCAAGCCGGTTTGGTATCATGATCGCCAATGACCAGCACCAGATCACGGAGTTCGAGGAAAAGCCCGAGCATCCGCGCAGCAATCTGGCTTCCATGGGTATCTACATCTTCTCCTGGCCGATCCTGAAAGAAGCTCTTCTCGCGCTCAAGGACCAGCCTGGCTGCGATTTCGGAAAGCACATTATTCCGTATTGCCATGACAGGGACTACCGCCTGTTCGCGTATGAATTCAACGGATACTGGAAGGATGTCGGAACGCTCGGTTCCTATTGGGAAGCAAACATGGAACTCGTGGATCTCGTTCCGGAATTCAACCTCTACGAAGAGTACTGGAAGATCTACACCAAGAGCAACAACATCGAGCCGCAGTTTGTTTCTTCCGACGGTCGCGTAGACCGCAGCATCATCGGAGAAGGAACGGAGATCTACGGAGAAGTCGATCATTCCGTGATCGGCACCGGTGTTGTGATCGGAAAAGGCGCCGTGATCCGTGATTCCATCATCATGAAGCAATGTGTGATCGGAGAGGGCGTGACCATCGATCACTCCATCATCGGCGAATACACCACCATCGGCGAAAACACCCAGATTGGTGTCGGCGAGTACGCAGAAAGTAAATATGATCCCAAGGTATACGCATTCGACCTGGTTACCGTAGGCGAGCATTCCGAGATCCCCTCGAACGTCCGTATCGGAAAGAATGTCGCCATCTCCGGCGCAACGGTACCTGAGGATTATCCGAACGGAAATCTGGAAAGCGGTGGATTTATTATTAAGGCAGGTGATCAATCATGAAGGCACTGGGAATCATACTGGCAGGCGGTAACAACAGCAAAATGCGTGAGCTCTCGCGGAAAAGAGCCATCGCCGCGATGCCGGTAGCCGGCAATTTCCGCTGTATCGATTTTGCGCTCAGCAACATGACCAACTCCCACATTCAGAAAGTGGCAGTGCTGACGCAGTATAATGCCAGGTCACTGAACGAACATCTTAACTCCTCCAAATGGTGGGATTTCGGCCGTAAACAGGGTGGTCTTTTCCTTCTGACTCCAACGCTGACCGAGGACAACAGCTGGTGGTACCGGGGCACCGCAGATGCCATGTATCAGAACATTATCTGGCTGAAACGCTCTCATGAGCCCTATGTGGTCATCAGCGGCGGCGATTGTATCTACAAGATGGATTTTAACCATCTTCTGGAATACCACATGGAAAAGAACGCGGATATCACAGTCGTCTGCAAGGAAGTGGATCCGCATGTGGATATCAGCCGTTTCGGTGTCATCCGGATGAATGAAGACTCACGCATCACGGAATTTGAAGAAAAACCGATGGTGGCACAATCCAATACGATATCTGCAGGAATCTACGTGATCCGGCGCCGTCAGCTCATCGAGATGCTGGAGCGTTGTGCCGAGGAAGGCCGGAATGATTTTGTAACCGATATCCTGATCCGCTATAAGAATATGAAACGGATCTACGGATACAAGATTTCGGATTACTGGGCAAATATCTCGACCGCGGAATCTTATTACAAAGCAAACATGGATTTCCTGAATGCGGACATCCGGAACTATTTCTTCAAACAGGATCCAAAAATTTATTCAAAGATTGACGATTTAGCTCCCGCGAAGTATAATAGTGGAGCAGATGTTCACGGAAGCCTTATTTCAAGCGGTTGCATCGTCAACGGAAAGGTCGAGAACTCACTGCTTTTCAAGAAAGTATTTGTTGGAAAAAACTGCGTTATCAAAAACTCCATCATCTTAAATGATGTCTATATTGGTGATAACACACACATCGAGAACTGCATCGTGGAGAGCCGCGGAACGCTGAACGCTAATACCTATTACAGCGGCGGTGACGGAATTAAAATCGTTGTGGAAAATAATGAGCGCTATGTATTGTAGCAACGATAGGAGGTACACGTATGCAGATCACAGACGTACGCGTAAGAAAGGTCGAAAAGGAGGGTAAGATGAAGGCCGTCGTCTCCATTACGATCGATGACGAGTTTGTCGTTCACGACATCAAAGTCATCGACGGGGAAAAAGGCCTGTTCATCGCGATGCCGAGCCGGAAAGCTTCGGACGGAGAATACCGGGACATCGCACACCCGATCAATTCCGACACCCGGCAGAAGATCCAGAAACTGATCCTGGATGCTTATCAGAAAGCCGAGGAAAACGGATTCGAACCTTCTTCAGCAATGTAATCGCGTACAACACAAAAAACGACTCCGGTTTTTACCGGAGTTCTTTTTGTTATACGGAAAAAATTATTCAAAAAAACAGCCTGTACATTTCTGTACAGACCGCTTTTTTGTTAGTAATCAGTTCGTTTTTAGCGCCCGTTTCTTCTGAGCCATGACCACACTCTGGATGATCAGGAAGATGCAGAGCATCGCGGCGATCGTAATACCGGTCCACCATGCTTCGTCGAGTCCGGCAGAAGCAACGATATTCTGGATCGTACTGAGCGAGAGGACGCCGAACAGAGTACCGATAATGTTACCGACACCACCCGTTAGCATCGTTCCTCCGATGATCGAAGAGGCGATCGCGTTCATTTCCATACCGGCGGCATGCGATGGCGAGCCGGATCCGATATGGAGGAAATACACATAGCCGGCGATCCCTGCCAGGAGGCTGCAGATCAGGTGGGAAAGGAACTTCGTCCTTTTCACGTTAATACCGAGCATCAGGGCACTCTGCTTGTTTCCGCCAACCGCATAAAAGCTGCGCCCGAGCTTCGTATATCTCAGCAGCAGGAACAGAAATACCACTGCGAGCAAAGCTACGATCACACCGATCTCCACATACGCCGGAACGTAGATACCCTTTTTATTGACGGATCCCATGCCCGGAACGTTGATACGTGTATTTTTCAGAGCCTGGAAGGACTCATTGGACACGTTAAACGGCGAGGAATTCACAATGGTCGTCATACCACGGGCAAAGAACATTCCTGCAAGAGATACGATGAAAGGCTGGATATCAAGGTATGCAACGAGGAAGCCCTGTACCACGCCATACGCAAGTCCGATGGCGAGCGCGATCAGGATGGATACAAAGATATTTCCTCCGTGAAAATCCAGATAAACTGCGCAGCACATGGAAACCAGCGCCACCACTCCACCGACGGAGATATCGATCCCGCCGGAGATCATTACGATACTCATACCGCAGGAGGTTAATATCAGTGCAGCGTTGTTGTTTAAGATGTTAAAGAACATCTGGGGCTTCGTGAAACCGCCGCCCTGGATCAGCACTGCGCCGAGATACATCAGGACAAAAATGATGATCGTGATCGACAAAAGCAGGTTTGTATCGCTGATCCGGGTAAAAATGCTGCCCTTCTTTGTTTTCTCAGCCATTTATGCCACCTCCTTCTGCGTTCTTTTGAAGCGCTTCGCGAATTTCGAAAGATAATCCCTGAATACAGGCGCACTGAACACCACCAGAATGATGACGACGATTGCCTTGTATGCAGCAAGCGCATCCGAGCTGACGTTGAACTTATACAGCGTCGTTGTCAGGAACTGAATGATATAAGCACCGAGGATCGATGCCCACATATTGAACTTTCCGCCTGCCAGAGAGTTGCCTCCCAGAGCAACCGCAAGGATGGCATCCATTTCGATGTCTTTTGCGATAACGGAATAGTTGATCGTGGAAAGACGGCTGACCTTGATCAGCGCTGCCACTGCCACACAGAGCCCCAGGATGACAAACGTCAGCCACTTGATAAATCTCGGATTGATACCGTTCAGTCTCGAAGAGCTCTCATTGATACCGACGGCCTGCGTATAAAGACCGAGATTCGTGAATTTGAGAACCAGCGCGATCACAATGATGCAGGCAGCCGCGATAAAGACCGTCGTCGGGATCGGAATCCCCGGAATAAAGCTTCCGAAATATCCAAACTTCGGATCCGGAACGATCGGCAGCTCATTGTTGTTGATCCATGCCGCGATCGATCGTCCTGCTGTAAACAATATCAGTGTTGCGATCATGGGCTGTATCCTGAAATATGCCGCCAGCATACCGTTAAAGGCACCGCAGAGCATACCCGCGAGGCAAGCCACAAGGAAGCCGACGATAATGGGAGCCGCCAGCTGGTCCGGACGGGAATTGCCGCCGCAAAGAACTCTCAGCATCGCAGAGCCGGCGATCGCGATCGTCGCTCCGACAGAGATATCCTGCCCGCCGGTCGCCGCCGTTACCAGCGTCATACCAATGGCAAGGATCGCCAGCTCTGAACCGTAGTCCAGAATCGTGATCAGAGAACCGGAAAGAACCGGAAATCCTGCATTGTTGGTTCCAAGTGTGATCTTGAAAAATGCGGGATCGTGTATCAGATTAATAACGGCAAGCAGGATCAGCGCAGCCAGAGGGATAAACATCTGATGTCCGACCAGGCGCTTAAAGAACCCGCCGTTTCCTTTTTTCATTTCATTACTCATCCTTCGCTCTCACCTCCGGCTATCGTACTCATGATCTTACCCTGTGTCAGATCGTCTCCAGAAAGTTCCCCGACCACCTTCCGGTCTCTCATGACAATGAGTCTGGAACAGGTACGGAGCATTTCATCCGTTTCAGAGGAAATAAATGTGACGCTGACTCCTTCGGACGCGAGCTCCAGAACGAGCTTCTGGATGTCCACCTTGGTACCGACATCGATACCTCTCGTCGGCTCATCCAAAATCAGATATTCCGGATGCATCAGGAGCCATCTCGCCAGGATCACCTTCTGCTGGTTTCCTCCGGACAGAGATTTGATCGGCGTATTCGCAGATGCTGTTTTGATGCTCAGCTTCTTGATATATTCGTCTGCAAACTTATTCGCCTGTGCTTTTGAGAAAGGTTTAAAGAATCCGGTCAGCACCTGGTAGGCAAGGATAATGTTCTCTCTTACAGAAAGATCACCGATAATCCCGTCGACCTTCCGATCCTCCGGAAGATATGCGATCCCGTTCTTCATCGCGTCAAGAGGCTTTTTGATCTTGATCACCTTCCCGTCTTTCTTCACGGTACCGTGAAGAACACGGTCCGCTCCGAAGATCGCACGAACGGACTCGCTCCGTCCCGATCCGAGAAGTCCCGTAAATCCGTTGACCTCACCTTTCTTAATATAGAAATCAAAGGGCTGAATTCCGGCATCGCTCTGAAGACCCTCCGCCTCCAGAACCCGTTTCTCGGCATCCTCTCCCTGATAAGCGTTCTGCTCACCCTTGATATCGGAAAGGTCGTCCATTTCTTTTCCGAGCATTTTGGCAACCAGCTGCACTCTCGGCAGATCCTTGATCTCATATTCCCCTACGAGAGTTCCGTCTCTTAAGACCGTGATCTTATCACAGACCTCGTAAACCTGATCCAGGAAATGTGTGACAAAGATGATACCAACGCCGCGTGCTTTAAGATCGCGCATCAGGCCGAACAGCTTTTCCACTTCCTGCTCATCCAGAGAAGAAGTCGGCTCATCAAGGATCAGTACCTTACAATCCATGTCTACCGCACGGGCGATCGCAACCATCTGCTGTACCGCGATGGAACAGCTCGCAAGCTGCTGGGATGCCTTTGCGGGGATATCCAGATTCTGAAGGATCTTATCGGCATCCTGGAACATTTTTTTCCAGTGCTGCACCGTACCTTCCGTTCGACCGATATACATATTCTCAGCTACCGTCAGATTCGGGCAGAGGGTGATCTCCTGGTACACCGTACTGATACCGAGCCTTTGTGCATCCTGCGGAGAATGAATGGTAATCTCCCCCTTATCCTTCATCGTGATCGTGCCGCCATCCTTTTCATATACGCCTGTCAGCACCTTGATCAACGTGGATTTCCCGGCTCCGTTCTCGCCCATCAATGCATGAATCTCACCCTCGCAGAGTGTAAAATCCACACCCGCAAGCGCTCTTACTCCGGGAAACCTCTTATCGATCCCGCGCATTTCAAGAACTGCATGTTCTTTCACCGGTTTTCTTCACCCCTTTCTTTCATGGAAAAGCGGTGCGAGCGTATCGTATTTCGCGCCCGCACCGCTTTTTGTAACTTAAGTATTTCCGCTACTCAAAGCGTTTTTATTAGATTCCGTAAGTATCTACGTCATCCTGCGTGATGCTGGAAGCATCGAAGCCCTTCTCGTCCATGATGATAACCTTCTCATCGATCGTGCCGCCACTCTCGAGAGTCTTGATGATCTCATCGATGTAGGAAGCCTGGAACGGATTGCACTGCTGATCGAAGTTCCAGTCGCCATCCAGAAGCTCTTCCAGAGCCCATCCGTTGCAGTCATAACCCATAACGATAACGTCGCCGTCAACACCATGAGTGATACCAGCTGCATCAAGAGCTGCTACAGCACCCTTAGCCATATCATCGTTCTCAGCATAGATTACGTTGAAGCTCTTGCCGGAATCGATAACGGACTGTACGATCTGCTGTGCTTTCTCAGCGTTCCACTCAGCGGTCTGCTGCTCTACAAGGTTCCAGTTGTCTTCTGCTGCGCACTTCTCATCCATTGCCTTGGTACGTCCCTGCTGTGCAGCGGAGCCCATAACACCCTGAATGTGAATGATGTTGTACTCGTCAAGACCCTGGTCAGCGAGCCAGTTAACAGAATTCTCACCTTCCTTTTCCATATCGGAAACGATGGAAGCTACATAAAGGCTCGGATCTGCATCGATCGTACGGTCGAAAAGGATAACGCTGATGCCTGCATCTGCTGCATCCTGAAGTACGGAATCCCAACCAGCGGTGTCAGCTGCGGAAAGAAGCAGATAATCTACTTCGTCCTGAATGAAGTTCTGAGCTGCTGCGATCTGCTCATCGTTCTTAAGGCTGTATGCGAAGGAAGCGTCATAGCCGTTCTCCTCAGTAAACATAGCCTTCAGATCTGCGTCGTTTGCAGTACGGTATCCGGACTCGTTCGGGTCGTTGTTGATGATACCGACCTTGATGAGCGCGTCTGTTGCTGCAGTGTCTGCTGCTACCTCTTCGACAGCTTCTTCAACGACTGCTTCTGCTACAGCTTCTTCGACGACTTCTGATACCGCCGCATCAACTGCTGCATCAACTGCTGCCTGCTGTGCTGCCTGCTGACCGCAGCCTGCAAACATTGTTGCCATCATTGCGCCTGCAAGCGCAACACCAAGAAGTTTCTTTTTCATAATGTATACCCTCCTTTTGCGTGAGACGGAATTCGTCTCTGTTGGTTTTACGATACCCATTATAAAAAAACTGCATCCCGTTTGCGATGCAGTTTTTCCCGAAAAAAGTTAAAATATTTCCAAATTATGAACAATGTATGAATAAAAGTTGAATATTTTATTCCGAAAGAAGATTCTTCGGGATAAAAATTTCAACTTTTGTCCCCTTACCATAATCACTTGTTATGGCAAGGCCGGACTGTTCGCCGTAGTTTAAGCGCAGGCGTTCCGCCACATTGGACATCCCGAAACCGGTATTGTCAACAGAAGGTTTCTGGATCCCGTCGATCATACGCATGAGCTCCACCAGTTCCTCCTCTTTCATGCCGATCCCGTTGTCCTCAACGATCACAACGATCCGTTCGCCGTGTTCTTCCGCCCTCACCTCGATCGTCCCCATTCCTCGCTTGTTCTTGATGCCGTGATAAAGCGCGTTCTCCACGATCGGCTGGAGAGTCAGCTTTATGATACCGTAGTTCCTGAGATTTTCCGGTATATCGATGCTGTATGTAAGGATATCGCGATAACGGAACTGCTGGATCTCAAGGTATGCCTCGATATGGCTGACCTCCTCAGAGAGCGGTATGATCTCCCGCCCGCCGGAGAGTGTCGTCCGGAAAAACCGGGACAAAGCAGTTACAATCTGAGCAACATCTTCCTTCCGGTCGTCCTCTGCAAGCCATACGATATTATCCAGTGTATTGTAGAGGAAATGCGGATTAATCTGCGCCTGCAAAAGACGGAGCTCCAGGTTACGGGAGTTCACCTGCTCGATGCGGATATTTTCCACGAGCTCTCCGATCTTTTCCGTCATACTGTTAAAGCTGTCCGACAGTCTTGAAAGCTCTTCCCCCTGATGCACCTCCGCACGAACGTCAAAATTTCCCTTTGCCACCTGCTCTGTCACGTACACAAGCCGGTCAACGGGCTTTGTAATGCTTCGGATCAAAAGAATCGCAAGGATCAGGGCAACGATCGTTGTCACAAGAACGGTAAGCATAGCGGCATGTGATACGATCTCTCTTCTCTCGTCCGCATCACGGCGGGCCTGTTCCATGCTGACCGATTCATAATAGATATATTCGGAGATCCTCTCCTGAATCAGCTCGGTAATGATACGGATATCCGTATCGAGACGCATCATGTTTTCATCGTAATTACCGCTGATATTTACGGTATCACTGATCTCATCCGCCCTCTCCGACAGAGTATCAAGGAGCTTTAAGATACTGACGATCCTTTTTTTTGCCTCAATGGACGAAGTCGATTCATAGAGATGCCGGAAAGTATCCGCCGCATTCACGATCAAAGTGTCCGGCGCTTCCATGCCAAGCTCCGCGGTCACCTCATCCTTTGAAAGAGAACGCGCGACCATCTGATACATGACCGAATCCATATCTTCCTTGAAGACGATATTATAGGTATTTGCACGGGTGATGTTCTGTACGATCACATCGTACAGCGAAGAAACCTGATTGAGCTGATAGACAAGGATCCCGGTAATAACGATGAAAGGCACGATAAGGACAAGACTCATGGCCATCAGCCTTCCCCTGAGAGTCCCCCTTCTCATGAATCCTTACCCCGGGAGCGGTATTCCCGCGTTGTGACGCCCTGTGTCTTTTTAAATGTAGAACTGAAATAATGCGGATCCTTATATCCGACTTCAAATGCAATCTCCGAACTCCTCATATCCGTTGTCATGAGCAGTTCTTTCGCACGATCCATCCTTTTTCCGATCAGATACTCGATAAATGTCACGCCCATTTCCTGTGAAAAAATGGAGGAAAAATGATTCGGACTGATCCCGCAAGCCGCCGCCACGGTATTTAACGATATATCTTCATCCGTATAGTGTTCTTCGATATAGGAAACAGCTTCTTTTAATAGCTTCTCGTATCTTCCCGAAACGCCGCTGTCCCGGAGACGGATCGCAACGGAAAGGATCCTCTCCAGATATTCTTTCGCGTCCTTTGGTGAAGTCATCCGCCTGACATTGCTGCTAAGGTCCCCTCCCTCTCCGGTGAGTTCCGTTGTATCCGCACCGAGTTCTTTTACATAGCGGACTACAAGGAAATACATATCCATGGTGAGATAATTCAGGAACAGGATGGACTCGGCGTTTTTTGCCCCGATCGCACGGAAGACCCTGTCGGAAAAAACCGGTATCTCGTTTTCCGTCCCGGTGCGGAGGAAATTTTCGATGAGCTTATGGACCTCTTCATCGAGGATCGTCATATCCAGCTCCAGCGTTTCTTCGGTTTCTTTTTCAGGAGCTTCCTGCTTCTCCTCCTCTGCACTGTCTTCGATCGACGATGCCACCTTTCGGATGGATTCGAGCAGCGCTGCCGGTGCGATCGGTTTCAAAAGGTACTCCGTCACACCGATCCGGAGCGCTTCCTGCGCATATGTGAATTCATCATATCCGGACAGGATGATGATACGGGTATCAGGGAGCTCTTTTCTTACGATCTCCGACAGCTGGAGCCCATCCATAAACGGCATTTTGATATCTGTCAGCAGAATATCGGGCTTTAACTCCAGGATCATCGGCAGCGCAAGCTCTCCGTCACTGGCTTCACCGACAAAATCAATTCCCTCTTTTTCCCAGTTAATGCGCTTTTTGATGCCGTTACGCATGACGATCTCATCTTCTACAAGAAACAGCTTTACCATCTTTAATACTCTCTTTCCTTCAGAATATCTTCCGTGAGGTGCGTCACGGAATATATCTGATCCCCGACGAGGAGGGTGCGGATCCTCCCGAACGACGAAAACTGACCTTCTTCGATGTAAGTTCTTTTCGGAATCTCCTCTCCGCGTTCCAACGCCTCGATCATTTTCACCAGGATCGGACCGTAAAGGGGACTGCACTCTGTATCTACCGCGATCCTTTTATCCAGCGTATATTTTAGTCCATCCTCAGTGGCATCAAACGACAGAACGAGGACATCACCCTTTCCGGGATTCATTCCTGCATGAAGCCCGCGCTCCTCCAGTGCTTCGATCGCACCGTATGCCTCGTTGTCGTTTTCACAGTATACGATGTCAATCTCATCTCCATACGACGCAAGAAAAGTTTCCATGACCTCTTTCCCTTTTGCCGTCGTATAGTCGCCCGGCTGCTCCTCAAGAAGCACCCAGTTTTCATGGGATGCCGCCGCCTCTTCCAGCGCACGCGTCCTTCCGATCTGGGCCGTGGCTCCGATCGTACCCTGTATCCCGACAAAATGCACCGGGTCTTCGCTTCGTTCTCTCCTTAAATAGACCTCCAGCCAGGCAAGAGCTCTTTGTCCTTCGAGGTAAAAATCCGAGCCGATCCAGGAGGTATAGAGGTTTTCGTCCGCGGTCACATCCCGGTCGAACACTATGACGGGAATTCCCGCTTCCTTTGCCTCAAGCAGCGCAGAATCCCACCCGGTCTCAATGCAGGGATCAAGGAGGATATAATCCACGTCCTGATCGATGAATTCCCGCATCGCCTTGATCTGGTTTTCCTGTTTCTGTTGTCCGTCGGAAAAAAGCAGATTATAAGAAGGTGATGCCGCAAATGCCTCCTGAATGGAAGCCGTGCTCGCCATACGCCAGTCCGACTCGGAGCCGATCTGGGAAAACCCGATCGTGATCACATTTTCCGTCGGCAGTTCCTGCTCCACGGCCACTTCTTCAGCAGGTCCGCATCCTGCAAATATGAAAAACAATCCGGCCAGAACAGCCAAAAACAAATGCCTTTTTTTCATAATGTTTATTGTAACAAAAAAGTTTTTGTAAATCAAAAAAACTGCCGCACAAACCGTGCGGCAGCATAGGGTATGGAAGTGTTTATCCTTCAATCGCAATATAGTGTTTTTCTTCCACGGCAGGCTTCGCTTCCACCTTCGGAACCGTGATATCGAGGATCCCGTTCTCAAACTTCGCCTTGATATCCTCCTGGGTCACATCCTCGCCTACATAAAAGCTCCGGCTGCAGGTTCCGTAATACCGCTCGCGGCGGAGATACTTTCCGTCTTTATCCTTTTCGTCTTTCTCGTTCTTCCTTTCTGCATTCACGGTAAGGTAACCGTCTTTCAGCTCCGCTTTTACATCTTCCTTATGATATCCCGGAAGATCGATCTCGAGTGTGAAGCTGTCTTCCTTTTCGCGGATATCCGTTTTCATCACCGTGCTATTCGGTGTGCAGCGGAATGCCGGTTTTGCAAGTCCATCCAAAAAATCATCCATAAAAGTTTCTCCGAAAATACTTGGCATCAACATAAGTCATTCCTCCTTTTTTGAAAATCATTTTTCTTCGGTACTGGTGAGCTTTGATTTTTCGCTCATCTTTTCCCTGTCTGAGATAGTTATAGCACAATTATTAGCACTCGTCAATAGCGAGTGCTAATAATTTTTGTGAAAATTCTGTGAACTCTCTTAGTTAAAAAAAGAACCCCGAAAAATCGGGGCTCTTTCACACTTCATGATTACCAGTGCGGGATGGGGTACTTCGTGTCGAGTCAATCCTGTGCGACGATCTCCTTGTAGAATTCCACGAAATCCTTCCTTCCCTGTTTGGTGTATTCGATCGCGGTACGCGGGTGCTGGTTCAGAAGCCCCGTCATGAGATACTGCATATCGTATCCCCAGACCGTTCCCGATTCCTTCAGGGGGATCATATAATTCTGCACAAACTGAAGCGCCGGGAAAATGTTGTATTTCGGATTGCGAAGGAAACCCAGCAGGTTTTCCATGGAGCAGTTCCCGGCACCGCGTCCCATTCCGTAGTAGGTCGCATCCAGCCAGTCCACATTATCACCCACAGCCTCGATCGTATTGGCAAGCGCAAGCTGCTGGTTATTGTGCGCATGAACGCCGAGCTGTTTCCCGTATTTCTCCGCGAACTCTCCGTAAAGCGCCGCAATCCTGGCAATCTGCTCCGGATACAGCGATCCGAAGGAATCTACAATATAGATCACATCAACAGGAGACTGTCCGATCATGTCCAGCGCTACCTTGATATCACTCTCCTGTGCCTGGGAAACTGCCATGATATTGCAGGTGACTTCATATCCCTTTTTCTTTGCGTCCTCGATCATCTGAAGCGCTCCGGGAATTGTATTGACATAAGTTGCGACACGGATCATCGACAAAGGGCTGTCAGAGGCCGGACGGATGTCTGTCTTGTAGTCGCATCTTCCTACATCCGCCATGGCGCAGAGCTTCACCTCGTCTTTTCCCTCGCCGATAACCTCAAAGATGTCGTCATCGTTACAGAATTTCCATTTCCCGAACTTTTCCACGTCAAACATTTCTTTTGACGCCTTATAGCCGACCTCCATATAATCCACACCGGCCTTCAGATTCGTCAGATACAGATTCCTGACAAACTCATCCGTAAAATAAAAGTCATTGACGAGTCCGCCGTCACGCAGGGTTGCGTCAACAGCACGTATGGATTCGCGAAAGCCGAGAAGCTTTGATACCTCTTTCATGATAATGATCCTTTCCAAATTTGTAAAAAAAATAACGTCTATACCATGATGGTGGGGGCAAAAGTGCCATGCGATGAAATCGCATGTGCACTTTGCACAAGGAATCGTTCTGCCAAGCTAGCTTGGCGAAACGATTCTTCGTGCAAAGGTCACAATGCCGCAAGCGGCATGTGACTTTTGACCCCAACATCATATCATAAATAGTCAATCTGTAAAGTCGAAATCCATCAGGATATTAAAGCGGTATTCGGGGAATTTTTGCTTCACTTCCTCCGAAACCTCTTTAAACACCGCCTCGCGGTCCTTGACATCAAAATCGATGATCACATCAAAATTGACTGTCTTCTCCTCCCGGTTGAGATGAAACCCGTGCAGCTGAAGAACACCTTCATGCGCGTATACCATTTTCCGGATCTCAAGTTCGATAGCCCTGGCCTCACTGTCCGTTGTATTGCGCGCATAAATCCCGACAGCCGCCATCAGTACACCGTGTTTTTCATATACTTCTTCGGCGATCCGTCTGGAAAGCCTGTCGATCTCAACCGCACTCATGACATCTTCCACTTCGATATGCCCGGAGGCGATATAGATATCCGGTCCGTAATTATTCAACACCAGATCATAAACGCCGTAAACCTCCGGAAAGGAACCGATGGTTTTCTTTAAGGGACCAGAAACCTCCTTTTTTCCGCGTTCGCCGAGGATCTGACTTAAGGTTTCTCGGAGCACATCGATACCGGCTTTAATAATAAGAATGGAAATGACGGCACCGAGCCACGCCTCCAGACTTACTCCGGTAGTAAGAAAAACAATGGCGGCCGCCAATGTGGATGCGGAAATAATCGCATCAAGAAGTGCATCCTGTCCGGAAGCGGTAAGCACGTCCGAATGAACCGCCTTTCCCCGTTTTTTCACGAACAGGCCAAGGACAATCTTGACGGCAATCGCTACTGCAACGATGATCAGAGATGGTGTGTTGTATTCAGGCGCCGTTGGTGTAATGATCTTTTGGATCGATTCGATCAGCGAAGTAAGGCCGGCGTAACCGATAATGATCGCAATGATCATGGCGGCCAGATATTCCACGCGCCCGTGTCCGAATGGATGCTTTTTATCCGGCGCTTTTCCGGCAAGCTTTGTCCCGACAATGGTGATTACGGACGAAAGCGCATCAGACAGGTTGTTCACGGCATCGAGTGTGATGGCGATAGAGCCCGTGATAAAACCGACCGCTGCTTTAAATCCCGAGAGCAGAACGTTCGCGATGATACCGATCACACTGGTCTGGATAATGATCTTTGCTCTGTTTTCCAAATTAAAACACCTCCGTGCCATACTGAATGTTCACCCAAACATCATACGCACGGAAGTGTTCAAAAGTCAATGTTTTACTTTCACCAGAAGGAGTCTTCCCCCGGAGACCGTGATCTCCGCTGTTTTCCCGGGAAGGGGCTCGTTGCTGATCCCGTAGGGATAATTACTGGTGATCTTAGCATCATTAAGAGGATATTTGGCGTTCACAATATTCACGCCTTTTGCGGCCCCGTCGATACAGAGCAGGGAAAAGTAGGAAAAGCTCCCGTCCACAAATGAGGTTTCCCTTCCCGCCACGGTGATCTCCGAATAGTCATCCAGCATCACGGCATTTTTTCCCTGTTCATGAAGCATCAGCAGAATCGAAAGATTTCCGAGCGTATGATCGATCCGGCCGCCAATGGTGCCGATAAAAAGGAAATCCGAAAACCCCCGTTTCACCGCCTCTTTCGCGGCATAGACCGTATCCGTATCATCCTTTTCACACGGGAGCACGATCGTCTCCACCGGCAGATCCGGATTTTCGTAAGAATCAAAATCTCCGACGATAAGATCCGGCATTACGGAAAGAGGCGCGGCGTGTTTCAGTCCGCTGTCACAGAAAATCTTAAAATCATCCGGGCGTAGGATACGGCTTATTTTTTCATAATCCGCAATATCTGCACCGCCTACGATGACGCAGCGGCTCATGCGTTTTCTCCGAGCGCAAAGTTCCCCACATGACGGATGGCACTCTGAGCCTGGGGAATCATCAGGATCGCCACCGTGATCGTCGCTTCCACAGCAAGATAGGCTCCGTTATATGCAGCTGAATAAACGAATGGATTCGGAAATTCCTCCGGTGCGTACATCCCGAAAAAGATCACGCCGGAAAGCACGGAAAAAGCAAATCTTCCGGCAACACCCACCAGATAACCGGTCAGGATCCCGTTCTTTTTCTTATAGAAGAGACCGGAAAGGCCAAGTGCTCCGAATGCCAGAAGATAATCCACAATAAGCTGCGGAAAACTGATGATATAAGGATCGATGATCAGCTGAAGAAGACCGTACGCGATCGCTCCGGTCAGTCCCGCCCCAAGGCCGAACCATGCACCGATCATCGTCACAAACAGCATGGAGCAAAGTGTCACGGATCCTCCCATCGGAAGCTTGAACAGCTTTACATTCGAAAGAAGTACCGCGATCGTCAGTGCCATTGCCGAAAATGCCAACTGTTTTGCATTCAGCTTTTTCACTTTGGTAAAATGCGCACTGCCGATGATCAGAAGAACCGCCATGACGGCAATGATCAGAGCCAGTCCGACAGCATTGATGGAATAGGTTCCATCTTCATTCAGGGTGGAAAAAAAAGACATAAAAAAACCTCCTCGAAAACAGCCGGGAGATACTCTCTTTGAAAGCTTCCTTACGCCGGTATTATCCGGTTCAAGTAATAAGGGTTGGCCTAAGGCCTCTCAGCAACTGCACCCCCAGCAAATATGCTATTTGATTAAGAATTATAAACAATTCGAAACATTTGTCAATGCCGGAAAATGAGTGTATAATAAGTATATATTTTCAATTCTGAGGTAAATCAATCATGCAAATGGAACCTGTTATCAAAGAAGGCATTGCTATGGATGACATCCTTTCGGATTTCAAAAACGTCCATTATGCTTTTCAGCCGATCATCGAAGTAGAGACCGGAAACGTATTCGGGTACGAAGGTCTGATGCGCCCGGTACCCTTTACACCGGATGAAGTCATTTATGAATACGAGGTGCGAAACCGTCTCCAATACATCGAAACGCTGACATTCTTCCAGGCGACACACGCATTCCTTGAAAGCGGGCTTCCCGGAAGACTTTTTTTGAATTCCTTTCCATGTGTTTCCATGACCCACACCAAGTCCAGGGAATATTTTCAGAAATACGGCAAGGAGCTTAAAGGCCGGCTTGCCATCGAGCTTCTGGAGTATCCCGAGATCATATTGAACAGCTGGTACGCAAAGAGTAGGTATCTTTCCATTGACGGAGAGCCGATCCTTGTTGCTCTTGATGATTTCGGCACCGGTGTTAACATTGATTCCAAGGTCGTTTCTCTTTATAATCCGCAGATCGTAAAGCTCGACCGTTCCCTGATCTCCAAGATCAACAAAATCCCGCGCAAACAGGCGGAACTGGATCAGATCATATCCTTCATGCGCCCGAGAGGAGTCAAAATCCTCGCAGAGGGAGTTGAGACAAAAGAAGAACATGATTATCTCGTGGATAAACATCTGGATTTCCTGCAGGGCTTCTATCTCGGAATGCCGACGATCTACGAGGAAAAGGAGTAACGGTATGTTTGAACAGAACAGCGAGATGGTTAAGAAAAAACTTACCTTCTCTGGAAAGTCGATCAAATGGATCATCATCGTCCTTATCGCGGCAATCTTACTTGTCAACGCCTTTTACAAAGTCAATGAACAGGAACAGGCTGTCGTCACCATGTTCGGGCAGGTGCAGCAGGTAAACGGCGCAGGTCTTTACGCAAAGATCCCGTTCCTTCAGCAGGTAAGAAAAGTGGATACCACGACAAAAGGCGTCCCGATCGGATACCGCTCGGAGGGCGGGGAAGGGAGAACCACCGACGTGGTCGAGGCGGAATCTCTTATGATCACTTCCGATTTTAACTTTGTTGATGTGGATTTTTATCTGGAGTACCGCGTCAGTGACCCCGTGAAATATGTCTATGCCTCTTCGGAACCGGAAACGATCCTCGCCAATATCGCGCAAGCCGCCATCCGTTCCACGATCGTCAATTTCACCGTGGACGATGTTATCACAACCGGAAAAAGCCAGATCCAGGCAGATGTGCGTGATCTTCTGATCGAGAAACTCGAAGAAAGCGATATCGGCCTTCAGCTTGTGAATATCTCGCTGCAGGATGCGGAGCCGCCGACATCAGAAGTCATGGAAGCATTCAAAGCAGTCGAGACCGCAAAACAGGGCGCGGATACCGCGATCAACAATGCAAAAAAGTATCAGAACGAACAGATCCCCGCAGCCGAAGCGGAAGCGGATAAGATCGTTCAGGATGCAACAGCAGAAAAGGAAGCCCGCATTGCAGAGGCTGCCGGCCAGGTGGAACGTTTTAACCAGATGTTTGCGGAATACAGCAAATACCCACTCATCACCAAGCAGAGAATGTTTTATGAGACCATGGAAGATCTTCTTCCCGGGCTCAAGGTCATCATTACGGACGGCGGAACCGAAACCATGCTTCCGCTGGATAATTTCGCTTCCTTATCCGAAAGCGACAACGCGGAAGGAGGAGAATGATCATGAAATCCAAAAATCTCAAGATCGCCATCGTCATTATCGTTATCATCCTTGCTGTTATCCTGATCCCGTCGTTCTTTTTCACAGTAAAGGAAAATGAATACGGCGTCGTCATCCAGTTCGGAAAGATCGTTCGTGTGGATGATACCGCAGGTCTCAAGACAAAAGTGCCTTTCATCCAGAGTACGACCTATATCTCAAAGGCAAAACAGATTTACGATATCACCCCCTCCGATGTCATCACGAAGGATAAAAAATCCATGATCGCGGATAACTATCTGATCTGGCGTGTTGTAGATCCGATCAAATACATGCAGACCCTGAACGGATCTTCCTCCAGCGCTCAGGACAGATGCAGTGTGGCCGTCTATAATGCCACCAAGAACATCATCAGCTCGATGACGCAGGATGAGGTCATCGCGGCACGCGGCGAACAGCTGACCTCCATGATCACAGAGGATGCCAATTCCGATATCGGCGGCTACGGTATCGTGATCGATGTCGCGGAGATGAAAGCCCTCGATCTTCCGGACGATAACAAAGAAGCGGTGTATGAACGTATGATCTCCGAGCGGAATAATATCGCGGCTTCCTATCAGGCACAGGGGGAAGCCCAGGCGAAAAAGATCCGGAACGAAACCGACCGTCAGGTGCAGGTCATGAAAGCAGAGGCCGAAAGAGATGCGGCTGTTTTGGAGGCAGAAGGCGAGGCCACTTATATGCAGACCCTCCAGAACGCATACAACACTGAGGACAAAGCCAATTTCTACAACTTTACGAGAAGTCTGGATGCGGTGAAAAATTCCCTGAAGGGAAAGAATAAAACGCTGATCCTCGATAAAGATTCCGAGCTTGCACGGATTCTTTACGGAGCCGAGTAAGGAGGCGTCATGGGCAATCATAACATTATGATATTCACACTGGGAGGACTGTCTTTCGGGATCGAATCCCTGAAGGTGGAATCCATCATGCGGAATCCCTCCCTCAAAAAGCTGGATGAATCCGAGCCGAATGTGCTCGGCATGATCTCCGTTCATGACCGGGAAATAAGGGTCCTCGATTCCTATGCGATATTTCATCTCCCGGGAACCGGAAATCCCATGGAAACGGTTGTGGCAATGAACCGGTCGGACGGAACGGGCGTAGCGATCCCCATCGACCGGGCAGACGGGATCGTAGATGCCGAGGATCGTCAGATGAACCTCGTCCCGGAGATCTTAAACAACGTCCCGATCCACTACATCAGCGGGATCGTTTCCAATCAGGGAAGACTGATCTTATTACTGAATCCCGATGTACTCTAAAAAGAACCGGTGCATCAGCAACTGATGCACCGGTTCTTTTTGTTCTTATGCACTATCTTATGAATTCTTCAGTTTCGTCAGATCCTCTGCGATCTCTCCCATAATCTCGGCAAAGTGATGCAGCATTTCCGTATTGTTGTCCGAAAGGTCGGACACCTCCTGCGTGGAAGCTGAGATCTCTTCACTGCTTGCAGACAGCGTGCTTGTGGAATCCACGATCAGTTTATTCGCCTCAACGAGCTGTTCCATCAGCCCGGACATTTCTGTCGTTCCGTTATAGAGCGCCTCAACTCCGTCGCGGATGGAATTGAATTTCTCCGTCGCATTTACCGCGAGATCCCTCTCCGCGTTGCTGATCTCTACATTTTCTTCCACTTTCCGAACCACATCGTCCGCATCACCGGCAAGCTCATCCAGGATCGATGTGATCTGTTCCGTTGCGGATTTCGTCTGATCCGCCAGATTGCGGATCTCATCCGCAACAACCGCAAAGCCTCTCCCGGCTTCTCCGGCCCTTGCCGCCTCGATCGAAGCATTGAGTGCCAGCAGGTTGGTCTGGGAGGAAATATTAAGGATCATATCCGTGATCTTACGTACCTCCACGGATCTCTCCTGAAGATTCATTGCCGACTGCTTCATCTGTTCGCCGGAGTCAAGCGCATGCTCAACCTGACCGGAAAGATCTTTCATCGCCTCTGTTCCCTCATCGACGATAGTCTGCGTGCTGTTCGTTGTTTCAATGATCTCCTGTGTCTTGGTATTGGTCGCTTCCACGATCCCTGCGATCGAATTCGTCTGGTCTGTCTGATCCACGATCGCCTGTGTATTATCATTGACGCCGGCAGAAATCCCTTTCAGCGAGTTATTCATCCCTTCCGTCGCATCCTCGATCCGTTTAAGGTCCTCCGTTGCTACCTGCATCCTGGTATCCACATCGGACGCAACGGCCACGATGTTCTCGGAAATCTTCTGGTTCCGTTCCATCGTTTCCTCAACTTCATGAAGCGAATCATGGAAAAACTGTGCCAGCATCTTGATGCCCCGGATCAGACAGATCGTTGCCAGGACTGTCACGATCATCTCGATCATGGCGTATTCCATGACATCCTGCGGATTTTCCGCCGTCAGGAACATCCTGATCACATTCAGACCGTTGATGATCAGAAAACCGAACGTGGAAAGGATCGTGAATTTCTGATCCATGGTGATCATCACACCTACGAGAAGCGGCAGGATATAAGGATAAGTCGTATTGCTGGTAGACATCATCAGCATAAAAAGATATGCGATCATAAAGCTGACGATCATCACACGGGAATAGATCAGTTCTCCCTTTTTTCGAAAGTAAAATACACTGGATGTCACCACCGAAGCGATGAGCATCGCCATCGGCACAAATGCCCGGTATGCAGGAAGCCCCGACATCATCAGCTGGGAAAGCAGTCCCAGGATCCCGAAAATTGTTGTACAGATATGTCCCCAAAAGATTAATTTATGCGCGCGCAGAAGATGCTTTTGTTCCATAGTGCGTACCTCCTTGCCATGTTTCACATAAAAATTGTATCAAAAACGATGTCATATGAAAAGAATTAATTAAAACGGATATCAGTAAAAGAAACCAGATCAAAGACCTGGTTTCTTGTATATCGCGGCATCGCGAGTCGTTGTCATTTAAGAGAAGTTCTTGCGTCCTGCTTTCCCGCAGGTTTCTTTCAGATCCCTTTCCTACTCTTCCTGTGGCACGCCCGGTTCAACCGGCACTATCGGAGCATTCACTGCACCTGAATCCACCTGTGTTCCGGCAGCTGACGCTGCTGCCTGTTCGGCAGCCAGTTTTGCGGCCTCTTCCGCCGCGGCTGCCTGTGCAGCTTCGATCACCTGTTTTTCAGCAATTTCCGCTGCCAGAGCCATTGCCTCTTCCGGAGTCATTTCCTGTCCGGCAGGCACCGATGCGGTTCCCTGTCCTTCCTCACCCGCGCCTTCCGACGCAAGCGCCTGGGACGATACGGTCACATCGTTTTGTTTCTTTTTTCCGGATCCCGTTCCCGTAACAGTTACGGTCGGGTCAGAAGACTGCTGCGTTACGTTTGTACCTGGTGCATTTTGCTGCTGCATCTGGTAAAGTACGGCGCTGTCTTCCTTCACAGACGTGTTGTTCGTCTTTTCTGCCGGCTCGTTCTTTTTCTTACCCGTCTGGGTATCCGCCGGCTTCGTATCCTGCGCTGCCTTCTCTTCTTCTTTCTCGTTTTTTTGTTCTTTTGTCACGTTCTGATCGGTCGCTTTTTTGGAATCGGTTTCGGATTCCTGACAACTTCCCGTGTCGATGCCGCTGTTACCGGCTTCTTCACTTCCTTCCGAAGAAAGGTCTTCTTCGTTCATTGCTACATAGGAGTCTGCATGCTGCTGGACGTTCTGGGAATAAACGCCTCCTGCGATAACGGAGACCGCGACTGCCGCCGCGATAGCGCTCGCAACACGTTTTTTCTTCATCGGAACGACTTCAGCCTTTAATTCGATCTCTTCCCCGATCCGGCCATCATATTTAATTTTCTTGGTGAGGCCGTCTTCGGTAAGCACGATGGCTTTCCCGTCTTTCACCTCCAGGACGACTGCTTTCATAGCGGTATATACTCCTTTAGCAACGGATAATCGCCGCAGACAATCTCTGCTGCTGTAATAATGTATTTGCGGTGTCTTTCCAACACCTTTTTTGATATGCCGGTCCGATTGCAAAGTTCCGTAATCGGGAGACCCTTTGTTTCACGGAGCCGTTTCATTAACGCATCGTCCGCTTTCAGCTCTGCAACCAGGGCGAGACACATCTTTCTGGTCTTCTCCGCTTTGGGGGAAACAGCTTCCAGTCCGAAAAAATCGACTCCGTAGCTGTTGATCTCCTTTTTCAGCGTTCCAATCTCCTCCACCAGCTTCTCTCTTCGATCATCGGTGGAAAGAACCGAAATGCGGCTTCTCACTTCAAGCTGGAAAGAAGACGGATCCTCCTCTCCGCTCATCTCACCCGCAAGGACGGTTGGCTCTGTGCTGTACTCATTCCGGTATTTCGATTCGGATCTGGAATGATTCAGGAGCCTTCGTTTGATCACGAGCTTTGCGAAGCTTTCAAAGCTGCCGCGGCCCTCCTCAAATTCATCGATAGCTTCGTTGAACGCAAGCAGCGCCACAGACCATTCGTCATCGCTGTCAGTCACATAACGGTTTAGCGTACGATATGCGGTTGTAAGGATAAACTTTTTGTTTTTCTCAAGGAAAGAATTCCGAAAATCCGGATCCTCTTTCGCCCGAAGAACGTCGTCTTCCAACTCGACCATCGTGATTCTCCATCGGGTAAAGTATCTTTCCCATTATACCACGGATTTCGTGAGCTGTCATGGTTCCGTGGTCTTTTCGTTTATCCTTTTTTCGCGGCAGGAAAGCCTTCCCGGGTATATGGCTTTCCTGCTCACACTATATTATTCACAGGGATGATTAAGAAAAACGGGGTCTTTTGAAAATTCCCCTTATGATTTTTTAAAGAATTTATCAAGTTCCGCAAGAAGAGCCTCGCGGTCAATGGTTTTCAGGAGATATCCCTCCGGCTTTTGCTCCACGGCTTCCATGACGCTGGCACGGTCACTTTTTCCCGTCAGAAAGATCACGGGAATGGATTTTGTTGCCGGTTCGCTCTTCATCATTTCCAGCACCTTGGGGCCGCTGGTCACTGGCATTTCATGGTCGAGCAGCACAAGATCCACATGATTGGTCGCCAGCCACTGGATCGCCTGAAGCCCGGAGCTGGCCATGGAGACGCGGTAGGTTCCCCTCAGCCATTCGCGGATCACACCGATATAAGTGGCATCATCGTCTACGATCAGAATGCTTTTTTTTCGTTTTTCAATGCTTTCCTCGCTGAGCTCCTCTATCGCAAGTTCCACAAAGCCTTCCGTATTGAGTGGCCTCGGAAAGGTTTTCAGGATCGTTTCGCCGCGCATCTGATCAACGATCGCATCCGTATCATTTCTCTCCCCGATCAGTATGATCTTCTTTCCGGAGTCCATCAGCTGTTCATTCAGATAATGAAGGATATCCGGCTTGACGCTTTCGCCGGTTTCCAGATACAGCGCAAGCAGCGAAGCATCCTCTATTTTTTTGCTGATACTGTCTATGGTCGTACTGCAAAAAAATGACTGCACGTCTGCTTCCGACAGCTTTTTTTCAAGAGCCCGGATCAGAAAAGACTCCTTTGCTCCGAGCAACATCAGTTTCAGCTTTTCCGTTTTCTCCATGTTACGTTATACCCCTCTTTTCCCCAAGATTTCACGCATTCCGTCCCAATCAAGCTCTTTCAGCCGGAGCCGGAGTTCTTTCATCCTCTTTTCATCCTCATCGGGCAGACGATACGCATGCACGGAAGAAAGCACCATTTCCGCCGAATCATAATCCATCACTTCAGCAAGTTCCGAAAGCGCCGCATAAGCGTCCTCAAGCTCCGCAGGATCAATCTCCTCTTTGGAAGATACATCATCATCCGAAAGCGGGGAAAGCCGGTCCAGATAATCCCTGTAGAGAAGGAGCAGCCTTCCTGTTTCACTGCGTATAAACTCCAGGTTATCATTCTTTCCCGCATCCTCAAGGTCTCTTGCAAGAGCAGACAGTTCTGCCGCTCCGATCAGTCTTGCGGAACTCTTCAGCGCATGTACTTTTATCGTATAAAGAGGAAAATCCTCCGCTACATACGCGTTTTCTATCTCATCCGCCTTTTCCGGCAGCGTCTCATAAAACGTGTTCAGTGCCATCATGAAGCTTTCCGGAGAACCGCAGTTTTTCGCACCCTCAGTGGGATCAATCCCTTCGGTTTCATAAAGCCATTCCGGGACGGAACCGGTCTCTTCTTTTTCTTCCTCACCGGGTCCTTCCTCCGTCACTGTCTCAGGATCAAGAAGAAGTTTCTCCGGAAGATAGGTCTTTATGGTTTCCTCCAGCTTTCTCGCATCGACCGGTTTTCCGAGATATCCCTGAAAACCTTCTCCCACATAGTAGCTTTCTCCGCTTTCCGCTGAGTTTGCGGTCAGCGCGATCACCGGAAGGTCCGTATCTGTTTCCCGGATATGGTGCACGGTTTCAATTCCGTCCATTTCCGGCATCATGTGATCGAGGAATACCATGTCCACTTTCTCTTCGGACAGTATTTTCAGACATTCTTTGCCGCTCATCGCCGTAATAAGCTGCACTTTTGTTGGACGAAGAAGTCCGCCGATCACCTGAAGATTCATTTCGTTATCATCCACGACCATAATGCGGGCATCCGGTGCCACAAACAGCGGTACGTAAACGCCTGTTTCGGCGTCGTCCGGAAGACTCTTCTCGGAGAACTCACCGATCGGCTCCGCTTTCACGATCTTCTGCTTCAGGGTGAAATAGAAGGTCGATCCCTCGCCGTAGACACTCTCACATTTCAGTTCATCTCCCATCAGCTCGACAAACTGGCGGGAAATGTCAAGTCCGAGACCGGTTCCCTGTATTCCGCTGTTGCGCTTTTCATCCAGCCTTTCAAAGGCGCTGAACAGCTTATCCATATCCTCTTTCCGGATCCCGATGCCGGTATCGCTGACGCTGTAATGAATGGTTGCCGTATCTCCTTCCAGCTGTTTCATTTCAACCTTCAGGGTAAAATGTCCTTTTTCCGTATATTTCACGGCATTGGTAAGAAGGTTCAAAAGAACCTGCTTGATCTTTCCGTCATCCCCGTAAAGAGAGGACGGGAGCTTTGGATCGATCTCCATCACAAAACCGAGATCCTTTTCGTTGCTCCTTACCCGGATCATCGTTGCAATGGCACGCAGTAAATCCGTCGTATCATACTCCTTTTCCACAAGGTTCATCTTTCCCGACTCAATTTTGGAAAGATCGAGGATGTCATTCACGATGGAGAGCAGGGATTCCGACGCGTGCTTGATCGAAACGGCATATTCACCGACTTTTGCCGCATACCGCTGTTTCGGTTCATTTTTATCCTCACGGAGGATCATTTCGTCCATACCCATGATCGTATTGATCGGCGTACGGATCTCATGGGACATATTGGCAAGGAAGCGGGATTTTGCACTGTTGGCCCTGTCTGCCTCTTCCTTGGCTTCCCGGATCTCCACGTACTGCCGCCGGATGATGGTTGAACGGAGGATCCACCATACTATAAAACCGACTCCCGCCGCAAGCAGCGCAATAAGAAGGATCCGCACGCCGATCAGCTCCGTGATTTTCGCTTCCTTGTACAGCGGAAAGGTTTCATCGCGGAGAACCTCATAGTCCGTAGGATTTAAAATCTGCACATGCAGCGTATAGGACCCGTACGGCAGATTCGTATAAATCAGCGGCGACAGCTCATCCTGATAGACTGTCGTCCCATCATCGGAAGCTCCCTCCAGATACAGATGAACCAGTGGATTCGAAAGATCAAAGTTCAGGACCGCCGCCTGGATCTCAATACGGTTGGCCGCCGAAGAGATCCGGAAAACACCCTCCGCATCCTTTTCGGCCTGCTGGTCATCATATTTCACGGTATTCAACAGAATATTATAGTTGTTCGAAACCGTGTTTACCCGCTTCGTGGAGATCAGCCGCACACCATCAGTACAGCAGAGAAGAAGATCTCCATCATCATTGAGCAGCGTATTCCAGGCATTTGCCGTAAGAGAGGTCGTAAATCCGCGGGAATAATCGAGGAGTTCATAATGATAATCTCCGTCCGCAATGAGATCCTGAAGATTCACAATAAAAATGCCGGCACTGGAGCTGATCCACGCCTCATCGTTATCCGTAATGTAAACATCATAATTGTTGGTGTACGGAAATGCGGAAAGTCTTCGTATCTCTGTTCCGTCATCATAATAGAGTGCATTGCTCGTCACATAAATGTACCCGTCAGCTGCCGGAACAATACGAAGCACGACAAGCGTTTCAAGCCCTTCTTCCTCCCCGATATGTCCGACAACCGCACCGTTTTTCAAAAGATAGATGCCATCCCCGTCGGAACCGGCCATGACCGTCCCGTCTTCCCTCTCAACCATGGCAAGGATCTGAGGCGCATCCATTCCGTCGTTTTCTCCGATCGTGTAGATCACTTTGTCGCCGCTGATCGCAGTGATCCCCATGTTGCTGGCCGCAAGAATTGTTCCGTCACTGCATTCGAGCACATAACGGAAACGCCCTCCCAGAGTTCCGGATTTACTCTCATTGAAGATCTTTTCCTTTCCATCTGCATCCACCCGGATCAGACCGTCTTTTCCGTAAGTACTGAACCAGACACTGTGACGGCTGTCTTCCATGATATGACGGATCCGGACTCCTTCAAAATACTTCAGATAATCATAATCTTCATTCTCAAAAGTGGTGCCGTCGATGATAAAAAGACCGTTATCCGCTCCGACATAGATATCTCCGTTCATGACCATCAGGCTGTTTACGACGGCAGGAGAAAGCGACGCCCGTTCAAAGACGTTCTCAAAACTGTTCTTCGAGTATTCCAGAATCCCCTGTTTATTGGAAACAAACCAGAAGTTGCCCTGCGCATCCTTGATCACATCTGAAATGGAACTGTCGAAATTATCCTCATTCAATATCAGCTGGTGACCGGTCTCACTGAAAAACCCGTATCCGTTCTCCGCACAGAAGAAGCAGTCCTCCGTCTCCTCATCCAGCATCAGTTTATTGAAATAGGTAATCCCCTCGATCGTGTGAACACCACCCTTTTTGATCTGTCCGTCTTCGTATGACACCTTTTCCACACGTTCTCCGGAGGTTCCCACGTAAAAATGACCATTCCCGGCATAACCAACCGTCGTATAATAAAGACCGGTTTCCGTATATTGTGCCGAGGAAAGGTTTCCCTCTTCATCCAGAAAGAAAAGATCACCTGCGTTTGACACGCCGGCAACCAGATCATTCGCACTGCAGAGCGAACGAACGCCGCTTAATACCTGATCCTCAAAGACATGGACATTCCCCTGCGAATCTATTTTCGAAAGTTCTCCGACGTTTCCGACATAAATATTCCCCTGGCTATCCTCCGTAAGAGAACGTATCGACATGGAGGAAAGACCGTTCTCCGGAGTATAAACGCTGACCTCATCCGTTTCCGGTGTATAACAGAACAGTCCCGTATCATTCGTCCCGATCCAGAGGCGCCCACGTGAATCCACAAAAAGCACCATTACGTTGCAGATCCTATCATCCAGAGAAGCCTTTGCAAAACGCACTCCGTCGTACCGGTAAAGGCCGGAATACGTCCCTGCCCAGAGATACCCCTCCGGCGTCTGTGCAACCGCGTTGATCTGCGCCGAAACCAGGCCGTCATATGAATCGTAAATGATCGCTTCATATTCGGCCAGAAAATCCTGTATACGGGAGGATCCGTACACTTCGGTTTTCGGAAGTAACAAAGCGGCGCATATCAAAAGCGCCGCAAGCATTATTTTTTTCATGTATATAACCTGTTTTGGTATTTCAAACCCCTGATGTGATCGCGTCCGCGAGCTGACTTAATTCCTCTTCCCGTTCCGCTTTCATCGCTGACTTGATCGTCAGGGAAGGCTCGATCAGTGTTATTTCCTTCATGGCCTCGAGCTCCGCCCTCATCAGTTTACCGGAAGCCGGTGCCCAGGTACCGTTTTCGATCAATGCCACCCGTTTTTTCTGCACATTCAGCGCCTTCATGTCCGTGATCAAATGCTCCATCTTCGGATAGATCCCGTTATTATAGGTGGTAGCCGCAAGAACGATCGTGCTGACCCGGAAGATCTCGCCGATCATATCGGATACATCCGTATTGCTGACATCATAGACCCGGATATCCTTAAGACCTTTTTCCGCCAGCTTGCCGGCAAGGGCATCCACAGCACTCGCCGTATCTCCGTATACGGAGGAATAAAAGATCGCGACCGCCTTATCCTCTGCCTCATAGTTGCTCCATTTCTGATACTTCTCCAGAATATAGGCAAGATTTTCTCTCCAGATGGGCCCGTGCAGCGGACAGATCACTGCTATATCAATGCCTCCAGCCTTTTTCAGCACCGCCTGTACATTAGCGCCGTACTTTCCGACGATATTTGTATAGTATCTCCTCGCGTCATCCAGCCAGTCACGGTCAAAATTGACCTCATCCGCAAAGATGTTGCCGTTTAATGCACCGAACGTGCCAAACGCGTCTGCGGAAAAGAGTACCTTTTCCTTCGCATCATATGTCATCATCGCTTCCGGCCAGTGGACCATCGGAGCCATCACAAAGCTCAGCGTATGACTGCCGAGAGAAAGCTCATCTCCTTCTTTTACAACGAGCTTTTGTTCCTCGGGAAGATCAAGCTCAAAAAACTGTCCGATCATGGTAAAGGTCTTCGCATTTCCGACCAGCACCGTTTTCGGATACCGCAGCATAAAACCTGCGATCATCGCGCAGTGATCGGGTTCCATATGATTTACGATCAGATAATCCGGTGTTTTACCGCCTAAGGCTGCAGAGAGGTTCTCGAAAAACTGTCCGGAAACGGATGCATCCACGGTATCGAGCACCGCGGTTTTCTCATCGAGGATCACATAGGAATTGTAGGAAACGCCGCGGGGGATCGGGAAGATATTCTCAAACAGTGCAAGGCGCCTGTCGCTCGCGCCGATCCAGAGGATGTCATTTGTTACGTTGCGTGTATTCTTCATGATCTCCGCCTTTCTATAATGCTGCCGCACCGGCTGCGCCGTGACACTGCTTGTATTTCTTGCCGCTGCCGCAAGGACAGGGGTCATTCGGATAGATCTTCTTTGCTTCCCTCTTCTTCGGGGCACGCGTAGCGGATTCATCCTTATTGGTTCCCGTCACTTTCGCGACCTGCTCTCTTTCCACCTTCTGCTCTATACGTACATGATAGAGAAGCCGCACCGTATCCTCCTGGATACTGCTGATCATGTCGTCAAACATATCAAAGCCAGCCATCTTGTACTCAACAAGCGGATCCCTCTGGCCATAGGCCTGGAGGCCGATACCCTGCCGGAGCTGATCCATGTCGTCGATATGATCCATCCATTTCCGGTCGATGACCTTGAGAAGGACAACGCGTTCCAGCTCGCGGAACTGTTCCGGCTCCGGGAACTCCGTCTCCTTCGCCTCGTACAGCTTCACCGCTTTTTCCTTCAGCATGTGCTTCAGTTCATTGCTGCTCTTCATTCCTTCGATCGCAGACGTTTTCACGGGCTCGATGGGAATGATCGGAAGAAGAAGCTCATTCAGCTCATTCAGATCCCAGTTGTCCACGGAAAGATCCGAGGAAACGCAGGTATCCACAATGGCTTCCACACGATCTGTGATCATCTTGTAGATCGCATCCCTCATGTTTTCGCCGTTCAGCACCTTAAGACGCTCCGCATAAATGATCTCACGCTGGTCATTCATCACCTGGTCATATTCCAGAAGATTCTTACGGATACCGAAGTTGTTGCCCTCGATCTTCTTCTGCGCTTTCTCAATGGCATCGGAAAGCATCTTGTGCGTGATCTGCTCGCCCTCCGGAACACCAAGAGAATTGAATACACCGATCAGTTTCTCGGAACCGAAAAGCCGCATCAGATCATCTTCCAGTGAAATAAAGAACTGCGATTCGCCGGGATCTCCCTGACGTCCGGAACGTCCACGGAGCTGATTATCGATACGTCTGGATTCGTGGCGCTCCGTACCGACGATCTTGAGACCGCCTGCCGCAACCGATTCCGGATCCAGCTTGATATCCGTACCACGGCCGGCCATGTTGGTCGCAATGGTAACCGCTCCATGCTGTCCGGCCTGCGCCACGATCTCCGCCTCGATCTCATGGAACTTCGCATTCAGCACCTGATGCTTGATCCCTCTCTTTTTCAGCATTCCGGAGATCAGCTCGGAAGTATCGATATTGATGGTACCAACCAGCACCGGCTGTCCTTTTTCGTGGGAAGCAACCACTTCATCAATCACCGCGCGGTATTTCTCTGCTTTTGTTTTATATACGGCATCCTGATGATCTTTTCGGATAACAGGGCGGTTGGTTGGGATCTCCACAACGTCCATTCCGTAGATATCACGGAATTCTTTTTCCTCTGTCAGTGCCGTACCGGTCATGCCGGCTTTTTTATCATATTTGTTAAAGAAATTCTGGAAAGTGATGTTGGCAAGCGTCTTGCTCTCCCGCTTCACCTTGACATGCTCTTTTGCTTCGATCGCCTGATGAAGTCCGTCGGAGTAGCGGCGGCCCGGCATGATACGGCCGGTGAATTCATCAACGATGAGCACCTCGTCATCCTTGACCACATAATCCTGATCACGGAACATGAGATTGTGCGCACGAAGTGCCAGAATGATGTTGTGCTGGATCTCCAGGTTTTCCGGATCCGCAAGGTTCTCAATCCTGAAGAACTGTTCCACTCTCCGTACACCTTCTGCTGTAAGGTTTACGACCTTATCCTTCTCATTCACGATAAAGTCGCCGGTTTCCTCCCGTTCCACACCCATGATGGCATCCATCTTTGAAAACTCGGGAATGTCCTCGCCCCTCTTCATCTGCTGTGCGAGGATATCACAGGCCTCGTAGAGCTTTGTCGATTTCCCGCTCTGACCGGAAATGATGAGCGGCGTTCTCGCTTCGTCGATCAGGATCGAGTCGATCTCATCGATGATCGCGTAATGGAGTCCGCGCTGTACCAGCTGCTCCTTATAGATGACCATGTTGTCACGAAGGTAATCAAATCCGAGTTCATTATTGGTAATATAGGTAATGTCACAGTTATAGGCTGCCTGGCGCTCTTCCTTTTCCATGCTGTTAAGCACGACGCCGACGGTCAGACCCATAAATTCATGCACCTTTCCCATCCAGTCGCGGTCACGCTGCGCCAGATAGTCATTGACCGTTACAATATGGACACCCTTGCCTTCCAATGCATTGAGGTATGCAGGAAGTGTACTGACAAGGGTTTTTCCTTCACCGGTCTTCATCTCTGCGATACGTCCCTGGTGCAGGATGATGCCGCCGATCAGCTGCACTCTGTAATGCTCCATTCCGATGGAACGCTTTGCTGCTTCACGGACTGCCGCGTATGCTTCCGGAAGGATATCATCCAGAGTCTGCCCTTCGGAAAGACGCTTCTTGAATTCAGGTGTTTTCGCGCGAAGTTCTTCGTCGGAAAGCTTTTCCATCTCGCTTTTCAGGCTCTCGATCTTTTCCACGATGGGCTCGATCCTCTTGAGCTCGCGATCACTGTGCGTTCCGAATATTTTTTCAACTAATTTTGCCATGACTAAATGCTCCTGATTATTTACTCACACTTAACGACTAGTATATCATAAACACCGGATTTGTGCTATCATAATTGTGTTATAAAAGAATCGCTGCAGGGCGGAGGTGCTGCATTAGCGAAATGCGGCGTAGCCGCATGTGCGATTTGCACAGAAGTCCGCGCAGACGTGCTAGCACGTCTGGCCGGACTTCTGTGCAAATTCCGCATGGCACGTACGTGCCATGTGACTAATGCAGCACCCTATCCCCCTACGAAAGGAGTCTCCTATGAACTATTCCTACAAAACGAAAGGAACCTGCTCGACGCAGATCGATTTTGAACTCACAGACGGTATTATCCATAATGTCAGATTTACGAACGGCTGCAACGGCAACCTGAAGTCGATCTCAAGACTCGTAGAAGGCCTCCCCGCTGAAGTCGTCATCGAAAAGCTCTCCGGAGTCCAGTGCGGCACGAAAGGCACCTCCTGCGGCGACCAGTTCTCGAAAGCCCTTATTTCCGCGGTTCAGGAATCAAATGCCGGAAATGTCTGAATTATTTCTTTCGTTTCTATCGTTTATATTTTTCTGACAATTAAACGTTTAAGCCAACAATTTTTACACGACAAAAAATTTTTTTAAAAAATTTCAAATTTCTTGTTGACAAATATAAAATTGTAGTATATACTCCAGTTATACCAAACGAAAAGGAAATAACAACCGACCGAAATGGTCAATCTAAGAAAAGGAGGTACAGTCCACCGGCAACTGAATCAGTTCTATAAAGAGTATAATCGACGAAGCGGCCAGGATTTTCCGGAATGGAAACCTCGGACAAGATGCGAAAAATGAATGAACAGAGGGTCAGCTGATCAGTTGAGATATGATCCCGGTTCAAAATAACCCGAGGGAAACAAGGTCAGGTAAACGTTATCGGCGGCGGGAGTCGAAATCAAAAGAAATGAGAGGTATGGTCCAATGGACAGTATAATCTAAAGGGCGTCATCCGATGGAGATGGCGCCCTTGCTCGTTGTGTTTTTCTTTTTCAGAAAATCAAAGCTGTGTTTCCACAAAGATGGAATAGATCGCGCGGATGGCATTCTCAAAGTCTTCGTTCCGTACACCAATGATGATGTTCAGCTCTGAAGACCCCTGATCGATCATCTTGACATTGATGGAAGCATGAGCCAGCGCCGAGAAGATCCTTCCGGCGGTTCCTCTCGTCGAACGCATGCCGCGTCCCACAACCGCAATCAACGCGAGATTCCCTTCCAGATCGATGGAATCCGGATCCGCAAGCCTGTGCAGCGCCGAAAGCACCATCTGTTCCTTACCCATGAATTCCTCCTGGGCGACAAAAACCGTCATGGTATCAATACCGGAAGGCATATGCTCTATAGAGATCCCGTTCTCTTCAAATGCCGTCAGCGCTTTCCGGCAGAAGCCGATCTCGGAATTCATCATATCCTTATCGATATTGACCGCAACAAATCCCTTTTTACCGGCAATTCCCGTAATAGTATATTCCGGAACGTGACAGGTGGATTCCACGATGAGCGTTCCCGGGTCCTCAGGCGCGTTCGTATTTTTGATGTTGATTGGGATCCCGGCCTTACGCACCGGGAAGATCGCGTCCTCGTGAAGAACGCTTGCTCCCATGTAGGAAAGCTCCCGAAGCTCACGGTAAGTGACCACCTGGATCGGCTCGGGGTTTTTAATGATCCGCGGATCCGCCACCATGCAGCCGGAAACATCTGTCCAGTTTTCATAGATGCCTGCACTCACAGCCTTTGCAACGATGGATCCGGTAATGTCAGAGCCTCCGCGGCTGAAGGTTTTGATGCTTCCGTCCGGCATGGAACCGTAAAAACCCGGTATCACGGCACGATCTGTTTTGGAAAGACGTTTTTTCATCTTCCGATTCGTTTCTTCCGGAAGAAAATGCCCTTCCTCATCAAACAGGATCACATCTGCAGCATCCACAAATTCATAGCCGAGATAAGTCGCCATGATCTTGCCGTTTAAGTATTCCCCGCGGGATGCGGCATAGTCCTTTCCGCACCGCTCTTTCATGTTCTTTTCAATAACCTTGTATTCTTCTTCAAGAGAAAGCTTTAAACCAAGCCCGCCGATAATAGTATTGTAACGATCCTTGATCTTATTAAAGGTCACACGGATGTTTTCGCCCTGCTCCGCTTTTTCATAACATTCGTAAAGCATATCCGTGACCTTGATGTCTTTCGGATTTCTCTTGCCCGGTGCACTGGGGATCACGTATTTCCGGTCTTCATCCGCTTTAATGATATTCAGCACCTTGGAAAACTGATCCGCGCTTGCCAGAGAGCTGCCTCCGAATTTTACCACTTTTACCATGTAAACATGCTCCTCTTCCTTTTCTTAACGCAAGGATTATACACCATGAGACTTCGTTCCGCAAGCATATCAAAAGAGGGGCTGCATGCCCCTCTTTCTTTTACCGATATCTTTTGCCGGTATCTTATTCCGCTCTTGCCATTGCCTGTTCGAAATCCTTCGTACCGACGAAGATTTCGTTCTTGTACGGATTCTTTTTCTGCTCGATCGCACGCTTGATGATCACAGAGATGCAAAGGACATTCGCAACGATCGCCGCGATCGCAACCACACCCTGTGCCGTCGGATTTGCCGTGATCCCTGCCGCGGCAAGCTGATCCGGAGAAGTCATCTGCGTCATATCGAACGCCGTGACACCATTCTCCACTGCACCGCCATAGACGGACGGAAGCACCGAAAACGGCTCCGTGATCTGGAACAGCGGGAACACCTGTGCAAACATACACCAGATCGCGAGTGTATTCGCGCGGTTCTGGATCCAGCCGCCCTTGTTCCAGAGAGCATTTGCAAAGGTCGGAGCAAGGAGAAGCGCGACACCGCAGTACCAGGTATGTGTCGGAAGATTGCTGTAGGTGTATTCAAAGTTCCAGATATCATACGCTACAATAAACCAGATCGTCATATCCGGCCAAAGCATATCCTTCTGTCCCTTGGAAGAATAGATCCCCCACCAGCCGGTCATACAGAAGATGTTGATGATGCCTGCGATGGCATTCACTACGTTCCACCATCCGCCATACAGCCATACGTTCTCGGAAGAGAACCACCAGCCGCCTGCAAGTCCGCCTGCCGCAAATCCCTTGAATGCGGATTCGAAATCGGAAGCAACCGCGATCAGAATGTTGATGGAAACGATGAGCCAGGGCCATACCTTGAACCATTCATATTTGCCGATGCCCCATTTGTACTTCAGCATGATGAAACCGACGCAGCCGATATCCGCCGCATACAGCTTCGCGTAATGGAACCATCCGTTCATGTAAAGCACGGTATGATTCTCCGGTCCGAATACCCCTGCGTTCGCCAGCAGGAAATACACGGTAAGTGCCAGTGGAAGCACGATAAATACAAGGATCCCGCCTGCTTTTGTGCGACGTCCGATCTCGTTCATAATGATCAGACCGGCAAAGACGAGCACCCATCCGAGGAGCTGCATCATTGCTTTGTCGCCGTAAAGTTGAAACAACATAAACCTAACCTCCTATTATTACATGTCAATACAGCCAGATCATTATAAGTTATTTCTCTTCACGGCTTCAAGACATCCGGAAGGCCGGTTCGTAGACAATTTCGGGGGAATGTATAGACTTTGTATACATCTATGGAAAGACTGACTAAATCAGAGTATCCCTAGCCGCAAAAAGTAATCCCGATCAGGGTAAGACCTTTTGCCGGTGCGGTCGGACCAGCTGCAGCGCGGTCCTTCGCTTCAAGAACAGAATGGATTTCAGAAGGTGTCCTTCTTCCGTTTCCTATCTCAATCAGCGTCCCTGCTATGATGCGGACCATATTATAAAGGAATCCGTTTCCTGTCACGCGGATCGTGATCAGATCCTCTTTTTTTTCAACAGACAGATCATAGATCGTGCGGACCGTACTTTCCGCTTCCGTCGCAGGAGAACAGAAACTCCTGAAATCATGCTCGCCAACGAGAAAAGACGCCGCTTCCCGCATCGATAGAATGTCCAGATCCCAATGGAAAAAATAGGTGTTATGCCGGCAGTTCGGGTCGCGCATAGCGCGGTTCAAGATCCGGTATTCATAGGTTTTTTTGCTTTCACATTTACGGGGATGAAAATCAGATGCCACCTCTTCCGATTTCTGAATCACGATATCTTCCGGAAGAGACTGGTTTAACGCATATGAAATCTTATCGGCCGGAATCTTTGTTTCCGTATCAAACACGGCAACATTGCCAAGAGCATGAACGCCGGCATCCGTGCGACTCGCTCCGATCACACGGATATTCTCGTCAAGAAGACGGGAGAGTTCTCTGTTGATGACCTCTTCCACGGAAAGGGCGTTCGGCTGAATCTGCCATCCGCAATACTTTGTTCCGTCATAGGCCACAATCAGTCTGATGCGTTTCATAGCAGATACCTTAGAAAAAGAAACTGTTCTTGCCGAGGTAGTTTGTCCAAACGATCCGGGAGAGAATCATCAGGGCAAGATAAAGAAATATAATGATATAGGCATTCCGGTCTTCCGCAGTATAGCGGAGCGGTTTCATCTTGGTACGACCCTCACCACCGTGATAGCACCGTGCTTCCATTGCAAGTGCCAGCTCATTCGCACGCCGGAATGCCGAAACAAAAAGCGGAACCAGGAGCGGGATCATCGCCTTTGCCTTTTTGATGAGACCACCGGTCTCAAAGTCTGCTCCCCGCGCCATCTGCGCTTTCATGATCTTATCCGTCTCCTCGGTCAGGATCGGAATAAAACGCAGGGCAATAGACATCATCATGGCAATTTCATGCACGGGTACCCCGATCTTTGTGAGAAAACGAAGTCCCTTCTCAAGACCGTCCGTGAGCTCGTTCGGTGTCGTTGTGAGCGTCATGAGGGAAGTTCCGAGGATGAGATAAACGAGCCGGATCATCATCAGGATCGCCATGCGGATCCCTTCATAGGTGATCTTAAAGATCCCGAAGGAAACGATCACCCTGCCGCTTGTAAAAAACAGGTTCATAAGCGATGTGATGATCAGAATGACAATGATCGTGCGCAGTCCCTTGACCATAAAAGAAAACGGAACGCGTGAAAGTACAATGAGAAAGATCAGATAAGCGGTCGCAATAGCAAGTGCGATCGGGCCCCGGAAGGAAAAGAGCGTGATCAGATAGATCAAGGTCGCAACGAGCTTGACTCTCGGATCCAGCCGGTGGATAACGGAATCCGCCGGATAATATTGTCCTAACGTGATATCTTTCAGCATTTTCTACTGTCTTTTCCCCTGGAAATACCGGATGATCTGATCCCTGGCTTCTTCGATCGTCGTGACATCCGAAGAAACCGGAAGCCCCGAGGCGATCAGGTCTTTCATCAGATAGGTTACTTCCGGCGCGGCAAGGCCGATCTTCTGCAGCTCATCTGCATAGCGGAATACTTCCTTCGGTGTTCCGTCGCAATATACGGAGCCGCCGTTCATTACGATGATACGGGATGCAACATGCGCCACATCCTCCATGCTGTGTGAAACCAGGATCACCGTGATATGTTCTTTTTCACGAAGTTCGGACAGCATCGCAAGGATCTCATCCCTTCCTCTCGGGTCGAGTCCCGCAGTCGGTTCGTCCAGGATGAGTACTTCCGGTTTCATCGCCAGGACGCCGGCGATCGCAACCCGCCGTTTCTGTCCGCCGGAAAGCTCAAAGGGCGAATCATAGTAATGCTTTTCCGGAAAATTCACCACCTGTAGCGCCGGAACCGCACGAAGCAGCGCCTGTTTCTCATCCAGCCCCTGATTTTTCGGGCCGTAGCAGACATCCGCCATGACCGTCGTTTCAAAAAGCTGATGCTCCGGATACTGGAATACCAGCCCGACCTTCGTACGGAGCGCACGGAGATCATAACCGTCATCATAGATATCCTGACCGTTGAAGTAGATCGCACCGCTTGTTGCCTTGATCAGTCCGTTAAGATGCTGGATCAGCGTAGATTTTCCGGATCCCGTGTGTCCGATAAGTCCGATGAATTCGCCGTCCTCGATCTTCAGATTGATATCGGAAAGTGCCTTCACCTCATACGTGGTTCCCGGATTATATATGTAGTTCAGCTTATCGATGATGATTGACATTTTTACAGTTTCTTAAGCTCGGCTACAAGCTCCTCCCTTGTCAGTATCCCGTCCGGGAGCGGAAGCCCCGACTGTTTTAATTCCCAGGCCAGCTCCGTGATCTGCGGAACGCAAAGATGCGCGGTCTTTAAGTCCTTCACTCTGGAAAAGATCTCCCGCGGTGTTCCCTGCATGACCACATTTCCGGATTGCATCACGATGACTCTATCCGCCCCGACCACTTCTTCCATATAGTGGGTGATCAGAATGATCGTGATCCCGTTCTTTTTGTTCAGCTCATGCACCGCTTCCAGCACTTCTTTCCGGCCGACAGGATCGAGCATCGCCGTCGGCTCATCCAGAATGATGCATTTCGGCTTCATCGCCATGACACCGGCGATCGCGATACGCTGCTTTTGCCCACCGGAGAGACGGTTCGGGGAATGTGTACGGTACTCATACATCCCGACGGAACGAAGGCTTCTCTCCACACGCTCCCAGATCTCATCTGTCGGAACGCCCATGTTTTCCGGTCCGAAAGCCACATCCTCCTCCACGACGCTTGCAATGATCTGGTTATCCGGATTCTGGAACACCATGCCTGCTGCCTGGCGGATCGCAATGGTTTCATTATCATCCCGCGTATCTTTTCCGTCAACATAAATGACGCCCTCCTCCGGACGGAGAAGCGCGTTGATATGCTTTGCCATCGTTGATTTTCCGGAACCGTTGGCACCGAGGATCGCGACAAAATCGCCTTCCTCCACATCCAGATCCACATGATCGAGTGCTGTCTCGATCGCCTCCACGTTTCCGTCATCATCGCGGCGTATATATTCAAATAACAGATTTCTTGCTTTTACGATCTTATTCATTTAAGTGATCCACAAAGTGCCCGATCCTCTCCAGTGCGATCTTCAGATTCTCGAGAGAATACGCATATGAGATCCTGACAAACCCTTCTCCGCTGTCCCCGAAAGCCGTACCGGGAACCACCGCGACTTTTTCGGCCTCAAGAAGCTTTGTCGCAAATTCCTCTGAGGTCATGCCGAATTTCCGGATATCCGGAAAAACATAAAACGCACCAAAGGGCTCAAAACAGGGAAGACCCATCTCCCGGAAGCGATGCAGAAGAAAGCGGCGCCTCCCGTTATACTCTTCCCGCATTTTCGCAACTTCCTCATCTCCCTTTTTCAGGGCCTCGACTGCTGCATACTGGCTTGTCGTCGGTGCACACATAATGCAGTACTGATGGATCTTGAGCATCTCACGGATGATCACCTCCGATCCACAGGCATAGCCGAGCCGCCATCCGGTCATTGCATATGATTTGGAAAAACCGTTAATCGTGATCGTGCGCTCCTTCATCCCCGGAAGTGTCGCAAAGGAAACATGCCCTTCCTCTGTATAAGTCAGTTCCGCGTAGATCTCATCGCTGATGACATAGAGATCTTTTTCCCGTACCACTTCCGCGATCTCAAGAAGATCCTCTTTTCTCATCACACTGCCGGTGGGATTGTTCGGAAAAGGAAGCACCAGAAGCTTGGTCTTCTCCGTACATGCAGAAAGCACCTGTTCCTTCGTCAGCCGAAAGTCATTTTCTGCCGTCAGTTCAATCGGAACGGGTTTGCCGTTGGCAAGGATCGCGCAGGGCAGATATGATACATAACTGGGCTGTGGGATCAGTACTTCATCGCCCGGATCGAGCATGGAGCGCATGGCAATATCGATCCCCTCCGAACCGCCTACGGTCACGAGCATTTCCTTTTGCGGATCATAGGAAAGATCAAACCGGCGGGAAAGATACCGCGAGATCTCTTCTTTCAGTTCCTTAAGACCTGCATTACTGGTATAGAACGTCCTCCCTCTCTCCAGGGAGTAGATCCCCTCATCACGGATGAACCAGGGTGTATCAAAATCCGGTTCTCCCACGCCGAGAGAGATCGCGTCCTTCATTTCGTTGACGACATCAAAGAATTTCCGGATGCCGGAAGGTTCAATGGAATTGATCCGTTTGCTGACAGGATCTTTCATAGCGTCATCAGCTGCCTTTCATCTTTTTCCGGCGCGGCGATCACAGTGCCGTGGTCTTTATATTTTTTCAGGATAAAATTCGTCTTGGTGCTGAGAACCGAATCCAGGGTAGACAGCTTTTCCGAAACAAACTGGGATACTTCCCGGAGCGTCTTCCCTTCTATGGTCACCATCAGGTCAAATCCGCCGGAAATCAGATAAACGGAGTTTACCTCGGGATAATTATAGATACGCTCCGCCACCTTATCAAATCCCATCCCTCTCTGGGGCGTCACACGCACTTCGATCATGGCGGTCACCTTTTCAATTCCGACCTTGTCCCAGTCGATGATCGTATGATATCCGCAGATCACATGCTCTGATTCCATAGCGGAAAGTTCGTTTATCACACTCTCTTCCGATGCACCGAGGACGACCGCAAGCTCGCTGATGTCTACGCGGCTGTTCTTTTCAATAAATGTCAGGATCTTTTCTCTCATATCAGGTATTCTCCCTATTCATAATCTTATAAATCTCGTCCGTATGGGGCGGGGTCAGAAACCGTTTCTCCCCCTGATTCATAAGGACCCGGTCATTTCCTTCCGTGACGGTCCCGATCATGGTACACGGGATCCCCTGCTCAGTAAGGACCCGGAGCAGTGCTGTTCCGTTTTCCGATGCGATCAGCATGCTGCCGCTTCCGATCAGCTCATAAGGGTTTAAATCGTAAAACTCGCATATTTCAATGGTCTCCTGCCGGACCGGTATTGCGCGAAGGTCAACGGAAAGTCCGACCTTTGATGCCTCCGCCAGTTCCCACAGGGCTCCGAAAATACCGCCTTCCGTCACATCATGCATCGCAGAGGCGCCAAAATCAGCTGCGATCTTTCCCTCTTTCTGCACGGAGATCAGTTCTCCGAAGGATTTCGCCGTTTCGACCATCGCCTTGGAAAAACGTTTCTTTAATTCGTCTTCCCGGTTCTTTGCGATAATAGCGGTCCCTTCCAGCCCTGCCCATTTTGTAAGCAGGATATCCATACCGGGCTTTGCACCTCCGGTGCGGATCAGACGGTCTTTCTTAGCTTTTCCGACACCGCAGACAGAGATCAGGATCTGATTGACCGCCGGCGTAAACTCCGTATGACCGCCGAGAATCTCCACATCTGCCTTTGCGGCCGCCTCTTCCATCTCCTTCATGATCCGTCTGACATCGGATTCTTCCTTGTCCGGCGGGAGCAGAAGCGTTACCATGAGTCCCACCGCTTCCGCACCGGAGCTGCTGAGGTCATTTACCGTCACATGGACGGCAAGGTCTCCGATCTCACTCTCGGTTGCCGTGATTGGATCCACCGAAAGGACAAAAACCTCATCCTCTTCTAACACCAAAGCAGCGCAGTCCTCACCGATGGCTGCGCTGAGCAGGACTTCGTCCCGTCTTCTTTGAAGTTGATCCAAAACGGAGCGCTTTAGTGCCGGCTCCGGTAATTTTCCGACCTGCATACTTATTGAACCGGCAATCCCGCAGCTGCCGCAGCTGCTGCGCCCGCTGCCGCTGCATCCTGGGCAGCCTGTGCGGCTGCTGCCGCTGCCGCCGCATCCTGAGCGGACGTATCCGGCTGGGCAGGCGTTCCGTTGATCTCTGCCGTGGAGGCACGCTCCGAAAGCACATTCCCGGCTCTTCCCGCAGCATTGGATGCTGCACCCGGATCCGCAGAATACGCGGCTACGGTACTGTAGACTGTATAAGCATCTCCGCTTGCGATCGCAGCACTGACCGCGTTGGAAGCCGCCGGATCAAGGGAACTGACGCCGACCGCCACGGTCTGCGGTGTTCCGCGATAACTGCTTGTATTGACTCTTTCCCGGCTTTCTTCAACGCCATCCACTGTCACAATCTTCCAAAGCTCGGCATTTTTTCCGATATGTGCAGAAGAAGTCGTTGCGATATATCCGATCGGATCCGCCGTCGGCACGAAGGAATAACTCCGATCCTGCTGCGAGGTCACTTCGCTGTCAAAGCTGATGGATCGGTTCGCGGGGCGCGTTTCCTCACCATAGATCGTGAAATAAAGCTGTTTTCCCGAAGTATACCCTTCGATGTAGATCGGTGCATCCGTATTGTTCTTAAAACGGAAGTCTTTTCCGGAATCGATGGCGATCGCCGCGTCCCTCGAGGGTTCCACATAGGAAACAAGCATCGAGTGAGGCGAACGTACCGTTACATCCAGCTCCGAAAATAATACTGCATTATAGAGCGTGGAAGAAACCTGACATACTCCGCCGCCGTATGCTTCCACGGTCTGGCCATTCTCATAGGCGCCTGCAAGCTCATAGCCGTTTTCCGCATTTGTCGGTCCGATGGTACCCGCAACGGAAAACTCCTCTCCCGGGTAAAGCACGGTCCCGTTGATCAGGCTCGCCGCGCGCTCGATGTTTGTACATCTTGCTGAGGAAGAACTTGAAAAATCCGTATGGAAGCTTCCGAGCACATCCTTTACCCTTGAAAGCTCGTCCGCAGAACCGATCGGCTCGGTCACAACCGTAGCAAGGGTGATCACGGAATCCGAACCATCCCACTGCTGGTCGATAAACTGGTTGATCTGATCGAGCGAAGTCTGCACATCCACGGAAACACCCGTCTGCCCGCCGGTCATCTCAAAACCGTTTTCCGTTTTCTGAAGACCCGCGTTCATGGCCTTGACCGAAAGCGCGTCTGCCTGTGCATTGAGAAGCGCTGCCGTTTCGGTTTCATCGATACTGTAAACGATCGGGTAGGATTTTCCGCTCTGCTCCAGCTCTTTTTTATTTTTGTATCGCGCGAGAAGATTTCCGGATTTTCCGATGTTCGCAGCCTCTTCCACAACACCGGGGTTTCCCCAGGCAAGACCTAAGTCCATCCCGTTGACCTGAAGGGATTTATCTCCGGCAACAAGCGTAAACACCGCATTCTGACATGCGGAGGTCTGGTCTGAAAGAAGCTTTGTCGCCTCGTCCACCGTCATCCCGCTGACGTCAATTCCGCCGATGGTCACGTGACCCGGGATCACGGCACTCTCTTCATCGGCATACACGGTCGTTCCAAAGCCAATCAGACCGACTGTAGCCACAAAAGCCGCACTGATCGCGGCAACTATCGAAAGTTTCCTTCTCAAATTTCTCTTCATCATCGCTTTATCCTCATAATCCTTTACAGGCACAATTTTAGAACGGGTACCTTTGATTTTCAAGACACAAAAGCAACGAAGATCATTGACCAAACGAGTCTTTTTTGGTTAAATTTATAGTAATGCAGACAGGATAAATGTCACGAACATGGATCCGATCACTGCTATCACGATCACGGAAGCGATGATGCGCTTTTTTTTCGAAAACCTTGACTGTTGTTTTTTGGATGCCATCTGTTTCTCCTTTATACATGATGCAGATTTTATGGAAAGGCACTAAACTATGTTCCCGTTTCTGACGGCCTTTATGATCTTTATCGTGGTGATCGCTGTCCTCCGTGCCCGGTCCACCAAAGCGGATAAGGAGCGCACGGAAGCGTTCTGGAATCGCGAGAACGAAGCCAACAGCGCGCGGAGAGTCGATCTTTCCACGATCACCTATTTTTCCTTTGATCCATCCGGTCTTCCCGAGGCGCCGGAAGGCAATGCCGACCTCGCATCTGCCCATGATGCGATCACGCTCGCCGCAGAAAAACGGCTCCTCAACCTCAACGGTATCAGCAATACGGATCTGAAGATGACCTACGGCCCCCAGAATCTGGACGAACTCACCATCTACGGGGACAACTTTTCCGCCCTCGAAAATGCTGTGTTTCAATACGGCGTCGCGCTTCATGACGCAGGATATCCAGAGGAAGCGATCCGTACCCTCGAAAAAGGGATCGCACTCCCGACGGATCTGATGCAGAACTACATGAAGCTTGCGGATTATTACGAAGAGAACGGAAATGACCGGAAGCTGTCCGATCTGGCGACTCTCGCCGAGAAGAACCTTACCGGATTCACTCTCGATACCGTACTCAAAAGACTACGGCCTGAGCCAGCCGGCGAGCAGAGTGCTTCCTGAACGAAAGACTCTACAGCAGAGTACACCCCGGACACAGATCCGAAAGAAAGCAGTCAGTGCATTTCGGATTCCTCGCCGTGCAGATCGTGCGCCCGAGGGTGATGATCTGCATATTATACCGGATCCAGTGATCTTTCGGGAGAACCTTCATAAGCTCCCGCTCGACTTTCTCCGGCTCCGTTTCGCCGGTAAATCCCAGCTTTTTTGAAATCCGTTTCACATGGGTGTCGACCACGATACCGGGCTCATGATAGATATTCCCAAGGATAACGTTTGCGGTCTTTCTCCCGACTCCGGGAAGCGAAGTCAGCGATTCCATGTCAGAGGGCACCTCTCCGCCGAACTCAAGCAGCAGCATTTTTGCCGCGGCAATCAGGTTTTTCGCCTTGTTATGGTAAAAGCCCGTGGAGCGGATGTCATTTTCCATTTCCGACAAATCCGCAGCTGCGAATTTCTCCAGCGTATCGTATTTGCGATAGAGATCCTTTGTTACAATATTTACCCTCGCGTCCGTGCATTGCGCGGAAAGGATCGTCGAAAACAGCAGCTGCCACGGTGTTTCATATTCCAGATAGCAGATCGCATCCAAACCGTATTCCTTGTCCAGACGGGAGAGGATCTCCTCTCTTCTCTTTTTTTCCGGCATCTTTTTCATATGCTTACGACTCCGGGATCCATTTCAAAATCACATCGTCAATCCTGTTTTCCCAGGTATCATGCGCCTTTGCTGCATGATATCCCCGGTCCGCCATCTCCTGGAGACGGTCTGTATCGGAAAGAAGATTTTTTACCTTCTCCGGCATTTCTTCGATCTGATTCAGATCGAACATATAAAGTTCCTTCCCTGAGGTAAAGCGTTCTCTCATATATTCGGAATCGTCGCTCACCACCCCTGCACGCTGCAGCATACCGTTAAAGACCCGGTCATGGGTCCCTGCCTTAAACCAGGTCATGGTGTTCAGTACGATCTTCGACTGCTCCATCACGGAAAGGATCTCCCGTGCACCAACCCGTCCCGCCAGCTTCAGCTTCGGATGACCCGCCCAGTCCAGAGGATCCCAGCCTGACCCGTAAACCGTCACCGGCACACCGCTGTCCACAAGACGCCTCACGGCCTGCTCCCGGTAAAAGGAAACCGCAAAGGAATCGAGAAACCGAAGACGCGTGATCTGGCGCCTTAATTCCTCATCGGAAAAAAAGATCCCCTCCGATGCAAAATAGGCTTCGATCGCCTCCTCCGTCGTCTTTTCCGGATGGGTCGTAAGCTCATTTAACACTTCCTTCGAAAGGGCAAGCGCGTCATATTCCGTTATAGAAGACAGGTCCGGGATCAGCCCCTCCGCAACAAACCGGGAAAGCGTCCCTGCATACAGCACTTCCGTTTCGCGGTCCTTTATATCCGGATGGGGAGAATCACTTTCAATCCCGGCATGAGGGAGAAAATCCACGTTCCGGATATTCGGATAAAACCGCCGGACATAGCCGATATGACGTTTATCCATGCAAAGCACCACCGCTGTTTCGGGAGCGTTTTTCAGATGCTTGTCAAAATGAAAGGGGTGATCCATCAGGATATTGATCGCAGGGATCCCGTTCTCCTCCCAAAAGTTATGACCTTTCGTGATCTCCAGCTGAAAGCCCATCCCGTTGAAACCAATGGCTGCGGAAATCCCCTCTTCCTCGATAAAAGCGGCAAGGGATGCGATCGCTCCCGGCATATGGGAAATATCGAGATTCAGGCACTCGTAGCCCTTCCGGGTAAAGATTTCGATGAATTTTTCCGTATAAAGATCCAGCGTGTCATAGATACCGGAAAAAAAGATGAGACGACCAGCATTCATACGTGTTTCCCCCTTCTCCTCCCATACAGATAGATTACCAGAAGAAGCATGGCCTTGCAAACGTTGTCAGCGATCATGCAGTACCAGACCTCCCGGAGAGACAGCCCGAAAACATGCGTCACGATATAAGTCGACAGGATCCTCACTCCCCACATGGAACAGGTTTCCACAAGAAAAACGGCCTTTGTTTTTCCCTGACCGTAAAAGATCCCTTCGATGACCACCATCAAACCGAAAAGCGGCTCGGTAAAAGCGATCATCCGGAGCATTTCCGCTCCCAGTTCCGCCACACCTGCGTCAATCGTAAAAAGCTGCATCAAAGGAGCAGAAACAAAGAACAGTATGAGACCGGAAAGAAACATGCCGATAACGGTCATCCAGATGCTGATTCTCTCCGTCAGATCCTGTTTGCGCCGGTTTCCTTCTCCAAGAGCATTTCCGACAAGGGATGAGGTCGCGACACGGAGCCCGTACCCCGGCATATAGAAAAGCTCTTCCGCCGTCACGGCTATGGAATGAGCCGCAAAGATCCCGGTCCCCATTCCGGAGACCATTCCCGCAAAAAACACATAGCCAAGGCAGGACGTGACGCTGGTACCGATGGCCGGAACGGAGATCTTCATGGTTTCGGACACAATCCCTCTGTCCCATCGCATCAGCTCTTTTTCCCCCACACAAAGCCAGCCGCGTCGGACTGCAAGGACGATCATTGCAACGCCGGAAAGGGAATAGGCGATGAGAGAAGCGATGGCAGCTCCCATTACGCCAAGATTCAGTCCATAGATAAAAAGCCCGTTCAGAAGTGCATTCAGGATATTCGCCAGAAGATTGATGATCATCGGGGTCTTTGTATCCTTCGTCGCACGGATCACACCGCCGAACACCGCATTCATCATGCGGAGGATGAGAGGAAGACTGATGATGGAAAAGTAGAGGGAAGCATCTCCCTGGATCGCTTTTTCCGCGCCCATCCATACAGGAATGAACGGACTAAGAAAAAGGCACAGCGCTGTCAGCGCCCCGCCGGTAATAAGAGAAAGATAAAGTCCCTGGGATGTGATCTTTTTTACATGCTGATAGTCCTTTGCGCCGTAGCTTTTCGCGGCAAGCGCCATAATGCCGATCTCAACGGCATACGGCACGCTGTATACCAGCCAGTTGACGGTGGTTGTTGTGCTGACTGCCGCTGTCGCCCGCTGCCCCAGATGCCCGACCATCGCCGTATCCACATACTGAAGAAGAGTCCGAAGCACCTCCTCCAGGATCGTCGGGATGGAAAGCGTGATCAGTGACGAAAGGATCTTCTTTTTTTCATCACTCATAAAATTGCTTTATACTTTTCAGCTCCTGCGCGAAGACGCTCCAGGCCTTCCATCACAAGAGACCTCGGGCATGCCACATTCATCCGGAGAAACCCTTCTCCTCCAAGCCCGTACAGACCGCCATCCATGATAAAAAGCCCGGTCTCATTCCGAAGAAACTTCGCAAACCCCTTTCCTTCGTTCGGAAGAGCGTGCGCATCAATCCATAGAAGATATGTGGCGTCGGAATTGACCGGAAAGAGCTCCGGGATCTCCCTGCCCAGGAATTCCGATACGCATTTTTTGTTTTCAAATACATAGGCCCGAAGCTCATCAAGCCAGGGACCTCCTTTCGTAAACGCCGCAATGGCTGCAGTTGCTGCAAAAGAATTCGCTTCCGCGACCTCATCCGTATTCAGCGCTCTCCAGATCTTGTGCCTCAGCACCGGGTTTGAAGCAAACACCGCAGCCGTCTGAATTCCCGCCAGGTTAAAGGCTTTTGTCGGGGCGATACAGGTAATGCTGATATCACGGCAGGTCTCGGATACGGAAGCAAACGGGATATAGGATTTTCCGGGCTCCGTCAGATCGCAGTGGATCTCATCGGCGATCACGATCACATGATGTTTTTTGCAGAGAGTACCGATTTTTTCCAGCGTCTCCCTGTCCCAGATCTTTCCTTCCGGATTCTGGGGATTGCAGAGAAACATCATCGTTGCCTGGGGATTCGAGAGAGCCTCCTCCAAAGCCGTAAAATCTATGGAATACTGATGATCTTTATACCGGAGAGGGCATTCGAGAGGTTTCCTGCCGTTGTTTACGATGGAATTGTAAAAGGTGTTGTAAACCGGGGTCAGCAGCACCACTCTTTCATTCGGTGTCGTCAGTTTCCGCACCGCACTGGAAAGCGCCGGGATCACACCGGTACAGAAAATGAGCCACTCCTTTTCGATCGTAAGACCGTGGCGCTCCTTCCACCAGCCGATATACGCGTCATACCAGGCATCCGGAATGATGTTGTAACCGAAGATCCCTTCCCGGAGCTTTTCTTCCATCGCCTCCTGAATCTCCGGAGCAGCCGGAAAATCCATATCGGCAACCCACATGGGAAGGTCCCTCTCCGGAACATCCCATTTCAGGGAATCCGTTCCGCGGCGATCCCTTACGGTATCAAAATCATAACTCATCGTTGACATCCTTTCTCATACCGATATCATCGCAAAGGATCTTCGTTTTTCCCTCGTCGCAATAATCCTTTTCTATGATAAGGCGGTCGATCCGCTTTGCCCGGATCGTTCCGCTGCCGGGATTTAACACACTGTCCACCTTCGAAGTGATCTCGGCATCCACGGAAGAGTATTCGAACGCCAGCGTAGTATTGATCAGCTTGCAGTCCTTCATCACGAGGTTGTCAATATAGCACATCCCCTGAAGGCTTTCGATCGTGCACCCGACCAGTGTCAGATTCTTTGCGTTCCATCCCAGATACTCCCCGGATATAAAGCAGTTCTCCACCGTAACATTCTCCGTATTCCAGAATGCATCCTTGGTAAGGAGCGTGGAATTCTTTATCACGGAATTCTTCACACCGTCAAAGGAATAATTTCCGTCCAAAACAAGGCCGTCCACTTCCATGTCCTCGCAGTTCATCGCAAAATAAGGTCCTCTCGCATGCACATCAGACATGCGAACCTTCCGGCAGGACCAGAGGGTTTCTTCTGCATTCGTGAAATCCACATGTGTGAAGGAAAGACCCTCGCAGCGCCTGAAATTCTTCGGACCGATCACTACGGAATTCTCCACGGTCACATCTTTTGCATACCAGACGCCTGCTCTGGCCATTTCAAACCAGGTTGTGTTCACCGCATGGACATTTTTTACGTACCAGAGCGGATACTTGTAACGAAACATACAGTTTTCAAGTTCGATGTCACTGCTTTCCTTGAGAGGAGACTCGCCTTTATCGAAAATAGTGTCTGTGATCCGGAGGCCGCACTGACCGAATAAAGAACGCTCATCTTCAAACAGTTTCTGGTTGATCTCTTTTTTCTCCATTTCCTGTTTCTCCTATAAAACTATTGATCTATTGACAGAAGTCTGTCTCTCTGGGTCTTCATCTCCGTATAAAAGGACATATAATCCGCACCGCTCCTGCTTCGCAGGGCTTCCGTCAGTTCATAAAGCGGATCATAGATGGGCGCAATGGATAGATTCCCGAACACCCCCTTCATCGCATGCGCCATCTCAAACGCTTCGTCCAGCTTATTTGCTTCGAGCACATCCTTCATAGTCGTAAAGCGCTCATCCGCGAGCGCCATGTTTACCATCTTCAGATAAAACTCCTCGTTATTCATGCAGCGGGCAAGGCCGTCTTCCGTGTCTGCTCCGAATTTTTTTAATATCTCAACCGTCATGGTTTTCTCCGTTTCTCAAGGTTTGATCTTATCCGCTTCATAAGCGATATCGAATCCTGTATCCGCACCGGCCTTATCCCAGTTGCTCAGAACACGCCTGATAACGGTATCGCAGTTTTTGCGGCTGGTTTCATTCAGTATCGCAAGGATCTGGTTTTTCCCACTGCGTGTCACCACATCACTCTGGCGGAGCGAATTGGAAAGCACGTTAAGAAACTGCTCCGACGCCTCCTCCATGGACAGGGCTGATGCTGAAACCTCATGAAGCGTAAACAGGATCAGCCAGATCTCTTTTTTATAATTCCCGACCAAGCGGGAAAGATAACGGTATACCGCTCGGAACTGTTCGAAAGGAAGATCATAGGCTCCGCTGGCAGGAGACCGCTCGGAAAGGATCTTCTCCGCATTCCTGAAATCCGAGACTGCCGGATTCTTATCTCCCGAACTGGTCAGCTTTTCGTGAAAGACCCTGTAGCCGTGTTTTCCATGAACCTTTACATGATAGAGCGCCTTATCCGCCTTCTCAAACAGCTCGCGGTAATCCACACCCTCATCCGGGACAAAGACACACCCAACGGATGCTCCGAGCGGAATCGTCATATCATCGCCCAGGATCTCCCTGGCGGAAGAAAGAATATTTTCATTGATATAGGCTGTTTTTTCCGCTATCACGGATTCATCGCTGACATTCTGGCAAAACGCGATAAACTCGTCTCCCCCGATACGTCCCGTAATATCCGTATAGCGAACAGCCGACTGCAGGATCTCCGCAAAACGGATGAGAATTCGGTCGCCCATTACATGTCCGTAGAGATCATTGACGGGCTTAAAGCTGTCAAGGTCAATGACAAGAAGCGCACCAGAGGCTTTTTTGCAGAGTACGCCGACCTCCTCTTCGGCGGATGCCTTATTAAGAAGTCCTGTCATAGGATCCGTCTCGGAAGCCTTCTTAAATCCCTGGATCAACTCCACCATCTTAAGGATGTTGCCGATGCGTTTTAGCAACACATCAGCACGGAAAGGCTTATGGATGTAGTCCATGGCTCCGTGCCGGAGTCCCTCACTCTCGGTTTCCTCATCGCGGTCCGCCGTCATAAAGATAAAAGGGATTTCATTCCCGTATCGTTCCTTCAGGTTCTTCTGCAGCTCCAGACCGCTCATGCCGGGCATACGAAGATCGGAAAGGACCAGATCCGGTTTCTCGCCCTCATAAAGGCTCATTGCCTCCTCTCCCGAGGAAGCCATGATCGTCTCAAACTCAGAGGCCAGGATATGATTCGTCATCATCAGTGAAATGTTTTCGTCATCCACTATCAATATCTTTTTCTTCATTGCCCGCTCCCCTCTTTTTTCAGCCGGAATGAGATCGCTTCATCCGGCGGCACCGGCTTGCTGAAGTAGTAACCTTGTATCGCATCCGCTCCGAATTCACAAAGACGTTTAAACTGCCATTCCTCCTCAACACCCTCGATGATAACACGTTTCCCGAGATCATGCATCATGCGGATCACATCATGGATAAAGGAATCCTTTTCCCTGATCAGGTACGCATCCACAAGGGATTTGTCCAGCTTGATGATGTCCACCGGAATATAGGTGAGATACCCGAGGGAAGAATATCCCGTACCGAAATCATCCATAAGGAGCGTGATCCCGAGCTCCTTGAACCGTGCAAACAACTCCTCCGCCTGCTTCGTCCTTTCGATGAAGAGTCCCTCGGTAAACTCGATCTCCAGATATTCAGAAGGTATATCGTAGTTTGTCAGCAGATCTTTTACAAAATCCAAATACCCCGTATCATTCATCTGCTTGCTGGAATAGTTGACCGACACCGGATGGATCGTCATTCCGTCATCTCTCCAGGCCGCAAGCTGTTTGATCACAAGCTCTGTCGTCACGCGTCCCAGCCGTGCGATCCATCCGCTCTGCTCCACCACCGGGATGAATTGTCCCGGATAAAGACCCGGCTCCTTCATACGGACCAGAGCCTCATATCCGCTGACCTCCAGTGTTTTCGCATCAATCTGCGGCTGATAGACCATGTAAAACCCGTCATTTTCAAAAGCGTCAAGAAGCTTTGCCTTGATCTGGTTTTCTTCCCGGACACCCCTCTTCATCTCATCCGCGTAGAGGAATGCCATGTTCCGGCCGCGCTGCTTTGCTTCATACATGGCAGCTTCTGCGTTGATGATAAGCGTTTCCGGAGGGGACTGGCCGTCTGAATTGGAAATACCGATGCTGGCCGACATGATGATCATTTCCTCGCCAACGGAGAACGGCTGCCGGAAAAGCTGCAAAAGAGTCTCCACTCTCGGATCCTCTGCAGTCAGGAACGCATCCGGGATCATAAGGAGGAATTCATCTCCGCCGAACCTGGAAAGAAGCCACCCGTTTTCATCCGCCATCATCATGAGCATGCTGGAGAGAGAAACAAGAAGCTCATCCGCAAATTCATGTCCGTAGCACTCGTTCACTCCTTTGAAATCATCGATATCAATGATCAGGATCGAATACTTCGAGTCCGCCTTTAAGGTCTGATCCAGCTGGTCCGTGGCGGCGCGGCGGTTAAGGAGCCCCAGCATCGCGTCATAGTCCGCCCGGTATTCCAGTTCTTTCCGTGAAGTCTCCAGATCCTCCGCTGTTTTTTCCAGCTCTTTATTCGCAATCCGGACCTGATACATATTGACGTTTGTTCCGATCAAAAGCAGTACCAGCGCCGCGCCGATGAGAAGGATCGCCGGAAGGATCCTGCCGTAACGCTCCATAAAGGTCTGACCCCGGTTCACATACTCGGTATCTGCGGGAAGGAGATGATAGTTGCATCCATACGACTTCAGGAGACGATAATCAAACACCCTCTTTCCGTCCGTATCCATATCCAGCTGAACACTGGAGACATCATTTCCGGCCAGCATATCGGAAAGCAGCTGCCCGCCGAGATATCCCTGTTCCTTGAAGTCTACTGAAACCGATCCGAGAACGCCTCCCCCGACGCCGCCGTCATAGGTTCTCAGCACCGGGAGAGATGTATTTGTCGTAATGCCCTCCGCCCTCCGTTCCACGGAGGCTGTATTCCCCTCGCCGTCATTATAGCAGGTCATGTAAAGGAACACCGCATTTCCGGACACTTCGGAAACCGTCTTCTCAAACTCCTCCTCCGTCATTTCCTGGGAATCGATATCCGAAAAAACGATCCCGGGATAAAAGGCTTCGCATTCGTAAAACAGCTCCTTATCCGTAAGCCCCGCGCTGGATTCATCGTGAAGAGCAACAAGCCGATCCGTATCCGGAAACAGAAGAAGCACTGTATCAATGGCCTCCTTTGTAAAATCCGTTTCAAAATAGCCCTTTATCAGCGGGTTTTGAGACGCTTCCTCAGCAAGCCCGATATCATTCACCCCGAAGAACACCATGGGAATCCCGGGAAAGAGCTCTTCCTGATAACGCATACCGAATCTCAGGGCATCATCATCCCCGAGGATCACCCCTTCATAGTTCTTTTCATCCGAGATCCGGCGCTTCAGGAAATCATGGAACGCCAGCAGGTCATCCTCGGTGGCAAAATTCTTCGCATCCATATAAACGATGTCATATTCAATTCCTTTCGGATAAAGGGATTCCTTGAGGCCTTCCTCTTTTTCTGCAGAGGAATAATAGATGGGATTGTAGGAGCTGATGTAAAGCACCCGATGCGAAATCTCCACAGGAAGATCCGCAGAAGTGTCAGAGACCTGTGTTTCCCGTCTGTAGTCATGGAACATGAAGGCCGCCGCCCCGATCAGACACAGGACGCTGGCAACGATCAGAAAAAGCCGGATTCCGTTCAGCACTTTTTTCTTATCCATCAATGCTCCTTCGTTATCATTCGGCGCAGGCGCCGGCTGGTAACGTTTTTTTCTATCTTAAATATACGCGCAATTCTGTCATTTGTAAATGAGTAACGAAAAGAGCACCGGAATCCTTTCCGATGCTCTTTCCGTAAGCATTTATTGGTAGTAAGCATTAAGCAAAATAGCCTCTGTTCGTATCCTGTGCGCCGATGTTTTCCGAGATATCGGATCTTCCGTAGGTCGCACCATATGTCACATTTTCCCGGTTCTTCATCATCGGAGCGCTCTTATCCTCCTTTGCGAGTTTCCTGAAGGAATCTCCGAGCGGGATCAGAACCTTCTTTGCATTCTCGATCCCCGTAAGGTCATTCTTTGCCATGGACAGTGAAAGCTGCTGCCTGCACCAGGTGTAGAGGGCATAGAGATTGCCCGAGATCTCATATTTGAAATCCAGAATGCCGGAAAGTTCTTTCAGGACTCTGTCGGCTCCGCGGACATGCTGCTTAAATGCATCGGTATCGGTTTTTTCCCATGCGAGGCAGGCATCCTCGAAATATGTTTCGATCATGTCATACATGACTGCGACCAACTCTGTGCGGTTGCTTTCCGTGATCCGAACCGTAAATTGTTTTATTTTTTCTTTATTCATAGTTTTCTAATCCTTACTGCAGAAGCTGCAGGACCGATTCAGGAAGGTCGTTTGCCTGAGCGAGGACGCTGGTGGAAGCCTGAACCAGTACGTTGTACTGGGTATAGGTCGTCATTTCCTCTGCCATATCAACATCCGCGATACGGGAAAGTGCACTCGTCATGTTTTCACCGGTCTGATCCAGGGAAGATACCGCATGGTCGAGACGGTTCTCATATGCACCGATCTTGGCGCGGAGATCATTCACCTTTCCGAGCGCCCAATCGAGTTTTCCGATCGCACGATCCGCACCGTAAACAGTCGTTACATCCAGATCATCGAGATAAAGGCTGTTCAGATCGATCTTCGGGATCCGAAGATGAGTGGTCTGGTTCTCGTTTGCACCGACCTGCACCTGCATGGGGCCCATGGTGGTGACTTCGAGGGAAACAGGATAATCAGCATGATCCGGGTCTGGATCTGGATCCGGATTCGTTCCATCCAGTTTTGAGGATGCCAGAAAATCTATTTCAAAGCCGCCGCTCTGATGGATCGTAATGTGGTTTCCATCCGCAGAATAGCTCGTCGGTTTTCCATCAAAAGCAGAACCGTTATTCATCTGCATCGTTACCGTGGCATCTTTCCCCTGGGTAACGGAACCACTAGCATAAGATCCTTCTGTATCAATATTTCCAAGCAAAGAAGCCAGATCCGGATTGGAAGAGATCACCGAAAGAGAATGCTTTGACCCGTAAAACTTGGATTTCAGCTCTACGGATCCATGATACTGAGCCGAAAAATCCACTTCCGCTTTCTCCATTGCATCCTGGATCTTTAAATATGCGGATGCATGCGAATCATCCTCTGTAAGCTCAATCTGAAACCCGTTTACCGTAAGAGTACCGGCCTGGGCAGCTGTGATCTTCGTTGTATTATCACCCGGATCTATTCCAAATGTCGTTCCTGTCTTCGTTGTCTGCGTTGCTGCTTCGATATTCATCCAATACGTACCTGCCGGCACATAATCAGACACGGAGATCCGGTCCAGATCCGGCTGGTAAACACCGTAAGAATCCGTATATGTCTTTGAAGGATAAACTCTGTTATCCAGCGTACCGTCTAGAAGCCCCTTGGTATTGAACTCCGTATCGCGGCTCATGCGGTCGATCTCTTTTTTCAGCTCCACGATCTCCTTCTGGATCGCTTCTTTATCCGAGAGCGCATTCGTATCGTTCGCCGCCTGCACGGCAAGCTCACGCATACGTCCGATGATCTCCGTGATCTCACCCAATGCGCCGTCTGCGCACATGATCATGGAGTTCGCGTCCGAAGCATTCTGTGATGCCTGATCGAGACCGTCGATCTGTGTTTTCATCTGATCGGAGATTGCCATTCCGGACGGATCGTCCTTGGCATGATTGATACGGATCCCGGAGGATAACCGTTCCATGGAATCCGCAACGATATTTTCGTTCTGATGAAGCTTGTTGTTGGCGACTACTGCGGATAAATTATGATTAATCTTCATGATCTTTACGTTCCTTATCTGGTAAGTCGCGTCCCTGCCCATATGAAGAGGTCATCCGTGACCTCATTTGCTTCCTGTATAGTATATCGGTCTTTTTTAAAAACGGTTAAGTGCGGAAAGGAATTTTTTTGCAATTTTGTAAAGCGTCTTCGTACGAACCCCATCTGCTCCGGCATTTTCGCGGAATGCGTCATTTTCTTCTTCCGTGGACGCATTAAAGTGGCTTAAATCCAGACGCTCATCAAATACCGGATTGATCGCCACGGAGTCGATCCCGTCGATCCCGGAGAGTGCATTTAGCAGAACGTCCCCGTTCCTTGAGAGGGTATCCACGGTCTCCCTGTTATTTGCCGCTACAAAACCGGTCAGCTTTCCGCCTTCCACGCGGAGCTTCGCCGCCACGCTCCCGAGTGAGGAAAGAGAAAACATGATATCAACAAGCCCCTTTTCCTCCGTCCCGCTGACGATCTTCAGATTGATCTCGCCGGTCTCGCCCTTTACCAGCACCGGAATATGATAATTCTCCCCGGCTGCCATTTTGCCTGCCAGACGGAACCGGTTCGTCATCATCTTAAGGGATCGGATGTCCAGCTCCGATGATACTCCGCCCTCCTCGGAAAGCATTGTTTTCATCACGTTTTCCGCCGTTTCCGCAAGTTTCTTCTGTGCCTTTGCAAGCTCCTCCGGCTCGGAGACCGCTTCTCCGAATTCCTCAAGGAGTTCGTTTTTCACCTTGCTAAAATCCACTTCCCCGTTCTCATCGCGGTATTCCTTCGGATCCGCGCCGAAAAGCCGGCGGATCGCAGCATTCGGGTACATCGAAAACTGCTGCATGGTCAGGATATTGGAAGCCGTGGAAGGCAGATCATACCGCTCCAGCATCCGGAAAACCTCTGTTTCCGTTGCCGCAGCCTTCGCGAATTCCTCCATTTCGGATTTCGCAAACTGGAGCTCCTCTTCTGAAACATCCGCTTCCCTGAGAGAAGTGAGAAACCGCTCCGGCGGAAGCTCCTGCCACGCGGCATCCTTTTTCATCACGGTTCGGAGCGCTTCCGGCGAGATCTCTTCTACGATATCCTTTATCACGTTCGTTTCATAGACGCTTTCATCAAAGCCTGAGCGGATCTGGCTTAAGATGTCTTTCCCGATCGTTTTCGCTTTCAGACCGTCAAATCCATCATCCACCTTATAATCAAGAGATCCCTTCTTTTCCGTTCTGACCGCGGAAAGGAGATTTTTCATGGTAATAGGCGCATTCGCCTCAATGAGGGCGCCGACTGCTGCCCCGTCACTCTTTTCCACCTGATGGATCAGACGGAAGATCCCGATGTAGGACTCCCGCTCTTTCTCCGTAATCTCTTTATTATGCTCGAGCTTATAGAGATATTCCGCAAAGGAATCCTCCGTGCGGATCCCGATTTCTCTTTGGATCTCATCTGCCTTCGCATTCAGCTCCGTAAGAGAAAGGTCAAGAGGACTGATCTGCTCTTTTACCATCTGCGCAACCACGGAAGGCGTGAGGCTCTTTAACGCTCTTTGCACCTCTTCGTCCTTCGCTTTCATGGAAAGCACGTTTTCTTCCGTGATCTCGATCCGGTTGTATCCGAGGATCCGAACGGCACGCTCATTTCCTTCCGTTTCCGGAAGACCAAGATCCTTTAAAAGTTCTCCCGTATTCCGGAAAGCCTTTTGAATGGAATCGCCGAGATCCCTCCTAACCTCCGTTCCCATGAGTTCATAACGTTCTCCGGCCAGGTCCATCCGCTGCTTTAAGTTTCGTCCGGTGTCCCTTATCCCGCGAAGCGTATCCGTATCTGATTCCGGGATTGAAAGTGTATAGGCGGGAAGAAGCCGTATCTCTTCCACCGTATCCACGGTTTCACGCACTTTTTCAACAGAGACCGGATCTGCCGGATCTCCCGCGTCCTTAAGGAGCTTCTCGTAAAGAACCGTTTCCTTCTCACGGAGCGCTTCCACTTTTTCCTGAAGCTCTTTTGTATCCACTTTAAAGCCGCGTCTCTCCATGGAAAGCCGCACTTCCTCCGTCATTTTCAGCTGCGCTTCGGAAAGCTCCCGGACCGCTTTTGTCATACGAAGGAGCTCCGCGTCCTGCGGCCGTTTCCCTTCCGCGATCGCATCCGTGATGGCAGAAAGGATCTCTTCCTTTTCCACCGGAAGCGTGAAATGCCGGAGCGTATCCACGTTTATCAGATTCTCTTCGGTAAGCGCGATCTCGTTTGCCACCATCCAGCGGCTTTCCTCCATCGTCTCATCCGTTACCGGGAGAGATGTGCTTTTGATCACGCGCTCGATCTGCTTATTCATTTCCGCGGCGATATTGCCGGAAAGCGCTGCACTGCCGTACTGCGTTCCCGCGCCGTTCTCGGCATAGTAAAGGTTCCGGATCGTGCCGGGCAGGTCATTTGCCACCATATATTTTACGGCCCCATCTGAAAGGTTCGTTAAGGACGAAGCCAGTTCAAAGGCTTTTTTCGTGTCGGAGACATTTTCATTGGTCGCCGGGAGATCCGCGGAAGAAAGGATATCCACCGCCTGATTCGAAGTAAGACGCCCGCCTGAAATGCTTTCGATCACTTCCTTACTTGCCGTGATCTTCCCGGTATCTACTCCACTCTCCGCAAGGCGGATCTTGATCTTATCCACAACGGTAACGATCTCAGAGGGATCCGCATCTGTCACACGCCCGCCGGATCTGCGGTATTCTTCAAAATCCTCTGCTGACATGGAATTGGAAAGAACCGCCATTCCGTCCTGCTTTGCCTTGGCGGAATCAGCTGCTATGGCTGCCATTTCGGCGATCTCTTCCTTTGTATCCGCGGAAGGCTTCTGATAGGTTGTCTCTTTCACCGCTGGGACATGGCCCGCATAGCTTTCCGCCTTTTTTGTGTCCGCATGTTCCAGCGTAACAGAATAAGAGCCGAGACCTTCTAAATCTACGGCCTGGCTCCTGTTTTTGAATTCCATGAACTGACTTTGATCTACGCGCATAATAAAACCTCCGATGTATATATCGGAGGTTTTACGGAAAACCTTAGGGAAATAGCAGATAAAGCGTTTTCCGATCAGACATAGGAAAACGAGAAAACCGCCACTCCGTACGGGGAAAGCGGATAGGGGATCGAATAATCCCGGTTGTCACAGTTTTTCTTTTCCGCCTTGTAGGTCTTCTTCTTTCTGGCACCCGCTCCGCCGAATTCTTTGGCATCACTGTCCAGAACAAGTTTATAGGTACCCTCAACCGGCACGCCGACACAGTAATCACTCCGCTCCATCGGGGTGAAATTGCAGACAAAGAGGAGATTGTCCTTTCCGTCATCGCTCTTACGGATAAAACTGAAGATGCTGCGGTAGGAATCGTCCGCGTTGATCCATTCAAAACCTCTCCAGTCGGTATCCAGCTCATAGAGACACCGGTGCTCATGATAAAGATGAAGCAGCGCTTTCATCCAGCTTTGCACCGCTTTATGCCGTGGATCCTCGAGAACATACCAGTCGAGTTCCCGTTCCTCGCTCCATTCCGTGGGCTGTGCAAAATCCTGTCCCATAAAAAGGAGCTTCTTGCCGGAATGCCCCATCATAAAGGCATAACCGACCTTTAAGTTCCGGTATTTGTCATCCTCAAGACCCGGCATCTTCTTTAACATGCTGCACTTTAGGTGCACCACTTCGTCGTGGGACAGCACAAGGATGTATTTCTCCGCCGTATTATAGCTCATGGCAAAGGTCATCTTGTTGTGGTTGTCCTTGCGGAAATAGGGATCCAGCTTCATGTAATCGAGGAAATCATGCATCCAGCCCATGTTCCACTTCAGGCTGAAGTTCAGTCCTCCGTCTTCCACAGCTCCGGTCACCATCGGCCATGCGGTGGATTCCTCCGCGATCATGACCGCGCCTTTATTCCGCCCCGAGATCAGCGTATTGATATGCTTGAAGAACTCGATCGCTTCCAGGTTCTCATGTCCGCCGTATTCGTTCGGAACCCATTGTCCCTGCTGTTTGCCGTAATCCAGATACAGCATCGACGCCACGGCATCCACGCGGAGGCCGTCGACATGATATTGCTCGATCCACATCAGAGCGCTGCCGATCAGGAAGTTCTTGACCTCATTCTGACCGTAGTTAAAGATCTTCGTGCCCCAGTCCGGATGTTCACCTTTTTTCGGATCCGGATACTCATAGAGCGGCTGGCCGTCAAAATCCGCAAGGCCGTGGGCATCACGCGGAAAATGCGCCGGCACCCAGTCAAGAAGCACACCGATGTTGTGCTTATGAAGGTAATTGACGAGATACGCAAAATCCTCCGGGGTTCCGTAACGGGAAGTCGGCGCGTAATAACCGGTCACCTGATATCCCCAGGATCCGTCAAACGGATACTCGGAAATGCCCATCAGCTCCACATGGGTATATCCCATGCTCACCACATATTTTGTGACAGCCTCCGCAAACTCACGGTATGTATAAAAGCCGTCGTCGTCACGGCCGGGATGCCTCATCCAGCTGCCGGGATGAACTTCATAGATCGCCATGGGCTTCCGGTAGATATCGCCGGTTTTCCGCTCCTTCATCCACTTGGAATCGGTCCATTTGATCTTTTTGATATCCGCGATCCGGGAAGCGGTTCCCGGGCGCAGCTCCGCCCAGTTTGCATAGGGATCGGCTTTATAAAGACGTCTTCCGTCCGGTGTGATGATGAGATATTTATACAGATCCCCGACTTTCGCTTCGGCAAGGAAGGTCTCATAGATCCCGATCCCGGAAGGCTCCAGCCGCTTCATCGGATGGGCATCTTCCCGCCAGCCGTTCCATTCACCGATCACAAAAACCTCTGCCGCATGGGGCGCCCATACGTCAAAATAGACCCCCTCTTTTTTCCCTCTTACTGCGGGATGCGCACCGAGCTTTTTATAGATGTCGTAATGTGTCGCCTGCCCAAGCAGGTACATGTCGAGATCTGTAAAATGTGCCATAGTCCGTCCTCCTCTATTCGAAGTCTTTTTCTCTTAAAAGCGTATAATCACTGTTATCTTCTGCCTTCTTGGATGCGAACAGATTCCGGAAGCTGATCCGCTCCGCTTTCGCGATCGCGTCGTCCACGATCTCCTTGACCTCGGTCAGTGTGGTCGCCGCATCAAGCCGCTCAATCTGGGTGATCCGGTCATAAAGCGCCAGAACCGCCATCTCGTCGATCTCATAGAACTGCTCTCTTGCATAAGCCTTCGCAAATTCCACGAGCTCATCCATGGAGAATGTGGGGATGATGATCCGTTCCGTGAATTTCTCCGCAAAGGACGCGTCGCGAGACATGGCTTTTTCCAGTCCGTCCCTTGTATCCTCCAGGATCAGAAGAAGTCCCGAGGTATCGCTCTGGATCTGAAGGGATAGTTTTACAGCTGTTTCCCTTGAGATCTCTCCGGCGCTTTCGATGATGAGAACGCCGCCTTTTACTTTTTTAAGGAGCTCCGGAATATCCTTGTGGTTCAGCGCATCCGCCTCGATCCGGCCGACGTGCCCCATCTTCCGTCCGGCCCGCTTCTGAAGCACCTTTACAAAGTCCGTTGCGAGCTGTGTCTTGCCGTTTCCGTGCGCACTCTGGATCATGATATGACCGTTATGTACTTCGGTATCCATGATCTTCTTTTCCGTATGGAAGAGCGTCGTACGAACCTGCTCCTCGACACCTTCGACCGCTGTGAAATAAGAGAAGATCTCTTTCTCTTCATCCGAAAGATCCGGCACAGTCTCTGCTTTTGCTTTTGACTTCGGCGTTTCTTCTTTCTCTTTCTTTTCCTCTTCCTCTGTAGGAAGCGAGATCACCGGGAGCTTCGCAGTATCGATCGTCACGGAAAGATCCGGCATACTTCCGGTCTCCGTCATCTTTCGTTTCGGTGCCGGCTCTTCTGCCGGTTCCGGTTTCGGCTCCGGTACCGGTGTTTCCGCTTTTTCCGGCTTTGGAACGCTGATCACCGGGGGAACGAAAGGCACGATCTTCTTTTCATGCGGCGTTTCCTCTTCCCCGGCCTCTTCCACCTCTTCGATCTTCTTTGGCACCCATTTCTTTAATCCGTCCTCGTCTGTCTCTTCCTCCGCAGGCTTTTCTGCTGCCGGTTCTTCCCCGGTCTCTTCTCCTTTCGCAGGTGTAACCTGCTCTTCATCCTGAATCTCGCTTGTCAGCTTATCAATCTGCTGCTGGAGAGCGTCCGTCATATTTTCCACAGCCTCGGCGGCCTGCATCTCTTCTGTTTCGGTAAGTGCGGAAAGATTCTCCGTATATTTCTTTTCCAGAATGTCCTTCGGCGAAAGCCCCGCATCCAGATCCGGGATCATTTCGGAAAGACGCTTCATGATATCGTCCGCTTCCTTCAGCGCCTTGGTCTTTTCGACCTCCAGCTTTTTCTGGTTCGCATCCGCAATAGCTGCCTCCGCAGCACGTTGTGTCATTTCCCATTCCGCCAGGATCTCATCAATGGAGAGCTGCCCCGTGATCTGACGAACCGGCGCAGTGCCGCCCGGAACATTGAGGCTCATCTGTCCGTCAATCTCCTCAGCCAGATAATTCTGGAAATTCGCCGTGATCTCTTCATTGATCTGCTTTTCCGCCGTTTCCAGAACCTTCTTTTCTTCCTCTTTTACCTTCTGCTCCTCTTCTTCCGGCTCAAGGGCAAGATAGGGGATCTCCTCCACCATCTTCTTGATCATGTCCATGGTATCGGAAACCGTCTCCGTCTCAGTGGCATTCGCGATCTGCTCCATGCTTTTCGCGAGTTCCTGCTGGAGATTGACAGTATTGTATTTTTCGGTATTCACGCTGATATCCGGGATCACCACGGTATCGCCTGATACTTCTCCACCGCGTTTCCGGTCGTTCGCATGGATCTCCACATACGTGTTATCTTTTCCCTTCATGCGGAAATCGCGGTACTTCTGTTCCTGGATCTTATTGAGCGGCTGATAGAGCATCTTCAGCTCCAGTGCCTTTTCCACATAAGGACCGTCGCCGAACCAGAGCACCAGTTCATCGCAGGCGTCGATACATTTCTCACTCTCTCCCGCCTTATGGTAAAGATAAGCAAGCTCAAATGCCCACTGTTCCGTATATTCTTCTTCTTTAAATTCCTCAAGGAGTCCGATCTTCTCTTCGATCGAAGCGCCCTGGGATTTCATGATCTCATACCGGAGCACGTACCGGAGATTGTCATGAGGCGCGATGTCCACGAATTCACCGTAGTATTCTTCCGCCTCTTCGAAATTCTTTGTGCGGATCGCGATCTCGCAAAGCCGGTACACGATCATCCTTCCCACCGGGGAACGATCGTATGCGAGAAGCAGCACCTCCTGCGCATCCTCGTATCTGCCGACATTGCTGTATGCTTCTCCGGCCTGCATCAGTGCGCTTATATTCTTGATCTTTTTCCAGTTGACGCTGTCACAGAGATCCGCGGCATGTTCATACCGCTTTTCCCCGATCAGCTGCTTCAGCTCGTCCAGCTTGATCTTGTTCTCGTACTTATCCAAAACCAGTCACTCCTACTTTTTATTTTTCTTTTTTCTGAAGAAATCCGAAAGCTTGCTTTTCCGGACACTCTGCCCCCGTTCCGCTTTCGCCTCCTCTTCGGTGAGATCCTCCGGGTATTTAAGCGCCAGTGTCTCACTATCCACCTTGACCGCACGTACATAGGCTTCTGTCTCCGTCGGCATGTTCTTTTTCCTGAGCTTGTATTCAAAGAACCTCTTCAGCAGGTAATAGATCACCGCAAAAATCGGAACACCGAGGATCATGCCGATCACACCAAAGAAACCGCCGCCGATGAGGATGGAAAAGATCACCCAGAAGCTGGTAAGGCCCGTATAATCCCCGAGGATCTTGGGGCCGATGATATTGCCGTCCACCTGCTGCAGAATGATGATAAAAATGATCATATAAAGCGCCATGATGGGGTTGTAGAGTCCCACCAGGATGATACAGGGGATCGCGCCGATAAACGGTCCGAAGAACGGAATGATGTTCGTCACGCCGATGATCGTACCGAGCAGTGCCGGGTAAGGCATCCGCATAATCAGACATGCAACATACGCGATCACGCCGATGATCATGGAATCGATGATCTTGCCGATGATGAAACCGCCGAAGATCTCGTTGCACCGGCGCATGATCCCGATGATCTTGTTGCCCGTAACGGGGTTCGTAAAGGAATAGATGATCTTTTTCGTCTGGCCCTTGAACTTCTCTTTCGTCTCCAGGATGTAGACTGCTACCACGATCCCGATAAGAAGGTTCAGAAGACTCTTGATCACCAGATACAAACTGCTGACAAAGGTGACAACATAACCCAGCACTTCCTTCAGCAGATCAGCTTTCAGCCATCTGATAAAGGAATCCACCGCATCATTGAGCGTATCGAGCGCCATTTCCATGATCGGAGAATTGGAATTGCTGTTTACCCAGACAGTAAACTGTTTGAATTGTTTCGGCACGGATACCGTCAGATCCGCGATATTGTTGACCATCTGCGGAATGATGATCCCGATGATCGCCGCAATGATGGCAAGGAAGGTAACGAGTCCGAGCGCAATGGCAACATTCCGGACCGTCCTCTTCGTTCTCTTTTCGTTCTTGCTGCGGGGCAGAAAGAACTTCAGCATCCCTCTCTCATATGCCTTCATGATGGGGTTCACGAGGTAAGCCCCGATCATACCGAAAAGGATCGGCTGCATGACAAGAAGAAACTTGTCCCAGAAATCCTGCAGACCCTGATAACGGAAGATCAGGAAAAAGACGATGATACAGGCCAGAAAGGTCAGGAAGATCATCTTACCGATGGAAAACAGCCTTTTCTTTTCCGCCTTTTCTGCCCGGATCTCTTCCTCTGTTTCCGAAACCCCGACCGCCGGATCTTCCGGTTTTGTTTCGTTCAGGTTCTTTTCTTCAGTGTCCATAAAACCGGTCTTATCTCCTGTAATAATTGATGAGGCATCCGTCCAGGATAACCTGCCTCTCATCATCCGTCAACTCTCCGAGTGTCAGCGAAAACTCCTCCATAGCGCCGCCTTTGATCACAAAAGCCTTGATCTCATCGACCTTACTTGCGACTGCATCCCGGATATCCGGAAGAAACAGAAAATCTCCGAGTCCGAACGGAAGGTCTCCCTCTTTAATGAGGAACGGCAGCATACCCCAGTTGATGAGATTGCTGCGGTAGCGCTTTGTCGCGTATTCATTCGCAATATTCGCCCAGCCGCCGAGCACCTTCTGGCAGGAAGCCGCCTGCTCTCTTGCGGAACCGTCTCCCGGCTTCACCGCAAAAATGGTGCTTCCGATGCCGATCTTATCATCTCCCGCCTCCGGGAAATGCTCACGGATCTGTTTTAACGCATCTCCGATCGCGGGCAAAGAGGCTATGGGATCTTTTCCGTCAAGAAGCGCTTTCTCTGCCGCCTGTACCTCTTTTGCCCTGCCGACATAGGCGGGATCCTTCCTCGAGAGTGTGAACTCCGCAAGCCCGAGAGGGTTGGAGCGGTAGGATGAGGTTTCTCCGGACGGAATCAGTTCATCCGTCGTAGTCACCGGATCATGGATCTCGGAAACCACCCTAAGGACAAGGTGCTGAGGAAGCTCACGCATTGCCGGCCAGTCTTTGATGTTCGGGCCGAAGCGAAGCTCGACGGACGAATCCGCCTTTCCTTTGCTGTCAAAGACCCTGTTTTCATAGATCGTCTTATCGAAGAAATACTTCGGTTTTGTATATTCAACATCCATTTCCGTGGCAGCGGTCAATACGCCCTTATTTGCCGCAGTCGCCGCAATGGAACGCGCGTCCATCAGCGCAACGGAAGCGATCTGACCGTTTTGTACCTTGCTGCCCTCACGGTTCGGGAAGTTCCGCGTGGAGTGCCGGATGGAAAATCCGTTGTTGGACGGTGTATCACCGGCTCCGAAGCACGGTCCGCAGAACGCGGTCTTGAGAACCGCACCTGTTTCCATGAGCTTTGCAGCCGCACCGTTTTTGATAAGCTCCATATAGACCGGCTGGGATGCCGGATAAACGGAAAGTGTAAATTCATCCGATCCGATGCTTTTTCCGGAGAGGATATCCGCCGCGTCACAGATGTTTTCAAAGCCGCCGCCGGCGCATCCCGCAATGATCCCCTGGTCACAGATGAGCTTTCCGTTCCGGACCTTGCTCTTGAAATCAGGCTTTACCTGTCCGCCAAAGCTGACTGCCGCCCGCTTCTCACATTCATCGAGGATGTCCATGAGGTTTGCGTTCACTTCCTCGATCGTATAAGCATTGCTCGGATGGAACGGCATCGCGATCATCGGTTTGATCTCCGAGAGGTCAAGCTCGATCCAGCCGTCATAGTAAGCAGTATCCGCTGGAGCGAGCTCTTTATAAGCTTCCTCCCTTCCATGGATACCATAGAATTCCCTGACTTTCTCATCCGTCTGCCAGATTGAGGAAAGGCAGGTAGTCTCGGTCGTCATGACATCGATCCCGATCCGCATATCCGCGGAAAGGTTTGCCACGCCGGGTCCGACAAACTCCATGACCTTATTCTTGACATAACCTTTTTCAAACACTTCTCCGATCAGAGCAATGGCCACGTCCTGCGGGCCAACGCCCGGATTCAGGCTCCCGGTAAGGTGAACACCGATCACACCCGGCATCCTGATATCATAAGTCCTTGAAAGAAGCTGCTTTACCAGCTCGCCGCCGCCTTCGCCGACCGCCATCGTGCCGAGCGCACCGTATCTTGTATGCGAATCGGATCCGAGGATCATCGCTCCGCATTCCGCGAGCATTTCACGGGCAAACTGGTGAATGACTGCCTGATGCGGCGGAACATAAATACCGCCGTACTTTTTTGCGGCGGAAAGACCGAACACGTGGTCATCTTCATTGATCGTGCCGCCAACGGCACAGAGGCTGTTGTGGCAGTTCGTCAGCACATATGGGATCGGGAACTTCTCAAGACCCGAAGCCCGTGCCGTCTGGATGATCCCGACAAAAGTAATATCATGACTCGTCAGCTTATCAAATCGGATCTTTAGGTTCTCCATATCTCCGGAGCGGTTGTGTTCCTTCAGGATCCCGTAACTGATCGTCCCCTTCCGTGCTTCCCTTGGATCAAGACGCGCATCCGCTTCCTTTTCCGGAACGACCTTTTCGCCCTGAAGGTAAAAAACACCTCCGTCAAATATCTTCATCGGTAGTACCCCTTTCTTTTCGCATTCTCTTAAAGTATTCGGAGTCCAGATTGACCTTGACCTCCGCCTTTTGCAGCGGCTTTTCCTCGTCCGGGAACTCGATGATCTCAAGATCATCCTCAAAATGGCTCCTGATCGGTGATTTATGATAACGGGAAAGCGCAGAATCCGGCGGAACCTCTTCATCACCCGGTATTACGGGATTTCCTTCGTCATCCACCTGGACGCCGATCCGCTCGAAATACTCCGGATTGACCTTGATCTCTGCTTTGACATCCGCATAGGGACTTCGTTCCTTCTTTTTGCCGCGGCGCTGTTCTTCTTCCCGTTCGCGTTCTATCTTTTTATTGGTCTCTTCGATGATACGCAGATACTTCTCCGTGTCCTTAAGATCCTGGAGCTGGCCTTTCAGCTCGGACTGGTTGGCACGCACTGTGCGGCGCTCCTCGGCAAGGAGCTCCTTCGCATCGTTCGAAGCCTTTTCGAAATGATCGATCACATCCTGCATGATGTACTGCATGCGGGAGAGCGCATCATTGGTATACAGGATCGATGCAGCATAAACGTCCTCAGCCTGAAGATCCGCCTTGTGCACAATGTCCTCGCCATGCTTTCTGGCATCACGTTCGGCACGGTCCCTCGACTGCTGCGTCAGCTCATACTCATCCATGATCTCGTAGATCGCCACATTGAGCCGGTTCAAGTGCTCGTACACCACGCGCTTGTCCACGATGATCTGATTGTCAACACCATTAAGGGGCGGTGCTTCCGCGATCATCACATGGATTTCCCTTAAAATCTGTTCCAGCTTATCCTGCGAACTCAACTTTTTTTCCTCCGAATGGCATATCCTTTTTTATTCTATCACAACAACTTTTCGATTTCTATGAATCTCGACACTTTTTTCTTCATATGGTACGATAAAAAGACTATGGAAGTCGTAAAGACCTACGGAAACCTTATCAAAAAATATACGCCCGCACATCCCGTTGCAGCGCGGAGGATGATCGAAACCGGTCTTTTTCTGGAGAACTTCCGGGCAAAGCACCTTTCGGACAAACGCATCCCGAAAGCCTATATTGAGCTCAACAGCCTCGCGGTACGCGGCATTCTTTCCGGGATCCGCCATCCGGAGTCGACCGCCTGGACAAACCTTTTCGCTCCGGTGGAGATCCTTGAGAGCTTCGGCTTTCAGTGTGTATCGGCGGAGGCGTTCTCGTCCTTCATGTCCGGATTCATGATCGAGGATCTGTTTTTGTCCGAGGCGGAAGCCATGGGGATCGCGCCCACGCTCTGCTCCTACCATAAATGCTTTCTGGGGCTTACGGAAAGCGGGGTGCTTCCTTCCGCAAAAGTCGCTGTCGCCGCATCTGTTGCCTGCGACGCCAATTTCAACACGTTCCGGCTTGTTCATTCGAAAACCGGTATCCCCACTGTTTTACTGGATATTCCGTCTGTCCTTAATAAAGACACGCTCCGCTACGTCTCCGAGCAGCTCCGGGAGCTTGTCCGGACCTTGGAAGGCCTCACCGGGAAACACTTTGACATTGACTGCCTGAGGGAGGTTCTGGACCGCGAAAACCGCTCCAGAGCACTTTTTAAAGAATACCTGAAGGAAAAGGCTTCCCGTTATTTCCCGACCACCCTGACACTCCAGATGTACGGCCTTTTCGTAACGCACCTTTCGATCGGCTCCCCTGAGGCGCTTCACTTCTTTTCCTCTCTTGCGGAGGAGATCAGGACCGCGCCGGCCTTTGAAGGGAAAAGGATCTTCTGGGTGCACCTCCTTCCTTTTTATCAGGAAACCCTGAAAGAAGTCCTCAATATCAGCAGCCGTTACCAGATCCAGGGATTCGAGATGAATATGGACTATATGGACCCGCTGGATTTGAAGGACCCATTTGCATCCCTTGCCACGAAGCTGATCCGGAATCTTTATAACCGTCCCTTTGAGGAAAAAGAGGAGTTCGTTATTCGGATGGCAAAAGAGCTTCGTGCAGATGCTCTGATCCATTTCTGTCACTGGGGCTGCAAGCAGTCCATCGGCGGAGTACAGCGGATCCGGGAAGCAGCGGCAAGAGCCTCCCTCCCGATCCTTGTTCTGGACGGGGACGGCATCGACCGGAAGAACAGCGGCGATGCGCAGATTAAAACAAGAGTGGAAGCTTTTCTGGAGATGATCGAATGACACTTGGATATGTTTGCAAATATACGCCCGTCGAGCTTTTAAACAGTCTCGGCATTCATATGAAACGGCTTTCCCCGGAGGTTCTTTCTTTTCCGCAGGCAGACATCGCGCTCCATCCGAACGTCTGCTCATACGCGAAAGCGGTTTTTGAAGACGCCGCTGCGGCGTTCGATCAGGATCCGGAGCTTTCCGGGATCATTCTCACCACCTGCTGTGACAGTATCAGGCGGCTCTATGACGCGCTTCGGAAGGCTTTTCCGGATCGTTTCTTTTATCTCCTTGATGTGCCGCGCGCAGCGAATGATTTTGCAGCAGAGCTTTATGCCGCTGAGATGGAGAGGTTCTTATCTGCTTTGCGAGAAAAATTCGGAGATACTATGTCATCGGAAGGGAATCCCTCCCTTAAGGAAGAATCACTTTCATGGAAGCCCGCGGAGGATGCGCCAAAAATCGGCATTCTCGGAGCCAGAGCGAACCCCGCTGTTTACCGGATCTTAAAAGAGCACCACGCACGCATCCTTTTTGACATGACCTGCACCGGTATCACACGTGAGATTCCGCTGACAGAAGACCGGAAAGAATATGCGTTTCACCTTCTGAACCAGTTCCCCTGTATGCGCATGGCAAACGCATCCGGCCGGAGAGATGCTCTGTCCGGCTTTTCCGGGCAACTAGACGGGATCCTTTACCATACGGTAAAGTTCTGTGACAATTTTTCGTTTGAATATGCGGAATATAAAAAGACGTCCGATGTTCCTCTTCTGGCCATTGAGACGGATGCGACCACAGGGAGCGAAGGACAGATCCGCACACGCATGGAAGCGTTTTTGGAGGAGATCAACATGAAAAAAAGAACTGCGGACGGGAAAACGGTATCGGCAGAGGACGGAACGATCCGATACGTCCTGGGGATCGACAGCGGTTCCACTTCCACAAACGCCGTGATCATGAACAGCAGACGGGAGATCGTAGCCTATGAAGTGATCCGGACCGGCGCGAAGTCCATGGAAAGCGCCAGAAAAGCGTTTGATGCGGTTTTACAGAAGGCCGGGTTAAAGCGAGAGGATCTAAGCCGAATCATCTCTACCGGATACGGTCGGGTTTCCATTGATTTTGCAGATGAGAATGTGACAGAGATCAGCTGCCACGGGATGGGTGCTCATTACTTCAATCCTGCCGTCCGCACGATCCTGGACATCGGCGGTCAGGACAGCAAGGCTATCCGGATCGATGAAAAAGGAGATGTTGTTGATTTTGTCATGAATGATAAGTGCGCAGCCGGAACGGGGCGGTTTTTGGAAGCCATGGCAAGGACGCTGGAGATCCCGGTGGATCAGCTGGGGCCCATCTCCCTTGGCTCCGGAAAAAATGTGCCCATCAGCAGCATGTGTACGGTTTTCGCGGAATCCGAGGTGATCTCGCTGATCGCACGAAATGAAGAAACTGCAGATATCGCCATGGGACTGCACCGGGCCATCGCCGGAAAGGCAATGGGGCTTCTCAGGAAAGTCGGGATCGAAGAAACCGTCATGATGACCGGCGGTGTTGCGAAAAACCCCGGTGTCATCAAGGCTTTAGAAGAACATCTCCCCGGAAAGCTCTATATCCCGGAAGAGCCGGAGATCGTGGGAGCTGTGGGGGCGGCGGTGTATGGACTTACCTGATTCCAGCTCTAACGCGACGAAAAAGTCATATTCCATCATCCGGATAGCCATTCGGCTGCGTCGATAATTCTTATTCCTTCATACTGATATTCTGGTTGATAAGTTCTTGCGATGACGATCTTAGGATATGCATCGCCTATTTTAAGTAATGGTGCAACTTCTCTGTCAAATGTTTTTTGTTCTGTTATATCATACGATACTTGAATATACATTTTGCTTCCCTGTTTCATAGCAACAAAATCGATCTCTTTCCCACCTACAACGCCGACATAGATCTCGTAGCCTCGTCTGATCAGTTCTATGGCAACGATATTCTCGAGCACATGACCATAATCCATATTTTTTGTCCCAAGCCGGGCGTATTTAAAACTATGATCGGAAAGGTAGTATTTATCGGTTGATCTAAGATATTTCTTGCCCTTAATATCGTATCTTCTTACACGATAAAAAGCGAAAGCCTTGCATAGATATTCAATATACTTGCCGATCGTCTTATGATCTGCTTTTGTTTTGTTTCCCGAAAGCGAATCTGTGATAGAGCGCACGGAAACCTCACTGCCGATATTATCCATAAGGAAATCTATCAGAATGTGAAGTAACGGTTCATTACGGATCTTGTTTTTCGCTATAATGTCTCTGACCACCAGAGCATTCAACACTTCTGTATTAATATATCTGTATTTTTGATCCAGGTCTTTGTAAAGAAATGAACCGGCCATTCCTCCTTCGGTCATATACTTTGTCAGGCTGGCATTTATATTGTCAGTCGGAAAGTATGATACATACTCCTTAAACGAGAAAGGAAGAATGTGAACCTCATAAGTTCTTCCTACGAATAGTGTTGCAAGATCGCTGCTCTGAAGGAAAGCATTTGAACCGGTTACATAGATATCGTACTTTTCTTTGGCATGGAGACTGTTAACCGCTTTTTCGAAATGATCACACATCTGAATCTCATCAATCAGAACATAATTATTTACTTCTGCCTTATAACAGGTCTCTATATAGTTCTCCAGTGCATGGTATTCAAACAGGTCTTCATATTTCGTCAAGTTATAATTGATATGTATAATATTTCCAGTTGGATCCGCTTTCTCAATCTCTTGAATGAATGCATCCATCAGTTTTGATTTACCAGATCTTCTAATTCCGGTAATGATCTTGATGTCAGGGATGTTTCTTAATCCTGACAGCTCCTCCAGATATGTTGTTCGTGGAATGATCTTCATTTTTCACCTCCACCACCATCATACTGTTTCTATTCCCCAATTTCAACGAATTTCTGATTTTGGGGAATTAGCAGGCCTTCACGACAACCGGCGGTGTTGCGAAAAACCCCGGTGTCATCAAAGCTCTGGAGGAGCTTCTCCCGGGAAAGCTCTACATCCCGGATGAACCCGAGATCGTAGGGGCGGTTGGGGCTGCGCTGCATGCGCTGCATTAAAAAAAAATGCAAAGCACCCCCGCGATTTGCGGGGGTGCTTTTTGACTTAGCGGCCAGGCCGCCTGGTCATGCTGCAAGAGACAGAGAACCGTCCCCTGTCGCTTTTAATTACTTGAAGGAAGCAACCTGTCCATCTTCTGTCAGCGTTGTTGTGTACGTAAAGGTCGACTTTCCGGTCGTAGGATTCGTAGGACTCTTGTCAATAAGATCCGCACCTTCTGCCACAACTGCGTAGCTGGACGGAGCATCAAAGGTGATCACGAGTGTTGCACCGAAGTAACTCTTTCCGGTAAGAGCAACGCTCTTTAAGTCAATCTGAACCTTCATGTTCGTGATGCTCTTGCTCTTGTCGTTGTTGACAACCTTGTAGGAACGTGCCTGTGCAACCGGATTCAGAGCGACTTTTGCGATGCCGTCCGCAATCTTGGTTCTGTATTCCCAGGTCTTGTTGCCTGCACCGTCAATGCTCATGAGCTTAAGGGCTGCGCTTGCTGCCGTACCGGCCTTCACAGTCGTCCAGACATCATCCTTCTGCGTCGGAGACTGGGTCTGAATCTGAAGGTCATAGCCTGCCTGTGTCGTTACGGCAAGGATCAGTGTCTCACCGATCGCTGCTGAGGAGTCTACCACATCTCCTACCGGAAGATCATTGCCTTCACCTTCACTGTCCGTGGACCAGTCGATATCAGTGATCACATGCTCATCCGGAGCACCTGCGCCGAGGTTGATCTGGCCGATTTCTGTCGTCTTATCAGCGTATACGGTGAAGCTTTCGTTCTCATCCGTCATCGTGCCGCCGAAGGTGTAGCTCAATCCTTCGTTATCAAGCGGTACTTCGGCTCCATCCTTATCATAGACAACCGGGATATAACCTTTTCTTGCCACGATCGCAAATGCATACACGGTACCGTCCGTCAGGATCTTCTTCGTGCCGCTAGTATAAGCTGCCGGTGCTGTATCTGTTGTTGTGAACACCATGGAAGAAACAGCATTCTTCGGGGTTGCAGCATTTGTGAGAACAAGCTCCGCGTTCTTTTCAGCTTCCCATATCAGATCTGCACCTCCTGCAACCTTCACGGTGTAGTTCGAAAGCGTCGCGGTCTCACTTCCCTTGAGGTTTGTAACTCCTATGTTCGGTAGACCCGTGAACTGAGCCGCAGTAACGCTCCAGTCGCCGGCCTTCTTGCTGACCACAACATCGTCCTTCTTCGTCAGACGGGTCTGTACGGACTGTCCGTAAGGAGCGGTGAAGGTTTCTCCATCCCCAACAACGGTCCATCCTCTCTTTGCTCCCCAGGTCTCGTTGTACTCAAACTTGCTGTATACGTCACCAGCATGTTCTTCATAAAGTACCTCCATATCAAACAGATGCGGGGTCACTGAGGTTACAAACGTTGTTGCCTCATTGACATCTTCTACCTCGGTAAATTCTACCTCATCACCGAGTCCGGTCTGCACTGGTGGAACAGAAGGAATATCAACGCCCGACTTCTTATTCGTCAGTACTGCGTCATATCCAGCCTTCGGGGTTGCATAGACCGTGACATCCTGTTTTGCTACCGCCAAAACAGGCTTTTTGTAATCAACCGTTACGTCACTATCAGCCCATGCATCGATATATTTGATCCGCATGGAATCAATGTTGCTGCCCTTTGTCAGGGTGATGGTGTTCTCCGCCACTACTTCAAGCTCATCGCCATCATTTGCTCCGGTAAGGATGCCGAGGGTCCAGGGACCGGTCTTCTTGTCAATTGGTGTGTTATCCTCGAGGTATACAAACCAGCTGTCCGGAGCTGCCGTCACATCAGGATCCGCTGTCAGCTTCGTGATGGCGAGGGTCGTGCCGTTTGGTACCAGAAGATCTTCAAGACCATCCGCATCTAAAGTAGCGGTAAGCGTTGCTTTCCCCGCATCCTTTGCTGTATAGGTAATCTCATCCACGCCCCAGAGAAGTCCATCCACATCCAGCGTAACCGCCGGGATGTGCAGTGCCACATCAAGTGTCTGTGCAGGGTCGTTCTTATCCTTTGTGTTCTTGATAAGCAGCGTTCCACCAAGTTCACCGGTCATGAACTCTTCACTGTAAACCGGAGCCGTGAAGCTTGCCCAGGAAACGTTGATGTTCGACGGAAGCGAAATCAGGGATTTCAGTGCTTCAAGTGCCTTTGCATTCGTTACATACTGTGCGGACCATTCATCATCCACTGCATCAATCGCCGTAGCAAGCTGCGTTGCATAGAACTCAACATCGGAGGTGAAGGACAGCGTCACTTTCACGGTCTTAAACGTTACCCCGCCGTCTGCGGTATAGGTGATCCATCCGGTACGATCTGCTGCAGGTGCTTCAAGAAGGATTGCATCCGGCTGAAGTTTCAGCGCTCCATCTTCAATCTCATCCACCAGACCCACAAAGTTGTTATCTGTGCCGGTCTTTGTATCCAGAACATTGCTGAAGCTAGTGATCACCGCCTCGTTGCCGTTCTTATCAACCAGCGTCAGAACCTGCTGCTCGTCGCCATCCAGTACGAATGCATAGGTGGTCACCGGCGTGAAAGTCGGTGCATTCGTTACCTTCAATGTTACCTTCTGCGGTGCGGAAACAGGATCATCTCCATCATCCAGCCAGGTTGCATAGAAGGTAAAGGTTCCGGTCGGAAGAACTTCCGCTTCAAGAGGCAGCACAAATCCCGTCACTCTCTGATTCTTTGCAACGACTCCGCCGTCCACTACTTCAACCGGATCATCAGCATCAAAGTAATCCTCGAATAACACCAATGAGTTTGTATCTGCGACATCAGGCTCAAGAAGGACTTGAGCCACTCCATCCAGCATCTTTGCCCCGGCGAATACAGGGGTCTGTGCAAAGTTATAATTTCCGTAAACCGAATCGACCTGAGTAATTGCACCAAGGTTTGTATCGTTCTTATCTGCATTGGTCAGCGTGTAAGTCACACCGTTCAGTGTTACCTTGCCCTGCGCCCCATACATTGCAATCGTGTACCGGCCGGTTCCCTGAGATCCGGCAAGGATCGTGACGCCCGTTCCTGCCTTCAAAGCAGAATTTGAATAGAAGTCGTCGACAGCTGTCGCAGGATCACCCGGATTCAATACCTCGTTGCCGTTAAGGAATGCCGTTCCCTTTAATACCTGAAGATCGAATATGTATCCATCGTAACCACCCTCCAGTGCAAGAGTCGGGTTCTTCTCATTATAGTCCCCTGCCAGAACGTTCGTCGCACTCCCGTATCCGTCCTCTGCCAGTGAATAGTAATCCTTAGCCGTCTTCGTATTCAGGAAGGTTGCAGCCTTCAGATTCAGAGGTACTGTCTTCTTGACACCGGTGTTCTCCGGAACTACGGTAAAGGTCACATTGCCGACCGCTTCTCCGGTCAGACGAACCTCGTTGTCACCGTTAATCGTTGCCACCTTGGTATTGCTGCTGGTTGCATTAAACCGTGTGGAATCAAGCACCACATAGTCAATATCCACAAATCCATCGGGTTCAATGACCGCGCCCTCACGAAGCAGGAATACACCAGGATAATTCTCGTACTCAGACCCATCCTGCTCATAGATTCCTGCAAGATCGTCGAATTCATCCGGTGTCATCGCCGGTGTGCCCTTCCTTGCCAGGATCTGAAGTCCGGTGTACACATAATCCACACTATCCGGATTATCAACTATCATCATACCGATGACAGCTTCGCCCTGCGGCATCGTCGCTGTGCTGTCCGTGAAGTATACCCGGTAAGTAAGGGTCAGATCCGGATTATAAACGGAAGTCGCTGTCACCGTCACGAGCGCTGTCTTATGATCGTTGTCCGTAAAGACGAAGTCCTTATTTAACGTGAGCTTTCCGGTCTTGCTGATCGATACATTCGCACCGTTTCCGGTGTAATCATTGGCTTCAAGCTCAGCCTCGGTAAATCCATAATAAGTACCCGGGTCATCCAGATCCGTGATATCCGTAACCAAGCCACCTGATGTATCGAACTCATACGTCCATGCGTTATTCGTCGCCTTGGTGCTTGACGTTAGGTAAGTCATCGGAAGCTGTGTAGAAAGAGCTGTCCCGCTCTTCTTGCTGAGGTTCATGATCCTCTCTTTTGTAGCTGCAGCCGACGCTGGTTTTTCGTCTGCCACCACATTGATGTTTGGCCCTCCATCATTAACTGCACGCTGATTCAGGGTGATCTTCACATTGACAGACACTTCCTGATCAAGAGCAGATGCCTTCGGAGCAACTACTTTTACTTCGCCGTTTACCGTTGATTCGGGAAGTCTTGTGGCAGCCAGGGCGTCCAAATTTGCACTGGGAACAACCAGATTGATCGAACCATCCTCATTCAGCTCAGAAGTGATGCCCAAAGCCGCAAGACTTGCACTGGAAGTCACCGTCCATCCTGCATCATTCTTGGTTGCTTTCGCATCGGGTATGATTGTCGCAAGGAGAAGATTTCCTGCCTCCGTAAATTTTACGGACCTGTCGATATCCTCATACATCTCGGAGTATTTCTCGCCTGCCCAGAGGTTCGTATTCACGTTCTTGACAGACAGAGAAGTAGCGAAACGCGCTGCCGGAACCGTCATGGATTTCGTAACTTCCTTGCCGGCTGCGATGCAGGTATACGGATTGTAGCCCTCCTCCGGATGCTCCGGATCATCATAGATCGCTTCCATAATATCATCCGGATCGGTCGGATCATCAATTTCAGTTACCGCATACACATTTACCGTGACATCAAAATCAGTTGCCGCTGCCGGAGCTACCGAATATACCGGTACGTTCACATCCTCTTTTGTATCCGTTGCGATGTAGTAAAACGGTCCTTCTTCAAGCGTTCCGCCGGAGCCTTTTGTTCTGTCAATTTTTACTTCATATACGAATTCATAACCATTAGAGGCGTTCCGGAAGCTGTTTACTGCTGCGGTCGGGATTCCAACGGTCAAAGTAAGATCCTTATAGGACGCCTTCTTCAGGGTGACTGCCGGAGATGTTCCTTCAAGCTTGGATGCCCCTGCGGTCGCATAGATGCCATACATCCACTCGTCATTTAACGGATCATATCCTGGAGTATCGTCAACATCACGATAGATCAGGATAAAGCTATCAATGTCCTCTACAGTATTCATATTGACGCCGAGAGTCTTTCCATCCAGCGTCACCCAGGCATTGATCACCTCGGGGTCTACCGGCGTTGCAAGCGAATCATCTTCATAGACCGCTGCTTCAAGACCGGTCACCGTCGCTCCGGTGGGATTTGCAGTGATCGCATAGGTAGCGTATGTTCCCGCCTCCTGTGTCAAAGTAGCAATATCTGTTTCTCCGGAAATGAGCTTTGTGCCCGCTACCTTGATGGAATCAAGCGGCTTTAATGCTTTTACGGTATAGAGAGAGTACTCCGTTAATCCTTTGGTGATCTTCACCGTCAGGTTTTTGTTCGCGGACGATCCCGGAATCTGGAATACCTTCGTACCGGTTGCGCTATATACCACGTTCTTTCCGTCAAGTACCTCAATCTTCGTAGGCACAACGGAAATGCCGCCAACCGTGATGTCCGTCTCATAATTCTTATCGGGCTCAAGATCGGTATAGGTTACGGAAACGATCTTCTGATTCTCGCCGTTTACCTTTGCCGTAGACTCTTTTGTCTTATAGTTGCCGTCATCCGGATCGAGCGGCTGTGCAACGACCGTCGGAGTCGCGGTCAGACGGAGCTTCTGAACAGCATTCGCATCGCCCGTGATCGTATAGGTAAAGCTGTCCGCCTTCGGGGTTACTGCTGTTTCCGTTGTCTTTGTATCGGTAACCTTTACGTACTTTCCGGGACTTAATGTATAATTTGTATCCGGAACAAGCGTGAATACCGCTTTCTTGCCGATCGGAATCTCGTATTCGTCTCCGGTATAGTCTCCATCGGTTACATCAAACGTTGTCGGATCAAGTGTCACACCGTCAATCGATGCAGCGATCGTAAAGTCGCCCCAACGGTCGGTCGGAGCCTCAATGTATACAGGCTTACCGGATGCCACTGCGCCTTCGAAGGTGATTGTATCCTCATCTGCCAGAGCATCTTTCGAAATGACGAAAGTAGAAACCTGTCCCTTCTGCGTAACGGTGTATGCTGAAGAAGGGAGACTCGTAAGAACCGGCTTATAGTTTGACGCTGCAGTGACTGCAATCGTTACAGCGGAGCTCTTAGAAGTATTTCCACCCGGAGTGAATACATCGTAGGTGTTTTCTCCGCCGGTCGTCTTCATCACACCGACTTTGGTGGAGGTGGACTTCGCATAATCCGCAAAGTACTTCTCATCCGCCGTGCCGGAGTCTACTGTCACCGCTACCTTTGTCAGGGTCGCAGGAGTTGTATTATCTACATAGACCGTCTTGGTACCGGAACGAAGGACACGGATCTCGATATCCGCCATCGCTTCTTCATCATCTGTATCGTCAATCTCATATGCAGCACCATCTGTCAGAACAATCCAGTCACCATCCACTTCAAAATCTGAAGGATCCAATTCTCCAGAATATCCGTCCGAAATGACTGCTTCATAGCTGGAATCCACCTGATAACGGAATTTCACAAAGCCTTCATCCTCACGGAAGTTGACCATGCCGTTATAGGTCTGCCAGTTGCCTACCGTAGCGGCAGTAGCGCCATAACCATACTGAAGGCCTTCCAGTGCCCCATAAGGATCCATAGCAAAGATGCGGAAAGGATGTACCGGCTCCGGATAAAGCTCTATCGCTGTGTCATCTTCACCAATAAACCATCCCGTGATCGTTGCAAGACCGTTTGCATTCGTGGTGACATTGGAAAGCGTGAACGCATCCGGATCCACGGTCACGTCTTTCTTTTCAAGAGTATAACCGTCAACGAGCTGCGCATAGAGTGTTACACGGTCTTTTGTCGTCGCGGTAAATCCACTCTCATATTCCAGTTTCTTACCGTCAGCTACCTTGTAGGAAAGACCATCCGTTGCCAGAGCTTCTGACGGATCAACAACAACCGTGATCTCGCTTGCCTTGATCTCGGAAGCGCTGATATTCAAAGCCAGATTCCCGCCGATCGTGTCACCGTCGATGACCACATACACAGTCACTGCCGGATTCAACAACGTAGGTTCATATACCTCAACGGTTTCCGGAACGAATCCATCTCCTACACCGTCCACATCATAAGTAATGCTGTTGAAGGTATAGGTGGAACCCTCAGGAGAACCATCTTCCGTCAGTGTCACCCAGAAAGCAAGATCCTCACCATGAGTGACATCTGCGCCTATTACGTCATAACCTTCCTCATCTTCAATGCTGTCCACATGAGTACTGATCGTACCTGCTGACACGGTATAGGTCGCATCCTCGGTGATGGTGCCGATCACAACCGTAAGGTCGGAAAGAACGCCTTTATCGGGATATGTCACGCTTCCGGTAATAGTGGCTTTATAGACACCGGTAGAAAGCTCATCCAGTGCGATCGGATAGATATCATCCTCGGTTGCGCTCGCCAGCTCTTCCCCGGTTTTGATCGCATAAATGATGATGTCATCGTCATCATAATCTGATGCAGCAATGGCATCATCCATCGCATCCATTGCATCATCTACAGCATCCGGGTCAATCCCGTATCCGGGAGCTGCCTCTATCGTGAATTCATACGGGCTGCCGTACTGCAGTGTACCCACCGCACCGGTAACCGTAAGCCCTTCATCGATATATGATACAATCGAAACATCTTTCTTCCGGCCTACAGCGGTAACTTTTATAGCGGCAGGCTCCGTCCCTGCAACAAGCGCCTGAAGTTCCTCATTCGTAAAGGTGATCGTTGTATCTGACGCGGTGCCTGTCTTCGTTGCTACTGCACCGTCAATAAGATCATCACCGCTGTCATAGAATGCTACCGTGACATCCGAATAGATAAATTTCTGGGTCGTCAGAGGAGCAACCGAAAACTCGAGATCCTCTCCTTCTACCCATTCTGCCGGAATCTCCGCACCTGCTACGGGCTTTAAGCCAACTGCCCTAAGATCCGCGGTGTCATCCAACGCCGGGTCATAATCCGTGATCGGAATTACATCACCAATGGTTGCGGTGATGGTGACATCATCAATAATATAACCGGCTGCAATCGTGTAAACACCTTCGTCCTCAGAAAGTCCTGTCGTCGTATAAGAGCTGTCTCCTACTTTATATTTCACATTCTTTACAGTAGTGATCGAGGTGTCATCCGGAACTACGGTAAAGACATAAGCTGTCTCGACATTTCCTGCTGCAGCAGCCGGTGCCGTTCCCTCATCGTTCATCAGTGTAGCCGGTACTGTGTCATCCAGAGAGACCGGGAAATCTGTCGCTACTGCGACAATGTCAATTGCTATGTCATCTGTGATAGCAGAAGAAGCAATCGTATATGCATCAAGAACCACCGGACTTTCCCCTGTGATCGTGTATGACGACGCTTCAGCATCAAACTCATATCCGTCTGAGAACTCCGGAACGATAACGAGACTGTCTGAGCTCGTAATCGCATCTCCGCTGTCTATTTCATTTGTCGGTTCAGTTGCATCATTTATAAAAACCTGAACACCTTCTATTCCGTTTCCTGTCGTATTAAATGTTACAACCGGAGCATCCGAGCTGCCAAGCCCTTGATTATCAATCTGAATCGGATCAGATGCCGGATCTGCAGGATCACCTGCGGGATCTGCCGCCGGCTCCGTGTATTCCACGTATGTCCCCGTTGTTTCATCAAAGACAAACGCGCCGTCTTCCGCGACTTCATAGGTAACTCCGCCTTCGCCGTCGTCCACCGCGTTATACCTTGTCACGGTGTCTGCCCGCAGCTGCATCGCTGTTTCAGGCATAGACAGCACAACCATAGCCAGAGCCATGAATACCGCCAGGAAGCGTTTCGTACTCTTCAAAACTGTCTTCATACTTTTCTCCTTTTCCTCATTTGATTTTGGAAATCCTCTATTCCCGCGTGCCGGAAACAGATTTGTTCCAGTTTTATATATGAACGAAAGAGTCCCCTCTCTCGATTATTCTCGGGCTGATTTTCCTGTGTCTTTTTCTTTCGAATGTCTGTTTGTTTTTCTGGTACTTAGGTACCGGAAAAATGACGGTTTTTTACTGCAAATGATAGGTATTTGCAGTAAAATTTCTTTTTTTGGTGAATGAACAGGAAAATGAGGAGGAAAAACAGAAAAATGATGCGATATTCCGCGAACAGCAAGTATTACAAGGTTTCTATTCATAAAAGCGGTAAATACC
>JAZOTN010000003.1:0-62307 GCA_045657665.1 Lachnospiraceae bacterium | reverse complement strand
CGGTTAAAAATCGTCACCCCGAAGGGATCGTGATAAGTAACCTCGTTCGACTTGCATGTGTTAAGCACGCCGCCAGCGTTCATCCTGAGCCAGGATCAAACTCTCATGTTGATATTCTTCTACTTAGCGAAACTGCTAAGTATACCTCAGAATAAAACTGACGTTTATTCCGAAAAATTTACTGTTTTAGGTCGCATCTCAATGATTCTCTTTGAATCGAAAGGATGTAGTTTTTTGTAAACCTTTCAAGGTTGTTTCACTGTTCAGTTATCAAGGTTCCGCTGCTCCGCATAGCGGGTCAGCTTGATTATCTTAGCATCCTGAAATTACTTTGTCAACAACTTTTTCTAAAAATTTTTTATTTATCAAAAAGAACCAATCATCTCATTCGAGATAACTGGTCCTATCTATAAATATGACACGAAACCATCAAAACAAGTTTCATATTTTTCTTTGCATGAGAATGCTCTAAAACGACTATTTACGCCACGACTACGCCATTTTTACACCAATTATTTTTGTTCAGGCTCTTGAAACCCGCATATTTATTGGATTTCTCTATGTTAATCAAGGAAACTTAAGGATAAGTGACCTTAGTCAGCCACTAGATTGATTTATGGCATTCAGACAATATCTAGTTTCTTACTATAACCGTTAATTTATCGATGTGTCATACTTTATACATCCATGCTTTCCGGATTAAGTAAGAAATCAAACACGCTCATCACCAAAACTCCCTCCTCATTATAAAGCGGTGCAACCGCATCCTTTGTGATGATTATCTTCTTAAAGCCATCCCCCGTATTAATTAGCGATCTTTGTTCCTGATTCATCTTTTCTTTATCCGGAAGAGCATAAGCTGATTGTATATAATATCTTTTCGATCCTTTGTTACATACAAAATCAACTTCCAACTGTTTTCTAATTTTCTTCCCCGACTTGTCTACTTCATTCATAACAACTACACCAACATCCACATTGAAACCACGGACTTTTAGTTCGTTGAAAATGATATTTTCCATGGCATGGGTTTCTTCCACCTGTCTGAAATTAAGACGGGCATTCCTAAGGCCGAGATCAGTGAAATAATACTTTGACGGCGTATTTATATATTTCTTCCCCTTGATATCGTAACGAATTGCACTGTCTATGAGGAAAGAATCTTTTAGATAATCTATATATTTTGTAATGGTATCTTTACTGATGGTCTTGTTTTTAACGCTCTTGAAAGTAGCCGAAAGCTTGCTGGGATTGGTAAGCGAACCTATTGCTGATGAAAGAATGTTAAGTAATTCTTCTAGTTCAGCCTTATTTCTAATATTGTTTCTTCCTGTAATATCAGATATATATGTCTCCTCATAAAGGGACTTTAAGAAATCTGACTTCTGATCATCCGTTTCGAATCCTAGAACAAGAGGAATTCCACCAAAAAGCACATAATCTCTCCATCCTTCATTTCTGTCCCCTTCATACACGCTCATAAATTCAGAAAATGTTAATGGATACATATGCACTTCATCACCGCGTCCGCGAAATTCAGTGATAATGTCCTTCGATAGGAACTTCGCATTACTTCCTGTCACATATACATCAACATTCTTCTTTCTTCCCAAACTGTTAAGTACTGATTCAAAATCATCCAGCAACTGAACTTCATCAAGAAGAATATAGTACATCTCATCATCAGCGATTCTCTCCATGAGGTATGGATATAAGATTTCCGGATCACGAAATTTTTTGTTTTCGAAAGAATCAAATGCCATCTCTATGATGTGGTCTTTATTAACACCTTCACTGGTTAAATGATCGTTGAACAGATTAAAAAGAAGGTACGATTTTCCACATCTTCTCATGCCTGTGACAACTTTAATAAGTCCATTGTGCTTTTTTGATATCAGTTTATTTAAATATATATCTCTGCAAATATCCATCTAATCGCTCCTCATTCTCATTGAACAAAAATGCAGAATCCGCACTTTTGTCTATTTGAATGATAGCTGATGTTCTTCAATATTTCAATATCCAAATCGACATTTTTGCGGATTCCGCATTTTTATCTTCGTTTTTAAACTCCCGAGTTATTTGGATCTTTAAACTGTTTGCTCTTTTTTACTCCATATTGACAAGAGACAGGACGGAAGTTCAACAATATCAGTCAGAACAGTATCAGGGGACATTGCTTTACCGAATCCGTATCCAGCCCAGATGAAACGGATGCCGGCATATCGGGCTGCCTCCTCATCCCCTGCCGTATCACCTATCTCCTCCATTGTTTTTCCCATTAGTGAAGCTGCCAGTTCCTTTGTCATTTTGAGATTCACTTCATCATGTTTGTCAAATATCCGGTTCCATATAGCAGGAGCACAACCTGTAGCGTCCCACAAAGTCCTTCCTTGCGGTATTGTGATCTGTGTTTTCCTATTATATGTATCATTTTATCCCGTGCAAAAATGCCTCATATCTGATAATGAAATAAGGGCTTCCCGTGTTTTCACGGAAAACCCTTAATACGGAGAAGGTGGGATTTGAACCCACGCGCCGCTATTAACGACCTACTCCCTTTCCAGGGGAGCCCCTTCGGCCAGCTTGGGTACTTCTCCTCATCGGAACAATGACCCGAATCCCGCCGTCTTTTTGACTGCATTACATACCATAACACATCAAAACGATTATTACAACAAAAAAATGAAACAATCAGATCCCAGCAGCCGCTTTCTCCATTTCAAATGAAAAATCAGATTTATTTGATGATCCGGATCGCGCCGTAGAAGAGCACCGGTTTTGTCTGGCCCTTGCAGGCATATACGATCGCGATGATCTGGCATACGATATTGAAGATGCTCCAGATCCATCCCACAAACGGAATGAGTCCGATCAGCGCAAAGAGTGCAAGTACAAGGCCCTCGTTTGCATAAAATCTGAGGTAATCAGAGCGCTGTCCGTTTACATCCCCGCCGAAGTAAGCAACGATCACTCCAAGGAAGCCGCACATAACCGCAACAATCCCGAGTGCCTTGTCGCAGGGATTAACCGGCGAATACATAGGTGCCTGAGGAGCCTGCTGATACTGGTACTGAGGCTGGGGCTGGGGCTGCGGCGTACCCTGAGCTGCTGTGTTGTAATTGTAGCCGCATGTTGTACAGAATTTTGCGTCATCCGACGACTGAGCTCCGCAATTTGGACATGTCTTCATTTTTTTCTCCTTTTCATGATGTTAAGGTCAAGTGTTTCTTTATATCATATGTTAATGCTTTTAAAATATTAGTCAAGAAAACTCATCAGACCCTTCGCAAAAGCGCCCATATCCCCTGTAAAACCGTATCCGGCAGCACGGAAACGATCCTGTGAACCGTACAGATCACTCCCGGCGTACAAACCGGAAGTCCGAGATCCGATGCTTCAAGAGACAGGGCCACCACCGAACGTTTCCTGGATGCAAGAGGGAAATGACGGATCTTATTGCTCCCTGTTTCGGAAGCCACGGGAATGAATTCCGTATCGCTGATCCAGTATGGACAGACTGCCGTTGCTTTGATGCCGGTACCTGAGAGCTCCGCAGACAGCCCTCTTGTATAGCGCAGAAGGAACGACTTGCTCGCGGCGTAAACATTCAAACCCTGAAACGGCTGGAACGCTGCTGTCGAAGCGATCTCTATGATCCTGCTCCCCCTTTTCATATAAGGAAGCACGCTCTCCGTCATATCCACGGCCGCCTCGCAGTTCAGCCGGACCATCGCCAGTGCTTTTTCCCTTCCGATCTCTTCATATGTGCCGATCTTTCCCATCCCGGCCGCGTGGACAAGGAGCTTTATCTCCGGTTTTTCCTCCCTGAGGATCTGCCGGAAGCTTTCCATGTCTGCCTCTTTTGTCACATCCATGGGAAGGATCCTCACCTTTGCAGAAACTGCTTTCTGCAGCGAAAGAAGCCTTTCCTTCCGTCTTGCGATCACCCAGATTTCATCCGCTTTTTTCTTCTCCGCGATCTGACGGACAAATTCCTCTCCAAGACCGCTGGACGCTCCGGTAACGATTGCGATCGACATAAATCCATCCTCCTTTTTACCGAAAAGTCAATGATCTATCCCTGATAGTCTCCGATCGGTGTCCATGGCAGCATCTGGCATCTTGCTTCATATTCCTCCATCAGTCCGAAAAACTCACTGTCGGACATATCCAGCTTCTCAGCCTCTCCCGTGTCAAATACGCCGGTTGTATTATGGTAAAACCCGACTTCACCGTCTGTATCTTCATCGGAGAAATAAAAATCATCCCACACGATTTCCGTTCCGTCTTTGCACAGATGATTCTCCCCGAAAAGACTGATCGATACACCGCCGGAACCAAAATAATAGAAGTGATCATCTCCCATCCATCTGTAATCGCTCCGCGACCATCCCTCAAATACGCTGAACGGTTCTCCCTCAGCTATCGTAAAGACGCTGAAGATATAACTCTGAGGACCGGTTCCATAATCTTCATCGCAGCCGATAAGCAGCTCCGGAATCCCGTCCCCGCTGACATCCTTCATCACATATCCGATCACCTGCAGGAGATCCTCATCCGCGCGGTACATGATCTTTTCGATCAGCCCCTCCGGCATATACGAGTACTCTTTTTCATAATCATACCCTTCCTTTATCGTATCGATCACTTCCGAAAACACCGGTGCATAGAGTGCTTCATAATCTGTCTCTTCCACGGTTTCCGCTATCGGTTCCTCTTCCTTCTCCGGTTCGGATCCCTCCTCTGTTTCCAAAGTTTCCGATACCGCCGGGTCTGTGTTTTTGGTCTGCTCCGTTGCTTGTGCCTGCTCCGCAGTTTTCTCTGCTTTTCCGGGATTTTGGCAGCCTGCAAGCAGCATACAAAGCATCAGGCATATCAACGCTGTACATGTATTTTTTTTCATCGCTCTTCTCCTTACTTCGGTCTTTTATGAACCCCTATGATAAACCAATCGGCGATAAAGTCAACAGTATTTTTACGGGACTCTCCAGGCGTGTTGTACGCATGATACTGCTTGGCGCTGTTTCCATGGGAATCGTCATGCTGATCATCGGCCTGTGACTTTATTCCATTGCCGTCGCAAATCAATACATCAATACGGCGTTCAATCTTTCCCGAAGCGCCTCCAACATCCTGGTCGAAAAAGCAGATCTCGAAAAACTGTCTCGTGACATATGGGAACGATACCAGTCCCTGACAGATGCCGAGCGCGCCGAGGTTCACTTTCTACAATATTTTAAAAACATCTCGTAATCCGCTTCATTCTGATCGGCATACAACTGCGCGTATTTTACCATCGCATTTTCAAATGTGTCACTCTTACCAAGATACCCCGCCAATGCATGTCTGTCACCGGTTTTTGCATGAGCATGGGCAAGTGTCCATGCGCACATTGACGCAAGTCCGGTCAACCCCTCTTCAGTGATCTTTCCAAGATCAAACGATCCCTTTGCATCCCAAAGCTGTCTTACATAATAATCCCTGTGGATTCCTTCGGCAGAATCGAGGCTCAACCAGCCGAGCAGGATATCTCCCGCTGTCTGGATGGCACGCTGGCCCTGTACAACACGCTGTCCGCTCAATGCATATTCGCTGTTTCCGTAATATCTTTCCAGTACGGATCTTTCGGCCTGTTTGATCTGAAGTACGAGGGGATCGGCATTTTCTTTTCCCATTAAAATAAGGATCCAAGCCTGCTGGCCTACGCTGCCCACACCTACAACCTTATGAGCCAGCTCCAATGGCTCATATTGATCGATCAGTCCGCGGCGCTCGATTGGAAGTGTCTTTTTATAAATCTCAAGCGCTTTCTCCATATTATAATTAAAATCGTACCTTTTCTTTTCCTCTCCAAACAGATCCCGGATCGGAACGATAATCGGCGGATCGCTTTTGATACGGAGCTTCCCATCAACAGACTCTGTCAGCTTGCTGACTGCACGTTCACTGTTCTTGGTCAGCGCCTTGTTGATCGTTTCCTCCATCACCTTATGCTGTCTCTTATTCGCAAAAAGGGAATCATTTTCCATAAGGTACTCAAGATCCAGATGTTTATACCAGACCTCCATATTTCCCATATCGGAAAAATTCATCATGGCACGGCGATATAGCGCAGTTGATTCATATACCGCTTTCTCTCTGCTCTGGGGAGAAAATCCCCTGTAACGTCCGCATATTTCTATGCTTGCCGCAAGTCGTTTCACATCGACCTCAAACGGCGCAGGAAGAGTCTCGTCAAAGTCATTGATATCAAATATCACGCGTCTCTCCGGAGAAGCGAAGATCCCGAAATTTGAGATATGTGCATCCCCGCAGGCCTGTACTCTGAAATCTGTCCCGGGTGTTGATGCTATATCATGCGCCTGAATGATCGCGGCACCTCTGAAAAATGTGAAGGGAGATGCTGCCATACGTTCATGCCTTACAGGTATCAGTTCCTTCACCCTCGTCGATTCCTGCAGCTGAAGCAGTTCCTCAACGATCGGCCGTCCGGTCTGAACCTCCCAGATTCCAAGGTCGCTTCGCGATGTCACCTTGCGGTATTCCTTTGCTTCGTTTTTTCTTTCCTGAATACTTTTCATCTCTTATATCCACCTCCAAAAAATCCAATGCAGCTCATGGATCATAAACGGAAGCTGTCTGCTCATGGTCTGCAGTTTCCACAGGGAACGTATCCCTCTTCTATCAGCTGGTCTCTGGTCTCATTTGTTGCCTTACGGTTCTTTTCATTCATTTCCCGGACACTTTCACAGTCGATGTAATGGAAACGATGTGAATTGGTATTCAGAATATAGGTCGTATCCTCCGGGAAAACAAGCGTATCCTGTGACGGAACCGTTCCGCTTTGAGAAATGTCTCCGGCATTCTCCGATCTGCTGCTCTTTCCGGTTGCATAGTCGATCTCTATCCCTGGCTGGACATTGTAGCAATACACATGAAATGAGACCCCGTCATCCTCTACAGACTGCGCCTCCATCTCCACTCCGGACGCAAGGAGGTTATCTCCTTCGAAGATCGGTGTGACCCGGTAAAGAACATGATTCCCGGTATCACGGATATAATTTGCCACAAGGATCTCGTAAGGATTCATTCCCTCCTTGTTCATATACCGTGTCCCGGTGATCAGATTCTTCTCGTTGGCGTTTTCCGCGGTCAAACTGTACGCAATAAGATGGCACCGGTTATACAGATAATTCCCGTCAATCCCATCATACTTTGCGGTTTGCCAGCCGGTTGGATGAATTTCCACAATCTGTCCGCGTTCCTCTGTCGGCATCAGATCCTCTCCTATGCAGGCATATGCAACGCCGCAGCGCCCCAGCTCATCCAGATCACTGTATGATTCAAAGGAATCCGTTGCCTTCTCACTTTCGTCAAACAGCGGAACATTTCCACAGATCTCGACACTCGGGCTCCCGCTGTATGGCGGAACAGCCGGTTCCGAAACGATCTCCGTCTCCACCGGCACGGCTGCCTCTGACGCCCCTCTAAGAGGATCGCTTTCTGCAGGCTGTACACAGGATGCCAGAGTTGTCAATATGAGGATGCAGAGGAAAGATAACGGTCTTTTCATACGGAATACGATCATTCTTTGGGAGTACTATGCTGGGCAATGTATAGATCATATACATTCGTAACCGTCGCATTTCCCTCAAGATCAGCATAGATGTACACCAGCGCCCATTTTGACTGAGCGGAACCATTTGGCGTGATCTGGCAAAGGATGCAATAATTCATGCCGGCCACCACCTGGGTTGCCATCAGCGAAACCGGGGTGTATTCTCCATCATCCAGGGTTCCCGAGGCCTTATCGAAAGCTGTCTGCACATCTGCCGGCAGCTCAGCGGCTTCATGGGGGACGATCTCCCAGCCCCCGAGGAGTGCCTCATCCGTCGCAGATTCATTCCGGTTTATCTCAGCAGGACCTGCGCACGAGCAGAATACCAGTGACATAACCAGTGCTGCTGCCGCAAGGATCGTTTTTTTCTTAATCATTACTTTATTCCTCCATCGTTTATTTCCTTAAAGTTTGAGGCATTTGCTTCCTGTCACTTCATTTTACCAGTTTTAAGCTATCCTGTATCAATTCCGCAATCTCTTTCAGGCCGTTCTCATCCGCCTCTGTAAACCGATCTGTTTTCGGGCTGTCAATATCCAACACTCCGAATATCCTTCCGTTTTTTACAAGCGGAAGAACAATCTCCGACCTGCTTGCACTGTCACAGGCGATATGTCCGGGAAACTCATGGACATCGGCCACACGCAGCACCCGATTCTCCTGAACCGCCGTTCCACAGACACCCTTTCCTACCGCAATATGAATACAAGCCGGTTTTCCCTGAAACGGTCCGAGTACCAGCCTTCCTTCATGCATAAGATAAAATCCTGCCCAATTGATGTCAGGCAGTGACTGATACAGAACAGCTGCAGCATTTGACAGAAATGGTACGTACCATGGATCTGTCTCCCCGAAGCCCCGTATCTGTTCTTTCATCAAGAAATAATCTGGTTTTTCCATGTTACACAAAATCCTTTATATGCAATACTTTATCTGATCCTGAAAGCAACTGCACCATGCGGTCTTATTTCCGTAGTTACTACAGGATTTTCATCTATCATTTCTACTTCCTTTTTTTCGCCGCTCCAAAGCTCAGTCACTTCGATATCTGACGAGTAGATTTCAAGATCTGACAGGTTCAACTTGATTTTACTTGCTTTATCGCCAACATTGAATAAAACGGCATAGTTTCCGCCATTCGTATTTTCTGCTGTCCAAAGTATATGCTCATTCCCGTTTTCTGGTTTTCGCCATACCTGATGAGAATGTCTCGCATTTCTATGCATCTTAAGGATCTCCGTATTGGTTATCAGGCTCATTGTAAAATCGTCAAAACCGGTCATATCGCCGCCGATCATTAACGGTGAACGGAATATTGACCATAGTGACATCATTGTAATCTGCTCATCTTCTGTAAATTTTGTTCTGTTTGACCTGTCATAATCTTGAAGTATCGGTCCGATTGGCAGCATATCTGCATCCGGCCAATTACCGGCGCCAGTATGGATTGACCACTTTTCGGCTCTTTCAAACATGGCATACAGCAGTTCCCATTTATCCCAGAAATCATCCGTGATTCTCCACATATCAGCGTTTTTCTTATAAAACTCAGAATATTCAAGCACCGCTGGTCCGGGACTGATCGAAAAGACCATATCTCTGCCGCATGAATGCAGACAGTTACTGATCAGTTCCAGTTCATCTGCCAGTCTTGGCATTTCCCGGCATATGTCATCAAGCTTGATGAAGTCAACACCCCATGAGGCATACAGCGCAAATATGCTGTCATAATAAGCCCTTGCCCCTTCGTGCTTTGGATTCAGGCCATACATATCCGGGTTCCACTCACAGATATTATTCGGTTCCGCAATGTCCCTTGCAGTATAATCTGTACCGTAAACCGGCAGATTCTTATGAACCGCAGCTCTTGGAATACCACGCATGATGTGGATGCCAAATTTCAATCCCAGTGAATGTACATACTCCGCAAGATCCTGAAAACCTTTTCTTCCTGCAGCAGATGGAAAACGATTTTCTGCCGGAAGAAGCCGGCCATATTCATCCATGGCAAGATCCTGAAACGGTATGTAATCATGAGTTCTGGCTTTGGGTCCGGACCATTGGATATCCACTACGATATATTCCCAACCGTACTTACGGAGCTTTTCGGCCATATACTTTGCGTTTTCTCTGACGGTTTCCTCTGTTACACCAGCTCCGTAACAGTCCCAGCTGTTCCAACCCATAGGAGCATATTTCTTTACATTTATCATTTATGATCCCTCAACAATCCCTTTGTAAAAATCAACAGCAGCCTTCAGCTCTGCCTCATCGGGATGTCCTTTCTGAATACCACCCATGACTTTGAAAAAAATGAATACTTTTATCTATTCACCAAAGAACATATAGGCGTTCCCGGTTTTCTTTTTTACGTCGTACATGAGTGAATCTGTCTTTTCATACATGGAAGAGAAACTCTCCGGTTCCGTCACGATCACAGCCCCAAGGCTTATGGTTATCTTATGCCCCTCTGCGCCTTCGAATTCAGTTGAAAAACAAGCTTTTTACATGATATACTCCGCTGGGAGACATTTCAAGTCCACTCCCGCGGGTGGATTTCGAAAGAGATATCGTTCAATGGGATCTGAAAAAAAAGCATGCTGAAAAAAAGAATCTTTATGACAATTGCAGGCGTATTGCTCTCCGGATTTTCTGTCGGTATGTTCCAATATTCATCCATGGGAATGGATCCGTTTCAAGTATTTGCGCACGGGATCTGGAACCAGCTTGAATTTCTAAAAATCGGGCAGGGTATCCGGCTGCTTACGGAATATGATCCTGCAAACCCGGTACTATCTTATGGAACCGTCTATATGATTATCAACCTGGTCCTGCTGGTCTTCGACTTCTTTCTTGACCGGAAAAAGATCGGGATTGCCACTTTCATAAATCTGTTTCTGCTTGGATATGTGGTGGATTTTTCCTTCTCCATCTGGAAAAAGTTTCTCCCGGAGCCTGGGATCGCACTCCGGATCTCCTTTCTACTCTTCGCCATTGTCATCATGTGCTTTGCGTCCGCGTTTTATTTCACCGGTAATCTCGGCGTATCGACCTACGACGCGATCGCACTTACCCTGTCGGAGAAAAAATCCTGGGATTTCCGGGTCGTACGCATCCTCTCCGACCTGATCGTAACGGGCATCGGATTTCTTCTCGGAATCCTTCCCGGGATCGGTACCATCATCACCGCTTTTTTCATGGGACCCCTCATCGCATTTTTCAAGAAAAGAGTGGCGGAACCGTTTTTGTATGGAAAAAAATCCTCTCCGCAAAGCTCTGATCAGACAGACTCATAATAAAACCCGCATTGATCACCGTCTTCTCCCGTTTACAAGAAGAAGCAGTCGAATGAGCTGGAGAACCGATGTAATCACAGCTGCTACATAAGTCATTGCGGCAGCGGTCAGCACCTTCTTCGCTCCTTTCATCTCTGATTCTGTCAACATCTGATCCTGTTCCAGAATTCTAAGTGCGCGCCTCGATGCATCAAACTCCACTGGAAGCGTGATCAACTGGAAGGCAACCACAAAGACAAAAAGAGCTATTCCGATCTGCGCCATTCCCATCCAGCCAAAGATCAATCCGATCAGAATGATCGGCCAGGAAAGTTTCGATCCGATATTAGCAATCGGAACCGCTGCGGAACGCAGGCGAAGAGGACCATAGCCCTGCTGATCCTGCACTGCATGGCCGCATTCATGAGCAGCGACTCCAATGGCAGCTACCGAAGAAGAACCGTATACATCCTCCGACAAGCGGAGAATCTTATCTTTCGGAGAATAATGGTCCGTCATGCTGCCGCGGATCTGCCCGATATCCACGTCGTATATTCCCGCGCTCCCCAGGATCCGCCGTGCTGCGTCCTGCGCCGTCAAACCCGAGGCACTTCTTTGCCTGCTGTATTTTCGGAACGTTGCTGACACATTCAGGGATGCGATCAGACTGATCGCCACACCAATCAATATGAAAATATAAGTGTAATCGTAAAAATATCTCATCATTATGGTCTCCAATGTCCATTATATATTGAAGGACAAAGATAATACACCTCTTTTCTTTCCTTTTATTCCAGTCTATAATGAAACGCAGGGGAAATACATGGTAAAAAGTGCAGAATATCGCCTATTATTTTGCTTTCGGAGGTCTGCTATGGGGAAACGGTCCACAAGGGAAAAATCCGCTCCTCACCCGGATGAGATTCTTGCCATGGGGCGGGCTTATAAGAAGCCGCAGCTTTGCAATTATTACTGCTCTAACGGATGTCCCCTCGGGCATGAGGTTGTTCCGGAGATCGAGATGAAAGAGCTCACCCAGATCACCCTGGAGATGCTTGCCTCCCTTAATTCCATCGAATCCGACAAAAATCGACTGATCGAAATCACCTCCCATAAGAATGTGTTCTTATAGGAGCATTGTATCCCGATCGGCAATCTTTTTCCTTGGTTAAAAGTGCGAATTAAGATGGGTTATTTTGCTTCCGAATGCCGCATAGCTCGCGTACTCCGCGATCGAAATCTGCAAGGACACCGTCCATATCAAAAAAGATTTTATTTATTTTCATAGAATTCTATTCTCTATTTCCTTCACTACAATCTCATCAGCCGGCAACCAATCTACCTGCCATAGTTCTTCCTTTGTAAGCCACCTTGCATCCTCCGCTTCCTTCAGTTCAAGATGCCCCGATGCAACCTCAGCCCAAAAGCAATCCATAGAAAGGTGAAATGCCGGATAATCATATTCGATCGTTTTGATCAGATCACCTACAACGATCTCTGCTGTCAGTTCCTCGCGAATCTCCCGTATCAGCGCTTGTTGTGGTGTCTCTCCCTCTTCGATCTTTCCTCCGGGAAACTCCCACCATCCTTTATACTCACCATATCCTCTAGCAGTAGAGAATATCTTATCGCCATTTCGGATTACCGCCGCTACCACTCTTATTGTTTTCATGTTATCTGCAGCCCCACTAAACTAATGACAGTATTCTATATTTCATCAAGTCCCAAACGCTTCAGGTAGTGATAGGTACCGTCATAATACTCCGGCCTTCGTGTACTGTCTTCCCAGAACCCATTGATTGTTTTATGCGGATTTCCTTCCGGCACGCAGATGACCATACCTGCTCTTGCCCGCGTAAGCAAAACCCTGTATGCATTTAACATATATTTCATCTTATCCTGCTTACTCTCACTGTTAGCAATGATCCTGGTCCATTCAGATTTTTGTCTGCTCCATGAATAATAACACCACTGACCATTTTCAAATCTCATATCGGCATCCCATAACAAACAGGTATAATCCAACTCCAAGCCCTGGACCTGTATTTCCGTTGCCGCATCTTCAAGATAATTCGAAGATCTTGTATCCGTCTTATCATCAAGAAACCAGTGAACAGCATTTTCGTCATCTGATAGTAATACATGTATCCCAAGTGGCTTATATCTTGCTGATTCTTTTGTTATCAGCACACCTGTCCTCTCGGTTCCCCTCACCTTTTCATGTAACCATCTTCTGGCTTTCTCCATATCCCTCGTCAGAATGATTGGATATTTTTCCTTAATCTGAGCATATATTCCCGCAGCATTTTCATCCACAGCCAGCAACGAGTGAACAAATGCTGATAACTTCTCCGCTCTGTATGACCGTAGCGAAACTCCTAAATGCAGGCTCTTAGAATATGTGACGTTCTGATTATCTTTAAGCAGCTCATTGACCTTTCCTTCAGCATATTCAGGCTCCGTTAGCTGTGGAGAAATGTATACTTTCCAATACGGAAACATTTCATTCAAAGCTCTAATCCACTCCGATATCCCTGCCTCTCCTGTATTGATCTCCTGCCCTCCTCCGACAAGACATATAATCGTCGCCCAATCTTCTCTCTGATCGAGAGACCAGATCAAAAATGCAGCCTCAGATATAGGAAAATTGGGCACCTTGAGTTTATTGCCATAGGTCCCGCCTCTTTTCAGGTAATCCGCAAGTCGCTTATGCGTCCACGATCTTTGTGCTTCATCAAAAATCGCTACATGCTCCACTTCTCCATAGCCTGTACATTGCAGCCTAACAGCCTTTTCCGGGTCAATTTCCAGCACTCCGTTTTCAACGGGATTTTTTATCTTTGCCAGCATATTATCCCGGTACCGATGTATGATCTGAATAAATTTTCCGACTTCACGCCTAGAATCTGTCAGTTTCTTACTCTCGCCTCTTTCCTTACACTTTGCGTAATTATCCTTCGCCAGAGCCTCATTCAAAACTGCCACCAATGGACCATTACCGGATAAGTATACGGCTCCTTCATCTTCCACAGGTTTATCGGATCCTTGATACGTCTGCTTTACCGCTACATCCAGACCCACCAGAGTCTTTCCTGCACCTGGAACGCCAGTCACAAAGCAGATACTCTTTTCACTATTCTCACGACTTTTATGTATCACATCCAAAATATAGGCTATCGTCTTATCGGTAGTAACCTTATCCGCCTCATGTCTTGTTATGTCTTCTACCGAATGACTCTCATAAAGCGTCCTTGCCGCCTCGATGATCGTAGGCGTCGGTGCATACGGACTTATGATCCAGCTCTTGTCAATGGATCCTTCCTCCGGAAATCTCTGTATCACATCCTCTAACGTATCAGCAACCCACCCTTCTCCGGTTACCAATGGATTCACTACTCGGTCATCATAAACAGACTCCTGTATCAGTGACGAATGTGACTTGTATTTTGTAGCTATAAGAACAGGCACGATCAATCTGTCTTGACTGTATTTATGAAAATTCTTCAAATCCAGTGCATAATCCAGAACCTGATCCACATCTGCCTCATGGATATCCGGTTCGCCAACCTTAAACTCCAGGCAGAAAACAATCCCCTTTAACAATAGTACAACATCTACTCTTTTACCTAAACGAGGGATATCATACTCAAAAACAATATGACCATCAGATCCCTTCCATCGAAGCAACGTTTCCTGCAGTATTTCTATCTCTCTTGCCCAAGCTTCTCTCGTTGTCGTCTGCGCATCTCCATGATAGTTCTCACATAAAATACCAAAAATAGACTCCTTCTCTTTACCAAGGAAGGAATCCATACCACTATCAAACAGGCATCGCGGACTTTTTCCCATAAGTGTCACCTCTATAACTGATCATACTTCACAGCACTGCCCTTCGCTTTCTCCACTGGATACTTCTTCTCATTCTGTTCCATCTTCAAGTTAACAATCTCATCCGCATCCAGCCCCAGCTTATCCAGGAGATCCTGTGTATAAACGATCACATCCGCCAGTTCCTCTTTTACATGCTGCAGATCATAGTCCGTACCGCTCCACTGGAAGCATTCCAGAAGCTCCGCCGCCTCGATCACTATAGATTTTGCCAGATTCTCCGGGGAATGAAATTGATCCCAATCTCTGTCCTCTGAAAACCTTCTGATCCTGTCAATGGTATCCTGCTTCATAAGCTACTTTTCCTCCACATATTGACTTATGTATTCCCTCAGAGCATCATCGCAGACATATAGGTATGTTCCCCTTATGCCTCTTGTCATTAGCACATAATACACATTCTTTATGTATCCTAAAAGATCATCATAAGTTGCGGTTCGTTTCCCGTTTTTGTCAAAATAATGATCTGGATGCACAATAACCTTACCTGTAGATTTATCGTATCCAATATCATTTCCCAAAATGACGAAAGCATAGTTCAGATCATAACCCTGAATGGAATGAATACATCCAACTTCGTCAATAGCCTCTTTAGTAAGAACCCATCCTTCCGTACAGTGATTCCAAATACGTGATACATTTTGAATCTCAATGTCGCTTAATGATTTATCATTTTTACTTATCCATGGCCAAGCGTATCCGGCTAACATTCGCGATAGTCCACCTTCATTTTCCTTTTCATACACATCTTTTTCAAATAATGAGAAATCCCTATACAGTTTAAAATCGTATGTTTCAGACGAATAACGTCCCACACATGCCCCGTCCAGAATACTCTTTATAAAATCAATGTAATCATTTCCACCTTTTACACGCATTTGTGTAAGCAAAGTATAGTAACAGATCATCCTTTGTCGGAACAAATCTTCCATTTTATTCTCAAAACGCTCGAAATCTATGCCTGACGGACCGACAACCTGCATGCTATCATAAAATAAAACGGCTTTATCCGACTGCATTAAAATCCAGTCCAATTCATCTGCTTCCGTTGTCAAACCGAGTACTTCACAATTCCTCTTGAACGTTCCCATATATGAGATATTCTTATACTGATGAAGCCGATGGGCTTCATCCACAAGAAGAATATCATATCTCTTCTTTGTAACATCTGAAGGAGACAGAATCTGCGAAGGCGATAAACCATAGATACTCTTAAAAACATCTTTCATCGTCTTGCGAAGCGAAGTTTGGGGAACCACAAAGCCTATCTCCTTATCTGCAAAGCATTCGTTATCTGCAAGATATTTCATCAGATACACCGCTACGATTGTTTTGCCGCTTCCCGGCATCCCATTGACTACAATACGTTTCACGGACGCTTCTTGCATTTTTTTCAGAATATCTTCTACCGCGTTTCTTTGGCTATCGTTTAGTTCCTTATACGGCGAATACTTAAACAAATCCGAGTTTTCCAGTTCTTCTATAGAGTGTTTTACAAGCCGTTCCCGTTGCAGTTTTCTCCAAAGTGCCTCAAACTGCTCATCATATTGCTTCTTCTGAAAATACTGTTTATCAGCAATTCCAGAATTCTTATTCGTTACAGTAAATAATTCATCAGCTACAATATACTGGATTAGCTTTGATTCATAATCAAATGTTACCGACTGATTAAACATCTTCGAGTATATAAAGTGAACCTTGTCAAAGATTTTCTTTTCGTCACTCATAGAATGCTGCATCATTCTAGTTTTAACATGATTGGATTCCCCTATATAGGCTTGACGTCCATTTTCCAAAATATACAGCATTGGCCAATTATCTAGGCAACTCTCATCACTATATTTGCTATTTTTGAAATCCCCTTCAATTATCCTAAACATAGTCTTACTCTCTTTGTTTACAGCACCCATGTTATGATTTCCCGTCGTTAACTATTAGAATATGTCAACCCGTCTTTTATCTTCGCCGAACGTATCATGAACGCTTTTCCGAAGTGAACGAAAAGTACTCCGATTATTCCGTTTTGGAATTCGTGTTTTACCTTGGTATCCTCTTCACCGAACATCTCCTTAGTTTTTTGAAAAGTATCCCGGCAAGTTACCGGCAAGTTAGATTTTCCCCAAAATCGGAACATAATTCATATGGCTCGGTGCTACATTGAATTTCTTTTGGGTGTTAAATTTCGATGACTGGATTGCATCCACGAGGAGCTTCAGTTCCGCGATCTCGAACTGCTTTGATATGACTCGATTAGACTTTGAAAGATAACAAAGCTTCATCTTCTGATTTTTGGCCTTTTGCATGACGCACCCCCGTTGCCCCAGAAAGATGGTTCTATTATAGCACAAATCTCTGATATACAGGGAATTATCTGCTGTTATGTCTTCCTATCTTCTACCCTGATCATCACACCATCCATAACGGAATAATCCGACACCAGACAGCGATTCAGAATGTAAGTATTCCCCAGTGGCTCTCCCATTGTCCAGTAGTAATGATCATCCAGCTCATAGTACGTATGAGTATCTCCCCAAAACTTGGTAGCAAATCCGTTCTCACGAATGAACACTACAAATCTTTCAAAATCCTGTTTCCCTTTTTCATCCAATTCATATTTCACATAATATTCGTGAGGCGCTTTCGCAGCATATGTCTTGGCAAATGTTCATTTGTATCTGGTTACAAAATCCCTGATCTCTGTTTTTTTCATTCTTTTCACCCTATTTCAAATGACCATATCGTTTATGGTCCTTCCACCAAAACATACGGATAATTCTGTTCAACACCTATTTTTAGTAGCTCCCTCATCTGATTGGTAAAACGCTGATAAAAATCAATAATCAGGCCAACGTTATCGCGTGCATACTCGATCTTCTTTGATTCTGGATCTGTATCATGAGTTGTGTTTGTCTTTCTGAAATCTGCGATCCAAAGCATGGACGTGATCTCTGACGGCACCTCATCAAATGACTCCAACAATCTCCATTGGAGATCATGCAGCTCATCCAGCAGCTTTTCAAACACATCAAGGGTATAATAATTGCTGCCCCAGTAATCAAACCCCTTCGTATCAAACCGTTCCTTATTCGGAGGCAGTTCATCATCCAGATATTTTTCTAATACACTCCTTAGCAAAGCACCTCCGACGGTCTCTTCCACAATATAGTATTTCTCTTCACTTATATCGCGCATTTCCCAATCTTCTCGTTCTCCCCTGTAGAGGCAGATCAGATAGTCACCGCCATCTTTCCTTTCCGTTGAGATATATGGTCTCTGCTGATCGGCATATGCTTCTAAAAGTTCGACCATCTTTTCAAGAGCTTTTGCTTTTACATCGTCAGATTCTCCCATCGTATCATTGCCATTATAAAAATCCCATTCGCTGTATACACAATCAATGATATCTTCATATTCTCCATAAGGATGATAAAAAAGGTCAGCCCCGGCATCCAGTAGCAGCCTTGCGCATTCCAGCATATATCCGTCATACGAAGAGAACAGCAGATTATAGAGTGCCATCCCTCCATGTGCATGATGGTTCCTGTTCACATCAAATCCGTGATCCAGGAAGAACTTCGTAATACGTGGAAGATACTGACCATCAATGCCTTTTTCGGTTGCTACCTTTTTCCAGTCTTCACCTTCTTCAAGGATTCCGATTTTTGTCTGTACATAGACAAAGTATAGTTCTGACAGGTAGGTATCGTCGCCATCCTCTTCGTAGCACATATTGACATCCGCGCCGGCCTTCACGGCTTCCTCCATGGCTTCCCAATCAGGGGGATATTTGAAAATCGCATCCTGCAGCCGAACTGATGGATATTGCCTTAATCCGGATTCTGTTTCTTTTTGATCTTTCTGCATATCCTTTACTATGCTCATCATCTTCTTATAGTCTGTATTGGTTTCACGGATCCAGTCTTCAAAGTAAAACTCGTAGACTTCTTCATTCAGTTCCGAAATCAACTGCGGGTAACCCACTTCGAGATGATCCCCGGATCCTGTTACATGCTCAAATAAGAACCAATCTATACTTCCTCTGGCAATCAAAGCAGTCCCATCGTTCAGATCTATTTTGATCTGATTCACGCCGTCATCCTCTTCGGACAGGTCAATCCCACAATACGACGGGAACATCATTTTCGTATCGGTTTTTTCAAAATAAATTCCAGCGATTGAACGTCCGATACAGTGCTGAAACAGTGTACCGAGCTTATAGCAGCTCCCATCATATTGCTTATAATCAGAAAAATTGGCCGTGTTATAGCCAAGAATCACCGGACCGTCTCCGCTATACTCGATCTCAAAGTTGCTGTCGTCATCAAAGACCAGGCATACCTGTCCATCCGTATTGATTACGCTTCTGGCATCTTTATGAAGAAAATCATCCACTTCCTCGATATTTAGGATGATGTAATCATAACGAGCCGGCACGATATCCTTTATTGTTTTTCCGATGATATTGTTTTCCTCAAAGAACCTTTTTATATCATCGTATGCTGCCATCAGCATTCTTCCATCGTCGAGTTTATGCATTTGCCCACTCTCCTTTATAGCAATCTCAAAAGCTTTTCCTTGTGGTCGATCAATCAGATGTATTCGTTCAGCGCATTCTCAATATCATCTTCCGAATCAAATGTCTTACCGCTCTTTTCAATCGCTCCGTTTTTTATAATCGTTCCTATTATTTCCTGTGTTTGTCCAACTCGATAAAATGCTTTCCAGTAATAATCGTCTTCCTCGTATTCATCCTCTACAACTTTTGCGAAATAGCGCTGTGCCTTTATGCAATCTGTCTCTCCCATCAATCCCAAAAAATGGATATTACCAAGCATATACAGTCCTGTGGCTGATAGTGAATCCGCTTTTTGTGCTTCCATCAGATGCCCATATATTTCGTTTATGTCTTTTTTGTAATGATTCTCTGTCAAATAGATCTGCGCCAGACATACATGGCCAAACATTTCTCCCTTCTCAATCGCCATCTGATAACAGGAAACAGCCATGTCTATATCTTTCCTTACATATTCTCCCCGCCGAAAGACATCACCGATCAGGATCAGGAATTGTCCATCATCCATGTTTTCCATACTGATGATATATTCGTTCCGTATTTTTTTGATCAATGGATCATCATCAGGGAGATCACATAACGCCTCGTCACGCCTTTTTACAAATTCTATATACCAATCAGCAATCTCATTGATGATTCTTTTGTATAAATCCTCGCTAAATACGTTCATCCCAAGGCCTCTCTTTCTTTTTCCTTGCAGCCATAGCAAGGAGCTCCCTTGCACATCTTCATACAATTAAGAATAAAACCGGGTTTTCATCAGCATTTTGAAGCAGCTGCGTCATTACAAGGCAATTATCATCAACGTTATCCATCACACCTTTTAACAGTCTGTCAAGCTTCTCCAGGGTATAATTACCGTATACGACCACAATCGAATCCGCGTTGCTTTTAATGTGATCTTGGATCTCTTCCAAAGCATCGGTAAAGTCCTCATCCTTGCTGTCCCATGCAAAACATCTATGATCCCTATTATTCTGAAAAAGAATAGTCTCTGCATCTATGTAATCCCAATGACATAAAGACGTATATCTGTCATAATCAGGAAGACCCTCCAGTCCCTGATAGCACTTATCGCAGACTTCTTTGCTGCCGTTGATCTTTACGATTTTGCCTTCTTTGTTCTTTATTGCTATATAGGTATCATCTTCTCTTTTGATATACATACCCTCGTCCATGATGACAAGCCAGCCATCAATGAACTTCTTTTTATAAGACGGTGTATTGATTCTTAACATTTGGATCTCCTCCAGCATTTGACTTTGAACATGGTTTTTAATTTGGTTCGTTATCTATTTCATATCCGATCTGCCAGAAGCCCATATCGAGCAGCTTCATCTGTGGATATGGAAGGTCATATACTTTCATTTTCTTCCTTACTTCCTCTAGTCTGTCATAATGCTCTTCATAAAAATCAACCAATTTGAGCAATGAATCGGAGTTGTAATTCCCTGTAGATACTTCATACGCTTTTATGCCCTTGACGAAATACCTGTCATAGGCTGGTACGCAGCCAAGCGTTCCCATCAAAACCTTCGTAATAAGCGTAGCAGAAAGACTTTCGGGTGCTTCTTCTCCTTTTACTGACAGACGGATTTTTTTGTATTCTTCTGTTATGGATTCGATTAGCGCTGACAGCTTATGCTGGACTTCCGATCTCTTCAAATCCGCACACGAAGCCCCACACAGGCAGTCATATTCAGATTTCATCAGTACCTCTACCACAGGGACATGGATTTTATAATCCTTTTGAAGAAGAAAAGAGGAACCTCTATACATTCCCCAGCTGGAAAGATAGAATGCGAGCTGCAAGCTTAGATAATCTGAATCGGCCGGTCGATTGTTTCTGGCATCATGAAAGCATTTATAACAATGCTCCCAGGAGCGATATCGTCCATGCTTATCGCCAGTAGTGCAGTTGTAGTATGTTTCAGCTTTTTTTACCACTAAATCAATCGTTCCCATTTCTTATCTCCTTGTGTAATCTTTCCGTCTTTGTATTACTTCAGCAGATCCATCAACTGCGAGAAAACATTCCCAAGGGAATCATGTATCACGATCTCTGCTTTTGAATCATACGGAGTTTCTGAGTCATTGATAATCACAAGGTGCTTTCCCACGTACAGGTTGATCAGACCGCTTGCCGGTCTCACTAATAAAGATGTCCCGGCGACAATCAAAACATCCGCTTTATTGATATATGCAGAGGCATATCCATAAGCCTCCGGCAGCATCTCGCCGTATAGAACAACATCCGGGCGCAGCATACCGCCGCATTCGCATTTGGGTACCCCAGGCTGTTCAAAAAGAATTGCTCCTGGATATTCCTTATCACACTCTGTACAGTGGCATTTACTCATGGTACCGTGTATCTCATAGACGCAGGTTGATCCGGCTTTTTGATGGAGTCCATCGATATTCTGTGTGACAATCGCTGTCAGCTTCCCTGCATCTTCTAATGCCTTCAAGTAGTGATGCGTAATGTTCGGTTTTGCATCCCTGCAATCAAGGTTTTTCTGATAGTTATTGTAGAACTTTTCCGGTTCCCGATACAAACAGGTTGAACTCAAAAGATATTCAGGCGACATTAAGGGATCGTCATCTTTCAGCTCTGTATAGATTCCATGCTTTCCCCGGAAGTCTTTGATTCCTGACTCCGTTGAAACACCTGCACCGCCAAGAAAAACGATATTGTTAGATGCATTTACGATTTCTGCCAGTTTCTTGATCTTATCCATTTAATAACTCCTTCTGATTTCCGCTTATCGTTAGTCCCACTGTATATAACATGGAAATTCTTCTTGTACCGATTCACCACCGCAATATGGACATTTTAGGTCTTCTATTTCCTCTCGGCTAAGTTTTCCCATAATCTGTCCGCATTTCTAACAAAAATGTGTTCGCTCCTTCAGTATTTTGTATTCCTCTCTCAGCTCATACGTCCATACACAATCCCGTTCTTCAAGTTCCTCAATTGATTTCAGTTTATACCTGTTTATTATGAAATTGTAATCCTTTGGAACATATAATGACAGAGACTTCTCTTTCTTCCAGTTTCCACATCTTTTGCAGCCATATACATAATCTTCTGCGTCTATAGCTACATATTTTTCTGAGGTGGCAAGCTGTTTCCACTCTTCTCCATATTCGCCCTCTTTTACCGCTTTTAGAGTCTCCGCATATACCTTCAGGTAAGCAAAACCACTCCCCCATAAAACCATATATTGCTTTCCGCATTTGCTACAAGTGTGCTTACATCCTTCTCCCATAACAATCTACCTCCCTGCTACATCAACCCTAATCTCTTTGCCTGCTTCTTCTCAATAATCTCATTCCGAGGCAGGCTATATACGTCCGGGTTTGCATGTGCGTTCCGGATTTCCTTCAATAATTTGTATATTTCTGCATTGTTTTTCTTTCTACCCATGATTGCCCCTTTCGTTGATAATAGCTTGCGTTGTGGTTATCCTGTTTTCCCTAGAACAGGAAAGACCAAATAAAGAACAACCCACCAAGAAGGATCACCAGAAATATGACGGTTCCAACTGCGAATAGGCCGTCTACCAGGCTGGGCTCTCCAGAACCTCCAGCCCTATCTTCCTGATTTCTGCTCCTGTTCAGTTCTTGGTTTGCATATTGGTTTGCTAGCCAGTCAAAATCCGCTGAATAAATATGATGGTTGTCTTCTGTTGTCTTATTGCTTTTCATACTGTTACACCCCCTATCTCTTCGGCCACTTTCCGGCACTCCTGTCTCTGTATCCCCTTGTACCTCCAGTATACTCTCCGACCCTGTCCAATATTCCACCCTGTATTCTCGAACGGGCGTTCTTTAAATATATTTTTCAAAACAAGTTTTTCCGAAGATTATCAATAAAAAACTCGTCCGATGGACGAGCTTTTCAGCTTCTGCACTCTTCAATGAATGGTTACTCTTGTTTTATCCGTTTTCCTCAAGAATAATATCTATCATCTCCCTAGGCGTTACAACATAGGGCATTTGTCACGCATGAGAACCTGTCGGTATTCCTCAACAATTTCATCATTAAAAACCGGTATGATAGCGCCGCTGAACGCAAATTCAAGTATTTTACCGGGAACCGATGTCCATTTCAGCATTGCGGATACAAGGACATTTGTATCTATGATCACATATCGCTTCATTCAGCCACCTGGTTTCTCGCAGCATTTATCTCAGCGTTGATTTCACCGAGCGACATATCCGCTATACCATTCTCGCTTGCTATCCTGCTGGCCTCTTTCATTGCCTCTAATCCTCGATTTTTAGGTAAATCATTAACATTCATGGAAAACGGAATCCCATTCTCCTGATTCATGCGTGAAATGCACATCCGCAGATATGATTACTTAAAGCAGACCCTGAAACCAACTGAAATCTACTTTGAAAAACTGATAGTTTCAGGTGCTTTAAAATTGTATATTGGCTTCATAACCTCGATGAGGACGATAAACAGAAATTACATGAAATCGCAAGAAGGAATCCACAATCTGCTTCCAAGAGTATTGATGCAGTAGTTAAACTTACAGGCCGAGGCATACATAAATTCCGAATGATCGTAAAAAACAGACCGGATGTACTAAAGAATCTGGTTTGATGAGCAAAACCTCCCGATTGAAACGAAACAGAATTATGCTATATTATGCTTATGAAAGGAGCTGATTCTATGCCAATCATCATGCCCATAAAAGATCTTCGTAATACAAATGCAATATCTGAAATAGCACACAAAAAAAGAGAGCCCATATTTATCACCAAAAACGGCTACAGCGATCTTGTTGTAATGAGCAGCGAACTGTACGACAGCTTTGCGAAAGAAAACCGAATCGATCAGGCTATCTTTGAAGCTGAGAAAGAATTTGCTGAAACGGGCGAATTTGTAGAGGCGGAAGATGCCTTCGCAGAATTGGAGAAGAAAACAGTCTGGGTTGTAACCGTACAGTACCAGGGAAGAAATAAATAGGTTTGGAGCTTTGATCAGGACAAGGGCAAACCTGTTTGCGGAAACACCGGAGCAGGGCCTGAAGATACTTGTGGACGGAGATGTCATATGAAAAGAATATTTACGATCATTTTGGGACTGATCTTTATCGTTGTGCTTTCCGCATGCAGCGTAAAGGAGGATACCGCAGAGATGCTTTCGCTCGGTAAAGAGAAGACTGTCGGCAAGGATATTCAGATGGAGGATATCACTGACTTTTATTATACGGAAGAAAATATCAACTATGGAGCATACTATCAGCGTTATCGGTTCTACGTGGAAGAGGGGAAGCATATGTTCTTCCATGAGACAAGAGAACGGAAGGATGATTACGGTCCCTGCACAGAGGAAGACACCACCAAGATCGGTACGTTAGAACTCACGGATGATCAGTGGTCGCAGTTTTATGATTTTGTGAACGGCGGAATAGTTACAGCAAGGGAAGACTCGGCTGACGCAGGAGGAACAGGACCATGGCTGTATCTGTATTGGACAAATGATAAAGGAGTGTATCAGCAGTTTTCCTTTGAATCGTATGATACCGAAGCAAGGTTCGAAGACTTTTGTATATCGCTTGTACAGGGCGATCATGAGGAAACATCCGATCCGGGTTCCCCTGAGGACTGTATTACAAATGATAATCTCCTGTTTGATTATTACGAGGCAACCGTAGCGACCGTCGGAGGTGATGAGAGTAAAGAATACTGTCTCTATAGCTATTCCGATTCTCAAATGGTTCTTGCCAGATATGATAAAACGGAGGATTCGGAAGAAACCATGATCTTCTGTACGGTTCCGGCCTCTGTGCTTGATGACTGCATGGATCAGGTGAACCGATATCAAATGCAAAAGTGGGAAAACGGCACGGGACTGGACGGAAAAAGGTATGTAGTCAAGTTTATGGATGGCAATGAACTAAAACGGGTGTCTTCTGATGATATGCCGGAGAATGGACGTGAAGCATTTTTATCAATAGATGACATTCTTGGGACAGCATGGAGTCAGTATTATCAGTAAGTTATACTGAAATGTATAAGAGGGGCCAATGCATCTGTCATCTGCTTGCCCGAAATGCATGTATTCCAAGCACAGCAGTAAAGACGACGGCACTGTATGTGCTGAACCTTTCTACCACTCCAAAGATCTCTTTCGGAAGCAATGCATTTCCAATAGCACCAAAGAACATACACGCAAAAGCAGCTATTGCCAGGATGCCCAATGCTTTTTGTTTGTCCTTAAAGCTTCCGATGGCGATCAGGATCAGGGATACGATTGACAGAAGAACCACCAGTGCAGTGATCACATAGACATGCATGAAGGACTGTGTACTTCCATCATAACCTCCAGAAGAAAGCGGAAACAAAGAGTATCCCACAGCGGAAACTGCGAGCATCAGCGAAAACAGGTAGATTCCGATTTTAAATACTTTACGCTCATTCCGAACCATGACACAGAGGAATGCCGCGCATACACAGCTGCAAATACCATAGACAGTCGAAATACCGCCCGCAACCACATACGACGGTGCATCCACCGCCGTAAGATCGCTTACGGCCTGCTTTGTCCATTCATATCCCGGATAACACCTTGCTCCAATGATATCATGCAGAAAATAAAACACGACACTCATTAGTCCAAAGACCAGTGTCCAACGTCCGAGGATCCTGCCCGATACATCACTTTTCATTGTTTTTGTCTCCCCTTTCATACATTCTGCAGAATTCGTCAATGTAATCCTCCATCAACTTCTCGTCGTTCTTCAGGCCTGCATTCTCCAGGTCACATTCATAATCCAGTAATGAGTGAACCGTCATGGCAAAGGACACCGCCACTGCATCGACATTTCCAAAATCAGCGATCCCCTTTACCTGCAAGGCATAAAAAAGTGTCTTTGTTGCATTGATCATCGTCCTGGTTTCCCGAACCATAATCTCCGCAGCCGAAGGATTGATAGAGCGTTCCGACATGATCACCTTATAAAACAGATACATCTGAGGATCCGTTACGATCTTTTGATAGTTGTCCACCGCGCCATGTATGATCTCCTTAAGAGAACCGCTCCGAGATAGTTGATCATAATCAATTTCGCCGATTCCCAAGTGACTTTTGGCTGCCTCGCGAAGACTTTCGTACATTGCCTCCACGATCTGATCTCTGGATGAAAAGTGATTATACAGCGATGCCTTTGTGATGCCGACTTTATCCGAGATCTGCTGCATCGAAACAGTACCAAGCCCGTTCTCTGCCGCAAGGATAAGTGTCGCTTCAATGATCTCTTTCTTCCTGTCCATGGTTTTATTCCCTCGAACTGTAATGCTATTGCTCGGAAGTAATAATACTACCGTTCGGTAGTTTCGTCAAGAGAAAAAAAGCCTACGGAGTTATCATCACTCCATAGGCTGATATCCCTTCCCCATCTCTTATGGATTCAGGCTAACCTCCAGCACCACCGGATTATGGTCGGAGCTGCAAAACTGAAGATCCTCCATGTTTTTGAGTGTACGTTCCCTGTCCGCTGTTTTTACGCCTTTTCCGCCATCCAGAAAAAAGTCTGCGTTATCTCCAAGACTCCCGTATCCGATATTGAAAGTCACCAGCCGGATAGTTTGTCCGGGCGAAACAGTTTCCGATGCCGTCCCGGCAACTTCCAGTTTTTCCCCATCAGCCGGATTATATTCTGTCGCAAAAAGAACCCCGATCAGGATCGCAGCGGCCAGCACCAGTGTGAGGACGCCATTGATGACCCCAAGTAGAATATGCTGCCAGATCTTTCGTTTCTTTTTTTCCTTTTTCACGGCTTATTACTGTCTCCTTGTACTTATGAATTCTTAACCATTGATCAAGATATTTTATCCGGCTCAGCGCCGAGCTCTTTCAATTCCTCAGGTGTAAATACGTATTTCCTGCCACAGAAATGGCATTTCAATTCCGTGTCCTCACCAGATTCAATTAATGAATCCAGATCTTTCTTCCCGAGAGAAAGAAGCACTTTTCTGACACGGTCACGATCGCAATTACAGAAAAAGAAAAGAGGCATAGTTTCTTCCTGGACGGGGGAAAGACCCGAAAGCAGATTTTCCAGCATTTCCTCGGGACTTCCTCCGTCATTCAAAAAAGAGGTGACCCCTAAAAACGCAGAGATATTTTGTTCCAGTCGATCTATGGTTTCTTCTGAATGTCCGGGCATCAGCTGTATCAGAAAACCTCCGGCACATCTGACAGAATGATCTGTATCCACCAAAACACCAAGTCCGACTGAAGACGGCACCTGCTCACTGAGGACAAAGTAAGCCGCCAGATCCTCTCCGATCTCACCCGTTGATAATGCAACCTGGCTGGAATATGGCTGCCCATATGCCTGGTCACGGGTAACGGTCAGAGTTCCGTTTCCCACAGCACCGCCTACATCAAGTTTTCCATTTTCTTTCGGCGGAATCCAGACTGACGGATTGGAAACAAACCCCTTCACTTTTCCGGTATTATCCGCTGTCACAGTGATCCCTGCAAGCGGTCCGTCTCCTCTTACGGAAAGTGTCAGGAGATCTTTTTCATCTTTCAGAAGTGCTCCCATCATCGTCCCGGCGGTCATCAATCTTCCAAGTGCGGCAGTTGCCACCGGAGATGTCCCGTGTGATTTACGCGCTATTTCTGTCAGATCCTTTGTTGTGGCGGCAAATGCAAGAACCGTGCCCTCTGCCGCACTCATACGGACCAAATAATCACTGCTTTGTTTCTCTGTTTTGTACTGATCCATTTCCATTTTTCTCTTCTCTGGGAGACAGGGGGACGGTTCTGTGTCTCCTGTCTCTATTTCTCAAGATGATCTCATTGTACCATAGAAACATTTCTTTTGCTGTACCATATTTCATCATACTAATTCCGGTGTGTTTTTGATATAATAAACTGACAGGCGGAGCCGGAGGAAAATGCCATGCCAAAAGGAAACAATCAGAAACTGAAGCTGTATTATCTCAGCCGCATTATGATCGAGAAGACGGATGACGAGCACATGATCACCATGGCAGAGATCAAAAAGGAACTGGAAGCGTATGGTATGACCGCTGACAGAAAGAGCCTCTATGATGATCTGGAGGCGCTCCGTGTACTCGGTATCGATGTGATCGGTGAAAAGGTCGGCCGCAATTACTACTATCACGTTGGCGGAAAGCAGTTTGAGATCGCAGAGCTGAAGCTCCTCGTGGATGCGATCCAGTCCTCCAAATTCATCACAGCAAAGAAATCCAATGAGCTCATCAAAAAACTGACCGGCATGGCGAGCGAATACGAGGCTGACCAGCTGAAGCGTCAGGTAGTGGTGCAGGGCAGGGTTAAGACCATGAACGAAAGTATCTATTATTTTGTGGATGACGTGCACCGTGCCATAGCAGAGAACAAACAGATCCGTTTCGAATACATGAAGTGGAACGTGGAAAAGAAAATGGAACGGCACCGCGAGGCGGACTATGTCGTAAGTCCATGGGCTCTTACCTGGGATGATGATAACTACTATCTGATCGCGTACGATGAAGAAGCCGGATCCATTAAGCACTTTCGTGTTGATAAACTGAAGAACATCCGGATCCTTGATGAAAGGCGGGCCGGACGGGATAAGTTCATGGAGTTTAACCTTGCGCGCTATGCGAAGATGAGTTTCGGGATGTTCGGCGGCGATCCGGTCAAAGTGAAGATCTCGTTCATGGACGATATGGTGGGAGTTTTCATTGACCGCTTCGGCAGAGACATCACCGTGCGCCCGTCAAAACAGAAAGGCTGGTCGGAGATCAATGTGGATGTGGCACTGAGTGATCAGTTTCTCGGATGGATCTTTGCACTCGGGCCGAAGGTGAGGATTCTGGGCCCTGAAGAAGTCGTGAGCAGGTTTAAGAAGGAACTGGATGACAGAAGGTCGTTATATGGATAATGTGGAGACAAAGAACCATCCCCTGTCTCCTATAGCAAGGACGGAAATCAACATGACAATCGAATCTTATCTTAATCCGGAATTTACATGGACGAAAAAACTGATCTTCTTTCTTCTGGCGATGGCAGGCGTTTTCCTTTGCAACTTGCTGATCGTCTGGATCGCAAAAGGCTCTGTTTCAAGAAAACCTCCGGCGGAACGAAGAAACGCCTTTTTTGACCGGGCGGAAAACCGCGTGCAGTGCTTCTACGAAATGGTGATCTCGGGCACATCCGTCATGCTGTTCTCCAGCTCCTACGTTGTCTTAAACCACCTATACAGCCTTCTGGAAGAAAATCCTTCTGCCATAACAGGCGGATTCTCGGTTTTTTATAAGGTCTGGGGAGACGGGAAGGATTTTGTGCTGCTGCTTCTGATCTGCATCTCCTGCCTCCTGAACACGTTTCTGGACCGCTGCATCATTCCGCTGAAAACGATCGACAAGGAAGAACGGGCTTCCATCCGTCTGCTTGCGATGTTCTACGTGATCCTGATCCTGGTCGTACTCAACATCATCGGAGACGAAAGCGAATACGGGCCGGTTATGATGTATTATCTCGGCCTCATGGTTGGACGCTTTGTATACTTTGATGCCTCATTCGCGGATTTTCTTTCGGCCATGAAAAATGCCATCATGAACTTCCCACTGCTTCTGATGGGACTGCTCCTTACTGCAGCGCTCAGCTTCTTCGGATTCCATATGGGCTACCTGATCGAGCGTAACTACTTCATCGTCGGTGTTTTCTATACGCACCTGTTCCTGCTCGCTGCCATTTTTGTCATCCATCACACCAGACTGCTCCCGCTTATCCTGCGGAAGCCGAAAAAGAAGAGGAATGAAGTAAGATGATACCATCAGAAGAGAAAAAAATCAAAGGTCCTGCTGCCCTCAGGACTCTCTCAGAAACCTATCAGCAGCTTTACATTGCCCCCGGCGAAGGAGCAGAAGAACAGTACGCAGAAATTGTCCGCAGAGGAAAAGACGCCGGGACAAAAAACCTTTCCCACTTCCGCATGAACGAAAAGGACTGCCTGGAATACGAGGACACCCCTGCCGGAAAAGTACTGTGCCTGACGCTGTACGAACGGTCCGATTTTGTGACATTCCTCCGGATCATGGCAAACCGCTGTGCGATGGCAGAGATCCCGGACACCCAGGGTGCTTCCATTCTCGACGGCGTCATCAACTGGCAAAAGATCTATGCGCATGAAAAAGAGTTTCTTTCGGAAGCGGAAAAAGCCGGCAATCCATCCCCGGACTGGGATGCAGAGTTCGTTCGCTTCACCTCGGACAAGAGAAACTTCAAGGACGCGCTGATCGTTCTCTCAAGAGGTCCCTACAGTGCCATCCCATCATCTGACATCGGTGTTGATGACGATAAATGGATCGACATGTCCCATACGATCCGCAAGTACCATGAATGCACTCATTTTATCTGCCGGAGGCTTTTTCCGGACAAGATCAATGCCGTCTGGGACGAGCTCGTTGCGGACGCTGTCGGCATCTATGCATGTTTTGGAAGCTTTAAACCCGAAATGGTAAAGCTCTTCCTCGGGATCGAGGGTGCTCGCTACAAAGGCGGGCGCCTGGAGAACTACGTAAAAGAAGAGAACGAAGCAAAAAAACAGGATATCCTTCAGGAGCTTGCCCGAAAGATATCCTGCATTCTGGATCGCTTTGATCAGATCATTTCCGATAGCAAAGGGATCACTCCCTTTGATCTTGCCGTGAAACTCGAAGGCTTCATGGACGAACTCATGCCTCTGTGAAAAGGGCCGTGGAGTAATATCGGTCTCCGCTGTCCGGAAGGAGAGCTACGATCACCTTTCCTTTGTTCTCCGGTCTCTTCGCCAGCTGGATCGCTCCGTAAAGAGCCGCGCCCGAGGAAATCCCGACGGAGATGCCTTCCTTCTTCGCAAGGAGTCTTGCGGTTTCAAAAGCATCCTGATTCGCTGCCTTGAACACTTCATCATAAACCTTCGTGTTCAGAACATCCGGAACAAATCCCGCTCCGATACCCTGGATCTTATGGCTTCCGGATCTGCCCTCGGAAAGCACCGGGGAATCCTCCGGCTCAAGAGCCACAACCTTGATATCCGGATTCTTCTCCTTTAAGAACTCACCGGCACCGGTCACGGTTCCGCCGGTTCCAACACCCGCGATAAAGATGTCAACCTTTCCGTCCGTGTCATTCCAGATCTCGGGACCTGTCGTTGCTTTATGGATCGCAGGGTTCGCCGGGTTCACAAACTGTCCCGGGATAAAGCTGTTCGGCGTTTCCTTCGCAAGCTCTTCCGCTTTTGCGATAGCACCCTTCATTCCCTTGGAGCCCTCGGTCAGCACAAGCTCTGCACCGTAAGCCTTCAGGATGTTCCTTCTCTCAACGCTCATGGTCTCCGGCATCGTTAGGATGATGCGGTAACCCTTAGCAGCTGCGATCGCAGAAAGTCCGATACCGGTATTGCCGGAGGTCGGCTCTATGATGACGGAGCCTTCCTTCAAAAGTCCCTTCTTCTCTGCATCCTCGATCATCGCTTTTGCGATACGGTCTTTCACGGATCCTGCCGGGTTAAAGTATTCCAGCTTTACGAGAATGGTTGCTTCGAGTCCCAGTTCCTTTTCAATGTTGATGACCTCCACCAGAGGTGTGTTTCCGATCAGTTCAAGTGTTCCTTTATAAATATTGGACATAATGTTTTCCTTCCTTTCTGATAACTATTATAAGACAAAAATCAGTTAAATGGCAGCAAATCCGTTTTCAAGATCTGCAATGATATCATCAATGTGCTCCGTTCCGATGGAAAGCCGGATCGTATTCGGATGAATACCCTGTTCCTGAAGCTCTTCTTCGGAGAGCTGGGAATGTGTCGTGGAAGCGGGATGGATCACAAGGCTCTTCACATCCGCCACATTTGCAAGAAGCGAAAAGATCTTGAGATTGTCAATAAACTTCCATGCTTCGTCCTGACCTCCCTTGACATCAAAGGTGAAGATCGATCCGCCGCCGTTCGGGAAATATTTCTCATAAAGGGCATGATCCGGATGATCCGAAACAGCCGGATGGTTAACCTTCTCTACCTTCGGATGGTTCTTAAGGAACTCCACGACCTTCTTTGTGTTTTCCGCATGACGCTCTACTCGAAGGGAAAGTGTTTCCACGCCCTGAAGGAGAAGAAATGCATTGAACGGAGAGATCGTCGCACCCGTATCCCGAAGGAGGATCGCGCGGATAAAGGTCACAAATGCTGCCGGGCCGACTGCATCATAGAAAGAAACTCCGTGATAGCTCGGATTCGGTGAGGCGATGTTCGGATACTTCCCGCTTGCCTTCCAGTCAAATTTACCGGATTCCACGATAATGCCGCCGAGGGTGGTTCCATGACCGCCGATGAATTTTGTCGCGGAATGAACCACGATATCCGCACCGTGCTCGATCGGACGGAACAGATACGGCGTACCGAAGGTATTGTCGATCACAAGCGGAAGCCCGTGTTTATGAGCAATCTCCGCGATCGCTTCAATATCCGGAATATCACTGTTCGGGTTCCCAAGGGTTTCCAGATAGATCGCTCTGGTCTCATCCTTGATGGCGCCCTCTACTTCCGCAAGATTATGCGCGTCCACAAAGGTCGTTTCGATCCCGTACTGCGGAAGCGTATGTGCAAGGAGGTTGTAGCTGCCTCCGTAGATCGTCTTCTGGGCAACGATATGTCCGCCGTTTGCCGCGAGCGCTTCGATCGTATACGTGATCGCAGCCGCGCCGGAGGAAAGTGCAAGTGCCGCGCTGCCGCCCTCAAGAGCCGCAAGTCTTCTTTCAAGTACATCCTGAGTAGTATTGGTAAGTCTGCCGTAGATGTTTCCCGCATCGGCAAGACCGAACCGGTCTGCGGCATGCTTGCTGTTATGGAACACATATGAGGTTGTCTGGTAGATCGGTACCGCTCTGGAATCCGTCGTCGGATCCGCTTCTTCCTGACCTACGTGTATCTGCAGTGTTTCAAACTTATAATTACTCATGATTCATTTCCTTTCTCTTTTTCATTTCGACTGTGGTAATCATCCAGTGCGGACCGGATCGCCTCTTCTGCCAAAACCGAACAGTGCATCTTGTAGTCCGGGAGGCCATCGAGAGCTTCCGCAACGGCCTGATTGGTGAGCTTCATTGCTTCTTCCACGGGTTTTCCCTTGATCAGCTCCGTCGCCATGGAGCTGGAAGCAATGGCGCTGCCGCATCCGAAGGTTTCAAATTTGACGTCTTGCACGATATCGTCTTCGATCTTCAGATACATTTTCATGATATCACCGCATTTCGCGTTTCCGACCTGGCCGATCCCGTTTGCATCTTCGAGAACACCGAGGTTCCGCGGATTACGGAAGTGATCCATCACTTTTTCACTGTATAAAGCCATGCTTTTCCTCCCTATAAAATGAAACTCGCTTTTCCTTCACAAAGATCTCTCCATACCGGTGAAAAACCTCTTAAGTATTCCACCACTTCCTTTACGGACTTTATGATATGATCCGCATCTTCCTTACTGATCTCTTCATCGATCGAAAGGCGGAGAGATCCGTGTGCCACATCATGGACTCTGCCGATCGCAAGGAGCACATGGCTCGGATCGAGTGACCCGGAGGTACAGGCGCTTCCAGAAGATGCCGCGATTCCTTTGTCATCGAGAAGGAGAAGGAGGGATTCGCCCTCGATCCCTTCAAAACAGAAGCTCACGTTTCCCGGAAGCCGGTTCTTTTCATCCCCGTTCAGTGCGGAGTGCGGTATCTCCCGAAGACCTTTTATAAGATAATCTCTTGTCTCCGTGATCTTCGTGCTCCGATTGGCCAGCTCCTGATCCGCTTCCTTCAAAGCCTCCGCCATAGCTGCGATGCCGGGTACGTTTTCTGTTCCGGCTCTCTTGCCGCGTTCCTGTGCACCTCCTTCAATCAGGTTTGTGAGGCGGACGCCCTTCTTTGCATAAAGGAAACCCACACCTTTTGGTCCTCTGAATTTATGTGCGGAAGCCGAAAGCAGATCGATGTTGTCATCCTGAACATTTACGGGAATGTGTCCGATCGCCTGTACCGCATCCGTATGGAAGAGAACCTTGTGCTTACGACAGATCTCTCCGATCTCACGGATGGGCTGGATCGTTCCGATTTCATTATTGGCATACATGATCGTGACCAAACACGTGTCATCCCGCAGCGCTTCTTCAATCTGCGCCGGATAAAGGATGCCGCTTTCATGAACATCGAGAAGTGTGATCTCAAATCCTTCTTCCTTCAGCCGGTTTAATGTATGCAGTACCGCATGATGCTCAAACGCCGAGGAGATGATGTGCTTTTTCCCGTCTTTTTTTCCCTGGGCCGCGGCGGACATGATCGCCTGATTGTCCGCTTCGCTTCCGCCCGAAGTGAAAAAGATCTCCCGGGGCTCCGCTCCGATCTCCGAAGCAATGGTCTTTCGCGCCTCCTCCAGCACTTCCTTTGCCTTCTGCCCGAAGCTGTAAAGACTTGACGGATTCCCGTAAGTTTCGTTCATCAGGGAAACCATGGTGCGGATCGCGCTTTCGCTCATCCTGGTTGTTGCCGCATTGTCAGCGTAGATCATCCTGACTTTCTCCTTTCTCCGGAGCTGCTGCGTCAGTTCCGGAACATCATGGTGCTCATTATAATCCTATTCACCTATCGTGTCAATAGGTAAATTTTTCTTGATTTTCAAAACATCCGTGGTTATAATCAAATTATGATCACGACAAAAGGACGCTACGCGATACGGGTCATGATTGACCTCGCAGAAAATGAAAACGGCAGCTATATCCCGCTAAAGGACATTGCTGCCAGACAGGAGATCTCCAAAAAATATCTGGAGATCATCGTAAAGGACATGGTAGCAGGAGGACTTCTCAAAGGCGCCAGCGGAAAGGGCGGCGGCTACAAGCTCTGCCGCAAGCCCGAAGAATACGTCATCGGCGAGATCCTTGAACTCATGGAAGGACCGCTTTCATCCGTTGTATGCCTTGCCGAGAAAGACTTTAACTGCCCCCGGAGGGAAAAGTGCGAGACGCTGCCCATGTGGCTCGAATACGACCAGATGGTGCATGATTTCTTCTACGGAAAAAGGCTGAGTGATCTTCTTCATTAAAGAAACCCGTTCTCTGTTTTTACATGGCTTCTTTCATTGACCGGATATACTCACCCACTTTTTTCGGAGCGTTTTTCCCATACTCCGCAAGAAGCTTTACGATAGCAGAACCCACGATGGCTCCGTCCGAAAGGGCGGACATCTTCGCAGCCTGCTCCGGAGTTGAGATTCCGAAGCCGATTGCGCAGGGGATTTTTGTCGATTTCCGGACCACATCGATCATGGACTTGAGATCGGTTCTGATCTCACTTCTCATCCCCGTTACCCCGAGACTGGAAACCACATATAAGAATCCTTCCGCTTCGCCGGCGATCATGGCGATCCGGTTCTCAGATGTCGGCGCGATCATGGAGATCAGTGAGACTCCGTGCTGGCGGCAGACCGGGAGAAATTCCTCCTTTTCTTCAAAGGGCAGGTCCGGCAGGATCAGTCCGTCGATCCCGACTTCTGCGCATTTTTCCATAAAGCGTTCTGCTCCGTAGGAATAGATGACATTGGAATAGGTCATGAAAACCATGGGAACCGAAATGTCCTCCCGCAGCTTTCTCACCAGATCAAAGATCTTCTCCGTATTCACACCCCCGGAGAGTGCCCTCTCACTGGCTTGCTGTATCACCGGCCCTTCGGCGGTCGGATCGGAAAACGGGATCCCGAGCTCAATCAGATCCGCCCCGTTCTTTACTGCCTCACGGACACATTCCTCCGTCGTGGCAAGATCCGGATCTCCGCATGTAAAGAAAGGGATAAAGGCTTTTCCCTTTGCAAACGCTTCCTCTATTCTGCTCATATTACAATTCCTCCGATCTCTTATTCTTCCCCGATATCCACGCCGCGATAGCGTGCAATGGCTGCACAGTCCTTATCTCCTCTTCCGGAGATCGTGATCACGATGATCTGATCCGTCTTCATCTTTCCCGCGATCTTTCTCGCATGAGCAACCGCGTGCGCGGATTCGATCGCCGGAATGATCCCTTCGGTCTTCGCCAGATACTCAAAGGCATTTACCGCCTCATCATCCGTAACCGGCACATATTCCGCCCGGCCGGTATCATGGAGATAAGCATGCTCCGGACCGATCCCGGGATAATCCAGTCCTGCCGAGATCGAATACACCGGCGCGATCTGGCCGAACTCATCCTGACAGAAGTAGGACTTCATCCCGTGGAAGATCCCCTTCCTGCCGGTAGCGATGGTCGCCGCCGTCTCGAATGTGTCAACGCCTCTTCCCGCCGCTTCGCATCCGATCAGCCGCACCTCCTTATCTTCGATAAAATGATAAAAGCTTCCGATCGCGTTGGATCCACCGCCCACGCATGCGATCACCGCATCGGGAAGTTTCCCTTCTTTTTCCAGAAGCTGCTCCTTGATCTCCTTTGAGATCACCGCCTGGAAATCACGGACGATCGTCGGGAACGGATGCGGTCCCATCACGGAACCGAGGCAGTAATGCGTATCCGCGATCCGGGATGTCCATTCTCTCATGGCTTCGGAAACAGCATCCTTCAGCGTCGCGGTCCCGGTCGTCACGGGGATCACCTCTGCCCCGAGAAGCCGCATCCGGTAAACATTCAGCGCCTGGCGTTTCGTATCCTCTTCGCCCATAAAGACGACGCATTCCATCCCCATGAGTGCCGCGGCGGTCGCCGTTGCCACGCCGTGCTGTCCTGCCCCGGTCTCGGCGATCAGACGGGTCTTTCCCATTTTTTTTGCGAGAAGAGCCTGGCCGAGCACGTTGTTGATCTTGTGCGCTCCGGTGTGATTTAAGTCCTCCCGTTTCAGGTAGATCTTCGCACCGCCGAGATCCTTTGTCATGCGCTCCGCATAGTAGAGTCTTGACGGACGCCCCGCGTATTCCTGAAAAAGCGTCTTCAGTTCTCCCGTAAATTCCGGGTCATCCTTCCATCTGTCATAGGCTTCTTCCAGTTCGATCACCGCATTCATCAGCGTTTCCGGAATGTACTGTCCTCCGTGATCACCGAATCTTCCTTTTTTTTCTCCCATTGCCTGATTCTCCTTCCTTTTTGGATCATCTGCTTACGCGTTCCTGACCGCCTCCACAAAAGCCTTCATTTTCTCCGGATCCTTCTTTCCGTCCGTTTCGATCCCGGAGCTTACATCAACGCCATATGGCTTTATGCTCCTGACCGCCTCCGAAACATTCTCCGGATCAAGTCCGCCCGCCAGAAAATAGGGACGGGAAAAGCCGCCGAGGATCCCCCAGTCGAAGGTCTCTCCGTCTCCGGCGCCGGCATCCAAAAGGATATGGTCTGCGATGCTTTTTTCCGCTTCCTCAAGATCCTCTTTCTTCTTCACTTTGAATGCCCGGATCACTTCCTTCCCGGAAAGCTCCTTCAGCTCCCGGATATACGCATCCGTCTCACTTCCGTGAAGCTGTGCCAGGTCGATGATCCCTTCTTTAAGAAGCGATAAGACCACACTCAGTTCCTCATTCACAAAAACCCCGACGGCACGGATCTCAGGATCCAGAAGTGCTTTCAGCTTTTTCGCCTCATCCGGCGCAGCATACCGTCTGCTCTTTTTTGCAAACACAAAGCCGACATAGTCCGCGTTCAGAGCATTTGCTGTCTCGATATCAACATCCCGCATCATTCCGCAAAGCTTGATCTTTGTCATGTCGTGCCCTCCAGCTCTTTCAGCTTTTCTTTCTTATTCTCCGCACGCATCAGGATCTCGCCTACCAGCACGGCATCCGCACCGGTCTCCCGGAGCCTCCTGACATCCTCCGGCCCCCGGATCCCGCTCTCGGAAACAAAAACCATCTCCTCCGGGACCCGCTTCCGAAGACGCCCGGAAAGGTCGGTATCGATCGTAAAATCCTTCAGGTTCCGGTTATTGACTCCGATGATCCTTGCTCCGGCGGAAAGCGCAATATCGATCTCTTCCTCGTCATGGCACTCGGTCAGCGCGGACAGTCCCAGCTCCTCACAGATCAGAAGATCCTTTTTCAGTTCCTCCTCTGACAGAATGGACACGATCAAAAGGACGGCGGAAGCCCCGAGGAGCTTAGCCTCATAGATCATGTACGGATCCACGGTAAAATCCTTCCGGAGCACCGGAATATGAACCTCCTTTGTGATCTCCTCTAGATACCGGTCCGCCCCGAGAAACCACTTCGGCTCGGTCAGAACGGAGATCGCGTCCGCTCCCGCCTCCTCGTACTCCTTCGCGATGGAAAGATAGGGAAAGTCCTCCGCGATGATCCCTTTGGAAGGGGAAGCTTTTTTGCACTCACAGATAAAGGACATCCCCGGTTTCTTCAGCGCTTTCTCGAAAGCAGGATCTCCCTTCGGGAGCTCCTGGGCAAGTCTCCTTATAATGCTCTCAGGCCTTTTTCTCTTTGCTTTTGTGACACGTTCTCTCGCGTGGTCCGCAAGTTCATCCAGAATCGACATTCTTATACCTCTTCGTTACTGACTTTCTTGAATTTCTCCAGTGTTTCGAGAGCCTTCCCGGAATCGATCTGCTCACCTGCCAGATGTATGCCGTCCTCAAAGCTCTCCGCTTTTCCCCCGATGTAGATCGCCGCGCCGGCATTCAGAAGAACTGCGTTCCGCTTATGCCCGTTTGTTCCCTTAAGGATATCGAGCGTGATCTGCGCATTTTCCTGCGGCGTTCCGCCGACGAGATCCTTCTTTTCGCAGCGCTCCATCCCAAACTGCTCGGGCGTAACAAAAAACGTCTTGAACCATCCGTCCTTGATCTCACAGATCTTGGTCGGCGCGGAAAGTGATATCTCATCCAGCCTGTCCATGCCGTATACCACCATGCCGCGTTTTACTCCGAGGCTCACAAGAACCTGGGCAAGGGGTTCCACCAGGTATTCATCATACACGCCGAGCAGCTGCATGGAAGGCGAAGCGGGGTTCGTTAAGGGTCCCAGGATATTAAACACCGTGCGGAAGCCAAGCTCCTTCCGGATCGCTCCGACGTATTTCATGGATGTATGATATTTCTGTGCGAAAAAGAAGCACATGTTTGCTTCGGCCAGCAGCTTTTTGCAGAGTTCCGGACTCTCCTCGATGTTGACACCCAGAGCCTCCAGACAGTCCGCGGTTCCCGAAAGAGAAGAAGCCGCGCGGTTTCCGTGCTTTGCCACCTTGATCCCCGCAGACGCCGTCACAAGCGCCGCCGTTGTGGAGATATTAAAGCTCCCCGCGTTGTCTCCGCCGGTCCCGACGATCTCCAGTACATCCATTCCGGTCTCCACCCTCACCGCATGCTCCCGCATCGCTGCCGCGCAGCCTGCGATCTCATCCGTAGTCTCTGCTCTGGCGCTCTTCGTGGAAAGCGCCGCGAGGAATGCCGCGTTCTGCGTCGGTGAAGTCTCACCGCTCATGATCTCATTCATGACGGCATAGGCCTCGTCATAAGTCAGATCCTCTTTGTTCACGATTTTTACGATAGCTTCCTTGATCATGTTCTTCTCTCCTTCCGTATTCCATATGGGCTTTCCTTATCATCAAAGATTCAAAAAGTTTCTCAGGATTGTTTTCCCGTCCGGCGTCATGATGGACTCGGGGTGAAACTGCAGGCCGTAAACAGGCATCTTTTCATGCATCACGGCCATCACCTCTCCGTCGTCCGCAGTCGCCGTCACGATCAGTTCCTTTGGCAGCGTGTCCTCTTTTGCCGCAAGGGAATGATAACGTGCAACCGGTATCTCTTCTGCGCACCCTGCAAACACCGGGCAGGCCGGATCGATACGAACGATCGACTGTTTTCCGTGCATCAGCTCCTTCGCGTGTGTCACAACACCGCCGAGAGCCGCGCAGATCGCCTGGTGCCCAAGGCACACACCCAGGATCGGGATCTCTCCGCTTAACCCTGTCACAACCTCCATGCAGACTCCCGCATCCTCCGGTCTCCCGGGGCCGGGCGATAAAATGATATGATCCGGTTTCATCGATCGGATCTCGTCCACGGTTTTTTCATTGTTGCGGATCACCGAGATGTCCGGGTTGATCTCTCCGATATACTGATAGAGGTTATAGGAAAAACTGTCATAATTATCAATAAGCAGGATCATTTTTCCACCTCCTTTGCCATATTAAGCGCCGTCAGTGTTGCTCTCGCTTTATTCATGCTCTCTTCATATTCCTTCTCCGGATCGGAATCCGCCACGATCCCGGCTCCGCTTCTTACAAATATCTGGCCGTCTTTTTTGTATACGATACGGATGGCGATGCAGGTGTCCATGTTTCCGGTGAAGTCAATGTACCCGATCGCTCCGCCGTAAATGCCGCGCTTGTTCTGCTCCAGTTCCCCGATGAGCTGGCATGCCCGGATCTTGGGTGCTCCGGACAGCGTTCCCGCAGGGAGCACAGCCTCGAGCGCATCAAGTGCATCCTTATCATCACGGATCTCTCCCCTTACGGTAGAGCCGATATGCATAACATGTGAGAAGCGCTCGATGGAATGAAGCTTTTCGACCTCAACCGTGCCGAATCTGCTGACCTTTCCGAGATCATTCCTTCCGAGATCCACGAGCATGTTGTGCTCCGCCAGTTCCTTCTCATCTGCGAGGAGTTCTTTTTCAAGCTCTCTGTCCTCTTCCCCGGTTTTCCCGCGTTTCCTTGTACCCGCGAGGGGAAACGTATGAAGCACGCCGTTCTCCAGCTTTACAAGCGTCTCCGGAGAGGCCCCTGCAACCTCCACATCATCTCCCGCAAAATAGAACATATAGGGAGACGGGTTGATCGTGCGGAGAACCCGGTAGGTATCAAGCAGGCTCCCCTCAAAGGGAGCGGAAAGACGGTTGGAAAGCACGATCTGGAAAATGTCGCCTTCGTAGATATGCTTCTTTCCCTTTTCCACCATTTCGGAAAATCTCTCTTTATCAAAAAGCGGTGTGATCTCTCCGAGAAGCTTCCCTTTCTCGTCCTTCTTCTTTTCCCCGTTCCGGATCAGGTGGCAGAGCTCCTTAAGCTCGTTCACTGCCTTATTGTATCCGCTCTCTCCGTCCTCCAGAGACATGTTTACGATGAGGATCAGCTTCTGCCTCACATGATCGAAGGCGATGACCTTGTCAAAAAGCATCAGATCCGCATCCTTAAAGCAGTCCCTTTCCCCTTTATCAAGGATCGCCGTCGGCTCACTGTATCCGAAATAATCAAAGGAAAAATATCCTACAAGACCGCCGGTAAACGGGGGCAGATCATCCCGCCGCGGACTCTTGTGCCCGGACAGCACCTGGCGGATATAGGAGGAAGGATCATCGGTTTCGATGGAAATGCTCCCTGCCTTGAGAAGTCCTCTGTCACAGGTGATGCAGAGCTTCGGATCGTATCCGAGAAACGTATACCGTCCCCACTCATCATCGGACCTGGCTGATTCCAGCAGATACACATGGCTGGAAACGTTCTTCAGGATCCTCAGCGTCTCGATCGGTGTCGTAAAATCCGACAGGATCTCCGTGCTGACCGGGAAGACTTTGTATTCGCCTGCGGCCGCGGCTGCTTTGACTTCACTGTAATCCGGCACTATCTTCATGGTATTCTCCTTTCACCCCGTATGAGTAAAATGTAATAAAAAAGTCCCTGACAGAAATCATCTGTTTCTGTCAAGGACGAATAAGTTTCCTATCCGCGGTGCCACCTTGATTCACGGAATGACCCGTGCACTTGCGGGATACCTGCATACCCCCGGCAACTAACGTATGCCTCACGTCACGGATACTCGGGATCTGCCCTTTCCCCATGCCCTCAGCGGCCCATATAAGGATCTCTCCACGCATCCCTCATACCATCCGGCTTCCACCGTCCCGGACTCGCTGCGGATCACTCCGGCGATAAGATGCTTTTTCTTCCGCGTCACAGGTTTATCTGAAAAAATTTAAGTTAATCATACACATATCGTGTTTGTATGTCAATAGTCCTTCGGCGCATACTTGTCTTTTGTTTTTTTCTGCTTCATGTAGCCCGCAAACTGCTGACGCTCTGTCTTCTCCTGCTCGATGATCACATCGCGTCTCTGCTGCGCTTCCGCCATCAGCTCGGAAACATTGGTGTCCATGAACCGTTTGCGCTTCCGGAATTTGGCCATCCGGCCGTCGTCGTTGAGTTTGTCCTCACCGACATGCTCTGCAAACTCACTGAGGAACTCATGCGCTTTATACCTTTCGGTACTGAGATTCTTTATGTTCGCCATACCATCACCCCCATGATAACGTTTCAAAAACGGTTTCCTGGATCAATGCTTTGTGTGATTAGAATGGTTACCTTCTGATCTTATTATAAACCCTGTTTTCTCCTTTGTATAGAGAAAAAACCATCTGTACTCCACCTTTTTTCCGTTCCGTCCGAACCTGATAATCCGTATTTTTCTCGGTACTTGTGCAAAAATAGTATCCCGACGAGAAGTGAAACCGCCTCCGCCCCGAACCACGCCAGCCAAAGCCCATTCCCTCCGAGTGCTAACGGCAGCGTATACATCATCACGACAAAAAACACGAGCGTCCGGAGAATGGACAGGATCGCGGAAACCGTCCCGTTCAAAAAGGCAGTAAAGACGCCTGTGATCAGGATATTGAACCCGCAGATCAGACACGCCGGAACAATGTAAACAAGGCTGTTTACGCCTGTTTCATAAAAGATCAGGTCTTCCCCTTCCATCTCAAAAAAGAGGCCCACGATCGGCTTCCTGAGAAACCAGATCACCATGCTCATCAAAACGGAAAAAATGATCGTCCAGGAAACGGCAAGATTGATGATCCTTCTTCCGCCTCCCAGATCCCCTTTTCCGTACCGGTAAGAAAGCAGCGGCTGAACTGCCTCGGTAATGCCCATGAATACTGCCAGCACAAGGAACTGGACATAAAGATATACAGATACCACACTGACGCCTACTTCCCGGTAAAAACGGAATGCCAGGTGATTCATGATCAGTGCCGTCACTCCGCTCGCCAGGCACACGATCATCTCCGACACGCCGTTATAGCATGCCTTGAACAGAGTTTTCGATACGGGTTTCACCGGAGCGAAATGGAAGCTGCTTCCCTTTTTGTTCCGCGGCATATAAAAGATCAATGCATATACGCAGGAAACCCCGTAACCCAGGATCGTTGAAAGAGCCGCGCCCTCGATGCCCATACCGAGCGCCCCCATCAGTACGTAATCCAGTACCAGATTCAGTATCCCGCCAAGAACGGAAGTGACCGCTATAGAGATGCTCTTCCCCTCCGCAAGGAACAGCGGCAGAAGCACCGAAGCAAACAGGAAAACCGGCGAGCAGCTGATCATGATCCGGTAGTATGGGAGTGCGTATGCGATATTCCCCTCAGTCGCACCGAGGAAACTGATAATCGGACCGGAAAAGAGATTCCCGAGCACCGCAAGAATCACTCCGAGGATCACCGTGGAAAGCAGTATCTGCGAAAACAGACCGTCTGCCTCCTTCTTTTTCCCTTCGCCTGAGAATGCCGCCAGAGCAACACTTCCTCCGACGCCGATCATGCAGCCGAGTCCGAGTGTCAGGCTCAGCACAGGATAATAAAGATTGACCGCCGCGATGGAATACGGCCCCTGGAACTCCTCAATAAAGGCGCCGTCCACGAACGAATAAAATCCGTTGTAAACAAATGTGATCATCGTCGGGAGCACATACAGCAAGAAGCTCCCCATGCGGTAATTCTTTTCAAAGCGGCTGTTCTCTGTCTCATTCATCTTTCATGTCCCCCGTAAGCTGAAGCATCTGGTCGATATGAAGCAGAAGTTCCTCGATCTGCGCATGTTCATAGCGATTTGCATGATAATCAGCACTGACACAGATCTCTTCCCCTTCATAGTAGGTTTGCAGAACGATCCTGTGCAGTTCCGACATGCTCCTTTCCGTCAGGAATTCTACTTCGTGCTTTTTCCCTTCGACCATGATCTCTTCGTTCTCACAAAGCTGGTTGACAAACACGATCTCCAGAAAATGCTCATAGCTCATCGCCATCTCCCCAAACGGCACCATAGTGAACGACATTGCTTCAAAAAGCTGCTTCTGGAGATCTTCAAAATATGCCTTTTCAAGGCTTTCCCCTTCCGAATGGCAGTTGATAAGGAGAAGGTTTGCGATACATCCGAAGGTATTCGAAAGGCGGGAATCGTTTCTTCCGTTGTATCCGACAGCAAATGCCGCCCCTTTTTCTCCTGCCGCTTCAGAAAGCACGATCCCGATCACTCCGGTGATGAGTGCGTTCTCCGTGAGGCCAAGCTGACGGCACCTTTCCTGAAGTCCGCTCTTATTCAGGGAAAGCTTCTTTACGGCAAATCCTGCGGACAGTTCTTCGTCTCCGATCGTATCGGGGATCGAGGTAAAGCCCGTCCGTCCGGACATCAGCCTGCGGTAATAGCCGATCGTTTGTGCATAAAGCGGAGAATCCATATATGCCATATACTCTTCTCCTACCTCGAACATGCTCATCCGCTCTTTTTTGAGTTTCTTCCCCTGATAAGCCGCCGCCACATCGCCAAAAAATATGTCAACAGAATCCCCGTCGCTGATCAGATGGCTGAATACCGCAAACAGGATCCTTCTGCTTTCCGTCCGGTAGAGTCTTACCTGAAACATCAGTGGATCCGATAACAGGATCTGTGTGTTTGCGAGTTCTTCTCTGATCCCCTCAAACTCCTGATCGGTAAGATCGATGACTTCCGGACGGAAACCGTCGATCACTTCTTTTCTCGGGATCTGATAGATATTATCTCCTTCTGCGGTAAATGCAGCAGAAAGGCCCGGATGATTCTCAACCGTCTTCGTAACGGCGGACATGAGTCTTTCCTCATCAACGGAAGGATCCAGCGTAAGGATAACGGGGATCGAATGAACCGCGCTGTTGCCTTTCTTCATCCCGCCATAAAGCGACTGCTGGATGAACGTACACCGGTATCGGTCTTTCTTTCTGCGGCGTTTTTGGGGTGCAGCCATCTCAAGAATCTTTTCCATGGCACGTATCGTCGGATGTTCCTGCAAATCCGAAAGTTTCAGCACTATCCGGAATTCATCACCGATCACAGTCAGGATCATCATGCTCTCAAGGGATGAAATTCCCGTATCGAAAAGGTTCGTATCAATCCCGATCTCTGTTGACGGAAGCACTTCTTTTACCAGATCATAGAGTTTCTTTTGCATTTCCGTTTCCGGCATGCAGAGGTTCTCTTCCCTGATCTCCGGTTTCGGAAGCGCTTTCCGGTCGATCTTCATATTCGCTGTCAGCGGTATGATGTCCATCGGAATAAAAAAGGACGGCACCATATAATGCGCAAGATGCTTTCCTGCGAATTCCTTTACCTCATCGGGCGACACTTCTTTGTCCGTGACATAATAATAAGCCAGATATCTGTTGTCGATCACCAGTGCGACACCGCGACTGACGCCTTCGCACTTTGACAGGATCTCTTCTATCTCGCCAAGCTCGATCCGGAGTCCGTGAAGCTTGACCTGATGATCGTCCCGTCCCCGGTACTCGATCTCCCCGTCCTCCGTGATCCTTACGATATCTCCTGTTTTATAGGCACGCTGCCCGTTAAAATCAATAAACACCTCCGCCGTTTTCTGCGGCAGACCGATATAACCTCTTCCGACACCCTTTCCGGCGATCAGAAGCTCCCCCTCTGTTCCGTCCGGCACTTCCTCATTGTTCTTATCCACAACATATGCCTTCACATTTGCGCCGGGTGTACCGATCGTGATGTGATCCGAATCCTCGATGACCTTCACAGTACAGCTGATGGTCGTCTCTGTGGGGCCGTAGCCGTTCATCACAAGGGCATCGGGATTAATTGCCCGGATCATATCAAAAAGGGGCGCAGGGAACGCCTCCGCTCCGATGTCGTAAACCTTGATCTGCTTCAGTGCATCCTTCATCCCGGGAAGCGCGATCAGTGTTTCGAGGAAGCTCGGAGTCGAGATCATGGCATCCACCTTCTGCGCTTCCATAAAGTTCCGGAGGAGCATGGGATTTCGGATCTCCTCATCCGATGCAAGCGCCATGGTCAGCCCGGCTGTCAGAGGCACGAACATTTCCATGATCGAAACATCAAACGTCTGAGGTGCCAGCGAAAGAACAACGGACGCCCGTCCGATGATCTCCATGATCTCATGGTTTTTCGGATTGGCATCCAAAAAATTGGTCAGATTTTCCTGCTCGATCAAAACACCTTTCGGTTTTCCCGTAGAACCGGAAGTATAGATACAGTATGCAAGATCTCTTTCATCGATCCTCTGCTTCGTATTACCCGTATCAAGGAAGGTAACGCTGTTTTCAAAAAACAACGGGCGCTTCCTGATCTCGATGATAAGATCCAGGCGGTCAAAGCAGATCTCATGCGTTGTGATGAGATACTTACACGCCGCGTTCTCATACATAAAGGCGATCCGCTCATCAGGGTACTCAGTGTTCGCCACGAGAAACGCGGCTCCGGCTTTCATGATGCCGAGGTTCGCGATACACACATCCACAGACCGCGGAAGCAGCACCATGATGAGGTCATCGGGACGGACGCCGATATACTGAAGCATATTGGCGATACGGTTGGATTCCGCATCAAGCTCCCGGTAGGTAAGGGATCTCTCCGTGCTTACGATCGCCGCTTTGTCCGGGTGCTCCTTCGCCTGTCGTTCAAACATACGCGCCGCGGGGACGAACGGTGCATCATAATACGTGTTGTTGATCCCCTCACACGGTGCCTCACTCTCTGCCTCTTTATCCATCTGGATGTCCAGGAAGTCGGTAAATCCGGTAATATCAAAGATGTCATATACCTCTTTGCTGACATGCGTGATGCTGAGGTGTTTTTCCTGTTTATAGAGTTTCAGCAGTTCCCTCAGACCGGCAGAGCTGATATAGGTGAGGTCTTTTGCATCCAGTTCAAGGTCTTTGTCCAGATAAGAAGCACGGATCTCAAAGATCCGTGCTCCCTCCTCGGGCGCATTAGACGTCTCAATGCGCCCGGATAACTCAATAAGCAGTTTTTCCTGTTCCAGTCTTTCCTTTACCATAGGTCATTTTCCGATTAGTGATTATTTCTTTCCCGCTTCATTCTCTCGATGCGCTCGCGTCTTCTTGCTTTGCGAACTCTTGCCTGATGATACATCAGGATCAGGAAACAGGTGACCGCGATGGCAAGTGTGATGATCGCACCGATCGCAAACCGGATCACGATCTGTTTGGTGGTCGCTACCTGCTGGGCGATCGCATAGGTGGAAAAGCGATCTGTACGGAAGGTGATCGTCTTCGGATTGTCATCAAGATCCGGAAGCACTGTCAGTTCTCCGTTATGTACCCGGAGGATCGAGTAGGTCTTTCCTGCCTGATAGATATCATCCGGGATCGCGATCACGATCTCCATCGGCTCCTCGGTCTCGGAAACACTCTCTGTTGCACCGTCCACGGATTTCATGATAGTCAGGTCAAAATACTGAAGAGGTTTCTGTCCGACCGCATTGTTCATCTCTTTTTCGACAGCAGGCTCTATCGAGGATTTATCCTGCTTCGTCAGGCTGATGCCGATCAATGCTTCTCCGCCGTTTGCAATGGCAAGTGTCTCTCCGTCAGTCATCATCTTGTTCACGACCGAATCGAGGTTCGGGAAGCTCGGATAGAAATCATCGATCGCCATCTGCTCCAGTTCCTCCATGGAGAGGTTGCTGTAATCCGTAGGCTCATCCACCGGCGCCAGATCATTGACAACGCTTGTCTTGAACGCGCCGTCATAGTATGCCTGCAGCAGAAGATCCGGACCTGCGCCGTTTGCGATCATCTGGTTTGCTTCGTCCACGGAAAGTCCCATCAGTGCAAGCGTACCATAGCTTTCTTCGGAAGCTGCGATCTGATCACCTAGTTCTTCATCACTTGGTACCGGGATATTGTCAAGGCCTTCCATCTCTTCCACGTAATTATCCCCCGCTTCACCGGATGCAGCCTCTTCCAGCGATACGGTCTTATCTTCTGTAGCAGTGTTTGACTCGGTCTTATCTACCTTTTCCACCTTGTTGGTCTGTGTCTGTTTTCCAGCCGCCTGCTGTGCCGCCTTACCGGCATCTGTAAGGAGGAATGCAGCCGCGATCGTATGTGGGGCCTGCACATTCGTAAAGGTATAGGTGGGAACCGGTCCTACCTGAATCCCGTCTACCGCAACCGCAAGGATCGCATAGCCGGACTTCGGTGTGATCGCATAGGTCACGTTCTGTCCCTGCGGGACAACCGTCTTTCCGCTCGGAGTAATGGCCCCGCCCGTCGTTGCGACACCGGCGGATATCGTAAATGTGGTCACCCCGGTACGGATAAAGACTGCCGTAAAGCTGTAGTCCTGATCGATCTTGTCAATCTTGACGGTCGCATCCTTGCTGACGATCTGTCCGTTGACCGCCCAGCCCTGGAATGCCCAGCCGGTATTCGGAACCGCCTTCACCGTGGTGCCCTGTCCGAGCGGGAAAGTACCGCCGCCAGACACCTGGCCGCCTTCTGCCGGACTTGCCGCAAGTACGATCGTATGAGATGTCTGTGCAAAGATCGCCGTGATGGTACGGTCAACCGTAAGATTATTCAGTTCCAGGGAAGCCGCCGTGCTGAGAATGTTGTTCCCTTCTTTCCATCCGGTAAAGACATATCCCGGATTCGCCTTCGCGGAAAGAGTGGTCTTCCCGCCGTAGCTTACCTTTCCGCCGCCGACAACCGTACCGGCGAGATTGTTGTTTGAAAGCGCCGTGACCGTTACGTAATTCTGTACGAACTTCGCGGTCAGCGTCATATCCGACTGCACGTTCGTGATCGTATAATTTGTCGAAGTGGAAACCGTTTTACCGTTCTGCACCCAGCCTGCGAAATAGAAGTTCTGGTTCGGAACAGCCGATAAGGTGACAGATCCGCCCTTGGAAACCGCACCGCCGCCGGTTACGACACCGCCGTTTGCCGGGACTGCCTGAGCGCTGACGTTAAAGCTGTCGCTCTGAAGTGTGATCGTCGCATATCCCTTTACGCTTGGATCCTGAACGGAGGAAGCTACCACGGTGATGGAGCCTGCCGTTTCATAGCTCGCAATGGTAAGCAGTCCGTTCTTATCTACACGGGTATCCACTGCGTTCGCATTCGCTACACTCCAGTTCACGGAATCATCAAAGTCGCCCTTTCCTTTAACATCCGCCACAAACGGATAGGTGGAGCCGATCGCGAGACGGATCTTCGAAGGATTGATCGTCACACCCGTGATAGAGGAAGACGATGCCTTGACCGTAGCCTTGACCGTGATATCCAATCCCTTGGTATAGTTCGGATCCTTATCGGCGTCTGCAAACAGAAGATCCGCCTTATACGTTCCCGAATCAGCACTGGGCTTTAAGGTCACAAGGTATTTCACGGACTCCGTAGGAGCAAGGGTCGTGGATCCGCCCTGCAGCGCCATTGTGAAAACACCGTCTGCATCATTTGTCTTTGTAGAGATCAGCTTCACGGAAGTAGATCCGGAGTTCGTGATCTGAAGGACCCTGGAATCCCCGACGCCGATCGCAAGTGTACCGAAATCGATCTTGGATACCTTTGATCCGTTTATAAACGCGGTAAGCTGATAGTTGGAAGCCTCTTCCTTCTGCTTAGCTTCGTCAGCCGCTTTCTGTGCATCCTGTGCAGCCTTCTGCGCAGCTGCTGCATCTGCTTCTGCCTGCTGTCTTGCAGCTTCGGCCGCCGGGTCTGACTGTGCCTGATTAGCCGCTTCCTCCGCCTGCTTCGCGGCTTCCTCATAGGCCTGCTGCTTCGCCTGCTCGTCCTCGCTCGGAGCCGGTGCAGGTGCAGGATCCGGAATGTCGCCGGGATCCGGCATCGGATCATCAGCCGGGTCTCCCGGATAAATATCCTCCAGTCCCGTGCTGTCTTCTGCCTGAACGGTTGTGACAAGCCCGGAAAGATCCGCGGCAAATATCGCCAGTGAAACAACCATTGCCAGGATCAGCGAAAATGTTTTTTTCATAATGCATGTCCTCCTTGTTTGACATCAGGTTTCTACCCAGCTTATACGAACAGATTAGCCGCAGGGCACACTTTTTTTAAAAACCAACCTGATTTTTTTCAAGATATTGTATTATTTCTTCTAATAATACAACATAAAGACGCGAAAAAGTCCAGAAAAATTTAAAAAAAATTAAATTTCTTGTTAAAAACGGAGAAATTGACGCTGAAATAGACTTATGACTTGTATGATATCATGAGAAAAAAGATGAAAAAATATTCGGATTTGAAAAGATAGCATGTTCGGCGTTCTGGATGACCTCTTCCGGATCAACACCTTCCAGATCCAGCCCGTCTGCCATAATGCACTGTGTTTCCCTGACGCCGAAGAGTCCGCACGTCAGATTTTTGACATAGTCGTATCCCAGATTCCGGTTTCCGATCCTGCCGCCGGCCGTGGTCACGTAGTAAAGCATTCCGGCACGGCAAAGCCCGACAGGCTGGTCATTCTCATAGCGGAACGCGATGCCGTTCACGCTGACATGCTCAAGATACAATTTGAGAATTGCGGGAAAAGAAAAATCCCAGTAAGGGGCCGCGATCACGATAATGTCCGCAGCAGCAAATTCCTTTGCATAATAATACATGGGGTCATCATACACTTCATGCATGAGTGCATAATTCCTCTGAATGAGGTTGCTTTCATGAAGCGGCTGAAACGCCTTCTCTTCTTCTTTTAAGACCAGTTTTTTGACATTAAAGGATGATTCCGTGCCGACAAGCCGTTGAAGGAGTACCTCTGCAAGCCTTCTGGTCCTGGACCCTTTGCGTACGCAGGCATCAATATACAGTATCTGCTTCATTCTCTGAAAACCTCTTACAAAAACTTCTTTTTCAATGTCAGGATGTTTTTGTTGTCGCGATATTCGTATTCCATGGAATCCATTGACTTTTTGACCATGTAGATCCCCAGTCCCCCGATCTGCCTTTCCTCGGCGGAAAGTGTAACATCCGGATCTTCTTTTGCCAGCGGATCATATGGAATACCGGTGTCTTCAAAGATGATCGTCGCTTCATTGTCGCTGACTTCCATTCGGATCACCGCTTCACCGGTTCCGGAGGGGTAAGAGTAGCTTGCAATGTTGACGTAGATCTCCTCCACCGCGATATTGATGGTGATCATCTGCTTCATGGGGCATCCCCCTTCTTCCAGGAGTTCCTCCACAAATGCCTGAACCTTATCGAGATTCTCAACAAGTGCTTCGATCCGAAGTTCTTTCATGTTCGCTTCTCCCTTTACTTCCGCTTTCCCTTTATATATTAAACACATCATCGTTGTGTCGTCAAACTGTTCCGCCGGACCTACGAACTCATCGATCTTTTGCTGCACATGCGCCAGCGTATCCATAGGTGATGCATCCTTACATTCATTCAGTGCAGCCAGCATCCGGTCCGTTCCAAAGAGCTCGTCCTTAAGGTCGGTCGCTTCCGGCACACCGTCTGTATACAGGAACAGGCGGTCACCCGGGTCAAGCTTAAAAGAATACTCCTTGTAATGGATGCCCTGCATACCGCCGCAGACAAAGCTGTGTTTGTCCTTGATGATCTCATAATCCCCGTTTCCGTGCATAACAGCTGGGTATTCATGCCCCGCATTTGCGGAAACCACCTCACCGGTACTGATCGTAAGGATCCCGAACCAGATCGTCACAAACATGTCCACGGCATTCTGTTCACAAAGCCGCTTATTTACAAAAGCAAGGATATCCGCCGGTGATCCGCCGTTGATGGCGCGGTATTTGAGAATAGTCTTGGATACCATCATGAAAAGCGCTCCGGGGACCCCTTTGCCGGAAACGTCTGCCATGACAAGCCCGAGCTTGTCATCATCAATAAGAAAATAGTCGTAGAAATCACCGCCGACTTCCTTGGCCGGTGTCATCGTCGCGTAAAGATCAAACTCATCGCGTCCGGGGAAAGCCGGGAATTCGTTCGGAAGCCACGAAGACTGGATCCTTGTAGCGATCTCGAGCTCCGTACCGATGCGGGCCTTTTCACTTGCCATGGTCCCGATATCCCGGATGTAGGAATTGATCTCCAGCTCCATGCTCTGCACAGAAGAGGTCAGATTCTGCAGCTCTCTGATCCTCCCGCCGGAAACATTGGTAAATACACGGGTTTCATCATGAGTGCCGACACGGAGTTCGTAGTTCCCTGTGAATTCCTCCGCGGCATTCGTAATCTCCTCCAGAGGCTGTACGAGACGTTTTCTGAAATGGATCGCCGCGATCAGACAGATCACAAAGGTCAGGATCGCCGCGCAGCCGGCTGTCTCGAACAGGAAAATACGGGTACGGGTCTGAATTTCACTGACCGGAATATCCGTGAGCAGATATCCGTAAATATCGCGGGACGGGTCGGTTACATACGCAATTCCGTCCGTCCGCACGACTCCGTATACGGAGGATGTGGTTTCAACGCCGTCAAAGGAACGGCCGGGATGCCCGACATAAGCACTCAGATCCATGTCAAACATCTCTCCGCAGGGAAGGACATTGGCATCACTGGCATCAATGATATAAAGGCCCCTGTTCTCTTCCGGGAACAACAGCACGAAATCAATCGCCGTCGCGTCGCTCCCTCTCCGTGATGAATTGAGCTTCTGCCATGCACTGCTGTAAAGCTCCGTTGCTTCTATCTCATCAAAGTATGCATCGTATGCCTCGCGGTCCGTATTGTAAAGCTCGACCGGATTCTCAATACTCTGATAAGCGCGCATCACACGGGCCGCCAGCATATATGCCTCTTCCCAGGAAACACTGGTCTTTGCGGCATTTGCAATGGCCTCATCCATTTCTTCGTAGATCTGCGTGATCTGCTGATTGAAAAAGAGACTCGATGTCAGCAAAAAAAGAACCGTAAACCCGATCGCAACTCCGACAATGATCGTCAGTATGGTCTGGGTAATGGATTTGGCTTTTCTCCTTTTTTTCTTTTCAGTTTTCGAAGATTCCTTATTCGAAGCCTCTTTCATCCTGCCCTCTCACAAGCGTTTTCCGTTCCTGTCAATTATATCAAAAGTACAGCGCTGCCGCAAATACGTACCTACTCGTTCTTGATCGCAGCGAGTGCCGACAGACGCATGGCACGCTGCGAAGGAACAAAGCCGGAAAGCATTCCGATCAGAATGGCAAAAACAACTCCCACCAGCGCAAGCCACGGCGGAATGGTTGATATGCTGCCGCCTGCGGTATTGCCTATCCCCATCAGATCGACGCTCCCCGAAAAATGGTTGATCAGCGCAGAAACAATATAGCTGAACACAAGACCGACAATGCCTCCGAAAAGACCGATGTAAGCTGCCTCGATCAGAAACAGCGCACCGATATCCCGGATATTGCACCCGATCACCTTCATGATACCGATCTCCCGGATCCTCTCATAGATCGACATCATCATGGTATTTGCGATACCGATCGCGGCAACCAGAAGCGAAACCGCACCGATCCCGCCGAGAACCGCCTGGATCATATTGAGCGACTGCTCCTGCTGTCTGACCCAATCCGCGTCACTTTCCGCGTTGTAACCCATATCCTGGATCGCCTTCTGGATGGACTGTATATTCCGAAAATCATCCGCCTCTACAAGGATCGCATTATAAAAGATCTCCTTATAGGGACGTCCATTCTTTTTCGTCGGCTGCCCCGGGATTGTCTTGTTCCGGAAAACCTTCCTCAGCTCCGTTTTCAGAGCCTCCACGTCGCAGTAGATATTCCAGCTTGCCATGGATTTGTAATCATCCGGCCCGCCTGCCAGAACTCCTGCTGTCGGGATCGGATATTTCTTCGGAGGTGTTTTCGTGGCAGAACCGCTGCTGCCATCTCCCCCGGAAGAAGCTCCCATGGAGTTTTGTGAACCGATGGTGCTGTTAAACGCATCCGCATCGAAATAAGTATCGACGGGCTTTGACATGAGATCCACTTCCGGAAGTTCCTTGCCTTCATAATACGGATAAAAATTTGTCCGTGCATTGTACCTGCCGTTCAGAGCCGCATTTCCATAGATGATGGAAAGTTCACTTCCCTCTTTCGGAACAGAACCCGCTTTCAGGTCCAGATTCATTCCTTCAAGGGCTTTGACCGGAAGTCCCTTTAAGGTATTCGAGCAATATAACGAGTCGAACTTCTGTACAATATCCACATCCAGTTCCGGATAAACATCCTTGACATGATCCAGTGTCTCGAGCTTGCTTACCGTACTATCCGAAAGAAGCTTTTCCTGGGCTGATTTTGTCTTGGTCGAACTGTTATAAGGCGTTGTAACACGGACCTGCATCCCGTTGGAATAGCCCTGGATCTCTTTCATCATGGAAGTACGAAGTCCCAGACCGAGGGAGATCATCACAACGATAGACGCTACACCGATCACAACACCGAGCACGGTCAGTATCGTACGTGTTTTTCTCTGCCAGAGGTTTTTCAGACTCATGGCAAACATGTCCGTCAGTCTCATTCCTCTTTATCCTTTTCTTCCTGCGGCTCTTCCAGAGTGGCTTCCTTGTTTTCCACGTTACCGCCGTCTGCACCGGACTCTTCATCAGCTCCCGTATCCTCGCCGGAGTCAGAGTCCTCATCATCTTCCGATGTATCCTCATCCTCCTCTTCAAGTGCCTTTTTTGCTTTTCTCTTCTTCACGACTACAAGAACGATGATCAGCACCGCAACGCCGATACCGACCGGTATCAGGATCTTTGCCCAGAGCGGCAGTCCGCCTGCGTCTTCCGATCCTTCCTCCTGGGCATCCGGAAGATCATCCCAGTCCGGGATCTTTTCTATGATAGTAATGTCAAAGTCCTTTCCCGTAGAGGTCACTTGTCCGCGGTCATCCTCATATTCGATGACACCGTGAACTGTTCCGTCGTTCAGCTCCACCCCGGTAAACGTCGCGTCCACATAACCCGTTCCTCCCGGGGTAATGGTTCCGACAAAAACCGGTTCCGCTTTCACCGCTTTATCATCGAATTTGAACCAGACATTGTTCAGCGTGGTACGTCCGGTATTGTAAATACTGAAGGATAAGTTTCCGTCATTTTCAAGCTCCACCTCCGGGGATCCGATGTTTTCTTCTCCGGTATCAAATTTCGACTTCTGCCAGACCGGAATGGAGATGCTCGCTTTGTCCGTATAATCTACCTGTCCTGCCGCATCATAGGTCATGGCCAGGTTCAGTACATATGGCTTTTGCGTCAGATCGGCCCTTGCCGACATGTCAAGTGTCAGATCGGCCGTCTCACCGGGTGCCATTGACTGGGCATAGATCGCGCTTGCTCCGGAGGTCGGCAAAAAGGCATCATATGTGGTACTTGCCGTGGTTCCCGTGGTCGTTCCCGTTGTTCCCGAAGACGCGGTAGTCGTCTCGCTGTCCGACTGGAAATTAAAAAGCACGTTGCTGACCGCGGTGGTTGACGAAGTGTTCTTGACATGCACGGTAAGCGTAAAGGTATCACCCGCATTGATATCCTTTGGATTCGTTTCAAATCCGGTCACTATGATACGCGGTTTGCTGACCTTAAGACTGTCCTCCAGTCTTCCGCTCCCTGCTTTTCCGGTTGTCTGGATAAAGGCCGTGATCGTTGTTTTGGACTGCGCCGTAGGCTCTCCGTTTCCGAGGAATGTCACGGTGAACTTGAGGGGGTAGATCCCCGTCAGAACGTCATCTCTCACCTGAAACGTAAAGATGAGATCCGCTCTTGTCAGATTGACATCCGCGCCATAGGTGTAAGCCGCGATCGCCGGCACCGTCTGGGTGTAGTTCTGTCCGCCGGATACAAACGGCCACTCGGTAACCTTATTGGAGATCTGCGGAGTGACCACCACGTTTGTGATCGGGCAGAAATTGTAATTGACGATCGGAAGAATGAACGTCACGGTCTGTCCCGCGGAAGCCGTCGGTGTTACAAAAGTATTTCCCAACTGCACGTATCCGGTGTCATTGGCCGGAGACGGCGTGTAGGTGTTCTGGCTGCTTTCCGTATGCGTTGTGGTGGTAGTGGTGTCTCCTTCTTTCGTGATCGTGACAGACTGGGTGTTGTCCCCGGTCGTGGTGGTACTGGAAGTCGCATAGATCGCTTCCGGAGCCCCTGCTGTCAGTGCAATGATGCACGCTGCCACAGCGGCAGCCACCCTGATGCCGTTTTTCTTTTTCATCTCTCTCTCCTTCAATCTCTTCCTTCTTGTATTCTTATTCCGTGATCGGTTCGTTATCTTCTATCCATTCAATCTTTCCGTCCTTGATATGGATCAGACGGTTCGCAAAATGCGCGAGATGGTTGTCGTGCGTAACCATGACCATGGTCTGGTTCTGTTTCAGTACGATCTCCTGCAAAAGATGCAGCACATCCATCGTCGTATTGGAATCCAGGTTTCCGGTCGGCTCATCCGCAAAAATGATCTCGGGATTCACCACCAGTGCCCTAGCGATCCCGACACGCTGCTGCTGTCCTCCGGACATCTGTGTCGGTTTATGGTCCATATATTTCTGAAGGCCGACATGCGTCAGCATTTTGATCGCCCGTTCTTTTCTCTCCTCTTTTCCGACCCCCTGAAACATCAGAGGTAGCGCGACATTCTCTATCGCATCCATGGTAGGCATAAGGTTATAGGACTGGAAAATAAAGCCGATATGCTTCTGACGGAATTTCACCAGTCTGCCCTCATTCATCTTCTCGATATGTTCTCCTGCGATGACGACCTGTCCCTTTGTCGGCTTCTCCAGTCCCGCAAGCATATTGAGAAGGGTTGACTTTCCGGAGCCGGAGGTTCCCACGATGGCACAGAACTCGCCTTTATGAACCTCAAAGGATACACCGTTCAGAGCTCTTACCTTTTCTTCTCCGAGCGTATAGATCCGGTACAGATCCCTGACGCGGATCACCGGTTTGCTGCCGTTACTCAATGATCTCCTGCTCCTTGTCTTTTATTTCTTCCACATCGTCCACGTCATCGATCTGCTGACGTTGTACAAGGTCAGCAAAAAACCCTTTCTTCGCAACGAGCTCGTCATAGGTACCATCCTCTATGACATGGCCCTGATCCAGAACGAGGATCCGGTCACACTGCCGGATGGTGGAAAGACGGTGCGCCACAACGATCCTCGTACACTGAAGATTATTCAGTGCATCCGAGATCTTCTTTTGTGTCAGATTGTCAAGAGCGCTGGTGGCTTCATCGAAGATCAACACCTTCGGCTTCGGCGCGACTGCTCTCGCGATCATGATACGCTGTCTCTGTCCGCCTGAAATGCCGCCCTCGCCTTCGGAAAGATACGTGTACATTCCCATGGGCATATCACGAATATCATCCGCGATCCCCGCCATCTCCGCGGCCTCCCAGGCCTCATCCATGGTAAGATCCGGCGCCGAGATCGCGATGTTGGAATAAATATCTCCGGAAAAAAGCTTTCCGCTCTGCATGACCGTTCCGATCTTTCTTCGGAGAGACCGGAGATCGATCGACTCAAGGTCATGTCCGTCATAAAGGATCGCTCCCTTCTGCGGCTTTTCAAATCCGAGAAGAAGACGCACCAGAGTGGATTTTCCACAGCCCGTTCTCCCGACGATAGCGACATACTGTCCGCTGCGGATCCGGAGCGTAAGATTGTCCAGCACCTTCGGCATACTCTCGCTGTACTGGAAGGATACATTATTGATCTCGATGCTTCCGCTGAGAGAAGTGATCACCTCTTTTTTCTCCGCGATCTCGGGCTCCGCCTCCATGATCGGGCGTGCCATATCAACAGTCGGCTTGATCGTCGCGATACTCGCAACAGCACTCGCGATAGCAGTCAGCGCTCCGCTGACGATGCCAAAGGATGCATTAAAAGCAAAATACTGTGAATCCGAAACTCCCGTCCTTACGGCGATATAATACACTACGATCGTTCCGACCACCGAAACCGCCGACGAGATCACATCATGAGTCTTCAGAAACGTCGGAGGATTATACTCATATCCGACTTCTCTCGCATAAAGTCTTCCCCATCTCGAAAACGCTCTTCGTTCCGCGCCGGCAAGCTTGATCTTTTGAATTCCCGAGATCAGGGCAAAACTCATACCGTTTTCCTTCGCAGCCGTTTCCATCTTCTTCTTGGAGATATTCATCTGCATAAAGGTTGCCGCTATGGAAATGATCACGGTCACAAACGCAACCGTGAGAGCCGGCACCACCAGCCCCGGTGCATAGGCAAAGATCTGCACGATGTATACCAGTGAAAAAATCGAAGTGACTCCGGTGGAAAGCGCAACATCCACAAGCTGGTTAACAAGTGTCCCCATATACGTAGTACGGTCCGAAAGATCACCGGATGCGTATTGTTTGAAAAAAGAGGGTTTCAGTGACAGGATCCGCATCATTGTGGCAGCTTCCACCGTCAGGTTCATTTTCCCGTTGATCCGTTCCAGGATCAGACCCTGGACCACCTGGAACATCAGGTTGCTGATCGCAACATTGACCATAAAGATCGCGATCGCAATCAGTACTCTGATGCTTCCGGATGCAACGACATCCGAAAACAGTGTGTCGATCAGGGCGGGGGATATGAGCCCCACCAATGTCGCAATGAGCGCAAACATCAGATATAAAAGCAGATTGGACTTCGGGATGTTTACCCAGATGAATCTGAACAGATCCAGCATCTTCATCTTTTTCAGCGGGAACGGCCGGTAAAAAGCGATTGCATCGCGTTCGATCTCTTTCTCGTTTTTCCCGCTTACGCGAATGCTCTGTCCGGTCGTCGGATCCGTATAATAATACCCGAGCACGCCCTTCTGGATTAGGGCGATCGGCAGTCCGGATTCCTTCAAAACCCCAAGCATCGGGCCGGAAGCATCCACATACCATTTCTTTGTAAGCTCGACCTCTCTCCACATGTAACCGGAAGGGCGCATCGAACTCTCAAGGATCTCTTCCAGATCCATCTCCTCATCGGGGAGCTTTTTCTGCTTGATATGATAGTAGCCGAGGATCTCACTCACGGCATCCCTCGTCTGCTCTCCCTTGTCTCGAATCTGCTCGGAAAAGCTCCTGCCGGTTACCGCTCCCGCAAGCTGTAATACGGAATCCTCAAAATATTCCTGATCTGCGTTTTCTCTTTGTCTGATCTGTTCTCCGAATAATGACATATCTTACTCCGAAGTGATTAACTCTCTGTATCGTCCGTTTAGTTTCATAAGGGATTCATGGTTGCCCCGTTCCACAACCTTTCCTTTGTCCATAACAATGATCTCATCGCAATCACGTATGGTGGAAAGGCGGTGTGCGATCACGATGCAGGTGATACCCCTGTCCTTGATCGCTCCCACAACCTCTGCTTCCGTTCTTGCATCCAATGCGCTCGTTGCCTCATCCAGGATCACGATCGTCGGATCCTGCGCAAGAACGCGGGCTATTTCCATTCGCTGTCTCTGTCCGCCCGAAAAGTCCTTTCCGTTTTCCAGGATCCGGTAGCGGTAGCCGCCGTCACGCTGCATGATATCATCATGGAGCTGCGCATCCCGCGCGGCAAGGATCACTTCATAATCCTCAATGGACTCATCCCACATCCGGATATTGTTTCCGATAGTATCTTCAAACAGCGTGATATCCTGATCCACAACTGCCACGGAACCGGTGAAAACGCTGCGGTTGATCTCATCAATCGATTTTCCGTCAAAACTGATCTCTCCTTCCCACGGCTTATAGAGACCGGAGATCAGCTTGCTGAGTGTCGATTTTCCGCAGCCTGACGCTCCTACGAACGCCACACGGCTCCCGGTCTTCATCTCCAGATTGAAGTCCTCGATAAGGGGCGGTGCAAGCCTGGAGTAGCCGAAGGTTACATGTTTCAAGGAAACGCTTCCCGAAAGCTTCTTTAAGGAATCTTCTTCCTTCGACACGATCTGTTCATCTTTCACGTCATCGGGATATTCCATCACATCCTGGAGACGTTCCATCTGCGTCCTTGTTTCGGTGATGACCTGTCCTGCCGTGATCAGTTCGCCGGCCGGCGCAAGGAACTGGTTCATAAAGAGCTGGAAGCTCATTACCATACCGCTGGTGAATTGTCCCTTCATAATAAGCCATGCTCCCAAAATAAGAACGAGCACGTCCGCAATCGCAGAGCATGCAGAAGGGATCAAGCCGAGATAGGAATCCGTCATTTTGTAACGCACATTCTGGGCATTCACACTCGCCTGATATCCAGCCCATTTCCGGAAGAACCCGTTCTCTGCGCCGCTGGATTTAATGGTTTCGATCATTTCCACTCCGGAAACCGTGGTTCCCGCCAGCTTTGCCTCATCACGCATCAGAACACGCATGATATTGATCCGCTTTAAACTGACATAACGAGCCACAACCACATTGATCGAAACCGTGAGCAGTCCGACAACCGTAAGGAGTACGGAAAAGCGGAGCATCACAACCAGATAAAAGATCATCATAGCCGACTCGAGGGCAAGAGGCGCGATGGTATTCACAAAAGAGCCTGCGATCGTAGCATTCAGTTCCATTCTCTGCTGAATATCGCCTGCCATCCGCTGTGAAAAGAATCTCATCGGAAGCCGGAGAACCTTCCATAGATAGGAGGCACTTCCGGTTACCGCCATTTTTCCGTTAATACGAAGAGAATAGATCGCCTGGATCCAGGCGGCCACGATCTGAATAACCGTAAATACGATCATAAAAAGAAGGAACGGATACAGATACTGAAGATCCCTTCTCGTAATGAGGTAATCCATAAAAAACCGGGTAAAACCGGCACTGATCAAAGCCACGATCGATGCGATCACGGTCGTGAGCATGACAAAAATTGCCGCACCACCCGTGCCGCGCATGGTTTTTTTCGCGAATTCCAGAATACTCTGTGGCTTTCCGGACGGCTCAAAGGTTTCCCCCGGAGTAATGACAAGGACAATCCCGGTGAATCCTTCGTCAAATTCCTTTCTCGTCAGGGAAATATCGCCCCGGGCCGGGTCGTTGACATATACCTTGTCCCCTTTTACACCACAGAGAACTATAAAGTGATTGAACTCCCAGTGTACAATACAGGGAAATGTCCCATGTTCCAGCAGGTCCTCCGGCTCGTAGCGGTATCCCTGGGCTTCCATGCCATATCCCCGCGCCGCCATCATGATATTCCATGCTTTGGATCCGTCTCTGGAAACGCCGCAGTCCTCGCGCATTTTCGCGAGAGGTATCCACTTATCATAATATGCCAGCACCATGTCAAGGCAGGCTGCACCGCACTCCAGTGCCTCCAGCTGCATGATGACAGGTACTTTTGCCCTTCCTTTTTTTACGGGCTTTTTAACCTTTTTTTGCATCGTAAAACAATCCTAATTCGTCACAAGCGTCATCGGCGAGATCGTTACCACTTCTCCGGCTGCGTTATGAACCTGTATGGAACCGAATGCACCCCAGATGAGCACACCTGCAAGCAGAATGATAATAGCAAGAAGCACGATCCAGATCCCCGGTGTCGTCACATGGATATAGTCCCTGAGCTGTTCCGGAGTCGAGATCCGGTCAAGGTTCTTCTGACGAAAAAGACCGGTCTTTTCTTTCGTTTCCGTTGTTTCTGTAGTTTCTTCTTTTTCCTCTTCAGCGTTTACGGTTTGTTCCTGTTCATTCATGACGGGATCTTTCCTTTCTTTCACACTGTTTTCAGACAAACTGCCATTTATATACTTTACTCCAAAAATCCTGATTTTTCCAGATAAATATGAAAAAAGGGCCGCGTAAAATTGTACTCGGAAAATGCAGAAAAGACTTTCCCTGCTCTATGATAAGATCTTGATCTTCTGATCTTACTACATCTCCGCTTAAAAAGGAAGCCTTGCTTCGCAAGCCCTTGAATGGAAAACCGGCGTTA
>JAZOTN010000002.1:0-52258 GCA_045657665.1 Lachnospiraceae bacterium | reverse complement strand
TTACCTGGAAGCGGAACAGGAATATGTAGACACCAATGAGCACCCGGTCGAAGCCTACCGCGCCAATATCCCGCTGCAGAACTACGATGATTTTCTGAATTTCTATGATATCAAAGAGGGTGACGGCATGTACCTGGCTCCGGAGGACAGGATCACTGTCTGGTGATATGACACCTGTACTCAGGGAAAGAGGAATCGGGAAAGGAGTAGATCCATGGCACAGTTTGAGGATCAGAAATATCTGGGTTCAAAAGTCGAGCGTTATCAGACTCTTGCCGCGGAGGGCAGCAGTGAGCCGGAGCTTCATGCAGAGAAGTACAGAAATCGAAGCGGAAGTAAGACATATCTACGAGGCGGATTTTTAGCGGAAACATGATTGAGGGAGGGAAAATGGGTCTCAACGAATTATATTATGAGGAGTTTATAGGCCGCGCTGAGGAACTGGAAGCGGTTGAAAAGGAAATCGAAGAGAAGGAAAAGGAAGCGGAGAGTCAGGAACTCGGTGAGTTTGAACTCCGGAAGCTTTTGGAGGAGCCGTATCTTAAGAAGATCGGTACACAGATCCGTACGGCCAGGCTTTTCCACCCGATGTCAGAGCTCGGAAGAATGGCTCTTGCCGCTGCGGCGGATACGGAAAGGACTTATGAAGAACGTGTCGGTTCGCTTATTTCAAGAGTCACGGACGACAGCGCCAATCGGTATAAACCGCTGCTGTCCGATGATATCATGGAAGACCTTCTGGTGAACAACATGAAAGCGATCGGAGCGCTCAGGTATCGTGACGGCGCGGTGTACGCGGCGGGGATACTGGCCTATGGCGTTGAACCGGACAGGGCGGCGGAGAGCGTGGTGCTTCGTATCCACTGGCTCTATGTTGCCGAGGAATTCCGGGAACAGGGGATCGCTGACATGCTTCTTGCCAATATCATTACAGAGGGTCTTAATGCGGGGATCGATTATTTTACCTTTGATTTCCAGGATGAAAAACCCGAGACGCAGGTCTTCTATAATCTTTTCAGTGACTGGCATTTTTCCTTTGAGGAGGGACTTGCTCCCGAATTCATGACCGCGCTGAAGGCAAAGGATGAGTCGAAGATTGTGGCCAATCTGGCGGAGGATTCTGTCTCTCTGGAAGCGCTTTCCGAGAAGGAGAAGGAGGAGGCTTTTCGGACGCTTGCAGATACAGACGCTGCGATGCAGAAGGTAATAAAAAAAAGGGTGCCTCCGAATTATTACGACGGGAAACTGAGCAGCGTCTGTATGAGAAAAGGGAAAAAAGGCGGTGTACTTCTGGCGCATAAAATGCCAAGCGGACTCATAAGGACGGAGTATCTGGGCTGGACAGAGGGCGGCGGATATGCGGTCAGGAGCCTTGTCAGCCGGCTGGCGGTCATGGCGAGAAAGGTCTGTGGCGAAAACGCTTTGATCTCTCTCCCGGTGGAAACGGAGGAGCTTGGAGCGTTTCTGGATGACAATTTCCCCGAGCACATCCGAAAACCCATGATCGAGGCGGCGCTGACAGAGCCGCTTCCCGACGAAAACGTAGACATTGGGATAGCAACGGTCATTCTTGGCGATTATCTGATACAAGGTTAAAGTAAGGAAAGGGAGGAGACGACATATGGACAGTACACATCTGGAAGAGCTGAAACAGCAGCAGGGGATTCAGATTACGAAGGAAGAACAGGAGTTTGAGCATAAGGAGGACCAAAGCTACCGGGAACAGGACTCCATGCTGTCAAATGAGTTTTCCGAAATGGATTCCCTTCAGAGCAGCCAGACAGAGGCTGATCTGATGAACAAGGCCGAGGAAACGGAAGACAAATTGAACACGGCTTTTATCGAATATCCCAAGAAAAAGATGAAATCCTCGAAAAAAGGGCCAAAGATTGCGCCTGAGCCTAAGTATGTCAGCCTGAATAAATCCTTTGCCGTCGACGTCGAAAATGACAGCGAAAAGATGCAGGCCGTCAAGGAAGCGATCAACCGCTACAACGAAGTAAAGGGAACCGCCACGGAGGGAAACGTCCTCGCGACGGTGATCGCCGCCTGCAATCAGTACCTCAAAGGGAAATTCTCTCTTTTCAAATTCGGAAAAGCCGCCGAGCGTCTTCGCGAAGTAAAGGCAGTAAGAGAAAATGCCAGAATGGAAATGGCAAGGCTGAAGGAAGCGGAAAGCAAATTCGATGAGAATGAGAAAAAGCAGCGGAAGAAAGACCGTATTGCAGCGATGAAGAAAAAAGAGGACTATTACGCGCCTGAGCTGAATTCCATGTATCAAAGGAAGGCGGAGTCCATGCAAGGGGAAGACAAAGCGAAGCTGAAAGCAAAGATCAAAGGTCTGCAGTTCCACTATCCTGCCATGGATTATGATGAGGCGGCAAAGCTGGTGGTCCGGCTGGAGGTATATGAACATTACAACCTTGGTGAGAGGCTGGGAAGCAGTAATCTGGATTCGTATACCCGGGATAAGCTGGATGAACTGGTCAGCGAAAAAGCCAGGGAAAGCGCGGAGAAAAAGCTCGAACGGGATCTTGAAAAGGAACAGGCCCGGGAAAGGAAAGCGCGGGAGGAAGAGAGAGAGTTTGACAAGCTGTCTCCCTTCGAGAAAAAGCTGCGGCAATATAATCCTTTTTTCAGATTTTTCATGAGAACCTTCGGCCGTATGCACGTCCAGACTGAGGTATTAAAGGATCAGTACATGGCGGCGATCAAAGCGTCCGGAATGACTTTTGCGGAAGCTGAGGAGCTCACTTCCAAGGAGAAGGGGAGCAAGCTGGATGACGACAGCACATTCATCTAATTAAGGCAAATCAGGAGGTTACATATGAAACAAGCAGGTGCTTTTGGAAAACAGATCAGATGGAAAGCGGCATTTGCTGCGCTTGTGTTGACGCTTAGTGTGATCTTCACGCCCCAGAGCATCTTTGCGGAGAACAAGGATGTCCCGATTCCGGATGACATCACCCCCGTCACCTGGGAGGTTTCCGAAGATCATCTGATGATCGACACGGATGAGGCTCGGGAATTGTATGAGCGCATCAAGGCAGGAGATTATCCCACAGTGGAAGAACTGCAGGACGATCCGGTGGTGCAGGAGCTGGACAGGCTGTCTGCTTATTATTCCGAGGTGTACGGTGATACCTCCGAGATCAAAACAGAAGAGCGGGAGAAACTCCGGGAGGAGATCCTGGAGAAGTTTCTGGCGAGAGGATCTGCACGAACGGAAAAGAAAGATGACGGCACATCAGTATACGTTTACGACGGACCGTTGGATTATGATTATCAGGCAGTGATCGTCATGGGTCTTCCCGCCTCTGGCAAATCCACTCGGGTCGCGGATCCGGCCAGTGAGGAACTGAAGGCTTTCAATCTGGACAGCGATGTGATCAAAGAGGAGCTGCCGGAGTATGAGGAATCCAGCGGTGCAGCGGCCCAGTCTGTTCATCAGGAGAGCCGAGACATCCTGAACAAGGCCGTAAAGAGCTTTACGGAAGGTGACATGAAGGGATGCAACGTCATCATCCAGACCATCGGCAACGATTATGATGCCCTGATGAGCCGTTATATCGAACCGTTTGAAAAAGCCGGTTACAATGTGAAGGTAAAACTCGTGGATGCGAAGCTCAACGAGAGCCTTGCACGTGCCGTAATGCGCGGGCTTAAAACAGGACGTATCATCACCAGCAGCGCGATCATCGGATACGGAGACGGTCCGGATCAGGTCTACGAAAAGGTGTCTGTGATGACAAATGCAAATGGAGAAACCTACGGCTATGATGTGGAAGCGGCATCCGATACGAAAGAAACTTCTACGGAAGAGAGTGCAAAGAAGGCACCCGCATCGCGGAATGCGCTGACTCCGCAGACGATCGCAAAGGCGATGGCAGAAGCCAGCCGGATCTCGGGGGCATACGCAGTCCAAAGCGGCGACAACCTGACGAAGATTGCGAAGCTCTGCAATACCACAGTCGACATCCTGACCGTAGTGAATGGCCTGACGAATCCCGATCTGATCTTCCCCGGACAGGTATTGGGATATTTCGTTTCCAATCAGGCGTTGCTGGCAGGCGCTGCATCTGGCGTAATATTTGCCATGAATAATTGCATTCAATAAGATATACACATATTTCTGCAAACGGGGAACTGAGGCATAAAAAACGGGAAAAGAGAAGCACAGGGAGGAGTTCGTCTCCTGATCGACGTGGTAACTGGGAGACCTTGAAATGGATATTTTGGAACTGAATGCAGATAATGTAACGGATTATGAGGACATCCTTGATCAGGATGTGTCGGAAAGCATCGGAAGGGAATTTTACCGGGGCATTGTTGCCGTGGAAGACGGGAAAGCACCGAAAGGTGCCATGATCTGGGAGTATAAAGACCAGGAAGAGGACGCGGATACGAATGCGGAGATCTGTTTCCTGCGTTCCGAAGGGAGTGATGTCATTCAGTCCCTCCTCTCTCACTTTGATACGATGGCGGAAGATTCGGAGGTAAAGGGTGTCTTCTTTGAACTGAATGATCTTTCCGATGAGTCAAAGAAGGGCTTTTCCGATGACGGCTTTACGGTTTCCACGGTGGAAGGCAGGGATCTTACCGTGAGCGTTGAGGATTTAAAACCTCTTGCTTCGTTAAAGAAAAAGGTTCAGAGCAGTATCACGGGTCTGAGTGAACTCATGGAGCTGCAGTTCATGCAGGGAGTTACCAACTGCCTGTTTCACGGGAAAAAGGGCCTTGTCGAGGATCTGGAGTATATTGACAAGGAATGGTTTGATGAAAACATCTCCTGTGCGGTGATCACGGACGGAAAGGTCAGCGGCCTGCTTCTCATACACCGTTTTCCTTCGGGAATCCTGATGCCGGTGCTTCTTACGGCGATAGGCCCCGATTTCAAGACGGATCTGATGCAGATGCTTGTGTTCAGTGCAAAGAAAGCCATGGAACAATACCCCGGGGATACAAAGGTGCTGCTGCGTCGCCATAGCCAGGAGGTCTCCGCTCTTACGAAAAGGCTGTTCGCAGGGAAGAGCGGCGGTGAGGTTATTCGCGGGGAGAAAGGATAGATGAGCGAAGACGATGATGGACATTTATATTTTTTATATCATAGAGATCGCTACGCTTGTGATCGCCGCCTTCGTTCTCGTGGCCGGGCTGATCGTAAGAAAAGGAAAGAACGGAGATCTGGACCGGGTGCTTCAGATCGCCTTATTTGTCGGACTCCTTTCTGCAGTGTCTCTTTTTGCCCAATATTATGCAAACACCTGGATGGCGGATTTAGCTGTCCGCAATATTTGGCTTGGTGCCTTCCTGACTGCGATCCTGAACTGTGGGAAGGAGTTTTTTACCCTGCTCATTATCATGTTCTGGAATATGTATGTGGATTACTGCACGTACAAAAGTTATGACCATGTCCGGAAAAAGCTGAAAAAAAGCCTTCTTCTGATGTGCGTGGTCTCAGCAGTCTTTACCCTGATCTACATGATAGTTGTTGCACTTCCATTCCCCGATAGTATGATTACCGGGGTAATGACTACTTTCGTTATCGTGAGCTTTGGGATCCAGCTGCTTTATGTGATCAATGCGGTAGGGATCGTCTGGTCCGCCCGAAAGATGAGGAAGCCCCCCACCTTCCTTCGGCTGGATCTTTTCCTGATCCCCATCGCCGTGGGATGCATCATGTATTTCTTCAATATCATCCTTGGGATCCACGATGTACGGAACTTATGCTACGCCATCGCTGTGCTTCTGACGTTTCTCACCTTGATGAGACGGGGCCGATATGTGGATCCGGCCACCGGGTTTTACAACAGGACCTTCCTCCGCTCCATGAATGAGTACATGGAAAAAAACGGCTATCCCAACAGTATCGGCGTGTATTTCACCGCTCCGGGAAGTGAAGGAAAGCTGGTCCCGATCCTGGACAGCTTAAAGCCTTCCGATTCGGAGATCTTTTCGCTGGGGGAGAATGAGTATCTTTTGATGTCAGGACCTCAGAAGGAGTCCGTGATCCGGCTTCTCATCAAAACGGTGAAGCTGAAGACCGCGCAGGAAGACAGCAGTCTTTCTGTCAGTACGGCTTATGCCATCAGGGATAAAGAGGAGAGCACCGAAGCCTTTACCAGACGCCTGCCTTTTACTTCGGTCCGTCATACCGGAAACAGAGCATCGTGATATCGTCAAACTGCTCGGCACCGTCCACGAAGGTCTCGACCCCCTTCGTCACGTTTTCGATCAACGTCTCGGGTTCCGCCATGGGATCGAGGTTCAGAGCCTCAAGGATACGGTCCATATCAAACAGCACATGCTCCGCATTCTGAGCTTCCGGAGCACCATCCGTATATACGAAGAGGCAGTCTCCGGGGTTCAGCTGAAACTCCCGTTCCTCAAAAAGAGCTCCTTCCATTACCGCAAGCGCCAGATCATGATCATATTCCACCATCTCAAACAGCCCGTCGCCTTTCCGAAGCGCCGGATGCTCGTGCCCCGCATTGACAGAGACACCTTTTCCTGTGGAGATCTCGATAATCGCGGCCCATACGGTCACAAACAAACCCGCATCATTGTTTTCACAGAGCTGGTTATTCACGTTTTTCAACGCTTCCCCAAGCCGCTCCCCGTTTTGCAGCCGCGACTTGATCAGGACTCTTGACACCATCATGAAAAGTGCCGCAGGAACGCCTTTTCCGGATACATCCGCCATAACGAGGGCGATATGGTCATAATCCACAAAATAGAAATCATAAAAGTCGCCGCCGACTTCTTTGGCCGGATCCATGCTGGCATACAGCCGGAACTCCTTCCGATCCGGGAATGCCGGGAAGGTACTCGGAAGCTGACTTTCCTGGATCTCCGTGGCCATGTTGAGCTCTGCACCGATCCGCTCCTTTTCCGCGGTAACCGTTTTCACCTGATCCACATATTGCAGGGTTCTTGATGACATATGCGAAAACGATTCCGCCAGCACCTCGATCTCATCTCCGGTTTTATAAGTATCCTCCATTTGAAACAGAAGATCCTCGCCCTTGATGGAGCTGATCCTTCGTGTCATTTTTTCAAGCGGATCCGCAATCCGGCTGGAAACCTTCCTGGCATATTGGATCGCCAGGATCAGTACAACGATAAGCAGTCCCGCAGCCACCAGAACCGAAAGGAGGATCTCCTGATTCACAAGGGACACCGTGGCAGACATCAGACCGTCGGTCTCCTCTTTTGTCATGACCGATGGTTCCGTCAGTATACTCTCTTTCATGCCCCGAAGAAGCGCCCATCTCGGCAGAATAACCGGCTTGCCGACCATCAGAAAATCTTCTCCGTCCACTTTGATCTCGACTGCATCCGCATTGCCTTCCATTTCATAGGCTTGTTTCACCATGGAAGAAACTTCCTCATCCGGATATTCCCGCAGATCTATACCGTTTTCTTCGTCGTTTGCGCCAAAGATGCCTTCCGTCAATGGAGAAATGACCACTTTCCCATTCTGATCTAGAATACAGATAACCTCTCCGTCTTCGTATGATTTACTGACACCCTTTTCCAGCAGCTCCATACACAGATTGGTTCCCACCACAGCCGCCAGTTTTCCGTTTTGATAAACCGGAACGGAACAGGTGACAAGATCCTTTCCGGAAAAAGCGTCCTTGTAAACATCCGTAAAACACATATCCCCGGATTCCACAGCGTCCTTGTACCATGCCTCCTCGTGGAACGGAATATGCATCAGCTCTCCTTCCTCTGTATACTTGGAGGACGGATACTGATCCACCATAAGCATCACGCCGTCCGGTAGCGCTATGTAAAGAGAATCCTCATAGGATCGGCCTATCAGAGACTCTGCGACATCAGAGAGGCTCCCGAGCATCCGGATCTCCTCCTGTATCCGGGGGTCGCTTAGATCAACCCCTTCCTCTGTTAAGAGCTGCGCACTGACTTCTCCCTCCAGAGAAACATCCGGTGCCTTTACCTCATGCCCGTTAAAATTCTCCGGGTTTTGCAGGATTTTTACATAATGATCATTCAGGACCATTGCATCCTGCGCTGCCTGCCAAAAGAGAGCATTGATGCTGTCAGCCTCACTGCCTGCGATATTCGAGAGTCTTCTGCTGATCAGCTCCGTTAATGATCCTTCTGAGAACCTGGATATGATCTCTTCCTGTTGCTCACTGGTGCTTTTTACAATGGCGCTCAGCCGGAGCAACTGTATCAGATTCATGACCACAAACACCGCAACCACCATGCCGATCACGATCAGGATCAGCCTCTGGTATTTTCTACGGATCCCTCCCCGCAGCGTCTTTCCATCTTTTTTCATCTTATTTCTACAAATTCTTCCAGTGTTTCAAAAAGTCTCGACAAGTACTCTTTCCGTGTATCCTCATCCGCGCTGATCAGCTCATGCTTGGACTTTTCATAGTTTATAATCCTGGGATTGCAGGTGGCTCTTTCACGAAACTCCGTGTAACCGTCCGCATCAATGAGGTGGTCCAGACCCGCCGTATTGATCACGAGAGGTGTTTTTACCTTCGCTGCGTTTTCCATGATCGTCGCATGCACTTCACAACATGCCACATACCAGTTTTTGGAACCGCCCTTTGTCTGGTAATGCGGATCTGCAAGTCTTTGTTCAAAGACATAATCAAACCGCGGCTTTGACAGTGTACTGCTGCCTTCGAAATTCGGCTCTTTGGAGAAATGCTTCTGCCCTGCAGCCAGCTCTTTCTCCGAATGATCCTCTTCCATTTCCCGCCGGAGCGCTTTGATCTCTTCCGGTGCCTTGATCCCTTTGATCTTCAGCATCGGGGAATTCAAAACTGCTACATCGAAATAATCCGGATAGGTCTCCAGGAAAAGCGTCGAAATCCCGCCGCCCATGGAATGCGCCCAAAGGATCTTTTTCAGGTCTTTGCTCCCGGGGATCACAACCTTATCGAGAAATTCCTTCAGATCCTTTGCATAGGTCATGATGCTGTCAATATGCACGACATCCATTTCGTCGGTTTCCCTGGCGGAATAACCGTGCCCTCTGTTTTCGATAAAATAAAACGCATACCCGGCCTGATAAAAATACCAGGTAAGCTCATGATATTTCCCGTAGAACTCGCAGAACCCCGGGACGATCGTGATGCAGGCCTTCGGCTTTGCCGGCGCTGCATGATAATAATGGATCTTTGCGCCGTCAAAGCTTTCAAAGTATCCGTCCTTAACGTTTGCTTCTCTCCATGCTTTGCAGGGTCCCTCCATTGCTGATAAAAAATCATTTTCTCCCAAAAATGTAAATGGCAGTTTACTCATTTGATGCTTCTCCTTCCTCTGAAAATTCCTCCGTCCAGCGGAATGTTCCTGTTTTTTTCACGTCATCCCCGTAGATCGTGCGGAAATCATCTTTCATGGAGATCACGTTGAAGCCCATGCCTTCCCATTTTGCTCTGAGTTCGTCCGCCTTCTCCGGATTTCCGTAATCACGTACATCGTCATCCGCGATCAGCATGAACGCCGCGCTCTTATACGGGTTGTCCGTGATCGTATACATATGCATGCTCTGATCACCGCTGGCATCAATTTCCACGTTCGTACCGATGATCCGGTTGTCAGGGATATCCAGATAATCTTTTATGATCGCCCGGCACGTATCGCGGTCGCTCCCGCATACTCTGCCTTTGTTTCCGATGCAGCTGCCTAATCCGTATTCGTCGCCTGATAGGAGGAAAGAGGCCTGTCTTCCGGGATCTCATAATCATAGTAGAACGATAGGTCGTTCTCGGGATTTTTCGTCACGTTCTCGCCATAGATCGTTACCCAGTCATTCTTCATCGAAACAGGCGTCCAGCCGTATTGCTTGCACAGGTCATCCATCGACTTTGCTTTTTCCTCATTACCGTATTCCCGGTCGAGATCGTCACAGCAGTTCATAAACGCAAGGGACCGGTACGGATTATTTGTCGTGACATATTCCGCCATACTGGAGTCTCCGGTACTGTTCCCGAAGGATAACACCGGCTGCTCGCCGATCTCCTGTGCGATCACGGCTACCTTGTTCATCTTGAGATTCTTGGTGACAAAATCGCCTCCCAGAATCAGCTGATCCTGATCCGTATAAGTATAATCGAGTCCCGGTGTATCTCCCTGTCCGGATGCAACGATCGTCTCGTCAGAGCCGATCACCTGTGCGAGCGGAAGATTCAGATTGTCCTCTGTAATCCCACGGAGAATGAGTCTGTCCGTACCGCTGACAATGTAAAAAACAAATCCGTTCTCTTCGAGGAAGTTTATCATCTGAAGCATCGGCTTATAGAACTCGTCTTTCCGGAGCAGATTGTCGTAACCCGGTGCCTGCTGCTCCCGGAATGACTTGCAGTAGTCCACAAACTCTTCCACCGTCATGCCCTTGAATGCAGAGGCCACAGCCTGTCCATGCATGGTATCCATTCCTTCCGGATACTTCCCGGCCCGGATACCTTCCAGGATACGGTAGCAGGTTTCTTTTTCAAAATCAGACGCCTGATCCTTATAGCCTGGATCCTGCAGCACCCGGTACAAAAGGAGACTGTGATCAAAATAGATGGGATTCGTTTCTCCGAAAAGCGTTCCGTCCAGATCGGATACAGCGATCCGCTTCTCCGGTGGAATGTAGTTCGGGCTCTTCTCATCCGTGACATCCTTCACAAAATCCAGAAGTTCCTCTTTTGCCGTGCATCCGTTTGTCCAAAGTGACAACGGATCTCCGGAGGTATCCGCCGTTACCTGCGGATCCGAATTGATCGGTTTTGCTGCTTCTCCCTGCGCTCCCGCTTTCGGTGTTTTCGCTACGGTGACACAAAACAGTGTTGTCATGACAAGTGCTGCGATGATCGCAAAGATCGCAACCGTTTTCCAGATTTTCAGAGCATTCTTTTTTTCTTCCATACTTTTTTCCTTCCTGTAGTCTTATTATCTGTTTGTCATCATAATGTTGATATTGTACCACGTTCATGTGAAATAGAAAAGGAGACATGTAGGAAAGAGGGGACGGTTCTGTGACACATTTTAAAGTGACACAGAACCGTTCCCTGTTTCCCTCTTACTCCCTCTTTTGATTCCGTGAAATCCATGCTATAATAAAAAAGTATTACGCGTTTCTGAAAAATGGTTGCACAAACTGCCAATCGGAGGTGAAAAATGCTGTTTGAATCCTTGGACAAAATCCGACGAAGTACTCTGCTCAGCGCGATCCTGTTGATCGCACTCGGTCTCGTCATACTGATCTGCCCCGTTGACTACATCGATTCATTGATCCTGGCGTTCGGATACGGTCTTATCATTGTCTGTATCGTAATGCTGCTCGAATTCTTTACCAGTAAAAATATGCTGGTCGAGTATCTGAATCTTATCGTTGCGCTGGTGCTTGGAATTATTGGCCTGTGTGTGCTTCTGTTCCGGGATGATGTGATGAAGACCCTTGCCTGGCTTTCGAGCATCCTGTTGCTTCTGCACGGTATTTTCACGCTTCGCTATTCCCTGACTTATGCAAAGCGGTCCGGGAAAAAGAGCTGGTGGCTTTTTGCGATCCTGGCATGCATCCTCATGGCCTGTGCCGTGATCCTGTTCTTTAATCCCTGGTGGAATACACCCGATATGCTTGCAAAGGTTATCGGTATCGCCGTATTCTTCTCGGCATTTGTCAGTATTATCCGTTTGATCTGGGGATGGCCGAAGACCGTGACGGAAGAAACAAAGGGAGGTGAGGACCATGAGTGACATGAAAAATCCGGAAAATAAGAGAGAGAAAAGCCGCAGCAGGGAGATCCTGGGAATCTTTGCCGCGCATAATTTTTATGCCAACGGTTTCACCCCGGAAGAGATGAGAACCACACTTGAAGACCTCGGCCCGACTTATGTAAAAATCGGTCAGATCATGTCCAGCCGGGCGGATGTGCTTCCTGAAAATTACTGCAGGGAACTGGAAAAGCTCCGGCAGAACGTGAGGCCTCTTGAGCCGGAATTGGCCCGTGCGGTCATAGAAGAAGAAACCGGAAAGAAGATCGACGAGATCTTCAGCGGGTTCAAAGATGAGCCTCTCGGCTCCGCCTCCATCGGTCAGGCGCATTACGGCGTATTAAAGGATGGTACCAAGGTTGTCGTAAAAGTTCAGCGCCCGAAGATCGCGGATATGATGCGAAAGGATTTTGCGCTCCTGAAAGACCTCGCAGGACATAACAAAAAAAGTCCGGAGAGCGGGGAAGGCGGCCAGATCGTGGATCTGGTGGAGGTCATCGAAGAGCTGGAAAAGGTGACCGAGGAAGAGCTGGATTTTCGGATTGAAGCCGCAAACACCCGGTTTTTCAAGGAAAACTGCATTGTAGACGAAGAAAAGATCAGCTGTCCCACGGTGATCGACGAACTGACCACCGAGCGGATCTTCACCATGACTTATGTGGACGGCTACACCATTGCCCATAAGGACCGGATGATAGAAGAAGGACTGGACCTTAATGAGGTCGGGCATGCGATCTGTGAGAATTTCCTGTATCAGGTTTTTGACGTGGGTACCTTCCACGGGGATCCACATCAGGGAAACATCATGATCAGTAACGGACATCCTTACTGGATCGACCTCGGCATGATCGGACACATCACGGACCAGGATATCAACAGCATTACGAAGATCGTGCTGGCGATCCTCGTCGGAGACAATGAGGGCATGGTGGATGGAATCCTCGGGATGGGGACTGCTACTGCTAAGACCGACCGGGATAAGCTTCTTGAGGACGTAAACCGTTTTACAGACAAGTTTAATGCGCAGAATTCCAATGTGACGAGCGTTGCCGATATGGATACCTCCGAGCTTTTTAATGAGGTTACAGCCCTTGCTGAAAAGCACTACGTGAAGCTTCCCGGAGATTATACCATGTTTGTCCGTGCGCTCATTACGATCGAGGGTGTGATCGAGGAAATGTGTCCCGAACTGGATCTTCTTACGCTGATCACCGAGAAAATGAAAGAACGGACAGCGAAGGATCTGAATATCGAAAAGAAGATTACGGATATCGGAAAGAGTATCCTGAATGCGGGAAAGAAAACGGCAAAGATTCCGGGTCTTATAGCCGATACCCTCTCGGGTTTTTCAAAAGGAAAGGCGAAGCTGAACCTGGAGCTGACCGGTATCGAAGAGCCTCTGGAAAAAGCCGGGAATTTCCTCCGTTACATGGTTCTTGCGGCGCTGGCCTGTGTACTGTTTTTGGGTTCGTGTCTGCTGGCGCTTGTGGACATCCAGCCGAAAACACCCAACGGCATGCCTCTTCTATCGGTGGTCGGTATCGTGTTTTCCATAGCACTTGCCATTTTCGCAGTCCGAAAGCTGTTTAAGAAATAGGCGGGGAGCTTTGGTTTGGTCAGAACACGTATATCACCCGGAAAAATAATACCGCTCTGCTTCCTGCTGACGATTATTGTCGGAGCTGTGCTTATTTTGCTCCCGATCTCCAGTGCGCCCGGACAAAAGACTGATTTTTCGACCGCACTGTTTACAGCGACCACTTCTGTCTGCGTGACGGGTCTTGTTGTGGTGGATACGTATTCCCACTGGAGCCTTTTCGGGCAGGTGGTCATTGCTTTTCTGATTCAGGTCGGAGGACTTGGTGTAGTGTCGGTGGGAGCCATGGTCGTTCATACCGGCAGACAGAAGCTCTCACTCGGAGAACTGAAACTGATCGGGGATTCCCTGGACGTCGATGATAATCGGGGTCTGATGCATTTTCTGCTTAGGGTCTTCAAGGGGACATTCCTTATAGAGGGGATCGGCGCTCTTCTTTTCATGATAAAACTCATACCGATGCTGGGCCCCGCGAGGGGATTCTGGGCATCTATCTTTCAGGCGGTATCGGCGTTCTGCAATGCCGGAATGGATGTGATCGGACCGAACAGTATGATCGATTTTCATGATTCGCCTCTTATGATGGGTGTCACGATGGCACTGATCATTCTCGGAGGACTTGGCTTTGTTGTCTGGTTTGATCTGATCGGCGGGATCTGCCGCGGGATCAAGATGCGCCTTGGCATTGTCAAGATACTCAGGCATCTTTCGGAACACACCAAAGTGGTTCTTGTTATGACGGCATTTCTTCTGGCTGCCGGTACGATCGGTGTTTTAGCGGCGGAGTACAATAATCCCGACACTTTGGGGAACCTGAGTCTGCCGGAGAAGATCGGGAACAGTCTTTTTCAGTCAGTGACCTTTCGTACCGCCGGGTTCGCGTCGCTTCCGCAGGATAAGCTTACGGAGATCACCTGCGGCCTTGGGGATGTGCTGATGTTCATCGGCGGATCGCCTGTCGGAACAGCGGGCGGCGTAAAAACCGTGACAGCCTTTCTTGTTTTCATGAACGCGCTTTCCTATATCAAAGGGAAGAAGGAGATCGTGGTCTTCCATCGGAGAGTGTCGGAGGAACTGATGCGAAAGGCTTCGGCAGTGGTCATTGTCAGTATCGGCACGGTTTTTCTCATGACGCTTCTTCTGATGACAAGAGGAGGGATTTTATTCACGGATGCGCTGTATGAGGTCGTAAGTGCGCTGGGAACCGTCGGACTCTCAAGGAACCTGACGCCTCATCTGGACAGAGTCGGGCGTTTCATTATAGATGTTTCGATGTATCTCGGAAGGATCGGGCCGATCTCCATGGCACTGTTTTTTGCCAGAAAAATCGGGAACGAGAACAAGATACAGCATGCGGACGGAAATTTTCATGTAGGATAGGGGGAGCATTAGATGAGTAAATCAGTGGCGGTACTTGGACTGGGTAAATACGGCAGGAGCCTTGCCGAGCATCTTTACAATATGGGAGCGGATGTTCTTGCCGTGGATATCAAGAAGGAGCTCGTTGATGATATTGCGGACAAATGTACATCCGCGATATGTGCAAATCTGACGGATGAGGATGCGGTCATGGCACTTGGTCTTAAAAATATAGATATCGTTGTTTCCGCCATGGGAGGGAATCTCGCGGCCAGTATCATGACGGTTGCCGTGGCAAAGGAGCAGGGCGTCCCGCTGGTGGTTGCGAAATCCTCTTCGCGCCGCATGGAATCTCTGCTCCGAAAGGTTGGGGCCGATAAGGTCATTGATCCGGAGGGAGATGGCGGAGAGCGGTCGGCCTGGATCCTTCAGTCCATGTCTTTCAAGGATTACTTCAAGCTCGACAACAATATGTACATGATCGAGATGAACCCGAAAGAGGAGTGGATCGGGAAGACGATCATAGAGCTGGATCTGCGCAGGACGATGAACCTGAACGTGGTTGCTATGAAGAAAAAGGGAAAGCACTGGCATTTTGTTGATCCGGACCTACCCATTACTGAGAATATGTCATTTATGGTCGCCATGGAGAAAAAAGGGCAGGTCCAGGGAAAGACTGTCATCAGCGTGACATAAAGGCGTGAAAATACAGAAAGGAAAAGCTATGTCTGGAAAACAAGATGACTATCAGAAGATCTATCGCGACTATGAGTACGCGCCCGGCAGTTTGAATGCACATCTTCGGGAAGCGGAAACGAATTCAGGGTAGTAAAGCCGAATCAGATGACCGAGGTGCAGGAAAGAGAGCACAGTGAAAACAAGCAAAAATATCTGAAAGCGAGAGAAGATTTTGTAAAGGAGTTTGGTGAGAAATGAAAAAAAACAATAAGAACAGGTTCCGGTATTGGTTCGACAACCAGATGTCAGCCGGCACCGGAGCACTGATCCGGCTTTTGACATTGCTGGCGCTGATCATCATCGTGGTTGTTGCGCTGATCCTGCTGGCAACGGAGGGTCCTTCTTCTCCGGAGGGCTTCTGGAAGGGTTTCTGGATCGGCCTTAACCATATGCTGGATCCCGGGAATCTCAACGGGGATGAGGAGAATTCGGTGGCCTTTGTGATCGGCATGGTGGTGCTGACGTTCATCGGTGTTTTCCTGACGAGTACGCTTACCGGTATTATCTGCAATGCCATTGATGAGAAAGTGCATGAGCTTCAGCGGGGAAAATCCATTGTAGTGGAGAACAACCACATTGTTGTCCTCGGTACCTCAGGAGGTATCTATACCATCATATCCGAGATCATCGGAGCGAACGAAAATCAGAAAAAAGAGGCTCTGGTGATCATGGATGACCGGATCCCCAAGGATGAGATGGATGAACGGGTCCGGCAGCGTTTTCCCGACACAAAGACAACGAGGGTCATTTGCCGATACGGTAATATTTCTGATTTCAACGATCTGGAAATGTGTTCTCTGGATACCTGCCGCAGCATCATCATCAATGCGGAAACGGATTTCCAGACCATCAAGTGTATCCTGGCTGTGGTGAAACTGCTGAAGGAAAACAATAATAAAAATGCTTATCTGACCGCCGTGATCAAGGATGTGCAGAATGTGAAAGCGGCAGAGATCGCAGCAGAAGGGTATGCCGAGATCCTGAACTTCAAGGATGTTGTATCCAGGATCATTGCCCACACAGGACGAAATGCGGGTCTTTCCGTTGTTTATACGGATCTTTTCGATAATGACGGCAGCGAATTCTACATCGAAGATCATCCCGGGATGGCGCATAAGGAAATGAAGGATCTGAACCTGTATTTCCCAATCTCTACTGTAGTAGGAGTGAAGGATGCAAAGGGGAACATTCTCATCAATCCGGAGCCGGATTATACCGTGCAGCCGGGGGATGAGCTCATCCTGTTCGCAGAGGATGACGGGGTCAGCAAACCTTCGGATGCACCGGCTGCATTTGATCAGGATGCCATTTTGCCCGAGATCAGAAAGGAAGACCCCGTGGTAAGCAGCCTTCTGATCCTCGGATACAGTGAGAAGCTTAAGAGCATTCTTTCGGAAGAGGATGCCTATGTTGCACCGGGCTCCAGGCTGACCATTGCGATCCCCGTGGAGCAGATAGAGCATCTGGAAGAGCTGAAAACGCTGACCTTCCGGAACATGACTCCGAATGTGGTGGTATGCGATATCTATAACCACGTTGAGCTGGAAAAACTGCTGGAGGATGACATGGGAGTCATTGTTCTCGTGGACTCCAGTGAGGATATCACCGAAGAGGAAGCGGAGAGAAAAGATGAAAAGGTTCTGATGACGCTGTTGCAGCTGAAGCACCTTTCAGATATCAAGGGTATGCGGATCTCTGTAACCAGCGAGATGCTCCGCGTAGAGAATCAGGAGCTTGCGCAGATCACAGAGGTGAATGATTTTGTCGTCAGCAACAATCTGATGAGCCTCATGCTCTGCCAGATCTCTCAGACCAGGGAGTTAAAGGAAATCTTTGATGAGATCCTGTCGGAGGAGGGCTCGGAGATCTATGTCCGTCCTGCCCGCGATTACATCAAACTGGATCGGCCGGTAAACATCTATACGGCCGGAATGGCGGCATCCCGACATCGTGAAGTCCTGATCGGATACCGGAAATATGATCCGAAGACCGGTTCCGCCACGATCGTGACGAACCCGCCGAAGGCGGATGTGGTCGAATGGAATGAGAAGGATTCCTTTATCGTGCTGGCGATAGACTGATTATTCGACGGATCATAAAAAGGGGGAAACACTGGAAATTCAGTGTTTCCCCTTTTTTTACAACAGTTTCTCAAGCAGGTTCATCAGTTCTGTCTGATCGACGGGTTTGCTCAGGTATTCGGCAAACCCCTCCTCCATATACATGGAGCGTACTCCGACAATGGCGTTTGCGGTAAGGGCTACGGTTGGTGTATCGTGATTGATGTTGCCCTCATCATCCCGGATCCTGTGGAAAGCCTCAATACCGTCCATTTCCGGCATCAGATGGTCCATAAAGATCAGGTCGTATTTCGTATTCTTTGTCAATGCAATTCCTTCGGCTCCGGAAAGCGCTGTATCAATTGTCATCTCCGTATCGCGAAGAAGACCTTTGATCACAAGAACGTTTGTCTTTGTATCATCGACGACCAGGATCTTTTTCCCGGGGGCTTTGACGACCCTTGCTTTCTTCCTTTCAATGCTGACATGCTCTCTCAGTCTTACGGCAAAATTACCGATGCGCTCTTCATTCGTAACCTTCTGGGGGATCCTCACCGTGAAGACCGATCCCTTTCCATACTCGCTCTTCACATCGATCGTTCCGTTCATCATGTAAACCAGCTGCTGCGTGATGTGAAGTCCGAGGCCGGTTCCCTCGATATGCCTGTTCTTGATCTCATCAAGCCTCTCAAACCGCTCAAAGAGGCTGTCAAGATCCTCTTCCCTGATCCCGATGCCCGTATCCGATACGGAGATCTCAAGCATTCCGGATCGCTCACTCCCGGCATCATCGTCACGCGGGTCTTCTGTAAAACCGACATACAGTTTGACAGATCCTTCTTTTGTATATTTCACACCGTTTGAGATCAGGTTATTCATGATCTGCCGGATTCTGGTCTCGTCACCGAAGTATCCGGACGGCATATCGGGATCATTTTCAAACAGGAATTGAAGCGCCTTTTCGACAGCACGCATCCGGTTCATCTGATAACAGTCGTTCATGACCGAAAAGAGCTCATAAGAATCGGGATGGAGCTCCATCCTGCCGGACTCGATCTTTGAAACATCCAGGATGTCATTGATGATCGAAAGAAGACCGTTGCCGGCAACCTGAACGTTCTCTGCATACTCCGTGATCTGGGGATCTTTGCTGTCCCTGAGTATCATGGTGTTCATCCCGAGTATTCCGTTAAGCGGGGTTCTGATCTCGTGTGACATGCTCGCAAGAAAATCACTTTTCGTCCTGTTGGCGGCATTTGCCTCTTCTTTGGCATCGTCCAGCTCTTTCATTGTTTTCATAAGCTTCCGGTAGTCGGGTGTCTCAAGCGCAAACAGCATGATGCAGGCGGAGAAAGCCTCTCCGAATGCAATGAGCAGGATGTTGCCCGCGATCATCTGTATGACCGTAAAGACCGTCGGCAGGAAAAGGAAGAGAATAACGATCCTTGTCAGGATAGCCGGCTGGTCTGTGCGGCTCCGAAGAACCACAAAAAGCATATGGAAAACGATCGCCAGTGACAGCACATATGCGATCATATAGAGGTTGCCGTGGATATAGACGCCGTTTTCAAACCGGAACATCCAGCCGGTAAAAAGGTTGAGTGTGACGAAGCCAATCAGTAAATACAGAAGTATCCGGTTGATCATCTGTGACGTTTTGGAAGCACTCGGATAATAATTCAGGATCGTCTTCATCGCTACGGCGACACACATGATAGAGGAATACTGAAAAAGTGAATTCAAAGAAAGATTCAAAAGATCCGGGACCAGTTCCCCGTAGCTGATCGTATATGCGGTGGTGATGTCAAAGACGGAAAATACGATCACGGAATACACATATCTGCGAACATATTTATGTCCGGAGGTATCCGTATAAAGAACCGTATTCATCCCGCAGACGATCACGATGAGCACCAGTATCGCGGCGATATCGAAAGAAATATTGTAATACATGTTTTCAGTATAGCATATGAACAGAGAGAATACATAAAAAAACATTAACGGTGTGGGATTAGGGGTGAGCCTAACCTTACATTTTACAGAACGCCACCTTTGCGGTATAATTGAAAAAGTCGATGAAAATTTCGGGGAGAAATAATTTTTATTATGTGGAAAAAACGGTGCGCGCTGGCGCTTGCGGGTCTTTTAGTGATCAATCTGTTGACAGGATGCGGACTTCACAAAGTCCAGGATACGCAGATGGATGCCTATGAGAACGGAACGACCAGAATGTCGCTTGGGGATGTTCATTTTGAAGTGCCTTCCGACTGGAAGGCGGAGGAAACAGCGGATGGACGGCTCGTGGCTGTAGCTACGGATGACGCCGGAACGGATGTTGTCTTCACCTTTACCTATACACAGCCGGAGCAGCCGGAGAAGAATTCCCAGCTGGTAGAGGACGTGCTCGGTTACGAGAGCGCGGCAATCGGTTATCCGGCGTCCGAATGGGTGACGACTCCTTTTCAGGGAGTTGAGGATGCGAAAACCGTTTCCTGTACCTATGTGGTAAAAGAGGTCACCTACGACGAGCAGGGACTTGCGGTTCCCATCGGCGGAACTGCCTGCTTCATTGTCCGGAAGACGATCATCGACGGACTCTATGACGCGTTTGAGGATGACTACCAGCATATCCTAAATTCCATCGAACTGCCGGAAAACGCATCGGATGACAGCGCTGCCGGAAAAGCTTATAGCGAGATCATTACAGAGGATTACGTCCTGCCAAGCGGCACAACGCTGCATGCGGCACTTGCGGAAAACGACCTCGACGACAGCCTGACCTATATCTATGAACTGTCCGGTACCAACGGAAATACCCTTTCCTGCGATCTGATCTTCCTTTATTCCGTGATCATGCAGGCGGGACAGACGGATTATATCATCACAACGAAATTCGGCGATCTCACTTCTACGGTTTCCACAACGGAATTGTCCGGTATCAATACCGACGGAACGGTGGTGGAAATGGGTTACCCGGACTGGATCACGGCAGAGTTCGAACAAAACGAAGAAACGGAAAAGGATGTTTCGGCAATTTTTGAAGATATGACGGCATTTGTAAACGAAGTGGTAGTACTGCTTTCCGGCGGAGAGCTCGGAGATGTAGATAAATTAGACGCAGACAAGGCAGCTGAAACGGGAGAATAATAATGGAAGAAAGCATTAACCCGGTCCTGCTCCGGTTTCTGGAGGCGGATCGTGCAGAGGAAAAGCTGGAGATCTTAAAGTATCAGGTGAATGACATCACGGACCGCCTTATTGATGATATGGCGGCATCCATGGATCTCGTGATCCCGGACGGGCCGACAGACGAACGTTATCTGAAACTGAAGAACGCCGTTGCGACCCGTGCGAAATACGAGTTGGAACGCGGAGCAAGATAATTTAGTAGACGAGGTGCTTTTTGACTTCGTAAATGGTCGCTTCGTCTTTGAAATAACGAACGATCTCCAGCGCGAAGTCAATCGTGGTACCCATGCCCCGGCTGGTGATGATGTTGCCGTCGCGTACGACCGTGACACCGGTCACAACCTCTTTTGCGCCGATGAGGGCGGACTCAAAACCGGGATGACAGGTTGCCTCCTTTCCCTCCAAAAGACCGGCAGCGCCGAGTACAGAAGGTGCGGCGCAGATCGCAGCGACAAGCTTTTGCTCCGCTGCGAATTTTTTTATGATATGGTTAACACCTTCATGCGCCTGAAGGTTCTTTGTACCGGGCATGCCCCCCGGAAGAACGACGCCGTCAAGTTCGTCAAAATCCACATCCTCAAACAATTCCTCCGCTGTGAAGCGGATGTTTCTGGATCCAGTGATCTCTTTATTTCCGGTAACGGAGATCAAAACAATGTCGATTTTGGCACGGCGCATGACATCCACGGTGCAGAGAGCCTCGACCTCCTCGCAGCCGTCCGAAAGAAAAATACCGATTTTACTCATGAAAACATCCTCCAATCATATTGAAACATCAGGAAACACTTTAATCAGTGTTTCCATTATAGCACAAAGCAGAAAGGAACCGGTGTATGGAAATCGAAAGAAAGTATCTGATCAAAGAAGTACCGGAAAATATTGAAAACTATCCTCATGAACGGATCGAGCAAGGCTACCTTTGCAGAGAACCGGTGGTACGCGTAAGGGCGCAGGGTTCAAAGTACACACTAACCTATAAGGGAGGCGGTCTTATTGCAAGAGAGGAGGCGAATCTCCCTTTGAACGAGGAAGCCTTTGCGCATCTCATCGGAAAGGCCGACGGAAAAGTAATCCGAAAGACCAGATACCGGATCCCCTATCAGACTTATGTGATCGAGCTGGATTTTTTTGAAGATGTTTTCATTGATTCCACAGAACCGCTCATCATGGCAGAAGTGGAGTTTGAATCAATGGAGGAGGCGGACAGCTTTTCTCCGCCGGAGTGGTTCGGAAAGGATGTCAGCCTCGATCCGAAGTACCATAATTCCAACATGGGGATGATGCGATAGTCACACGGCATATGACTATTGCGTCCTCTCTTCACTGATCCCGTGCGCTTCCTTGAAGCGCTTCTTCTCTTCATACATCGCTTTGTCCGCGCGCTTGAACACCAGATCAAAGGTGATGTCATCAAAGGCATGCTCTGCCATTCCGAACGCCGCGGAGTATCTGTGCCAAGGCTCCCGGTCCGTCCTGTTATAAGATACCTCAAATGCCTCCCGGAGCTCCGTCATTTTCTCGTTTCTCACCTGATAGTCTTCGCCTCGCACAACAACAACAAATTCATCCCCACCGATCCGGAAAACAGGAGAATGCTTGAAGGTCTGGCAGACGATCCGGCAGCACCCCTTCAGATAATCATCGCCGGCCGCGTGTCCGTATTTATCATTGATAAACTTAAGACTGTTGACATCCACCATGACAACGGCAAATTCACTGTCTCCACGGAGTATCGCCTCGTTCACCTCACTGACTTCTTTCGCATAAGCAGTCTTGCTTCCAACACTTGTCAGGGTATCGTGATAAGCCTCCCGGCTGATCTTGCCGAGCTCCGCTTCCTTGATATGGATATCATTTTCCGCCTTTTCCTTTTCTTTTGTAATGGCTGTAATATCCGCGAGATATTTCAGGATACGGATCTGCATGGAGCGGATCTCGTTATGGATGTCTTCGATCTCATCATGACTCCTGATGTTAAGATCCAAAACGCCGGATCCCTCATTGCTGAGATCCTGCGAAGGTGAAAACTTTTTCATTTCGCCCGTGATCATCGTAAGCGGACGGCTGATCGTTTTTCTGATCAGTATCATTACTCCGATGGAGATCAGAGTGGCCGATGCCAGTGCCGCCAGAATGATGTAGATCAGATTCTGTCTGCGTTCGCTGACGATATCATCCATTCCCACATCACAGCCGACCTGGCAGACCAGGATTCCGTCATCGGTATAGACCGGAACATAAGAGGAGCAGAGCCACCCCCAGTCGCCGTTTGAGATCGTGGGAGCTATTTCAGAGGTCGCGTCCAGTCCGAGAAAGCTCTCTTCCCGCTCCTCATAATAGCCGTAGGAATAATAAAGCGGATTGTCATAGTCATCCATCAGATACATGTCGTAAAGCGCATCTTTATCTCCCCAGGCTATGACGTAGAGATACTTGATGTCATTCATGTTCTCAAGATAGCTGTGAAGGAGTTTCCGGTTCTCGGTATACTTTTCCCAGAGTCCCCTGCTGCGAAGATAGTCTTCGATCAGTCCTTCATTGTCCTCTTTCTCAGCCTTCGCGCGAATATCCTGATATTGTTTCGTTTCCGCCGCTTCTTTCAGTTCCATCAGATATTCGGGATCCATAAAGGTTCTGAAATTCCTTGCGGTATCCAGCGAAAGGTTTTTGAAATAACCGTCGATCCGGTTGGCATAGATAAAATGCGATACCACCGCAACCAGCAGTGCCACAATGAACACGGTCACTCCTACATACCAGAAGATCTTTTTCCCGACGGAGAAGTATTTTTTCTGCTTTTTCGTATCGTCCATTTCTCCTGCTCCTTGCAGTCTGCACTACGTGATCTTTCGAAGGAAGGGACCGTCGATGCGGACACCCTCGTTTTCAACAATAAAGGCCTGAGGATCATAGCTCTTGATAATGGCCCGAAGACGCGAAGTCTCATATTTGCTGACAAATATCACAAACACCTTCACCGGGTCGCCGGTAAATGTTCCGCTGGCATTGATCTCGGTCATTCCCCGATAAAGCCGGCTCATCACCTCCACTTCCATGGGTTTCGTGTCCTGAAGCTTCGTGATCACCGTGACCTGGCTGCTGATGTTCTGTGTATGGATCTTGTCGGTTGCGATAGAACTGAAGACGGCGAACACCAGAGAATAGATCACCGTCGGGATATCAAAAAGGAACAGCATGATCGCATACAGCAGGATGTTCACACCCATGCTGACCTGTCCCACGCTGCTTTTGCCGCGCAGAGAGATCACCAGCATACCGATCAGAGTCGTACCTCCGTCGCAGGCGCCTTCCCAGAGGATGATGCCTGTGCCGGCTCCGCAGATCAGTCCTGCGATAATGGTATTTGTGATCATGTCGTCAAGGATCGGAGCTTCCGGGATCGGAAGAAGAGCAAGAAGTGCAGATACGGCCGAGACCGCAATGACGGTCTTGATGATGAAACGGCGGCGCATTTTTCTAAGTGCGATAAGGATCGCCGGGATATTCATGAGGTAATAAAGCACACCGGAAATATGAAAACCACCGAAGTTGATACCGGCGCGGACAAAGAGCTCTTCAAAAAGCTGGGCAAATCCCATAAGACCGCCGGAATAGAGGGCGATCGGACGAAGGAAAAAATTCATGCCGAAAGCATAGATTGCTGCGCCGAGAAGGATCCCCGGCAGCTTCATGCCTTCGCTTTTTACGGCATTTTTCCCGCGGTCATCCTCCGCGAGCTTTTTTTCTTCTTTGACGACCAGTTCTTCAATGGATGGTTCTTTTGCCATATGACGCTTTGCACCTCATCAAAACGTATTCAACCGCGTCATTCTTATTATAACACGGGTATAGGAGAAAGCAAAGCAACAGTATAAATAGTTGAACGTCAGCCGGCGATAGTGTTCTGCTGTTGCATTTCCGCTTGAAAAGCCCATGCTCACTGTGTTATAATGTCGAAATGAGTGCAAAGGTGTATTTTCGATGATCCGATGCCTCAAGAATTGAAAGCAGAGAGGAATTATTTCGAAATGAACGTACAGGTAGAAGATCTTGGAAACAGTATGGTAAAGCTTACGATCGAGCTTCCTTCGGAGGAGCTTGACGGTGCTATCAAAAAAGCGTATCTGAAGCAGCGGAACAAGATTTCCATTCCCGGCTTCCGCAAGGGCAAGGTGCCGCAGAATATCGTCGAGAAGATGTACGGTCCGGCTATCTTTTATGAAGATGCTGCCAACATCATGATCTCCGGTACTTATGAGGAAGCGATGGATACTTGCGGCGAAGAGATCGTTTCGAGACCGGACATGGATATCGTACAGATTGAAAAAGGAAAGCCCTTTATCTATACCGCAACGGCGGCGAAGCGTCCGGAAATCAAGCTCGGTAAGTATAAAGGCGTATCCGTGACGAAGGCGGATACGAAGGTAACTGACAAGGAAGTGGATGAGGCAATCGAGGAAGAGCGTAACCGCAACGCAAGGTCAGTGACGGATGAGAATCGTGTGATCGAGAAAGGTGACACGGCCGTCATTGATTTCGAAGGGTTTCAGGACGGCGTTCCGTTCGAAGGAGGAAAGGGAGAAAACCATTCTCTGGAGATCGGGTCGGGTTCATTTATACCGGGCTTTGAAGACCAGCTGATCGGCAAAAAGACCGGGGATGAGACAGAGGTTAAGGTTACTTTCCCGGAGGAATACCACGCAGAGGACCTTGCCGGCAAGGATGCGGTTTTTAAGGTAAAGATCAATGAGGTTCGCATAAAGGAGCTTCCGGAGCTGGATGACGAATTCGCACAGGATGTGTCCGAATTTGACACGTTTGACGAATATAAGGAAGACGTCAGAAAGAAACTGACAAAGTCCAAGGAAGACGACGCAAAGCGCAAAAAAGAGGATGAGGCGATCCAGCAGATCATCGATGATTCCGAGATCGAGATCCCGGAGCCAATGCTGGAGACACAGATTGATTCCATGCTGAATGAATTCGCGCAGCGTATGCAGATGCAGGGTCTCAACATGAAGCAGTACATGCAGTTCACGGGGATGACTACTGATGCGATGCGTGAGCAGATGAAGCCGGATGCGGAGAGCCGTATCAAGAGCAGTCTTGTTCTTGAGCAGATCGTAAAAGAGGAAAAGATCGAGGTTTCAGAAGAAGACATCGACGCAAAGATCAAGGAAATGGCTAACCAGTACAAAATGGAAGTCGAAGAGCTCACGAAGATGATGCCGGATTCCGAGCGTGACACCTTAAAGCGCGAGATCGGGATCGAGCGTGCGATTGACGTGATCCTTGATAACGCAAAGGAAACCGCGGCAAAGAAGACAACCAAGAAGAAAGCCGGAGAAGAGAAAAAAGATGAAGCTCCGGAAGAAAAGGAGTAAGCTATGAGTTTAGTACCTTATGTCATTGAGCAGACCAGCAGAGGCGAGCGTTCTTATGATATCTATTCCCGCCTTCTCAAGGATCGCATCATTTTTCTCGGAGAAGAGGTAAATGCGACAACCGGGAGTCTCGTGGTTGCACAGCTTCTGTTCCTGGAGTCCGAGGACCCGGGGAAGGACATCCATCTTTACATCAACTCGCCGGGCGGTGAAGTGCAGAGCGGTATGGCGATCTATGATACGATGCAGTATATCAAGTGTGATGTTTCCACGATCTGCGTCGGTATGGCGGCAAGCATGGGTGCGTTCCTTCTGGCCGGCGGGGCAAAAGGAAAACGCTTCGCTCTTCCGAATTCGGAGATCATGATCCACCAGCCTTCAGGCGGTGCAAAGGGTCAGGCGACCGAGATCCAGATCGCAGCGGAAAATATCTTAAAGACAAAGAAAAAACTGAACGAAATGCTTGCGGCAAATACCGGAAAGCCTTTTGAACAGGTTGCGGAAGATACAGAAAGAGATCACTGGATGGATGCGCAGGAAGCGCTTGATTACGGGATCGTGGACAGTATCATTACAAAGAACAAGTCGGAAGAAAAGAAGGAAGAAAAAGAGTAATTCTTCCATGAGGAAAGAACATGGCAGGAAGAGGTTTTACTGACGAAAAGATCCGATGCTCCTTTTGCGGAAAGACACAGGATCAGGTCAAGAAGCTGATCGCAGGACCGAACGGCGCATATATCTGTGATGAATGCGTGGATATCTGTTCCGAGATCATCGAAGAAGAGTTTGAAGATCAGGAAGAGTCCGAAGAAGGCAAGACATCAACCCTGGAGATCAATCTGATTAAGCCAGAGGAGATGAAGGCGTTTCTGGATGATTATGTGATTGGTCAGGAAGAAGCGAAAAAGGTCCTTTCGGTCGCGGTGTACAACCATTACAAGCGGATCACGGCGGACCAGGAGACGATCGATGTGGAGCTTCAGAAGAGCAATATCCTGATGCTCGGACCGACCGGCTCCGGAAAAACGCTGCTGGCGCAGACCCTTGCAAGGGTGCTCAATGTTCCTTTTGCGATCGCGGATGCAACGACGCTGACAGAAGCCGGATATGTCGGTGAGGATGTGGAAAATATCCTCCTCAAGCTGATCCAGGCAGCGGATTACGATGTGGACCGTGCACAGTGCGGGATCATTTATATCGACGAGATCGACAAGATCACCAAGAAAACCGAGAATGTTTCCATTACGAGAGATGTTTCCGGGGAAGGTGTACAGCAGGCGCTCCTCAAGATCCTGGAGGGAACGGTTGCCTCTGTTCCGCCTCAGGGCGGCAGAAAGCATCCGCAGCAGGAGCTGATCCAGATCGATACGTCAAACATCCTGTTTATCTGCGGCGGAGCATTCGACGGACTGGACAAGATCATTGAGAACCGGATCGATCAAAGCCCCATCGGCTTTGGCGCGGAGATCAAGGAAAAGCTGGATACCAATGTCGGTGAGATGTTCAAAAAAGCGGTACCGCAGGATCTGATGAAGTTCGGACTGATCCCGGAGTTTGTGGGACGCGTGCCGATCGTGGTTTCTCTCGACAGTCTGGATACGGATGCGATGATCCGCATCCTGAAGGAGCCCAAGAATTCGCTCATCAAGCAGTACAAAAAGCTTTTCGAGCTGGACGGTGTCGCTCTTACCTTTGATGAGGATGCGATCCGGGCGATCGCGGAAAAGACGATGAAGCTGGAAACCGGTGCCCGCGGGCTTCGTGCTATAATGGAAGAAGCGCTGATGGATCTTATGTACCGGATCCCGTCGGATGAAACGATTGAGGCATGCCGTGTGACAACGGAGCTGATCTCCGGAAAAGGAAAGGCAGAGATCGTTTATACCGGTGAAAAAAAAGAAGAGACCATGAAGAGCGCATAGTATAAAAATGACAGGTGCCCGCTGGAAACGGCGGGCATTTTTTCAAATCAGGTATTTTGATCTGAGGCCAAGGGCCAAACAGCAGGACAGACTTATGGAAAAATACACTCAACCGGAACATTTACCCGCCATTGCATTGCGGGGCATGACAATTCTGCCGGGTATGATCGCGAACTTTGATATCAACCGGGCGAGGTCGATCCACGCGGTGGAACACGCGATGAGCGAAGCACAGCAGGTGTTTCTGATCGCGCAGCGGGATGCGGAAAAAGAGGAGCCGACACTGGAGGATCTCTACAGGATCGGTGTGATCGCATCCGTCCGCCAGATCATCAAGATGAAGGGCGGGATTGTCCGGATCCTGGTGGAAGCAAAGGATCGTGCGGAGCTTTACCGGATCGATAAAGAAGAGGGCGAGTATCTGGTCGCGGAAGTAGTGCGGATGGAAACGGATATGGGGGAGAACCTCCTGCCGGAAGCCAGGGCCGCGATGGTTCGAAATATCCGTGAGACCTACGGCAAGTACGTGACGATGAGCGGACGCGGTGCAAAGGAATTCATGCGACAGATCGATGAAGTGGACGACCCGTCACTCCTTATGGATCAGGTGGTCAATAATCTTTCCGTGTCCTATACCGAAAAGCAGCGTTATCTTGAAGCCATGACTCTGGAGGAGCGTTTTGCGGTACTGATGGGAACCCTGCTTTCCGAGATCAACGTAGCGTCCTTCCAGAAGGAATTCCGCGAGAAGGTCAAGGAACAGGTGGATCAGAACCAGAAAGAATACCTTCTCCGCGAGCAGATGAAGGTGATCAAGAAGGAACTGAAGGAAGACAATACCGAGACGGATGCGGATGAATTCCGGAAAAAGCTTGCGGAGCTGGAAGCTTCTGACGAGATTAAGGAGAGGATCGGGAAAGAGATCGACCGCTTCCTTAATATTTCACAGAACTCATCCGAAAGTGCCGTGGCGAGGGGCTATATCGAAACATTGCTCTCCCTTCCCTGGGACAAGGTGTCCGAGGACAATAAAGATCTTTCCCGTGCGGAACAGATCTTAAATGAAGAGCATTATGGATTAAAAAAGGTGAAGGAGAGGATGCTGGAATTCCTTGCCGTCCGGAACCTGACGGAGAAAGGGGAAAGCCCGATTATCTGCCTTGTGGGACCGCCCGGAACCGGAAAGACCTCCATTGCCCGTTCGGTTGCGAAGGCTCTGGAAAAGAAGTACGTACGGATCGGACTCGGCGGCGTCCGCGATGAAGCGGAGATCCGGGGGCACCGGAGAACTTATGTCGGAGCCATGCCGGGGCGTCTTGCCAGCGCGCTTCGCTATTCGGGGGTTAAGAATCCTCTGATCCTGCTGGATGAGATCGACAAGGTATCCAGTGACTACAAGGGTGATACATCCTCCGCGCTTCTGGAGGTCCTGGATTCCGAACAGAATCACGCGTTCCGGGATCATTATGTGGAGCTTCCGCTGGATCTTTCGGAAGTACTCTTTATTGCCACAGCCAACAGCACACAGGATATTCCAAGGCCCCTCCTTGACCGCATGGAGGTCATAGAGGTTTCTTCCTATACGGAAAATGAAAAGGTCCATATCGCAAAGGAGCATCTGATCCCGAAGCAGGCTGAAAAGAACGGGCTGAAAGAAGGGCAGCTCACCTTTACGGATAAAGCCGTGCAGCGGCTGATACGTCATTACACCAGAGAGGCCGGTGTACGTTCCCTGGAACGGAGAATCGGCGAGATCTGCCGGAAGACGGCACGTGCCATCTATGAAGGAAAAGAGGAAAAGGTACAGGTTTCGGCGCGGAATCTGGAGGAATATCTCGGAAAACAGAAATACTCGTTTGATAAACGGAATAAGGAAGATGAGATCGGTATTGTGCGCGGACTTGCCTGGACTTCTGTCGGAGGTGACACGCTCGAGATCGAGGTTAATGTAATGCCCGGAAAAGGCGATCTGGAGCTTACGGGGCAGCTCGGAGACGTAATGAAGGAGTCGGCAAAGGCCGGCATCAGCTATATCCGCTCGGTCAGCAAAAAGTATAAGATCCCGAAGGAGTTTTTCCGGGAGAATGATCTGCATATTCATATTCCTGAGGGAGCCGTTCCGAAAGACGGACCTTCCGCCGGGATCACGATGGCGACAGCCATGCTTTCTGCCATTACCGGGAAAAAGATCCGCGCGGATGTCGCGATGACGGGCGAGATCACGCTTCGCGGGAGGGTGCTGCCCATCGGCGGTCTTAAGGAAAAGATCCTTGCCGCGAAAAATGCCGGGATCGGAAAAGTTCTTGTTCCAAAGAAAAACGAAAAAGATATCGAAGAGATCGAGGACGAGATCAAAGAAGGGATTCGGATCGTCTATGTCGAAACGATGGATGAGGTCCTGAAAGAGGCGTTTGCATAATGATCATAAAAAATGTCAGTCTGGAAACGGTATGCGGTGTGACGAGCACCCTGCCGCAAAACACGCTTCCCGAGATCGCATTTGCCGGGAAGTCGAATGTCGGGAAATCCTCGCTCATCAATGCGCTGATGAACAGGAAATCGCTGGCACGCACTTCTTCGCAGCCGGGGAAAACGCAGACGATCAATTTTTACAATATCAACGATACGTTGTACTATGTGGATCTTCCGGGTTACGGTTATGCGAAGGTTCCGGAATCGGAAAAAGAAAAATGGGGGAAAATGATCGAGAAGTACTTAAGGACGAGCAGAATGCTCCGCGCGGTCTTTCTTCTCATTGATATCCGCCATGCGCCGTCGCAGAATGACCGGCAGATGTATGAGTGGATCCTGCATCAGGGCTACGAGCCAATCCTGATCCTGACAAAACTGGATAAGATCAAACGTTCCCAGAAGGATAAGCAGCTGAAGATCATCCGCGAGGGACTGTCGGTGAGGCCAGGAACGCTGTTGTTTCCGTTCTCCGCCGAGACCAAGGAGGGACGCGAGGAAATCTGGAACCATATCGATTCGATTATTGGTTAATCTTGCCAGCATTACCGGTCGATCCAATGCGGAAGTATAAAGGAGAAGAACATGAAAGTATCCGAAATTCTGAGAAGCGAAAAAGTAACGGTATCCATGGAAGTCTTCCCGCCGAAGACCGACGCAAACTTCGAGACTGTGGAAAAGGCCGTGGACGGAATCATCGAGCTGAAGCCGTCCTTCATCAGCTGTACCTACGGTGCAGGCGGAGGAACGAGCGAATACACGGTACGCATTGCAAAACGTATCAAAGAGTCCAGCGTGTCTTCGATGGCACATCTGACCTGTGTGAGCTCCGCAAAGAGTGCGGTGAGGGAGCAGATCGAAAAGATCAAAGAAGCCGGGATCGAGAACATCCTTGCTCTTCGCGGCGATATCCCGGCGGGATCGGACTTTCCGGGTCCGGACAACTTTGCCCATGCGAGCGACCTAATCGGGGTGATCAGGGAGATTTATCCAAATGCTTGTATCGGCGGAGCCTGCTATCCGGAGAAGCATCCGGAGGCAAAAGACAAGAATGAGGATATCCGGAATCTGAAAAGAAAAGTGGATGCGGGCTGCGAATTTCTGACCACGCAGATGTTCTTTGAAAACTCGATCTACTATAACTATCTGTACAGAATGCGTGAAAACGGGATATCGGTGCCGATCGTGGCAGGTATCATGCCGGTGACAACGAGGCAGCAGATGAAGCGCAGCATAGAACTTTCCGGCTGCAGCATTCCGCCGCGGTTTAAAGCGATGGTGGATATGTTCGGGGACAATTCGGAAGCCATGAAATCCGTCGGAATTCTTTACGCTTCCGAACAGATCGTGGATCTCATTGCGAACGGCATCACGCATATTCATATCTACACGATGAATAAACCCGAGATCGCGGAAGGGATCTTAAGGAATCTGAAGGATGTTCTGTAAACGTTGATATTATTGGTTTTCAATAATAAGGCCAGACAGATAGGAACTGACGGATGAAGAAGATTGTCTCAAAGATGAAAACAAGTCTGCCGACCGGACTGACGGCAAAGCTGATCCGTGCTGTCGTGCTTTTCCTGTTCGCTCTCGGATTGGTGATGTTTACGATTTCCAGTCTGCAGGTACACGGTCTGGAGCATCTTGTCAGAGATGAGGGAGAGGATCTGACTGCCCAGATCAGGAAAGAATCCAGAGAATCGATGAACGACCTCATCGAGCAGAGTCTCCATCGGCTCAGCGTTGCAGCTGCGGATAAAACCGATGATGAAGTATGGGTCAACGAATATGAACTCCGGATTCTGGGCGAACAGGTGGCGGATGTGATCAGGCATCCGGAAAACTACGGGCGCGTTTCCGTTGGTCCGCCGGATAAAAATAAGGGTGGGGAGCTTTCCCTGCAGCTGATGGCGGCGGACGGATATGAAAACATCTCTCCGGAGACAATGGAGCAGATGGAACGGCTGGCAAATCTGGAACCGATCATGGCAGCCTATATCGGACAGTATACGATCGACTGCTATATCGCGCTGCCGGATGGAACAACCATGATCATGGACAGGTATTCGGATCAGAAATATGATGAGGACGGCAATATCAAACCTTATGACGCCACCGACAGACCATGGTTTCAAGGCGCTGTGGAAAAACAGGATATTTATTTCACGCCCGCTGTAAAGAGCCATTTTTATGATTTTGATATTGTGGCATACGGACTGCCGATTTATGTGGATGGCGAGCTGGTAGCCGTGCTGGAGGGGTCTCTCAGTCTTGATGCGCTGAGAGAACGTGTGGAATATTTGAAATACAGCGATCAGGGATTTAATATCCTGATCAGTAACGAAGGGCAGCTTGTCAGCACATCGCAGACGAGCGGTGAGCTTGCAATGCGTTCCGATCTGGCCGAAGACATCCGGGAGTCTGTGAATCCCAGCCTCGTGGAATTGATCAATGCCGGCCTTTCCGGAGAATCCGGTACGATGATCGTGGAAGTGGACGGGGAAGAATACTATGCGGGTTACGGGCCGCTGGTAACAATCGGATGGACACAGCTCGGATTTATCTCCGCAGACGAGCTGATGAAGCCGACGAATGCGCTGATCGACGAGACGGTTTCATCTTTTGAAAGGACGGAGAATCGGACTAAAGCGGCATTCCACCGGAATATCGTCATCATGCTGCTTCTCATGGGAGGCATCATCATTTTTTCCATCATTTTATTAAGCCGGTTGGCGCAAAAACGGGTGGCGCCGATCAGGCATATGACGGAGCGCATCCGGGAGATGTCCAGCAGTAATATCACTTTTGAAATGGAAGAGATCTATAAGACCGGAGATGAGATTGAGACACTGGCAAGCTCCTTTGAGGAGCAATCCTGCAAGCTGGGAGACTATATCGCGGAAAATATCCGGATCTCTTCGGAAAAGCAGAGGATTGACACCGAACTGAATGTTGCTACGAATATTCAGACCGATATGCTGCCGAACATTTTCCCGATCTTCCCGGATAGAAAGGAGTTTGACCTCTATGCGTCGATGAAGGCGGCCAGGGAGGTCGGTGGTGATTTCTACGATATGTTTTTGGTAGACGAGGATCATCTTTGCCTGGTCGTGGGCGATGTTTCCGGAAAAGGCGTTCCGGCGGCGTTATTTATGGTGATCTCCAAGACAATGCTCAAAAACCGTGCGCAGGCAGGCGGGAAGCCGTCAGAGATCCTTTCTGATGTCAACAACAGTCTGCGTGAGGGAAACAGGGAAATGATGTTTGTCACGGTGTGGCTTGGGATCCTTACCATTTCCACCGGAGAGCTTGTGTGGGCAAATGCGGGGCATGAATGCGCTGCGATCTGTCGGGCGGGCGGTGACTATGCATTGTATGCGGATCAACACGGATTCGTGTTGGGATGCATGAAAGACAAAACGTATATGGACAATGAGGTGGTACTGAAAAACGGCGATGCACTGTTTCTGTATACGGATGGTCTGCCGGATGCGACTAATGCAAACTGGGAACGGATGGGAACGGAAAGGATGCTTGCGGCTCTGAACAGGCACAAGGAGGAGACGCCGGAAAAAATGCTGGAGAGTATGACAAAAGAAGTGGAGCGTTTTGTCGAGGACGCGCAGCAGTTTGATGATCTCACGATGCTGAACATAACGTATAAAAAACAGATGGGAGGTAGCTATGCTTGACGTAAAAACAGAAATATCGGGGGATGCGCTTTATATTGCCCTGGAGGGAGTTTTGGATTCCCAAACGGTATCGGACCTTAAGGCCGTATTGTATGAAAGCTTTGGCAAGGTGAACTCGATCGAGTTTGATTTTGCAAACCTTGAATATCTGACGAGTGCAGGACTCCGGGCAATTCTCGTGGCGCAGCAGGCGATGAATGACAAGAAGGGCGTCATGACGGTAAAAAACGTCCCGAAGGATATCATGGATGTCTTTGACATGACAGGGTTTTCCGATGTATTGACAATCGTGTGAAAAAGTTTGAAATGAAGGAACTCATTGATCGCGGAAGGAATCTTAAGGAATCTGAAGGATGTGATCTGAAAAGCTATTCTATGCTCTGTTCCCGGAGAAATCCGCCCTCTTCAAAGAATTGGCTGATGATCGTCGTGGCAGGTCCTAGTGCGTTCATGCGGAGGCTGTAGTGGCTGTAGGAAACCGATGCCTTTACGGCGAAGTTCGTCAGTTCGCGGTTCAGTTCATCCCGGAACTTCATGTTTTCAAATAATTCCCCGTACAGTACAATCTTATTGGGTTTAAACAGGCACATGGAATTGCGGATCGAAAGCGCAAGATAATGGATCGTGCGGTTCATGGCGGAGAGAGCGATCTTTTCTCCGCTCTTATAAGCTTCCATCACGTACTGCATGTTCAGATTGGATGCTTCACCACCGGTCAGGTGATAAAGGATCGGCGAGGAATGCTCCGTGATGAGATGGCCCATGCTCTGTTCGATCGCATTGTAACCGACAATGGTCTCAAGGCACCCTTGACTTCCGCAGACGCAGGGATTTCCGTCCGGTTCCACGATGAGATGCCCGAGTTCCACCGCTGAATAATCATAAATGCTCCGGCTCCGTTTGCTGGTCAGCCTTGCTGCACCGACACCGGGGCCGTACTTGATAAAAAGCGTGTCGCCGACGTTGTCGCTCTTCATCATAAAATTTTCACCGTGTGCCAGAGCACAGATGTTGTTTGTGAGAATCACCGGCACATGAAACTCCTCTTCCAGAGGAGAAGCAACCTTTGCGTTTTCTTCCCAGATCCCGTAGGAATTGATGCTGATGCCGTCCCGGATGTCTACGATCCCGTGAACGCAGATCCCGATGCCAAGCAGCGTACGTTTCCTCTGCACATCGTATTCTTTCAGTTCTTCCCGGATAACGGAGGAGATCTTTTTCAGGATCATTTCACTGCTTCTGTGGCAGTCCGCGGTATAGATCGTATCCTCAAACAGAATGTTGCATCCGAGATCCATACAGACAACCTGAAAGCTTTTGGTGCTGACGTAGACGCCGACTACCGCGTATGCTCCCTTGTTGACCTCAAGAAGGACTTCCTTCCGCCCTTTCCGTCCGTTGGATTCCGCGGCCATTGTCTCATGCAGCAGGCCTTCACTTATCATGTCGGTTGTGATCAGCGTGATCGCGGCCGGAGTGAGTCCCAGGATCCCCGCGATCTCTTTTCGTGAGATCCCGTTTGACTGATAGACGTTCCAGAGGATCAGTGCCCGGTTTGCTTTTTTTACATCCAGCATATTAATGCCGGCGGATGATTGTGTCATTTCTTTATTTCCTGTCCTTATTTAGTAGAAGATCTCGATGTTGTCGGGGAGGTCTTCATTGGTTCCTTCCGGCAATACGACGATGCAGCGAAATCCTTCATCATTTACCCGGCACGGCGCAAAGTGCACCCTGGCATCATTTAATTAGCATTTTTAATCAAAAACAGATTTTTTGCTTCGATTCGTCTATTATCCTATCATAAACATGGAAACTCTGCAAGAAAAAAGCAGAAACATTTCTTTAAAAAATTCGCGGAAAAGCCTTTATATCTGGGAAATAATAGAGTATAATCCAAAATATGAACTGATGGAAACGGCGACAGATCAAAGTTTTTCATCATTTTATTTTACCGAATAAATTAAAACTTTTAATTATGCGGCAATGAAACAGGCAACAAAAACAGCAAAAACAACAAAAAAGGAGACGGGTATGAAAAAGAGAACTACCAAAATCGCGGCTCTACTTGTCGGAGCAACCATGGTCGCAGGCATGATGGCAGCCATTACGCTGGCGGCGGTCTTCGGACTCAGAACCTTCGAACAGATCTATCTATTGACGAACGGCGGACCTGCCAACCGGACCTCCGTGCTCGTCCTGTACCTCTATAACCAGATACGCGATAACAACTACGGAGGGGCAAACGCCACTTCGGTCATGCTGGTGCTGACCGGTGCATTTGTCATCGTGCTGATCTTTTTTGCAGCATATACGCTGGTCCCGCTGATCTGTTTGATAACGTCCGGACAAAAGAGGTGTTTCTCAGGTGGGCCGAAATGGCATCGTTCATGCCGGTCATGCGTACACACGAAGGGAGCCGCATTTCGTGGTCGTATACGGAAATGTTTCCGAAGAACTTACCATGCTGGCGCATATGTTTGGCATGGAGGTCTGTCATTATTAAGAATATATATCCATGAAACCTTTTCGGGGTTTGGGAGATGTTTTTGGGGTGAGAAGAGCCGGGCAAAATGCCCGGCTCTTCTCCGTTTTTCGCTGTTAAACAGGATTAGCAGAATGGATTTTCATCCGGATACGGAAGTGATTTCGGCTGGTTGTAGTTCAGATCCTCGATCGGCACTCCGATGTATTTGAATACTTCATAGAGTGCTTTTCCATAATGTCCGAATGCGACGGCTCCGTGATGCGGATAGTTTTTCTCGATCAGTACGTGACGGTAGAAACGACCCATTTCTTTGATGGCGAATACACCGATGCCGCCGAAGGACTTTGTTGCAACCGGAAGGACCTCGCCCTCTGCAAGGTATGCACGGAGTTTGTTGTCTGCGGTAGACTGGAGACGGTAGAAGGTGATGTCTCCGGGCTTGATATCGCCTTCCAGCGTTCCGTTGGTGACTTCTACGGGGAGCGAACGCGCCATGATGAGCTGGTTCTTCATCTCACAGCTGCTGAGTTTGCTGCTGCAGGTGTTGCCGCAATGGAAGCCCATGAAGGTATCGGTCAGCTTGTAATCGAATTTTCCTTCGATGGATTCATGGTACATATCCTTCGGAACGGAATTGTTGATATCAAGAAGCGTGACGACGTCATCGCTGACACAGGTGCCGATATACTCGGAAAGGCATCCGTAGATATCCACTTCACAGGAAACGGGGATGCCGCGTCCGGTCAGGCGGCTGTTGACATAGCAGGGAACAAAGCCGAACTGTGTCTGGAATGCCGGCCAGCATTTTCCGGCGATCGCGACATACTCACGATATCCTTTGTGAGCTTCGATCCAGTCCAGAAGCGTCAGCTCGTACTGAGCGAGCTTGCTGAGAACCTCAGGCTTCTTGTTGCCGGCACCGAGCTCTTTTTCCATATCTGCCACGATGTCTGCGATCCTCGGATCGTTTGCGTGCTTGTTATAGGATTCAAAAAGATCCAGCTCGGAATTTTCCTCGATCTCCACACCGAGATTGTATAGCTGCTTAATCGGTGCGTTGCAGGCAAGGAAGTTGAGCGGTCTCGGACCGAAGGAAATGATCTTGAGTTTTGAGAGTGCGTCAACCGCACGGGCGATCGGAACAAACTCATGGATCAGATCCGCCAGATCCTCCGCGTCTCCGACAGGATACTCGGGGATATATGCGCCAATGTTGCGGAGCCTGAGATTATAGCTGGCATTCAGCATACCGCAGTACGCGTCTCCTCTTCCCTGGATCAGATCCGACTGGCTTTCTTCCGCTGCCGCGATAAACATCTTCGGACCGTCAAAATGCTTTGCAAGAAGCGTTTCGGAGATCTCCGGACCGAAATTGCCGAGGTAAACGCAGAGAGCATTGCAGCCGGCCTTTTTGATGTCCTCAAGTGCCTTGACCATGTGGATTTCGCTTTCCACAATACAGACAGGGCACTCGTAAATGTCATCCGCACTGTATTTTTTGTTATATGCCGCGATGAGGGCTTTTCTGCGGTTTACGGAAAGGGATTCCGGGAAGCAGTCCCGGCTGACTGCCACGATCCCGATCTTGACCTGGGGTGTGTTTTTCATTTTGTTCATTTTCTCTTCTCCTTTTTTACATTTTTTTCGCAGCCCGCTTCGAAAGCTCGGAACGGACGCATTCTTTTTCGTACATGGTGATGACTGCACAAAGCTCGTCATCCTTCATTTTTTCGGCCGCATAGACAAGACCGTTGCTTCTGGCGGTAAGTCTCGGAGAGTCGATCTGCGCAGGATCGCCGAGAAGGACGAGTTTAGTGCCTTCTCCGACACGGGTGGCAAGTGTCTTGGCCTGTTTCGGCGTGATATTCTGCGCTTCGTCCACAATGATCACGCTCTTGTCCAGGGAGCGTCCGCGGATGTAGGCGAGGGAAACGATCTTTACCGGTCCGCCGTCGTCGATCATATAATCCACCTGATACTGGATCTGCTGCGGATCTGTTTCTCCGCCGATGCGCATGAGTGTTTCCATATTATCATAGAAGGGGGAGAGGAGCGGCCCCATTTTTTCCTCCAGATCGCCCTTCAGAAAGCCGAGGTTTTCGGTTTCGGGAAGCGTATTGGATCTTGTGATGTAAAGGTTCCGGTACTCCTCATCCGCACGGCTCTTTCCTTTTTGGAATTCCTGGCCGACATAGGTCTTGTCAAGTCCCACAGCCTCTGCCAGCAGCGTCTTTCCGCAGCCTGCAGGGCCTTTGATGATGACAAGAGGAATATCCTCGGCCGGTGCGTTGAGTGCTGCGATCGCGAACCGCTGGCCGGCATTTCTGGCCGTAAGTCCGAAGTAGGTGCCGTTGATGATCTCTTCGGGAAGAAGCTCCAGGCTGTCCCCCCGCACCCAGGCGAGAGCAGAGGAATGTGTTCCGGGATTGACCTCGACGAATTCGTTCGGCATGAAATCCGGAGAGTCATCGCCCTCGAGCTCCGAAAGAGGGATCTTTTTATCCCGGTAGAGCCTTGCGACCTCGTCCGGATCGAGCATCAGCGTGATCCGCCCGGTGTACATCTCCTCGCTTTCGATCTTGTCATTCCGGTATTCCTGTGTTTCGATTCCGAGTGCCTGGGCATCCAGCGACATCAGAAAATCGTTTGTGATCAGAGCCACCTTCTTGTCCGGGTTTTGCTCCATGATCGTCAGAACCGTGGCAAGGATGCGGTTATCCGCTTCGGCGTATTCATCATTGCGAAGCCATACCGGGAGCTCATGCTCATAGCCGTTCTTTTCGATCCGGAACGTACCACCGTCGTTGATCGGGACTCCTTCATAGAGGTCGCCCTGTTCGGAACGGAGATCCCTCAGGATCCGGGAGGTTTCGCGGACGTTGTAGCCGCGTTCCCGTTCGTCTCCTTTGTGCTTGTTCAGTTCCATAATGGTGGTGGCAGTGATGACAACATCGTTATCATCGAAGCCGAAAATAGCAGTGCCGGCACTATCGATGAGGATGTTGGTGTCGAGTACGTAGATTTTCTTCATAGACAGTTCCTTTCGATTAGGATCTATATATATGAATTATTATATACGATTTGAGGTATTTGAAATAGTCTTAGACGAAATATTTTTGTGATTTCGACTTTCCTTTTTTCACTTGAAAAACTTCCGTCTCATGTTATAATATTTTTTGATTAAGTCATTTAATAAATAAGGGGGATTTTATGGGAACAAAGCAAAAAAACAGGTAGAACAGCCTCTGGTCCAAGTGCGCATACGGCTTTGCGGACATATACAGCGGCGGGACCCGCACACTTGAAAAAAGGACGACGGGTATCCACGCATGCAGCTTTCCGCTTACGACAGAGTTCGGCGCAAGCCACGGAACCGCCTGCTCGATCACGCTCCCCGCTTTCATCCGAGTCGTAAAAGAGGGTGCGGAGGAGAAAATGAGATCGGAGTGAAGGAATCCGATATCCCGCACATCGCGGAGGTAGGGCTTACTCATGACAGAACAAAAACGAAAAATGTTGGCCGAAAAGGCAAACGAGATCCGTAAGCTCACGATCAAAGAGACCGTTTCACTGCGGAGTTCCCGGAGCGCACCGTAAACGTCGGCATCGCGATGGTAGACAAGTTCTTAAACACCGGCTTCACGGAGAACCTGGAGGAATGGCGCCAGGAGTTTCTGAAGGGAGCAAGAGAAGAAGTTAAGACAATCGAAAAAGGTATCTACAACAAATAATTAAATCAGCAGTTAACAATAAGGAGGAACATATCATGAAGTATTTCTTAGACAGCGCAAAGCTTGACGAGATCGACTACGCGTACAAGAACTACGGGATCGACGGCGTCACGACAAATCCGAAGCATATCAAGAACAGCGGCAAGCCGTTCATGACCTGTGTGGAAGAGATCGCAAAATGGATCAGGGATAACGGTCTTGAGGGGAAGGACAATAACGGTGAGATCAAATGGCCGGTTTCCTTTGAGGTCAATCCGCATCTGGATAAGTGGGAAGATATCGTTGAGGCGGCAAAGAAGGTTTCCTCCTATTCTCCGAACTATGTCATCAAGATCCCGTGCATGGAGCAGGGACTCATCGCGGCGCGACGTCTTGAGGAGCAGGGGATCCGTACAAATGTGACGCTTGTATTCTCACCTTCCCAGGCAATCCCGGCAGCAAAGCTGGGCGCGAAATTTGTATCCCCGTTTGTCGGCTGGAAAGAGAACAGCGGCGATACCGGCGATTACATCCAGGATATCATTGACATTTATGCAAACTACGGCTATGAGACCGAGATCATCGTGGCAGCAGTCCGCAACGGACGCCAGATCGGTGACTACGCTGCAATGGGTGCGGATATCGTAACGGCAGGTCTTCAGGTCTATAAGGACAGCTTTGAGCATCCGTTCACAACCTACGGACTCGGTGTTTTCCGTGAAGCATGGGACGGAACGGCGAAGTAGAAAGCAAAGGAGAAGAAAAATGAGCAAATTTTAGGAAAGTTACATGAGTCTGCCGTCAAGTTTCCGATGACTGACATCTGGATGGACAGCTGCGGTGAGGAAGAACTGAATTACGGACTTGAGCGCGGCATCGTCGGTGCAACGAGCAACCCGATCATTGTCGGCGCGGTTGAAAACGAAATTCACAAAGCTGGACTGGATCTTTACGCTCGTGATGCTTCTCGGGGTATTCATGGTCATGGGAACGATCGGGGAGCTTCAGAACCTGACGATGGACAAAGGACTTCTCCTTGCGACATGTCTTGCCGGGCTCGGGCAGTTCGGGATCTATCAGGTTTATTACTACAATCTCCGGCATTTCCCGGTGTGGATTGTCAAGGTCTTTTTGCTTCTGATGCCCATCGTGGCGGCGCTTGTATCGCTGGTGCTGTTTTCGCAGAAAATGGAACCGAACCAGATCGCCGGAATGGTGATCGTTCTGGGAGGAGCGCTTGGGATTCTTTATGAGCAAAAGAAAAAGTCCGAGAAAACCGGAACCGATGTACTGAAGGAGAGATAAGGAAAGAGCGCAGCCTTGGAGCATAGAGGCTGTGCTGAAAAAATAGTTGACAAACGAATGGTGACATAGTAAGATAGTCTGTGCGTCAGGTAATTGACGGCAAATGCGATAGTGGCGTAGTTGGTAACGCGCGACCTTGCCAAGGTCGAGACCGCGGGTTCGAGCCCCGTCTATCGCTCTCTGTTGGAAGTTCCGCAATCCCTTGAAATTACTGGGCTTGCGGGATTTCTTTTTTTGGAAAACTCACTACGTTTTTGAGTGACTTTGAGTGATTCGCTTCATTGAGTTTATTTTTCACTTTCTCCAGTTCTTCTGTCCGTGTAAACGAATAATTTCGTTCGTTGACTTCGACCGAGTGACCCAGCAAGTAAGCCCGTTGTGTCACAGGGATGCCCAAAGGAATCAGCACGTTACTATTCAAGGACTTCCTAAATGCGTGGTTGTTTGTGATGTTAAACCCCAGCTTTTTGCACAGTCTACGGAGTCTTTGCTGGTACATTTCTTTGTCGAGCCAAGCGCCGTTTTCCTCGCAAAAAATAAATTCCGATGAAATACCAAGCCTATCCTGCTTTGCCTTGATTTCGTCTAAAATACTCTGAATAGAATCGGAAATCGGGAAGTATCTACCGCCTTTTGGATGCCGTCTTTCATTCTTGGTGAATGGCAATTCTTCCAATATTTTGGGCTTTCCTTTCTCCTTGAAAATCCGTTGCTGTGTGTGGATATGAAGCCCCTTATCTGTCACATCAGACCATCTCAGAGTCGGCAGTTCTCCCGCCCTCACACCTGTATGAATAGAAATCAGCATCGCATACAATTTAGCGTCATAGCCCTCTATATTTAGTCTGCTACGGATTTCTGCTTCAATCTCGGCAATCTCTTCCAGCGTAAATATCTTATCATCGTCCGTTTTGATTTCCTGTATACAGTTCTGGTAATAGTTTTCGAGGTCTATCTGAACGGGATTCGCAGTCAGGATTTTCTCTTGCTGAATCGCATAACGAAACGTTCTATCCAGCACTTGTTTTGAGTCCTTTAGCGCCCGCTCTGACATTTCCAGTTCTTTTGACCGGTGGCAAAAATATTCCGCTATTTCATCCGCAGAAATTCCCTTTATAGGACGCGTATAGAAGCTTTTCTCGAAGAAACGATAGAAAACCTCACCGTCTCTTTTAATCGTGCTTTGAGCGCGATTCAACGCGTTACGACGGTATTCCTCGCACCGCTCAAAGACCTCTCCAAGCGTGTTATTTGCGTTTTCTCCTGCCTTATAAAACTGATACAAAAATTCGATTAAATCCCCTCGGTCTTTACGCTCAACCCCCTTTCTCGGAGTGCCGACATAGGTTTTCCACCTGTTTCGCTTTTCCATGAAGAATATATCTTGCGAATGATGCGTTAACACATAGTTTTCTTTAATCATCTTCCCCAATGCAAGCATTTCTTCACTTCCGAGATACAGCATATCATGACCTATTTCTGTTTGGATATAGGAAGAAAGACCAGTATTCGGTTTTTGTTTTTTCATAGAGTCGTCTTTCCCCCTTTCCTATGATTTGACCCCAGAGCCCGACCCTCTTCCTGACTCACAAGGCGCCCGCCGTTTGAGGGCAATCTACATCAGTTTTTCTTCGTTTTCTTCTTCGAGTTCCTCTTCGATTTCTTCTTCGATTGACGGTGGTTCAATCTTGATTTCGTCAAGTTTTTCTATCGCTTCTTTGCGGTTTTTTGATTTGAGCGTGTCCCATAACTTTGTGAAAAAGGTCATGAATGATTTAGGTTTGATTTCGATATTGTGCGTTTTTTTAAGATAACGAGATGTTTCTCGCGCGGCGGATGGAATAAAGCTCTTCACAAGCTTTTCTTCATCTGCATAACATTCATCAATCTTTGAAATGGTTTTTTCCTTGTATTTTTGAAGTTCTTCGGCTGCATCTTCTTCCATTTTTTTGATTTTGTCTTTTGTTTCGCTTTTTTGATTTTTCATGATGGTGAGCTGGACTTTCTCGGTGTCAATATCAAGCTGGATAGAGGTTTTTTCAGACTGTAAAGTATTCACCTCATCAGATACGGCGGCTTTATCATTGTTTAGTTTAACGAGCTCATCAGATACGGCGGCTATCTCTTCTGTGGTATCGTCCATGATTTTTTGAGCGTTTGTTGTAAAGCTATTTAATTCGTCTTTGGCTTCTTCGAGTTGTTTTTCAGCCTTTTCGCGCTCTTTGACTTCTACAAATTCTTCTTTTTCAAGCCACGGGGTACCCTTGCTCTTTTGATGAATTACTCTTTCATAGTCGTGAGAATAAACCCCTTTTTCGGCGCAAATATCGTCGAGCTGACCCAATGACCACGAGGTGAAAGCATCCAAGAGGGTCATGCGTTCAATCTTGGCAGGATTGTCTACATTATATTCCCGCTTTCCATTTTCTTTGATTTTTATGCCCTCTTCTTGAAGCGTCTTTGTTATACCATGCTTTTCGCATAGCTCCGCGATTCCTTTGCGGATGGAGCACGCAGTCGAAAGACCTCGTTTTTGATTGTGAGCTACCATGATGTAATCGAGATGAAGATGAGGCTCTGACCATATTCTTTCCCCTGTTTCTTCATCGATTCTCCGCTCATCAGCATGAAAATACGCTCCGGTGATGACCATGTTATCTCCACATTTCTCTTGAAGCATTTCAATGTATTTGTGTGCAGCGATTTGAGCATCTTCTTTTTTCATACCTGTGAAATAAACGACATTCTCACGTTCAAGCCGATTTTTTATCGTGAATCGCTTTCTGTCTTTTTTTCGCGTTTTCGTTTCCGCGCGATTCCATAAATCATAATAATAAGAAAGGTCATGTACGCGTGAATGATGGTTTTGCTTTTTTTGCTTCGCATTAAATTCTTCGAGGGCTTGACCGAATGTCTCTTGCATGACCTCATCAATGTTTCGGTCGATGATTGTCTCATGCAGACCCTCTGGGTCTACATTATTTGTATAGTGCCCTGGTTCTCTTCGATTGTGCTCGCGTGCAGGCTCGATGCCTGCACCGCCATTGTGCGCTGATGCCATGCTGATTCTCCTTTCTTTCCTCGTGAAATGTTATATCTGGATTATATTTATATATGGTATGGATTTAGCCATATCTTTAACCCCATAAATGAATGGCTAAATTTTCGCTGGCGCTCAATTTAGTCCATTCATTTTCGGGGCCCCACAGAGGGCTCTGCCCTCTGTACTCCTGCCATAGGGCTGCGCCCTCTGGACTCCTGCCCAAAAACCTACGGTTTCTGGACTTCCCTTTTTTCGGCTCCATCCAATTGAGGTGATTTGTACTTACGAAAAAATTCAATTTGTCTGTCGCTATTAATATGGTCGAAAAGACCTTGAATAGTAGTTCCATATTTTTTCGCCACTTCTTCGAAGTCTTGTCGCATTTCTTCATTTTCGACCATCCTTTTTTTCTCTTCTTCTGTAGGTTCATTTTTTGTACTTACTTTTTTGTCCGTCATTTTTAGTATTTCTTTAGCCGCTTCTTTTGCCTGTTCTGGATAGAGTTGCATGAGTTCTTTCAGTTTAGGAATGGCGTTTTTTGCCCGCTTTTTTTTGTTCTGCAACGAGCGAAGCATATTCGATTCTTCTTCGGTTAATCCATAAAATGTTTTATTTTCGGTCATAGCTTTTTTCCTCCTTTTTTTGTCTCTCTTCACAATTCCATAATTGCTAATGAATTTTACTCGCGATTTTTTTTGCAATAAAAAATAAGGGGCTCTGCCCCAAACCCCGCCCTCGCCGGGAGGCAGGACAAGGAATTCGCTTTGCTCGTTCCTTGTCGGCGGAAGAGGGTACTCCCGTGTCACTTCGGACAAGGGGCTAGCGGTTGTATTTTCTCCCTTCGGTCGAAAATCTCCACCGGCAAGTATGCCCCCTTGCCTCCGTTCCCGCGCCAATATAAGCGCATAAAAAAAGACAGCCCTTAATGGACTGCCTTTTGCACGAGATGGGCTCCGCCCGTCTATCAGTGCGCATTTTCATTTTTTGAGTGACTTTTTGAGTGATTCGAGTCTCGGGAAGTGCGAAATGCTTGATTTTCCTTTCTTTTTTATTGTGATGAAAAAATTCGAGCCCCGTCTATCGCTCTCGGTAAATGAATCTCTTAAGCCCGGTAGAATGCGGGTTTAAGAGATTTTTTATATCTGGTATTTACACCAAAATCTATTTACCATTATTTACCGTTTTTGACCGGATGCTTCTTCCAGAATCCTTTTGGCCTTCTCCAGATCAAGCCCGGTGAAGTAATGGCTCTTTGCTACCTGTGGACTGTTGCCAAACAGTTCAGCCGCAAGATCGAAGGATCCTCCCGGTGCATTGACCACTTCCGTAATGCGGTTCCTGCGGAAGCTGTGAGGCCCCTTTTGAAACTCACGACTGATCGGGATATCCTGCTCGCGGCAGATCCGTCGATAGAGATTATAAAGCGTGTTGTTTGTGATACACCCGTTTTCGGTTTTAGCAGGAAAGAGAAAAGGACTGTTCCAATGCCCGACAGAATGAGCCGCTTTTATCCTCTCTATAAGAACAGCTGCTTCCTCTGTAACCGGGAACCTGCGGTTTTTCCAAGTCTTTGAATGGTCTACGATCACGTCGCGTTCCGGCGTAAGGTCGTGTTTCTTTTCCGTAAGCTGTTCCCTGTGGATATACACTGTGTCGGTCACGTCATCCCAGGTCAGAGGCGGAACCTCACCTCTCCGCAAACCGCAGAGGAACTGGAACTCCAATGCGTATGCTGGAATATAACCGGGGCGAAGATTCTGTCGACGGTGTAGAGCACACAGGATCCGCTCGATCTCTTTCGGCGTATGAACACGTCGTTCCACGGACGCATCCATCAGAAGCATATCCTTATACCTGTGAAAATTGATACGCAGATACGGGTTCTCTCTGATCCAGTACTCGTTAAAGGCATAACCGAAAACCGAAGAAAGGATATTCTTCAAAGACTGGAACCCCTTCTTCCGCAAGCCGTATTTCTTCAGGTTGCGAAGAAGAATATCCTCGATATCTCTTTTTGTGAGCAGATGGATCGGCTTGCTTTCAAAAGCCGTTTCGGAAAAGAACCGTTTGTATTCTGACCGCATACGTCCAACCGTGTTCTGAACGCTGATCCGCTTCTGAGGATCCTTTACCAGAGTGAGCTTCTCATTAATGACCGCTTCAAACACATCCCGGAAGGTATGGGATGGAGCAAGCGTCTGGGATCGTCCCTGTTCCCAAGCATAGATTTTATCTTTGAGTTCGGTAATTGTTTTGGCTTTGAACTGTCGTTGGCCGCTTTTCCTGCTTCTGTCCCGGACAGCGGTGTGGAAATATCCGTCTGAAGACGGGTGTTCGGGTAATTTGTATTTTGTAAGTGTTTCCTCCTTTTGAATCTGCATATACAGTTTGAGAACGTCTTCCGATGTTATTCTATCAGGATCGGAAGATGCAAGCAAGGCTGCAATCCCGGAGGAAGCAACATTTTTTTCGTCGATATTCATTTATGAATGCTTCCTCCTTTCAGTACAGAATCTATTCTTTCGGCCTTTGCCCGCCAATGGTGTATAAGCCGCCGTCCTCCGGCCGTCAAGGGCAAGCCTTTTCAGGTCGTACCGACCCTTGACAGCCGAAGCCCGGCAGCTTTATTGTTGGTCAAGCGGGCAAAGTCTAGGTGTCGTGACCGCATCCATCATTATGCAAATGTCAGCAGATAAAAGAGGAAGCCGAAAGCATTGAGGAAATCCCCGGTTTCCGTGACATAAGACAGATCTACATCCAGCATCCTCTTTTGTATCGCAACGGATCAGATCTCATTCTGCAAAAAGATCGACGAGCCTCCTACGAATGGACCCCTCTATATATAGGAATGTGAAGTATCGTATCTCTGCAAAAAATCCTGAAAAGAATTTTTGCAAAGGAGTTTGTTCTGTTGATCAGACATTGCCCTCAATTATTAGTAATGCGAAGTTTCACGCCTCTGCCAAAAAATCAGACAAATAAATGAAAAAGAGGTTGAATCGGGAAATAAAGGCATAGTAGAAAAAGTCTCCTGAGAGACTCAGAGAAATGCGTATCCGAAAGGTTATTTGTTTAATTGTGATTTAACAGAATAACGTCTCAAGAAAATTGAAGACGCAAAAAGAACCTCAAAAAGCGCTTAGCAAGATACGCCTTTTGGTTTCTCTTCTCTTCGCTCCGAGCAACCACGGCAGCCCCGTCCGTGCTGCCGCACTCCCCATTTGGGGCTGCGGACGTCCAGTGGACGTCCTCCTGCAGCCGACCGTAGCGGAGCAGAGACCAAGCCCAAACCCCACGTTTCGAACAAGCGTTCGCGTCTTTTCATATAATGATCATATGCTTGCATTATTTCATTTTAGGCATCCGATAAGGCAGCTTTTGTGGTAAAATTTTTCTGTCGAAGGGAATAAACTGAATGGAGAAAAAGAAATCTATGGACGATTTTTCGATTAACGAAATGCAGGAAATGCAAAAACTTCTGCAGCAAAAATACAAAGATCACTGGGAACCCATTGAACCGGAAACCGGAAAGAATAAATCGTTATGGATGCTTGGTGAAGTGGGTGAGGTGATCGATATCGTCAAGAAAAACGGCGGAACAAAGGCTTCAGAAGATGGCATATTACGGCAGAATCTGATCGAGGAACTGGCTGATGTCCTTATGTATTATAACGATGTTTTGCTATGCTATGGAATATCCGCCAAGGAGCTGAAACAATCATATCAGAGAAAATTCGAAAAGAATATGAAACGCTGGTAAATTACAGGTGTAGCATGTATGAGAGCTAATGCGCATGATCTTAACTCCCTGAGGGGAATAATAAGAAAACTGCAGGACGAGAACGCTTCTCTTAAGAAGCTCCTGGATGAGAATGGAATACAATACGAATCTGCAGAAATAGCGGAAGCATCTGATAGTACGGATGAATATGATGAGGATCAGGGTAGTCGTATTCTCCCACTAAATCCTGATCTCGATATGGCCAAGGAGTTTTACAGTTATTTCTGGGGACGGACAGATGTGTATGCACGCCGTGGAAAAACAGGAGGATATTTTCCAAGATGCAAAGCCAGATGGGATAATCCTAACTGCCCCAGAAAATCCGGAGAGAAGAAATTTTGTGATGAAGACTGCCCGCAGAGATCCTGGGAAAAGCTGGAACCATGGATGCTTCTGAATCATCTGAAAGGAGCAAAAGAAGACTGCACGGATGTCATAGGAACTTATCCTCTCCTGCCTGATAACACATGCCGTTTTCTTGTTTTTGATTTTGACAATCATGAGAAGGATTCATATAAAAATGATGACGCCAATACGGACAATTTATGGAAAAGCGAGGTGGATGCTCTAAGAAAGATATGCGCTTTGGCTCAAATAGATGTTCTTGTGGAAAGATCACGATCCGGGAAAGGCGCTCATTTATGGTTATTTTTCAATACTGCCATTCAGGCATCCATCGCCCGCAGTTTCGGATACGCGCTTTTGGACAGAGGCGCGGCATCTATCAATTTACCTTCCTTTAAGTATTATGATCGTATGTATCCCTCTCAAGATGTTTTAAGCAAGCTGGGAAATCTGGTGGCACTTCCCCTTCAAGGCAGAGCATTAAAAAACGGGAACAGTGCTTTTATAGACGATTCATGGAATGCGTATCCGGATCAGTGGGGAAAACTGAAATCCGTCAGAAAACTGTCTTTCGATGAAGTAACCGCATATTTGCAGAAATGGAATTCTGAGCAGATGAACATGACTCCATCAACAAAATATGCGCGGGAAAAAAGACAGGTTCGACCGTGGAAGAAGGACGATAAATTCTGCAGGTCAGATGCGATCGGACACGAAATGCATATCGTTCTTGATGACGGAGTATATGTGGATTCGCTCAATCTCCTCCCACGCATTCAGAATCAGATCAAGGGAATGGCTACAATTGATAATCCTGAGTTTTGGAAACGGGACAGATTGGGGCGATCAAACTACTACAATCTGAGAACCATTTCTACCTGGAACGAAGCGGAAGGGTATATCAGGGTGCCAATTGGGCTGTATGAAAAAATAGAAGACAAATGCAGAGAAACCGGGATTGTCATAGACAAAGATGATAAGCGATCATACGGCAAACCGATCCGCGTAAGATTTAAGGGCGAATTACGGGAGCAGCAAACCCTTGCTTCACTACAGCTTGAAAAATATGAAAATGGAATACTATGCGCGCCTCCGGCTTTCGGAAAGACAGTTCTTGCTGTATATCTGATCGCAAAGCGGAAGGTAAGTACATTGGTATTGCTCGATAAAACAGATTTACTCCCCCAATGGATAGAGGAATTCAAACGTTTCCTGGATGTTGATGAAAAACCTCCCACGTATAAGACAAAAACCGGCAGAGAAAAAAGCAGAGACAGCATCTTCGGTAGTCTTATATCCGGCATTGACAAAACGACAGGTATCATAGATTTTGCAATGATCGGTTCTGCTTATCATAAAGGAGAGTTCTTTGAGAACATAGATTCCTATGGAATGGTTTTATGTGACGAATGCCATCATGTGGGATCCGCCCAGGGACAGGCGGTGCTGAAAAAAATTCGAGCAAAATACATATATGGTCTTTCTGCAACGCCTGTGCGAAGTGATCATCTGGACGATATCATATATATGCTGTTGGGGCCTGTAAGACATAAATACTCTGTCAAAGAACAGGCCGATATCTGGGGAATCGACAGATATGTCTATCCAAGGTTTACACGTGTAGTCAATATAACGGGCGGTCAGCTTGATATCCATAAAGCAGATAACCTTATTGCGGATAGTCCTGTCAGGAATGACCAGATTGTTTCCGATGTAGAATGCGCCGTGGCATCCGGCAGAACTCCGGTTATACTTACAAAACTGAGAAAGCACGCTGAAGCGTTATACTCTTTGCTCAAAAACAAGGCAGATCATGTTTTTCTGATCTACGGAGGACAGACATCGAAACAAAATCAGGAAATAAAAAGCGAGATGCTAAGCATTCCAGACGCAGAATCTCTTATTCTCATCGCAACAGGACAGAAGATAGGAGAAGGCTTTAATTTTCCAAGGCTTGATACGCTTATGCTTGTTGCTCCGATCAAATTTGAAGGCAGGCTCATCCAATATGTCGGGAGGTTAAACAGACTGCACGAAGGAAAGAAGGATGTGGTCGTTTATGATTATGTAGATACGCATATCGGATTCTTCGACAGGCAATATAAAAGCAGGCTCAGAACATACCGTAAGCTGGGATATCAGATCATTTCAAAACCAGAAAAAGAAAAACAGGTTGTCAACGCGATCTATGATGGACGCGATTATGCGGAAACCTTTGAAAGGGATTTGGTGGAGGCGGATAATGAGATCGTGATTTCAAGTCCTGATCTGCGGAGATCAAAAGTGGAACGGGTCATTTCTTTACTGAAGCAGCGACAGGAATCAGGCGTCACTGTTTCTGTGATCACCAGGAATCCTGAGATGGTGGGTTTTGGCGACCTGATCGAGCTGCATCTATTGATCGAAGAGATGCGAAAAAGTGGAATCTATGTACGAGAAACAGAGAATGATTGTGAACATTACGCTGTAATCGATAAAAAGCTGGTCTGGCACGGCGGAATGAATCTTCTTGGTAAAGCAGATGCCTATGATAATCTGATCCGTGTAGAGAGCGAGCAGGCTGCTGCGGAACTTTTGGAGATGACGGAGCGCTCCACTTGACTTTTTACACTCCTGAGCCTATACTTCTATATAGCAGTGAACCCTACTGTGAGTGGGAACGATAAAAGCAGTGAACCCTACTGTGAGTGGGAACGATCAAAGCGGTGAATCCTACCGATAAGTGGAAACGATCAAGGGCTGCATTTTTGCAGCCCTATTCTTTGGAGAAAAAGGATGAAGCAGGAAAAACTTCAATTATATACTATGGATATGAAGTATGTGCGGGATCTGCATAAAGCCGATGACCGGGTGCAATCGGTTTCCCCTCAGATACACAAAAACAATCGACCTTTTGTAGGTGTTATTGTGGTATGCGAAGACCACCTTTACTGCGTTCCGCTCGATCATCCGAAGGAAAAGCATTACAGAATGAAAAATGATGTAGATTTCACAAGGATATTTGATGGAGAAAAAATTATTGGGGTACTGAATTTTAACAATATGATTCCGGTTGATAAATCTGTGGTGCGGAAGATGAATATCCGAATCGGGAATAATGATGACAAAAGCGAAAAGGCATATAAGAATTTATGCGCAAAGGAACTGGATTGGATTCAAAAATCGCAGGATGCCATTGTGAAAAAGGCCAACAAGTTATATCGCATGATTACGACGGAAGAGGCAAATAGCATACTGCGCCGGAGATGTGTTGATTTCAAAAAGCTTGAAGCTGTTCTTGAGTTACAGTTCAATGATTAGCCAAGGCGAGGAAGAATAAGGGCTACAACAATTCGGTTGTGAACATTTCACAAACATTACTGTAGCCAGATGAACAGAATTATGAGAAAGAAGAAGCAACGACATCGTATACATTAATATGT
>JAZOTN010000001.1:0-70816 GCA_045657665.1 Lachnospiraceae bacterium | reverse complement strand
TGATAATCCGCAGATCATCTTCAAAATGACCTGCGGATCTTAGTCACATAGCTCTCTCCCTGACTCAATTTTGACACAACGTTGACACAAATTTTTTAGAGAATATGTGAAGATATAACAAGTTATGTGAAGTTGAATCTTCATTTAATATCTCTCGCGGCCCCGCATCAGCTCTATAAGCAAAGACCCCGCAAGCGTTTCCGCTGCGAGGTCTTTGTTTGTAGCGCCTGATGGCGCGCAGGTCATAAGGAATCCTCCCACTTCGTGGGTCCCTCCTTATGACGAATACCAGCCCATCCAGGACTCGAACCTGGAAATGACGGAGTCAGAGTCCGCTGCCTTACCATTTGGCGAATGGGCTTCATTTCTATCGAACATACGGAATTATACCTATTATCTACCGGTGTGTCAAGTAAAATCGAGCAAAAAAGGAATCGTCAAAAATGGAGCTTTTTTGACCCCCTCCGGCAAAAAGAGTATAATACGTTCATACTCTGGATGGGAGGTAGCAATTCTTGAAGTCCGTTGCCCTGAATGAAAAAACCCGAAGAATCATCGGCATCATCACTCTGCTGATCCTGTTCTTTCTGACTCTTCTCCGGCTAGGACTTTTTGCACGTGCCCCCTATTTTCTCAACACCGCCGCGGCATTTGATGAACAAAATGAACTTGATGCCGCCGCCTCGCTTTTACGGGGCGGATGGCTCGGTGAATACAATTATACCACACTGATCAAAGGGATCTCCTTCCCTCTGTTTCTGGTTCTGGCACAGGAAATAGCTGTTTCATACCCCCTGCTTCTCGGCATCTTTTTCGTTACGGCGTCACTCATTTTTTCCTATGGTTTTTTCCGTCTGACAAACTCAAAACCCGGCGCCGCCATCGCTTATTTCGTTTCCCTCTACTCTCCGGTCGGTTTCCTTTGGACCACACAGCGTATCTACCGGCAGGCTTTAATGTATCCCGCTGTTTTAGCTGTTCTCGGCTGCATTCTTCTTGTATACGCATACCGAAAGGAACATATTGGCCGATATATCCTCTGGCTCATCCTGCTCGGAGTCTTTTTTTCCTTCTTCTATTTTATCCGGGAGGACTCTGCATGGCTGCTCGCCTTCATGATACCGGCTTTGGGGATCACCGCTGTCTGGCTTTTATTTTTTTCCGACTATTCGAGAAAGCGAAAAGCCCTTCGATCTGTACTTCTGTTCATTCCCTGTGTAATGTTACTTCTTTTTTCCGTTGGGCAAAAAGCCGTCAACAATCAGCACTACGGTGTATTTGAAACCAACGACAGGACAGCTGGCGCATTTGGGGAACTGGCCGGCAACCTCCTTAGGATTGAGGATCCGGAACGATCGGATGTGAATGTCTGGCTTTCGGGAGATACTCTGAAAAAAGTCGTGGACTGCTGCCCCACGCTCACGCTTTATAAAGATGTCATTTACGATTTCTACGGTCCACTCGGAAACGGTGTCGGAGACGCTCCCGGAGATCTTTCCATCTGGAATCTTCGATCCCTCTTCAACAGGCTCGGATTTTATGAAAGCGCGGATATGAACGAGGAATTCTGCAGACAGATCAACGAAGAGCTCCTTAGTGCCGTGGAACGCGGAGATCTGCAGTTCGATGAGCGATTTCACTTTACGGAGCAGTTCCGCGGGCTGGAAGGGAATGAGATCCCGGGGTTTCTTAAAGAAACCGTGAGATGCTTCTGGGAAACGAATACGTTTTCACAGGGAAACGGTGGTTTTCAGAATGCCGTCCGACAGGTCAGCGAAGGCGACGAGAAGGCCCTTCGCAATGCAGAAGGCCTGACCGGCGCGAATCTGATCCACTCCGATAAATATGAAACCATACTTTCCGGATGGGTTTTTCTGTTGGATCCGTCTGCCACGGATCTTCATGTTTCCATTGTAAATGGCAATGGCGAAACAGTCACGGATGAAGTCGAAATGATCCCCCGTCCGGATGTTTCCCACATCTACCAGGGTTTTCCCAGTGCCGAGAACAGCGGTTTTCTTGCTGTTTTCTCCGGCAGCGTTAACGCGGGAGATCTTTTCCTTAATGTGTACAACGGAGATACTCTTGCGGGAACCTATCCACCTCTTACTTATGCGGATGATACGGTTGCATTGAAAATAGAAAACCTGAGTGCCGGTGCCGTGGATGGCAATTATGCCTACAGCGAGAGTTACGTCACTATTGCAAACCGGCTGATACAGATCGGCGGATGGCTCCAGAGACTGCTGCTCCCCGTTTCACTGGTTTGCTTCGTCTGGGTCATCATCCGCTTTATCCGAAAAAGAACCTGGGCAAATTTTGAGCCAGCAGCCATATTGCTCGGCGTGCTGGCTATCAGCTTTGTTTATGAATTTGCTCTTACCATGTTCTGCATGTGGCTGGGAGAATCAAGTCTTCTTTTCTACTCTTCAAGCATTCCCGCTCTGATGCAGGGCTTCGAACTATACGCGATATACTGCGTCGTACACGCAGCAATTACGGCTCGTAAAGCCGGATGATCTCATCTGCAACATGCTGTGCAAGCCACAGCATACCGTCATCGCTCAGATGATGGGCAACTCCGATATTCGGCACATTGTGAATAAGACCGTCCGTACCGCGGAACTGATAACCCATGCCTGCCTGATATAAAGGATTGTCCCGGATCTCCGTCGTATCCACGTAAGGAATATTATAAGAATATGCTATGCTGCGCTTCATAGCTTCGACATTCGGTGAACACCAGTCAGACACTGTATTACCCGTCATGACAAGCTTCACATTCGGCAGCGTATTTTTGATCGTCTCGATCATGAATACAAAATCGGTCGGAAAGGTCGAATCATCTATCACATTTTCGCCAAGCTCCAGAACGATCACATCGGGATTCACACTGAGTGATCTTTGGATAGCAGCAAGATAATCGATCCGGCTGGTTCCCGGTGTCGGGCATTCCCAGTTTGCCATCTTAACAAGATAGTAATCCGCATTTGCAAAATACCGATTCAGGATCCTTCCTGTCTGATGTACAAAGTCCTTCTGCGGCTCGCTCGCACACATTCCCCATGCCGCATCCCATGCGCCCGGCACAGGTTCATGATAGGTAATGGAATTGCCGATGAAAAGAACCGTGAGGTCTTCCTGAACGGTTTCCTCCTCGACGTAATAATCCGTATAATCACTTAGCGGCTCTGCCTGTATGGAAAGAGGCGCTGCCAGCATACCAACTGCCAGCATCGTTGAGAGCACTGCTGTTTTGATCTTCTTAAAATTCATGTCTTTCTGTCCTTTAATACTGCCATGAAAAAATACTATATTTTATTATACGTGTCAGCCGTCTTGAAGTCAAATATTCCTAAGAACCTCTCCGTCAATCTCCGCATAAAACTCCGGAGCGCCAGCGTCTATTACCGCCCGTCCGCCTGTTGCATCCGTGACCTCCGAGGTCAGGGATGCAAGAAGATTTTCCGGGACCATCACCTTTGTGATGACCGACTCCTCATAGGCCGTATCCGTCACAGGAAGATTTTTCTCCGCAAGAAGGTGTTGCAGCCGTCCAAGGTCAGTATAATCCGTCCGCACCGAAAACTCTCTTCCCCGCTCTTTTACCGCGATCCGGCAGGATTTCAGTGCCTCCTTCACGGCGCCCTGGTATGCGCGGACAAGTCCCCCCGTTCCGAGCAAAGTTCCACCGAAATAACGGGTTACCACAACCGCGGTATCATGCAGTTCTTCCGCAAGAAGGACCTCCAGCATCGGACGTCCCGCCGTCCCGGAGGGTTCTCCGTCATCAGAACACCTCTGGAGTTCCGAATTCTCTCCGATCAAAAAAGCATGGCAGTTATGCCGGGCATCCCAGTATTCTTTCTTTTTTGCGGCAAGAAAGCGCATTGCTTCCTCTTCGCTTTTCACCGGCTCGATCGATGCAATGAATCTGGATTTTTTTTCCTCGATCTCACCGATACCGCCCCGATAAACAAATCTATACTTCAAAGATCAGATCTCCGTATGAAGGCATGGGCCAAAGCTCTTTATCCACGATCATCTCAAGACGGTCCACGGGTGTTCTTAAGGCCGCCATAGCGGGAACAACCTGTTCATAATACACCCAAGCCTGTTTTTCTCCCTCTTCCATAGCCGAAGCTTTTTCGTCCGCTTCTATGAGGCGGGTAAGCGCTCCCTTCGTCTCTGACAAAAGGCCGCTCACTTCACGAAGCAGCTCTGTCTGTACAGAGATATCAATATCCTCCGCAACCTCTTTCACCGCATTCGCAGACTCCGCCAGAAGCGTCACGGCACGGATCACTGCCGGAATGATATGCTTGCTGGCAATATCGATCATGGATCTCGCCTCGATATTGATGGTTTTTGCATATGTCTCATAAAGGATCTCGGCCCTGGAGGTTAGCTCTGCTTTTGTGAAAACATGAAATTTTTCAAAAACAGCTACTGTGCTGTCCGCCACATACGAAGGGATCGCCTCCACCATAGAGCGCATATTGGGAAGCCCGCGTCTTTCCGCTTCCTTCACCCATTCCTCGGAGTATCCGTTTCCGTTGAAGATGATCTTCTGATGCTCCGCCGCAAGACGTTTGATCAGATTATGAACAGCCAGATCGAAATCCTCCGCTTCTTCCAATTCATCGCATGCATCGGAAAAAGCCTCTGCCACGATCGTATTGAGGACAATGTTCGGCTGTGCCACGGAATCCTGGGAACCGACCATACGAAATTCAAATTTATTTCCGGTAAACGCAAACGGAGAAGTCCGGTTACGGTCTGTCGCATCCTTCATGAATTCCGGCAGCGTCTTAACGCCGGTTTCCAGCATTTCTCCCTGCAGGGAATGAGTAGCGGAGCCGGTATTGATCAGCTGTGCGATCACGTCAGAAAGCTGCTCGCCGAGAAACACCGAGAGGATCGCCGGCGGAGCCTCATTCGCACCAAGCCGGTGGTCATTTCCCACATCCGCAGCGGAAGCACGAAGAAGCCCCGCATGCTTATCAACTGCAGAAAGAACGCAGACAAGGATTATCAGAAACTGTATGTTTTCATGCGGTGTCTTCCCCGGATCCAGAAGATTGATACCGTCATCCGTTGTAAGGGACCAGTTATTATGCTTACCGGATCCGTTCACACCTGCAAACGGTTTTTCATGAAGCAGGCACTGCAGATCATGACGGTACGCAACCTTTTTGAGCGTTTCCATTACGATCTGGTTATGGTCAACCGCCACATTCGCTTCCGAATAGATCTCAGCCAGCTCATGCTGAGCCGGAGCAACCTCGTTATGCTGGGTTTTGGCAGTGACGCCGAGTTTCCAGAGTTCTTTATTTACATCACGCATGAATGAGACCACTCTCTCTCGGATCGCTCCATAGTAGTGGTCATCCATTTCCTGTCCCTTCGGCGGCATTGCACCGAAAAGCGTACGGCCGGTAAAGATCAGGTCCTTACGCTTCAGGTATTTCTTCCGGTCCACAAGAAAATACTCCTGCTCCGCACCAACAGAAGCCGTTACGCGTTTGCTCGTGGTATTTCCGAACAGCCGGATCAAACGGAGCGTTTGTTCATTGAGCGCTTCCATGGAACGCAGCAGAGGCGTTTTCTGGTCAAGCGCTTCCCCGGTATAGGAACAAAATGCGGTAGGAATGCAAAGGGTTGCACCAAGAGGATCCTGCCTCACAAATGCCGGCGACGTACAATCCCAGGCAGTATAACCCCTTGCCTCAAAAGTGGCGCGAAGCCCGCCCGACGGAAATGACGAGGCATCCGGCTCCCCTTTGATCAGCTCCTTTCCGGAAAAGCTCATCAGTACTTTTCCATTCGGAAGCGGTGCCGAAATAAAGGAGTCATGCTTTTCCGCCGTCACACCGGTCAGCGGCTGAAACCAGTGTGTATAATGAGTTGCGCCCTTTTCAATCGCCCACTCCTTCATTTCATGAGCAATCACATCAGCAGTCTCAAGATCCAGCTCCTGTCCTTCCTCGATTACCTCACGCAACTTCTTGTATACCTTTTTCGGCAGACGCTCCTGCATCACGGTATCATTAAAAACATTTTCGCCAAAGATCTCCGACACACTGAAATACTCTGTCTCACTCATGCTTTGGATTCTCCTTTCATAGCCGCATTGTTTCCTTTACAGACAGAGGGTGTCCCGATGCCGGAACACCCCCTTGCTTATGATTTCTTTTGATCAAATGCAGACGTCGTCATCATGCCTTTCCGATTGATCCGAACAGCTCCATTTTCTCTTTAACGGTAGCCTTGATCGCGTCGAAGCCGGGTGCAAGAAGTTTTCTCGGATCAAATCCTTTGCCTTCCTGATCCTTTCCCGCTTCAATATACTTACGGGTCGCATCTGCAAATGCAAGCTGGCATTCGGTGTTGACATTCACCTTGGAAACGCCGAGAGTGATCGCTTTCTTGACCTGCTCATTCGGAATACCGCTTCCGCCGTGAAGCACGAGAGGCATCACACCTGTCTTCTGCTGGATCGCATCCAGCGTCTCGAAAGAAAGACCTTCCCAGTCAGCCGGATATTTGCCGTGAATATTTCCGATGCCGGCAGCCAGCATGTCAACGCCGAGATCTGCAATGGATTTGCACTCATCGGGATCCGCACACTCGCCCTTTCCGATAACGCCATCCTCTTCTCCACCGATCGCTCCGACTTCCGCCTCAATGGAAAGGCCGAGGTTATGAGCCACATTTACGAGCTCCGTCGTCTTCGCGACATTTTCTTCGATCGAATAATGAGATCCGTCAAACATAATGGAGGTAAATCCAGCTTTGATACATTTATAGCAGCCTTCATATGTTCCGTGATCCAGATGGGTTGCTACAGGAACGGTGATCTTCAGCTCCTGATCCATCGCTTCCACCATTGCCTGAACGGTACGGAAACCGCCCATGTATTTTCCTGCTCCTTCGGATACGCCGAGGATTACAGGAGATTTCTGCTCTTCTGCTGTAAGAAGAATTGCCTTTGTCCATTCCAGGTTATTGATGTTGAACTGTCCTACTGCATAATGACCTGCTTTTGCCTTTTTCAGCATTTCTGTTGCCGATACTAACATATTACTCCCTCCATAATCAGACTTTTTGTTAGGCAGCGCCTACGAAATCAGTTTATCACGACTGCATACAGAATTCAATGTTTACTGTGTTTCTTCATCAGAAATTTATCCGTCACACGGATGTCGACCGCCTGTTTTTCACACCGGATGTCCACTCCCTTAAAAGTGCCGCCGTATTCCCCGTCCAGCGTCCACGCAACCGGATCTTTCGACTTGATCCTGATATGATCCGTCTTATAGGCATATATGTTATCCGAGTCAATGAGATTGACGAGCCCCCCAAGAATATTATTCAGTTCCAGCGGATTTCGCGGTTCCCGGATCAACGTTACCTCAAAAAGGCCGTCATCCAGTTCCACACCTTTTCCGGCGATATCCTTGAGCCCGCCGATCGATGAGGAATTCGTGATCATCCCGTAGGAAAAGCAATCCTCTATGACATCTCCGTTCACCTCCACCTGCATGGCGTATCCGGGTACCGTCTTGCCCAAGATCTTGCTCGCCTCAAAAAGATATGCGGCATGACCGAGGATATTCTTCATCTGTTGGCTCGTCGCGTAGGAAACATCCGTAAACAGACCGAATGCGGCCACGTATACAAAGGAATCCTTTCCGTTTTCCTCCGGCTTTTCGCTCCCATAACCGGTAAATGTTCCCATATCGCACGGAAAATTCTCACCACACGCTGCGATTTCCGCTGCTTTCATAACAGTACGGGGAATTTTCAGGGAAGATCCGAAGTCATTTGTACTGCCGGTCGGAATGTAACCGATGGGAACACGCCGTGAAAGCTTCATCATACCGGTGACAACCTCATCCAGCGTTCCGTCACCGCCGCTGCAGACTACCAGATCATAGTCTTCCGCAGACTTTTCCACAAGGGTTATCGCGTCTCCCTGTCCCTGTGTCGGATGCGCCGTCACTTCATACCCGTTCTTTACAAACAGATCAATGATATCTGCTATTTTGCTTTTGATCGCACCTTTCCCGGAACGCATGTTATAAACAAACAGTACTCGTCTCAAGCCAAATCCTCCGCAATCTGTGCTAATTTTCTAAGTCTGTGGTTGACACCGCTCTTTCCGATAGGCGGATTAAAGTATTCTCCAAGCTCAGTGAGACTCGCATCGGGATGCTGAATCCTTATCTCCGCCATCTCACGAAGCGTCTCCGGGAGCTCCGAGAGTCCCTTCTTTTCTTCTATTAACCTGATATCCTGAAGCTGCTTCATCGCAGCATCCACGGTTTTATTAATGTTTGCCGTTTCGCAGTTCACTCTCCGGTTTACAGAACTTCTCATCTCCTTCAGGATGCGGATGTTTTCGTATTCCATGAGAGACCTGCTGGCTCCGAGGATCCGGAGCATGTCCGCGATCTCATCACTTTCCTTGAGGTATACGACAAAATGCGTCTTTCTCTCGGTCACCTTGGCGTCCAGAGAAAAATCACGCATGATCCCCGCATAGTTTTCCGCCTCGCTGCGGCTTTCACATACAATCTCAAAATGATAGGATTTCCCGGGGTCGCTCATGGTTCCGGAAGAAAGAAAGGCGTCCCGGAGTACAAACCTTCCGTCGTCTTTACCCTTTTTCTTCTTTTCCCTCAGCTCCGCCTTGACATTGCCGGCAAAAGACATCTTTATTTTCCCCTTAACGCGTCCTTGTCGATATCGCGGTGAACGATCTTGAGTCCGTACCGGTCATCCTCGGAAAGCCGCTGATAAAGCTCTTCCGCCAGCGTTACCGAACGGTGCTTCCCGCCGGTGCATCCGATGCTGATCACCAACTTGCTCTTTCCCTCCTTCACATAGTTCGGAAGGAGAAACTGAACCAGATCATATAGTTTATCCATGAAGACATGCGCTTCTTCATACTTCATGACAAAGTCCTTGATTTCCTGATCCATGCCCGTTTTCTTACGGAGTTCTTCCACGTAATAAGGATTCGGGAGAAATCTCACATCAAAGACCAGATCGGAATCCGCAGGGATCCCGTATTTGTATCCGAAGGAAAGAATGGTGACAAACAGGTTTTTATAGTCGCGGTTATCGATAAAGATCCTGCCGAGCTCCTCTTTCAGTTCACGGGTCAGAAGATTGCTGGTGTCAAGGATATATGTCGCATTATCGCGAAGGATCTTTAAGTTTTCTCTCTCCTTCTCGATCCCGCTCTCCAGACGGTCATTTTCCGCGAGCGGGTGGCTCCGTCTGGTTTCCTTGTAGCGTTTGAGAAGAACCGAATCATCGGCATCAAGGAACAGCACTTCAACATTCCTTCCGGTCGTCCGGCAACGGTCAAGCACCTCTGCGAGTTCTCCGATCGGGCGACCGCTCCGGATATCGATACCGACCGCCACCCTTTGAAGCTCGGAATTTTCCCCCATGGCAAGATCCATAAACGGTTCCAGAAAAGAGATGGGAAGGTTGTCGACACAGAAAAAACCGATATCCTCCATCATCTTCATCGCCGTACTCTTTCCGGATCCGGACATTCCGGTAAGAATTACAAATCGCATAGAATTTTAACCTCCGGTTCCAGTTTCACGCCGCTCGATTCATATACTCTCTTTTGTACTTCCTTTATCAGTGAAAGGATATCTGACGCGGTTGCATTTCCACGGTTGATGACAAATCCGCAATGCTTTTCGGAAACACACGCGTCTCCGATCGTAAAGCCTCTTAATCCGGCGTCTTCGATCAGCTTTCCGGCAAAGTATCCCTCCGGTCTTTTGAAAGTGCTTCCGGCGCTGGGATACTCCAAAGGCTGCTTTTCTCTTCTTCTCCTTGCAAAATCATCCATTTTTTCCCGGATCGAAATAGTATCATCCGAATGCAGTAAAAAATCTGCTGACAACACGAACCACCCGTTTTTCTGGACACTGCTGCTGCGATAGGAAAGAGACAATTCCGAAAGGGCGACACTCCTGACCTCACCGTCTCTTGTCAAAACCCTGGCCGAGGTAAGGATATCCTTCAGTTCCCCACCATATGCACCGGCATTCATGACAACCCCGCCACCGACTGTTCCCGGAATACCGGCAGCAAATTCCAGTCCGCCAAGTCCCGATGAAAGGGCAAGACCCGCGATGCTGCCGAGAAGCGTCCCGGCAGAAGCATGGAGACACTCTCCCCTTACCTCGGCGAAAGGATCGCCCGGTTCCAGGGAAAGCACAACGCCTTTCAGGCCCTCGTCCGGAACAAGGAGATTGCTTCCATGTCCGATAAGAAAAAGCGGAATGGTGTTTTGGTCACAATACGAACGGATCAGGCATACCGCTCCCTCCGTAGCTGTCACAAAAACCTCTGCCGGACCCCCGACACGGAATGTTGTGTGCGCACGCATGGGTTCGGATTCCCGGATGTCTGCGCGAACCTCGGGATCCTGCTTTTGATTGATGAGATCACGAAGCTCTTCTGCAACTTGATGTGGATTCATATATTATTAAATCCTCTTTTAATCTATTGTGTTAAATCTTATTTTAATTATTTATTTAAGCTTCTTTTAAGAAAACAAGATATCCCTTATATGCTTCGTAAAGGTCCGCTTTGCTGATGATCTCCCAAGGTGCATGCATATTCAAAACCGCTATGCCGCTGTCAATCACCTGCATCCCGTAATTTCCCAGGATGTAGGCAATGGTTCCGCCGCCGCCCTGATCGACCTTACCAAGTTCTGCCGTCTGGAAAAAGACCTTGTTCTTATCGAAAATCCTGCGAAGTTCCCCCATGTATTCCGCATTCGCGTCGTTCGAACCGGATTTCCCGCGGGAACCCGTGTATTTATTGAAAACAATGCCCCGTCCGAAATATGCGCAGTTCTTCTTTTCCATCACGGTGGGATAATTCGGATCAAATGCCGCGGAAACATCGGAGGAAAGTGCTTTGGAAGCCGTGATCGCACGCCGGAGTGCAAGCTCGGAGTACTGTCCGCATGCATTCATCACTTCCGCCAGCGTATTTTCGAAAAACCGGGACTCCATGCCGGTCGCTCCGACAGACCCGATCTCTTCCTTATCAACCAGCAGACAGCAGGATGTGCGTTTCTGCTTTCCCGCCGCTACGATCGCTTCAAACGACGGATACGCACAGCACCTGTCGTCATGACCGTATCCCATGATCATGCTCCGGTCGAAGCCGTAATCACGCGCTGTGCCCGCCGGCACCACTTCAATCTCGGCCGAAAGGAAATCTTCCTCCTCGATCTTGTATTCTTTTTTCAGGATCTCGAGGATATGATCCTTGACTGCATCCTTTTTCGCCTTTTCATCATCCTTTTTGGCCGCTTTCTTCGGCATGCTGCCGACGAGGACATCCAGCGCCTCTCCTTCAACCACCTTTGCACCCTTTTTCTCAAGCTGCGTTGCGGAAAGATGGATCAGAAGATCACTGACGCCAAATACCGGATCCTCCGGTTTTTCCCCGACATTGACCGTCACGCGCGTCCCGTCCTTCTTGATGATCACTCCGTGAAGTGCGAGCGGAAGCGTTACCCACTGGTATTTCTTCACGCCGCCGTAATAATGCGTATCCAGCAAAACAAGCTCGCTGTCCTCGTATAACGGATTTTGCTTCAGATCCAGACGAGGTGAATCAATGTGGGCTCCTAAAATATTAATTCCTCTTTCAATTTTTTCGCTTCCAATGATAAACAGCGCGATGGCTTTTCCGTAATTGTCTGCGTAAACCTTATCGCCGGCCTTCAGCTTTTTCCCGGACGAGATCACATCCGTCAGATTCCGAAAACCGGCTTTTTCGGCTTTCTCTATGAAGTATGCCGTGCATTCACGTTCTGTTTTGCATTCCGAGAGAAATGCCTTGTATTCTTCTGCAAAATTAAATGCCTTTTTAACTTCTGTCTGCGTATAAGATTTCCATGCGTTTTCTCTTTCCATTTTTTTGCTCCGTTCTTTTTCTTGATGACAGGTCAGTTCTGTGTTCCGAGATTCTCCTGTACTCTTCTGTACAGTTCCTTTGCTGCATTATAGCCCATCTTTTTCTGGCGATGGTTGACGGCCGCGGTTTCACAGATGACCGCGAGGTTCCGCCCCGGCCGGATCGGAAGTGAGTGACAGACCACTTTGTTCCCGAGAAACTCCGTATATTCCTCCTCCATCCCTAGGCGATCATACTCGTTGCCTTTCTGCCAGTCCTCCAGCTGGATCACCAGATCGATGTTCTGCTTTTCCTTGACACATTCCACACCGTACAGCGCTTTTACATCTATAATCCCGATACCCCTGAGCTCGATAAAATGCTTCGTAATGTCCGGCGAAGAGCCGACCAGCGTATGCTCGTTGATCTTGCGGATCTCCACCACGTCATCCGTCACGAGACGGTGTCCTCTGCGGATCAGTTCCAGAGCTGCCTCGCTCTTTCCGATCCCGCTTTCCCCCGTGATCAGGAGGCCTTCACCATATACATCCACAAGAACTCCATGGATCGTGATCATGGGCGCCAGCTCTTCCTTGAGGGTGTAGATCAATTCCGCGGTGAATTCCGAAGTGGAACGACTTGTTGAGAGAAGCGGTACATGATTATCGATCGCAATCTGACGGATATCCTCATCAGGCTTTAAGTTCCTGCAGAAGATGACACAGGGAATATCAAACGCGAAGAACTGCTTGTTGATCTCCAGCCGCTGTTTCACAGGCTGCTGACGAACATAATTGTATTCTACATTTCCGATGAGCTGCACACGTTTCTGCTCGAAATAATCAAAATATCCGCTGAGCTGCAGCGCAGGACGGTTAACATCCGAGAGAACGATCTGTTTTTCGGAAAGGTCAATCTCTTCCGTCAGATTCGTCAGATTCAGCATTTTTGCTATTTTCTCAACAGTAACCTGTTTTGAACCGGTATTCATCGTGACCTCCTTGTGAAGTTTTTTTACGGATGTCGTATTAGCGAAATGCGGCGCAGCCGCATGTGCGATCTGCACAGAAGTCCGGCCGGACGTACTGGTACGTCCGCACGGACCTTTGCGCAGATTCGCATGGCACATACGTGCCATGTGACTAATACGACATCACTGTCAGTTTCTCCAAAACCTACGATAAAGTATATCACATACTCTCGTCTTTGTCTTGCGCGTGAAAGAAATCATAAACCGCCCGGGCAGCCCGTTCATTCATAGAATCAGCGGTAAGGAGTGTCTCCATATCCGCGTCTCTCACTGCCTCAAGAGAGCGAAACCGCCGCATCAGAGCTTTCCTTCTCGCAGGGCCGATGCCCGGGATCTCATCCAGTACCGAATGAACCTGTTCTTTGCCGCGAAGCGTGCGATGGTACTCGATCGCAAAACGATGGGCCTCATCCTGTACGCGTGTAATAAGCTTAAACCCTTCGCTGGCGGCATCGATCGGAAGCTCCACATTGTGGAAATAAAGCCCTCTTGTCCGGTGATTATCATCCTTTACCATCCCGCAGACCGGTATCTCAAGTCCCAGCTCTGAAAGAACCTGAAGCGCAATGTTGACCTGTCCCCTTCCGCCGTCCATCATGATCAGATCCGGGAAACGCGTAAAACTCCCGAATTCTTCATCCCGTCCTTCTTCGCGGAGTTTTTCCTGCTCGGAAAGCCCGTGAAGGAAGCGGCGTGTGAGAACCTCCCTCATCGATGCGTAATCGTCCGGACCCTGCACTGTTCTGAGGCGGAATTTCCGGTAATCCGACCGCACCGGTTTTCCTTTTTCAAAAACCACCATGGAACCAACCGATTGAAACCCGCTGATATTGGAAATATCATAAGCCTCCACACGGCCGAGGCGCTCCATTCCAAGGAGCTCTGCTATCTCCTTCATGGCTCCGATTGTCCGGCCTTCTTCGCGTTTCATACGGTCACGGTCTTTCCCGAGCACCATTCTGGCATTTTCCTCCGCAAGGGAAACAAGGCGCTCCTTGAGTCCTTTTTGCGGGATCCGGATATACACGCGGTTTCCCCTGCGCTCCGAAAGCCAGTCTGTGATCACTTCCAGATCGTCAATCTCCTCCTGAAGGTGGATCTCTTTCGGGATCAGCGGTGTTCCGGAATAGTACTGACGGAGAAACGCGGAAAGAATCTGGGATTTTTCATCATCAGTACGCACACGCATATAGAAATGCTCTCTCCCGATCAGTTTGCCGCTTCGTATAAAGAACACCTGTACCACAGCATCATCGCCGTCAACCGCAAGCGCAACGATATCCTTGTCTTCTTCCTCAAACGAAGTGATCTTCTGTTTTTCGCAGATCTGCTTCACGCTCGAGAGGAGATCCCGATATTCCGCAGCTTTTTCAAATTCCAGATTCTCCGAACATGCATTCATCTGCTCTTCCAGCATTGAGATAACAGGTTCATAGTCGCCGTTCAGAAACCGGAGCGCCATCTCCACGGATTTCCGGTATTCCTCCGGCAAAATCTTCCCCTGACACGGTGCGTCACACTGACCGATATGGTAGTTGAGACAGGGCCGGTCTTTCCCGATATCCCTGGGCAGCACCCTGCTGCAGGTTCGCAGATGATACAGTTTCCCGATCAGTTCGATCGTGTTTTTGACCGCAAATGCACTGGTATAGGGACCGAAATACTTTGAGCGATCCTTTTTGATCTGTCTTGAAAAAAGCACACGGGGATATGTCTCCGCAAGTGTCACTTTGATATAGGGATAGGTCTTGTCATCCCGGAGCATGGTATTGTATTTCGGGACATGCTCCTTGATGAGATTACACTCGAGAACAAGCGCCTCCAGTTCGGAATCCGTCACGATGTATTCAAACCGGGCGATCTTACGGACCATCTGGTCTTTCTTAAGTCCCTCCGAATGGCTCGCCTGAAAATACTGACGCACGCGGTGCCGAAGGCTCCTTGCTTTTCCGATATAGATGATGGCATCATTTTTGTCATGCATAAGATAAACTCCCGGTTTGTCCGGGAGTTTTTTCAGCTCTTCTTTGAAATTAAATTGTGATTGAATATCATCACCCATGGTTATCATCCGCTACCAGATCTATCGTTCCGCCGATCACTTTAAAATCATCTTCTTCAAACATATCCTCGGCTTCCTTGCGAAGGCTTCCCGTAATGCCGCCGAAAAGCTTCCGGTCTTTTTTCTCGGAACCGGAATCCTTCTCATCCGCCTCGGATGCAACAAACTCCGCCAGAGGCTCATCTTCTTTCGAATTCTCTTCCTTCTCCTTTTCCGGATCCGGAATACCCTTCAGCCGCCGGAAAATATCCATAAATTCTTTTCCTGTGATGGTCTCGTTCTCATACAGATATTTCGCGATTTCATCCATGATATCGCGGTTTTCCTTAAGAAGCTCCGTTGCCTTGTCATAAGCTTCCTGGATCATCCGCTGCACTTCACGGTCGATCTCGGCAGCCGTTGCGTCACCGCCGTCAAAATGTGCTCTGCCGTCGAGATATGCGGAATCAATCGTTGCAAGGCTCACCATACCGAACTTCTTGCTCATTCCGAACTGCATGACCATAGCGCGGGCAATCTTGGTCGCCTGCTCGATATCATTCGCCGCTCCGCTCGTAGCAGAATGGAAGACCAGCTCTTCTGCGGCTCTTCCTCCCATAAATGTCACAATCTTTGCCTCGAGCTCATCCTTGGTCTCAAGGAATTTCTCCTCCTCAGGTGTCTGCAGCGTATATCCGAGAGCCCCCATGGTCCTCGGAACGATCGTGATCTTCTGCACCGGCTCGGTATTCTTCTGTAATGCGGAAACCATCGCGTGACCAACTTCATGATAGGATACGATCTTCCGCTCCTTTTCGCTCATGGCGCGGTCTTTCTTTTCCTTTCCACCTACCGCAACAAGCTCAAACGCGTCAAAAAGATCTGTCTGGTTAACGAACTTCCGTCCCTTCTTGACCGCATTGATCGCGGCCTCGTTGATGATATTTGCCAGGTCCGAACCGACAAGTCCCGCCGAAGCAAGCGCGATCGCATCCAGGTCCACGGTTTCATCCATGTGAACATCCTTGCTGTGAACCTTCAGAGTCTCAAGCCTGCCCTTCATATCCGGACGATCCACGATGATCCGTCGGTCAAAACGCCCGGGACGAAGCAATGCCTTATCAAGCACCTCCGGCCGGTTTGTTGCTGCAAGCACGAGAAGACCTTTACTGGTATCAAATCCGTCCATCTCCGCAAGAAGCTGGTTCAGCGTCTGCTCACGCTCATCATTTCCACCGCCAAAGCGCGTGTCGCGGCTTTTTCCGATCGCATCGATCTCATCGATAAAGATAATACAGGGTGAATTCTTTTCCGCATCACGGAAGAGGTCACGCACACGGGATGCACCGACGCCAACGAACATCTCCACAAAGTCGGAACCGGCCAGTGAAAAGAACGGAACACCGGCTTCTCCGGCAACAGCCTTGGCAAGCAGTGTTTTTCCGGTTCCCGGAGGACCCACAAGAAGCGCCCCTTTCGGGAGCTTCGCGCCGATCTCCTGATATTTCTTCGGGTTGTGAAGGAAATCCACAACCTCCTGAAGCGATTCCTTTGCCTCATCCTGACCGGCAACATCTTTAAATGTCACGCCTGTCTGTTTTTCCACATAGACCTTAGCCGTGCTTTTTCCGACGCCGAACATTCCGCCGCCGCCCATGCGCCGCATCAAAAATCCGAGCAGTATCCATACCAGAACAAGCGGAATGATAAAGCTCAGGATATTCCAGACCATGGTACTTGTGGTGTTCGGGATGGTTCCCGTAACTTCCACGTTATGCTCCGTCAGAAGATCCAGAAGATCGTCGTTTCTTACCACTCCGGTATAATAGGAAACCGGGATCAGTGCATTTTCAGTGCCCTTTGGTGTAATGTCGATCTGATAGGTCCCGATCTCAACACTCTGTACCTCATCCGCCTTAACCATATCCAGGAATTCCGTATATGAAATCTCTTTTACGGAGCCTGAATACTGCATCCGGTTGATCATCAGCATCGCGAACAACGCGATCAGCGTCGTCACAATAAAGATCAGGATCATCTGACCGTTATTTTTCCGATTATTGTTATTGTCGCCGTTATTACCGCCGCCATTATTGTAATCGTTCATAGAATTCTCCCTTACACATATACAATCCACTATATTATAGGAGCATGGAAACGCAAAAGCAAGGCGATAATCATAAAGTTTTTCTAAAGTTTTACAAAAAAAGAAGTCCTTTCGGACTTCTTTTTACAATCGATAAATGATATTGATCTGTTGATCCGCCGGTTTTCTATAACAACTTATTCCTCGTAGACGTATACTGCACTCGGCCGTCCTGGATCCATTCCTTTACCTTGGCTCTGGAAATCCCGAAATACTCCGCTACTTCCCGCTCCGTCACGTTATTGTCCCGGATAAAATCACGCACCTGATCAAACAAGATGGCTTCCTTACAGGTATCGCAATAATCCCCTTCCCAGTTCTTCGGCAGGAACTTTCCGCATCTCTTGCAATTATTCTTTTCGTATGTAATTGATTCCTTATGTTCCATTCCCGAATAGCTCATGTGCTTCTTCCTTTAAAAACTCAAATTTGATGTCGTATGCAGGATGATTCTTTCACCGAAAAGATTCTTCGTACAGTATAACTGTTTCTCTTTCTCCTGTAAATATAGTGAATGAATATAATTCGTTCATTATGCGCCGATTTTAAACTTTATTTTCTCTTTAGAATTCTTTATTTTCTTTTTAGAATTAGGACACACTTTCGCCACATTTAGCATTTATAGTATAAACCATAGATGAAACATTTTCATAACTAAACTCCTCAAGAGAGGGACAGCCCGATATGGGCTGTCCCTTTCTCTGTTCCCGGCAGCATCTTATCAGGATGCTTTTCCGATATCTTTTGTCGCGACCATATCGACTCCCGTTCCCGCAACATCTGCACAGACAACGTCTCCGATAGAGACCGGTGCGTCGACGGTAACACCGCGAAGGGCTTCTGTTACCTCAAAGATCTTTCCTTTCGGAATGTCTTCTCTGGTCTTGCATGACACGGTCGGTGCCGTGCCGCCGGCTACCCTGACCGTACTGGTGACAATCCTGGTCGGGTTGGTCACTTCTTTTCTTGCATAAACATCTCCCCTGTTACAGGTGTTGCCCTTTACTTCCGTGATCTCACCGTTTTCCATCGTCACGGTGATCTGACACCCGAGAGGGCATCCGATACAGGTTAATTCCTTTTTTTCCATGATTCTCTCCTCCGTCAGGACTCTTCTATCGTGATCGTGATCTTCTCAAGGCCCGGACGGCTTATGAGATCACTCTTCTTTAAGATCACCTGCTCCATTTCACCGGGCGCCATGACCGGACGCTTGCGCTCTGAAATCTTTTCTTCGTCAAAATATGTTACGATGCTCCGGTTCCGATATACATCCCCCACACGGAAACGAACGGTAAGCGTATCCGACATACGGTTCACGTCGATCGTCGACGGAACGGTGTAACGAACGCCTCCGGTCGGATTCAGCGAGATCACATGATCTCCTTTTGTCACGCCGTTCCTGATGTAATCCGCTGCATTTTTCCCCGCGTTCTTAGCCTCCTCAGACACATAATCCACGAGATCATGCACATGAAGCACGTTTCCGCAGGCGAAAATGCCCTCAATATTAGTTTCAAGGCTCTCATTGACTACCGGCCCCGATGTGATGTTCGAAAGCGTCACTCCCGCACCGCGTGACAGCTCGTTTTCCGGGATCAGTCCGCAGGAAAGCAGCAGCGTATCGCAGGTATAACGCTCTTCCGTTCCGGGGATGGGTCTTCTGTCCGGTCCGACCTCAGCGATCGTAACCGCCTCCACACGCTCCTTGCCCTCGATATCAATGACCGTATGGGAAAGCTTGAGCGGGATATCAAAGTCATTGAGGCACTGTACGATGTTCCGCTTGAGTCCGCCGGAATAAGGCATGAGCTCCGCAACCACTTTTACCTTGGCGCCTTCCAGCGTCATACGGCGTGCCATGATGAGTCCGATATCACCGGAGCCGAGGATCACAACCTCTCTGCCGGGCATATACCCTTCCATATTCACAAGACGCTGTGCCGTTCCTGCGGAAAAAATCCCTGCCGGACGGTATCCCGGAATATTGAGAGCACCGCGGGAACGTTCCCTGCAGCCCATTGCCAGGATAACTGCTTTGGCCTGTATCTCAAAAAGGCCTTCCTCACGGTTCATTGCGGTCACCTTTTTCTCCGGGGAGATATCCATGACCATTGTGTTTAAAATATATTCTATATTTAACTTTTTAACTTCTGCGATAAATCTGGCTGCGTATTCCGGACCGGTCAGCTCTTCTTTAAAAGTATGAAGACCGAAGCCGTTGTGAATGCACTGGTTCAGGATCCCGCCAAGCTCCTTATCGCGCTCGATAATCAGAATACTCTCGATCCCGCTCTCTCTGGCACTGGCAGCTGCCGCAAGTCCCGCTGGGCCGCCCCCGATAATGACTAAATCAACGTTCCTCATCTTAAGCGCCCTCCCCGATTTCCTTATTTTGTCCAATCACGATCGTTGATCTGCCACCGGATTTACTGATTGCATAAATATCCTCCGGAACTTCGCGCTGCAGGAGCTCCATGGTTCGCGGTGAACAGAAGCCCGACTGGCATCTTCCCATTCCGGCACGGGTGCGTCGTTTCACAGCATCAAGCGACCTCGCTCCAAGCGGACGGTGAATCGCGTCCAGAATCTCTCCCTCCGTGATCATCTCACAGCGGCAGATGATATTGCCATACGCCGGGTTCTTCCGGATCAATTCGCTCTGCTCTTCTCTGGAAAGCTCGGAAGGCCTTACGATTCCTTTTCTTTCTTCCTTGAATTCCGCTTTTTCCTTGAGCGAAAGTTTGTCTCTCACGAGCTCCGCCACCATAACACCGATGGCCGGTGCCGAAGAGAGTCCCGGCGATTCGATCCCTGCCGCATTGAAAAACCCTTCCGAATCCTCCGCTTCGCCGATCACGAAATCATCCTGATCTTCATGTGCCCTGAGACCCGCAAAAGAAGTGATGACCTGCCGGAGAGGCACATTCTTTACACTGAGGGCAGATTTCACAGTTACCTGGTCAAGCCCGTCCTGCGTAGTATTTACCCCCTCCTTGTTATCAATATCTGTTGCGGTCGGCCCGACAAGAAGATTTCCGTGAACCGTAGGCGTTACCAGGACGCCTTTTCCCATTTTTCCGGGAAGCTGGAAGATCGTATGGTCAACATGATCTCCCGCGGTCTTGTCGAGAAGCATGTATTCGCCTTTACGCGCAGTGATATGGATCTTCTTTCCGCTCACCTGATTGTTGACCCAGTCCGCGTATACTCCTGCCGCGTTCACAACAGTCTTTGCTTCGATCCTGTTATGTTCCGGATTCGAAGTCTCCAGAACATAATGATCGCCGTCTTTTTTTATAGATGTTAATTCTGTATTTAACAAAAATTCGACGCCGTTTTCCACGGCATTCTCAGCATATGCCATCGTGAGATGGAACGGGCATACGATCCCGCCGGTAGGAGCAAACAGCGCCTCGACCACATCATCCGCCAGATTCGGCTCCATCTCCTTCGCCTCGGCTTCGGAAATGATCCTCACGCCGGGCACGCCGTTTTTTTCACCTTTTTCGAGGAGTTTCAAAAGAATCTCACGATCCTGGTCCTTCGTCCGTACTACAAGGGAACCGTTGCGGCGGAACGGAAAATCCAGCTTCTTCGAAAGCTCCTCCATCATCGCATTTCCCTTTACATTCAGCTTTGCTTTAAGGCTCCCCGGTTCCGCGTCAAAGCCCGCATGCACGATCGCACTGTTGGCCTTGGAAGTCCCGGTACAGACATCTTCATCCCGCTCGATCACAACGGCTTTCACGTCATATCTGGAAAGTTCCCGTGCGACAGCGCTGCCGACAACACCTGCGCCGATGATCGCTACATCTACCATTCTTCCTCTCTCCTTTTCCTGCAATTATTAATTTAAAGACTTAATTAATTCTCTTCCCTACTATAACACGGTTTCCGACTTTTTCCAACTCTTTTTCGTAGGACTTTTATTGTATCATATTTTTCAGCCTTCTCCAAGATTAAGAATACACATTTATCTCTTGTAAAATCGGGAAAAAACGCATATGATGAGAGTGTCGAAACCGATCAGGAAAGGGGATACTCCATGAAGCCGGAAAAACTTGCCTCAAGAATTGACGAAATGCTTGCCCAGACTAAGAAAGGGGCGATCGAATGGTTTGTCAATATGCAGACCACTGAGCTGATGGATGACAGTCTGAAGGATCAGGTACAGGATGATGAAGGAAACAACTGGCTCATCAACGAGTGCTACACGGAGTTCACCTGCAAATATGCAGGGGAGCCATTCCATCTGATCACTTACGAACTCATCAAGACATGCGGAGACAAAACGCAGACCAACAACCTCCTCTTCCTTGCTCCGGACGGGATGCGACGATTTGACCTTGATCTGCTCGCACCCTACAATGTCGAGAATTCTGCGGTTCTTTCCTACAAGGTCCATGAGCTCTGGCTGTATCTTCTGAATGAAGCTCATGAAAAAAAGCCAAACATCCATCTGGATGCTTTCGAACCGCCTGTTTCCGATATGCCGAATCCTCCCTCAAAGAGTTAAGGAGGTTTCCGAACAACGCTTATAATGAAAACAGCCTTTTGGAAAGCCGGACCTTTTCTTCACCGAGACTGTTCTCTATTAAAACAGATCCTTCTTCTCCTGCCGCGCGCAGGAGATTTTTTTCGGCAAGACGTCTTTTCAGCTCCCGCGCAGTGCCTTCTGCTCCGTCAAAAAGCGTCACTTTTCCGTCAAATGCGCGGTAAATTCCATCATAAGCGAACGGAAAATGTGTACATCCTAGAACAACCGCGTCAATCTGCTTTTCCCGAAAGGGGAGAAAGATCTTCTGTAGATACGCATCCATTTCGGCGCTGTTTTCTTTTCCTTCTTCTACCAGGGAAACGATCTCCGGAGCAGGGATCGGTATGATTTCCGTATCACCGGCAAAGCGCTCTGCCAGTTCATGGAATTTATCCTCATGGATCGTCATTTCCGTCGCAAGCACGATCACCGTGGCATGTTTCCTGGAAAGAGCCGCCGGCTTTAATGCCGGTTCGATTCCGATCACAGGAAGAGAGTCGTATTTTTCGCGGAGCGCCTTTGCTGCAGCGCTCGTTGCTGTGTTGCAGGCAATCACCACTGCTTTGGCGCCGCCCTGTACCATCCGGTCTATATGTCCGATCGTCAGCGTCCGTACCTCCTCCACGGTCCTGGTTCCATACGGTGCATTTGCCGAATCACCGAAAAACCAGAACTTTTCCTGAGGAAGGAGATGCACGAGCTCCTTTAAAACACTGATCCCGCCAACCCCGGAGTCAAAAACGGCAATGCTGTCCTTTTTCAGGTCGCATAGTCCCGTCATTTCACTACTTTCCTGGGATTTCTGACAGCGATCAGATCGAGCATATTCTCATCCGGTTCAAAATAGATCACAAACGTGCCTTTCTCCGTCTTGTAAATCGCATCATAGACCTTATGATCCGGTTCACAGCTCGAGCAGTTCTTTTTGGGGATATGGTCGTTACGCTCATAATTGCCAACCTCGCGGCTCCCCGAGGGTGCGATGATGATCAGATCCTCCATATCGATCTTCGCGATCGATTTTCTGCGTGCCTTTGCATAGATCCGGTCAATATCAAGCTGCCCTTCGATATATGTATATTCATGCTCGATGTAGTTGTATTTATGCGCGAAATAAAACCCGATAAACAAAAGGATCGGAATCACAAACAAAAACGGATTAAACAGTATGACCGCTGCCGTCCCGCAGATCGCCCCGAAGAGCACTGTAAGCTCGAGCGCCCACCGGAGCGGTGTTTTTTTCTGTTTGACCATAACTGCATTTTCAAAAATACTCATTTTTTCATCCCCTTTTTCTATAACGGTTTTGTCACGTCCCGAAGCCATTCCCGTTCCTCCTCAGGAAGAAACGGGCCGATCTTTTCATAAACGCGCGCGTGGTATTCATTCAAAAGCTTCCGTTCCTTCTCAGAAAGGGCGGAAACATCAATCGCATCCGGTTCGTACGGAACCAGCGTCAGTGTCTCAAAACGGAGGAATCTTCCGTACTCGTTCTTTGCCGCTTCCAGACAGACCATCAGGTTCTCGATCCGAATCCCGTACCGACCGGTCAGATATAGCCCCGGCTCATCCGAAGTAATCATTCCCGGCTCGATAAGCTGGATCTTCGGGTCGCCGATCTCCTTCATGGCAATCCTCTGCGGTCCTTCATGTACGTTCAGAAAGCATCCGACGCCGTGCCCCGTTCCGTGGTTATAGTCCAGATTCAGTTCCCACAAGGGCTCTCTCGCCAGATAGTCAAGATTGATCCCATGGCACCCGTGTTTGAAATAAGCTGCGCCAAGATTCAGATTGCCGCGCAGAACAGCTGTGTAATATTTCCTCTGCTCGTCCGTCACCGGGCCGAGAGCAATCGTCCTTGTAATATCAGTCGTCCCCTCAAGGTACTGTCCGCCGGTATCAAGAAGCAGAAAACTCTCCGGACGAAGCGTTGCGGCGATCTCCTCTGTCGCCTCATAGTGCACGATCGCCCCGTGTTCCCCATATCCGGCAATGGGTGCAAAACTCTGTCCGAAATAATGCTCACCCATCCTGCGGAATTCCTCCAGCTTTTCGGAGGCGGTGATCTCCGTGATCTCCTCTTTCCCGACATGGTGCTTCAACCAATAGATGAAACGCGTCACAGCCACGCCGTCTTTTACATGTGCCTGCCGCTCATTTTCCACTTCCGTGGCATTTTTCAGCGATTTTGGAAGGTAGGTCAGATTCACATCCCTGACAAGCTCCGCAGTTTCAGAAATCCGGTCTGTCAACGCAGCATTCACGCGCTCCGGATCAACCAGTACTTTCTTGTCTGACGTGGCTTTCGGGATATCTTCGTAAAACTCATCATAGGGACGGATATTGATGTTGTTTTTGTTAAATTCATTTATAATTTCTTCGTTAACAACCGCTTTATCAACATATAATGTAGCATCATCCTTACCGACCATCAGATAGGACAGCATGACAGGGTTATAAAGCACATCCCCTCCACGGATATTGAGAAGCCAGGCGATGTCATCGAGCGACGTAATGATCGTCATATCTGCCTGCTTCTTTTCCATTTCCTTTCGGAGTTCTTCCAGTTTCTTTTCCCTGGACTTCCCGGCATACGCTTCGTCGTAGAGAAACGCTTTTTCTTTGGAAATTGAAGGGCGGTCAGTCCAGATCTCACCGACCAGATCAAGATCCATCCGGAATGAAACCGTATCCGGCAGTTTTTTCTTAAGCTTCTCGAAACGGTGAAGCGTTACCGTTCTGCCGTCAAACCCAAGTACACCGCCGTTTTTCAGTTTATCGGCAAGAAACTCTTCAAGCTCCGGAACGCCGGGGTCACCCATTCGCTGCAGAGCAATCCCAGTGTCCCTCAGCTGCTGCTCTGCCTGAAGGAAATACCGTCCGTCCGTCCAGAGCGCTGCCTCATCCGCAAGCACAACAACCGAACCGGCGGATCCGTCAAATCCGCTGATATATTCGCGGCACTTGAAATAAGCCCCGACATACTCGGACGCATGAAAATCATCCGTTACGATAAAATAGGCGTCTATACCACTCTCCGACATTTTTTTACGGAGAGCGGAAAGACGCGCACGTACTGCAGCTGCATCTACAGACTTCATTCTTTATTTCCCTTCATATGACACTACGGACGCCACATCATACTTTGAAAGCTTTTCACGTCCTTTTAGTCCGGCAAGCTCCATCAGGAAAATAATCTTGACGACTTCTCCGCCAAGCTTCTCAACCAGACCTGCCGCTGCTTCGATCGTCCCGCCAGTTGCGATCAGGTCATCCACCAGGACCACCTTCTGCCCGGGCGTGATCGCATCCTTATGCATCTCGATCGTTGCAGTGCCGTATTCCAGTTCATAGCTCGCAGAAACCGTCTCGCAGGGAAGCTTTCCTGCCTTGCGGACAAGCACAAACGGCTTTCCGAGCGAATATGCGATGGGCATACCAAAGATAAATCCGCGTGACTCCGCACCTGCGATCACATCAAAATCCACGCCATCCAGCAGGTGGATCATGGAGTCGATCGCAAGCTTCAATCCGTCTGCATCCTGCAGAATGCTGGTAACATCACGGAACATGATCCCCGGTTCCGGATAATCCGGAATAGTACGAATATAGTCTTCTACCTTCTTCATGGTTTTACGCCTCTTTTCAATTCAAAAAAATTACGGGAAGCCCCATATAAAGGCAATTTTACTGAGATAATAAGCTTCTGTCAAGACTATTTCACTTTTCTCTGATTTTTGCTATAATAGGATTTGTTTTTATGGAGAAAAAGGATATGAACTACGACATTATTATCATTGGTGCCGGTCCGGGCGGCACTTTTTCAGCTTATGAGCTTCATAAGAAAAAACCGGACCTGAAGGTTGCTGTCTTTGAAAGCGGCAGCGCACTTGAAAACAGAAAATGCCCTATCGACGGCGATAAAGTCAAGAACTGCATCAAATGCAAAACCTGCGCGATCATGAGCGGATTCGGCGGCGCAGGTGCTTTTTCTGACGGGAAGTATAATATCACCAACGACTTCGGCGGAACGCTTTATGAGTACATTGGCCGGGAAAAAGCATTAAACCTCATGAAATACGTGGATGACATCAATGTCAGCCACGGTGGGGCTGAAACCAGGATGTATTCCACAGCCGGAACACATCTCAAAAAGCTCTGCATGCAGAACAAACTTTCCCTGCTGGATGCATCTGTACGCCATCTCGGAACAGACATCAACTATGTTGTTCTTGAAAATATCTATAATGAGCTTCGGGAGTCTGTCAATTTCCATTTCAACACGCCAGTTGACCGGATCGAGATCATCTCCGGTGGCTACCGGATCTTTTACGGCAGCGAACATGCAGACTGTGAAAAATGCATCATATCCGTCGGCCGAAGCGGCAGCAAATGGATGGAAAGTGTATGCAACGATCTTTCCATTGACACCAAGAGTAACCGTGTCGACATCGGTGTCCGCGTTGAGCTCCCTGCCGTGATCTTCTCCGATCTGACGGATGAACTCTATGAGAGCAAGATCGTCTATCAGACCGCTAAATTCGAAGACCGTGTGCGGACGTTCTGCATGAACCCTTACGGATTTGTGGTCAATGAAAATACCAACGGGATCGTGACTGTCAACGGACACAGCTTTGAAGACCCCGAAAAGCGTACGGAAAACACCAACTTTGCTCTGCTTGTCGCAAAGCATTTTTCCGAACCCTTCCGTGACAGCAACGGCTATGGCGAAAGCATCGCAAGGCTTTCCAATATGCTCGGCGGCGGCGTGATCCTCCAGCGCTTCGGCGATCTGGAAAGGGGACGGCGCAGTACTGAAAAACGTATTGCGGAATGTACCGTACATCCCACTCTTGCCGCGACACCGGGCGATCTTTCTCTGGTTCTTCCGAAGCGTATCATGGACGGCATCATCGAAATGATCTACGCACTCGACAAAGTCTGCCCGGGTACCGCAAACGACGACACCCTCCTGTATGGGGTGGAAGTGAAATTCTATAATATGGAAGTAAAACTCTCGGAGCGGCTGGAGACGAATCATAAAGGCCTCTTCTGTATCGGTGACGGAAGCGGAGTCACGCACTCCCTTTCCCATGCATCGGCAAGCGGCGTTTATGTAGCAGATCTGATCGCAGAAGAATGATGGATTGATATTGAGAAGGTAGACATCTACTGTCGCATTGGTTTCACGTAAATTGCAGACAGGGTTTGTCACATTAACGCCATGCGGTTTTACCGCATGCGCGATTTGCGCAAAGGTTCGGCCGGACATGCTAGCATGTCCGCGCGAACTTCTGTGCAAATTTCACATGGCACGTATGTGCCATGCAATTAATGCGACAACCCCTTTGTCTGCATACTACTCCCCCAAGAAAGGAACCTTCGCTTATGGTTGCAGCATATTTTTCATCCCTTAACCCGATGGCGTTTGTCAACGCACTTCCGGGAAACATTGCCCAGGGCATCATCTGGGGCATCATGGCGCTTGGCGTCTATATCACATTCCGGCTGCTTGATATCGCCGATCTGACCGTCGACGGATCCATGGCAACCGGCGGTGCGGTCACTGTCATGCTGACGATCGGAGGAATGCCGGTCTGGCTTGCCCTTACGATCGCCGTTGCAGTCGGAGCACTTGCAGGACTCGTCACCGGACTTCTCCACACAAAGCTCGGTATCCCTCCGATCCTTGCCGGGATCCTCTCGCAGATCGGCCTTTATTCCATCAATCTTAACATTCTCGGTGGTGCCAATCAGGCGATCAGCGTGGATAAGTATCCACTCATTCTTTCGCTCCGCAACGTCTCTTCCTCGATCATCATCGCTCTGATCTTCGTAGCGATCATCATCGCGGTCATGTACTGGTATTTCGGAACGGAACAGGGCTCCGCTCTTCGTGCTACCGGCTGCAATCGCGCCATGAGTAAAGCACAGGGTATCAACACGCAGAGCATGGAGCTGATCGGACTTGCCATCAGCAATGCACTCGTCGCATTGTCCGGCGGACTTCTCGCGCAGTATCAGGGCTTTGCCGATGTCCAGATGGCACGCGGCGCCATCGTGATCGGACTGGCCGCCGTCATCATCGGCGAAGTACTCGGTGACGCGCTGCTGAAAAAGCATTTGAATTTCGCACTCCGCCTCTCCTTTGTCGTGGTCGGCGGAATCGTTTACTATCTCGTGATCGGGCTTATCCTCTGGCTCAAGATGCCGACGGATGATCTCAAGCTTTTTACCGCGGTCATCGTCGCAGTCTTCCTGGCGGTTCCCTATCTCAGGTCAAAGAGTAAGAGTTCCTTCCGAAAAGCGGCCAAAAACGCCCGATAATGCATAAAAAGCGGGATATTAAGAAAGGAAACGTACCATGTTAAAACTTTCCAATATACATAAAACCTTCAATCCGGACACGATCAATGAAAAGGTCGCGTTAAACGGCGTCGATTTAGAGCTCGCGGAAGGCGATTTCGTCACGATCATCGGAGGGAACGGCGCCGGAAAATCGACACTCCTCAACGCCATTGCCGGTACCTGGCCGGTGGACGAAGGCAGCATTGTGATCGACGGCGTAGATGTCACGGGACTTCCCGAATTCAAGCGCGCCGCTTATATCGGCCGTGTATTCCAGGATCCCATGACCGGAACCGCTGCCACCATGCAGATTGACGAGAACCTGGCTCTGGCTGCCAGACGCGGAAAAAAACGGGGACTCCTCTGGGGGATCCATAAAACCGAACGCGAGCATTACCGCGAACAGCTGAAAGAACTGAACCTGAGACTCGAAGACCGTATGACAACAAAAGTCGGACTTCTTTCCGGCGGCCAGCGCCAGTCCTTAACGCTCCTTATGGCAACTCTGGAAAAACCGAAACTCCTGCTCCTTGATGAGCATACCGCGGCACTGGATCCGAAAACCGCCGCCACGGTACTGGATCTCTCCGACAAGATCATCCGGGATCACGGTCTCACCGCCCTCATGGTCACACACAACATGAAGGATGCCATCGTCCACGGAAACCGTCTCATCATGATGCATGAGGGACGTATCATCCTCGACATTTCAGGCGAAGATAAAAAGAAACTCTCCGTAGAGGACCTCCTTCAGAAATTCGAGGAGATCAGCGGCCAGGAGTTTTCAAGCGATAAGGCGATCCTGGCCTGATCGGCTCACAGAATCTTTCGGATCTCTTCTTTCTTTAAATAACCGGCATTTGGCAGAGGAACACTCCCCTGCCTTTTTTTGGCCGTTTTTCTTCCTGCAAACAGGATAATGAGGACTGCCGCCAGTGATTCCACCACCGCACAGAGAAGAATAAACGACCCGTCTTTATTCCCGGCATCAAATCTGAGTCGCATCTCCTCTCCGGCATAAGCATTCACAAAGCTTCCTCCGCTTTCCTCTGCGACTTCGAGCAACTCGCCATTTTCGTTTTCCGACATTCCGATCACGGAGAGGACAATTCCCTGGCGCTTTAAGTCCTCCCGAATTTCCTTTTCGATCCGCTCTTCTCCGTTCCTCCCGTCAGTAAAGAGCAGTACCGTCTTTTTTCCCTCCTCCTTATAAAGAGACTCCGCTGCCACCCTGAGTCCCTCCGAAATACCTGTTTTCCCTGCAGCCGTCAGGCATTCCGCAGCACTGACCACATCTGATCGCGACTCGGTAAGGGGAACCAGAAGTTCCGCATTTCTGCGAAAGGAAACGAGGGACATCCGGATACCGGATGGGATCTGTGCCGCCAGACGACGCAGCTCTTCCTTTGCAGCGTCAAGCTCCTCTCCTGCCATACTGACACTGCAGTCCAGAGCAAAGCAGACTGCTCCGCTTTTTTCCCGATTATCCGAAGAGACCTTCTGGAAACAGTAATTCCCGCCCAGAATGAGCAGCACTGCTGCAAGGATCAGGATCCGTCTCGCAGAAACGGCATGTATTCCATCAGCCATTGATTCTCCTCCGTCAGGTCCCTTGCCGGAAGCGAACGAATCTCGGCAAGCTCATAATTATAAAGCGGTTCGGTCCATTTTTTGTCGAGTGCATAATAAATATCCCATGCTGCCTCACTTTCCTGATCGATATCAATCGTCTCCTCTGCAGCGGTGATCGTATAGTCCGCGCTTTCCTCCCTGCTTTCCCCGTCAAAGGATAAAAGCCGAACGCGAACCTTCACCTCCGGCCTCGAGAGCACGATCCCGTCCATATAGACCTCGCTCTCCCTCGTCGGCTCGGACCCGTCTGTCGTGTAATATAGTTTCCCATCTTCCCGGTCGAAATCCACCAGGAGAAGCTGGTATCCGTTATAATTACCGGGCGCGAGAGAAAAACGGATCTCTCCTCCGTTTTTCGTTTCTTTCCCTCCGGCTCCTCCCGTGATGACGAGCATCATAACAACTGCCGCTGCCGTACCTCCGAGAAACAGCCGCTTCTGTTTCGTTCGATCTGTAAAAATATGCTTTTTTCCGGTCTTACTGAGCGCGGAAAGCAGCTCTCCGGCGCTTTGCACCCTTTTTTCGGGCGCAGGGTCGAGAAGTTTTCGTACCAGTTCTGCAGTTTCTTTTGTTATTTTTGGATTTAATTTCCTGACGTCCTCGAATAGAAACGGAGGTTCGTTTGGATTCTTCCCTGTCAGAAGAAAATGAAGTGTTACGCCCAGTGCGTAAAGATCGGTCCGCTCGTCCATCCTGTCGCCCAGATATTGCTCAGGCGCTGCATAACCGCGGGTTAATGAAACAGGCATCTTATTCCGGGAACCGCCTGTCTCCCTGGCAGCACCGAAATCGATAAGCCTTACTCCTCCTTCCCCATCAATCAGAATGTTGGACGGCTTCAGATCGAGATAATAGACCGGCGGCCACAGCCCGTGCAGATAACGCAGGATATCGGCAAGCTCCCTGGCGACGGAGAGCACTTTTTCTTCGGAAAGCCGTCCTTCCTCCGCCAGCACCGACTTCAGGGTCTCTCCCTCCACATAATCCATGACGAGATAAACGCTGCCCCGTTCACGAAATGCCTTTCGAAGTCTCGGAAGACCCTTGTGCCGGAGTTTTCCCATGATCTCCGCTTCCCGGAGCAATTCATCCGCTCCGTCGGACCTGCCGAGCCGTTCTTTTACGGCGACCCGTCCTCCCCGCCGGATATCTCTGGCGAGATAAACGTTCCCCATGCCGCCGCTCCCGAGGAGCCCCTCGATCTCATAGCTCCCGGCCAGTATTTGGTTGTTTCTCAGCAAATCATCCCTCTCCTTTCTTAATTAATTAACCCCGATCAGTACGATCGGCTTCCCCCTTCCTCCATTGAATCCGTCCACTGCTTCCTGGAGCGTCAAAAAAGAGCGGTCCGGAAGTCCCCCGTTATGAATCCGGAATCCGTCTTCTTCCTTGGAAATACAGACCGTATGCACCTCGGAAAGGATGTTTTTACGGTCATTAAATGCCGTCAGCAAGTAGACCTCATGATCTTTTTGCATGGATCCAACGGCTTCCTTTGTCATCCGCCTGCTCTTCAGTTCCGATACAGAACACCCTTTTGCCCGGAAATACCGGACCAATCTGTCAGGTGCCGTACCGAAGCCCCCGAAAAACACCAGCCCCAGCCGTTCAAACTCGGAGAGAAGCTCCGGAAATGACACCGTCTCTTTCATGGACACGCAGGCATTATACGCAGCGATCACTTCACAGGCGTTATAATCCGCCTTTTCTTTTCCAAGCACCAAACCGGAAAGCTCAGACTGACGCTCAATAAAAATGCCAGACACAGCCTTTTTTTCTGCGTCCTTCCATGCCTTTTCATTCGTCTGAAAATGCCTGTTTCTCGTTTTCTCTGGGATACGAAAGCTGAAAATCTTAAGAAATCCAAGAATCGCCCCGGCACTGATATACTGCGGGATAAAGCCTGCAAAGAATGAACTGATCCTGTTCATGAATCGAGTATAACAGCCCGGGGCAAAAAATACAAATAAAGTTTTTATAAAGTTTTTGCTTCCTTCTCAGGAGCTTCCTCTTCGCCCGTCTCTTCCTTTTCCGGAATCACAAGTCTCACGGATACGATACTCTTTGCTTCCATTTTTTCAACGGTAAGCCGGTAACCTTCTTCCGTTTTCGCCTCCTCGCCCTCTTCCGGGACATGTCCGAGAAGCTCGAGAAGGTATCCTCCGATCGAGTCCGAATCCTCACTCTTAAACGGAAGCAACAGTTTCTCCGAGACATCTTCAAGATTCGCCGCACCGCGGATCGAATACTCCCTTTCACCAAGTTCTTTGATATCCTCTTCCTCATTGGAATCATATTCGTCGCGGATCTCGCCGACGATCTCCTCCAGAAGATCCTCCAGGGAGATCATACCCGCCGTTGCGCCGTATTCATCCAGAACAATGGCAATACTGATGGATGCCGCCCGCATATCTGCGAGCAGATCCGCGGTATTTTTATTCTCATAGGTAAAGAACGGCTCCCGCATGATATCCCGCGCGGAAAAATGCCCCTTATCCTCATAAAAGATCAGATCCTTGAGGTAAATGATACCGACAACATCGTCCGTTTCTTCCTCGGTCACAGGAATCCTAGAAAAGTGGCTCTCACGGAACAGCTCCATCAAGTCGTCATAACTGACCGTCACATCCGTAGAAGTCATATGATTTCTCGGAACCATGACCTCCTGTGCCTTCGCGTCCGTGAAATCAAAGACTTTCTGAATGATCTCACGTTCCTCGTTTTCTATGACGCCGTTCTCCTGGCTCACATCCACGATCGTACGGAGTTCATCCTCCGTGATCGCCTCGCTCTGCACGCCCTCCTTGATTCCGAACAGTCGAAGGAACAGTCCGGACAGAAAGTTGACAGCAAAAATGACCGGCGTCAGCACTATGATGAGTGCATAAATCACCGGAGCGTAAGCCATGGAAAGCTTCTCCGCACGCATCGTTGCGATTGTTTTTGGGGAAATTTCACCGAATATCAGGATCAGAAGCGTCAGCACACCGGTAGCAATCCCCGTTGCGACCCCGCCAAACAGGCGCATCACAACCGCGGTCGTTAATGCTGACGCAGATAGATTCACTATATTGTTTCCGATCAGGATCGCACTGAGCATCTTTGGGCCCTGATCCTTGACCTTCAATACACGGGCTGCCCGCTTGTCTCCATCCTCGGCAAGTGTCCGCATCCGAATACGGCTTACCGTGGTAAGAGCGGTCTCCGCCGATGAAAAAAACGCGGAAAGCAGCAGCAATATAATGAGAATAATAATCTCAATTACTATGTCACTGTCCAATTACGCCACCTGTACCTCATTCTGACAGCGAGCTTTCAAAATCATAGATTGCGGAAAGATTCACATCCGTATAATTAATGGGTTTCTCCTCGGCATTCGCCGCGCTCCCTCCGTAGCGGTAAATCGAAAAACCGATCCAGAATACAACAGCCGCCGCAACAACAATTCCCAGCAGTTTCTCCAAAAAGACGATCCGTTTTTCGCGCTTTATCAGCTTACCGCGATTCGCCTTCTGTTTTTTATATTCATCAACCTTTTTCTGACTCACTTTTCACCCGGCATCGCCTCTCCTCCTGCTTCTGCAAAGGCTCCGCCATCCTCCTTTCAGGACTCTCGAATAATCTGTGGTTCATTTTATCATACTTCCATGCGTGCCTCAATATATTTTTCCAGGATGCCGGCCGTCCCGTCCACCGAAAGCCTGGTACTGTTGATGCAAAGATCATAGCCGCTCGGATCTCCCCAGTGTTTCTTGCTGAACCGATCATGGTAAGCTCTCCGCATCTTGTCCACCCGCTTGATCTTATTGGCGGCGTCCCTTTTTTTCAGCTTCTGGATCTCGGAAATCCTTCGAATCCTGGCTTCGATGTCTCCGGTCACAAAAACGGAAATCAGCCCCGGATGCTGTTTTAATGCCATCTCCGAGCATCTTCCCACAATCACAAAGGACTCTCCCTGATCCGCCAGCTTTCGAAGATAGTCAAACTGGAGCTCCAAAAGATTATCCACCATGGAATTGGAATAACCGCGAACTCTGCGGCTTGGCATGGCGATATGCGGCCGGTCATCGATTTTCTTATATTCGTCGTTTTTTATGATATGCTCCTCGGACATCCGCTCTAAAAGATTCCGGTCATAAAGGGGAAGGCCCAGATCCTCCGCAATTTTTGCCGCAATGGCATGTCCGCCGCTTCCGTAGGTTCTGCTGATAGAAATTAAAAGCTGCTTATCCATAGGGTTTCCTCCTTTTTTACAGGTATCTTATAAAGATGATCACCATCGAAATAGCTACCACGATGACTGTCGCCGGCGCAGAGGTCTTGCAGTATCTTCCCCAGCTGATGGGATAACCGTTCTTCGCCGCCACGGAGGTTCCGACCACATTTGCGGAAGCCCCGATGGGGGTGGCGCTTCCTCCGATATCCGTTCCCATGGCAAGGGTCCAGGCCAGCGTATGGATATCCACACCCATGGTCACGGAAAGGCTCCTGATCACCGGCACCATGGTGGCCGCAAAGGGGATATTGTCCACAAAGGCACTGGCAATGGCGGAAACCCAGATGATAATGGCCACCATGATATGAGCATTTCCTCCGGACAGCTTTCCGATGAGACCGGCGATCAGCTCCAGAATTCCCGTCTGCTCCAGTCCTCCCACCACAATAAAGAGGCCGATAAAAAACAGCAGCGTCTTATAGTCCACTTTTTTTAGGATTTCCGGAATATGCCTTCCCGCGGTGATCAGGGTCACGATCGCGATCACCGTGCCGATGAACGCCACCGAAAGTCCGGTCTGCGCATGTGTGATCAATAGAACCACTGCCGTGCCAAAAATCGCGCAGCTGATGAAAAAGCCCTTCCGGTCCACAATGGCTTCTCCGGGTCTTGGCATCGAGGCAACATCCACCGTCTCATGCTCCTCCGCCACCAACTCCTTCCGGAAGACCATAAAATAGTAAAAGATCACCACCAGAAGGGAGATCAGGGCGATCAAGCCGGTATTGGTCAGGAACTGCCCGAAGGAAAGACCAAGCGCGGTTCCGATAATGATGTTCGGCGGATCCCCACACATGGTGGCGGAGCCTCCCAGATTCGCGCAGAAAATCTCGGAAAGGATCATCGGGATCGGGTCGATCTTGAGGAGCTGCGCAAGCTCCACCGTCACTGCGGCCAGGAACAAAATGACCGTGATGCTGTCAATAAACATGGCAAGTCCCGCGGACATCACCATAAAGGCTACAAATAAGGGAATGGGCTTATAATTCACGGCTTTCGCAAACACCATGCACAGCCACCTGAAAAATCCGGTCCGCGCCATACCCTCCACCATGATCATCATTCCGGCCAAGAAAATGATGGTGGCCCAGTTGATGCCGACACTTTCCGCTTCTCCGCCGGATCCGGCATACCAGAAATTCAGTGTAAAGATACTTCGGAAATTTAAGGTATCCAGAACAGCGGAGGGGCTCCTCATCGCCATCCCGAAAACCAGAATCAACGTCAGCAGTCCGCACGCCAGCGTCACGTATTGCCGCTCGATCTTATCCATAACGATCAAAACAAACATGACGACGAAAATAATTACTGCCAGGATCTGCGCTACCTGCATGATTAACACTTCCTTCTTTTTGATTTCATTATTTTTATTTTAGCATTTTCGAAAGAAAAACACCACCGACATTTGCCGAATGGTGTTTTGTGGGGCATACATTTTTCTCAAAGCGTATAATGCCTTCCGGGTCTTCGTGCAAGGTACACCTGCGATTTCATTGCTTGGCGCTTTTGGCATTTCTCCTGTTTAATATAGCCGGAATTACTTTCGTTACCATCAGATAACCGATCAGTCCGGCAATGATCCCAATGATCATCCCTCCCAGCACATCGCTCGGATAATGCACACAACGGATGATTCTTGAGATTCCCACAATGGCCGGGATAATCATGAGAAGCCATGCCCACTTCTTTTTGTCCTTGACAAGTACAGTCACAAGAGCCGTAAATATCGCAAAGTTCATCGATGTATGACCGGACGGGAAGGACAGGTCATCCTCAAGATGCGAGCCGGCATTGATCCAGTGCGTCTGATAGGTCTCCCAAAACGGAGTGTCCTGCAAGGTGATATAGGGTCTCAGCCTTCCAGCACTCGGTTTGACTATGACGTTCACCAGGAGAAAGGCCACAAGAAAGGCAACCACCATAGCCACGCCGTACCTTCTGGTTCTCTTCGGGAAGCAAAGAAGCAGTGAAATCCCAAAATAAATGATGTAGGCCAGCATGTCTCCCATGTGCTGGCATACATCAGCTATTCCGATCGTCACCGAGTTCTGAAACTGCCAGAAAAAAGTATAGAGCGCGGTGTCAAATCCGTAAAAAAGCTGATCCATTGTCAGTTCTCCTTCCGTTCACATTATTCCCATTATAGTGTATTCCGTAATGTTTTTAAAGCCTTTTTTCACAGCCCGGCTTTCGTTTACATCCGCATGAAAATGTGCTAGAATTTCTAAATATTGCCCCTCAGGAGAATCATGTGCCAAAAGGAGTAAATGTTAAATGAATTACCTAAGAGAGCATCAGCTTGATCTAATGCTCGTATTGATCGGAATCTGCTTAATTCTTGCGGTTATCACCTTTATGACAAGGATTCCTTCTGCCAGAAGAAAGACCCTGCTGATGTCGATAGAGCTTGGAGCCATGTTTTTGCTTGTTTTTGACCGATTTGCCTATCTATACCGAGGAGATCTTACAAGCACCGGGTTCTGGATGGTTCGGATCAGCAATTTCATGGTTTTCTTTCTGATTCTTTTTTTGGAGATCGCGTTTATCCTTTACCTCATAGATCTTTATACCAATGAAGGAGGCTTGGAAAAGGCGCCCCTTCGGCTGAAAGCAGGTCTTATCATTGCAGCCGTTGGCGTGCTGCTGGTTGTCATATCCCAGTTTACCGGATTGTATTATACGTTTGACGAATATAACTGCTATCAGCGTTCGGAGCCGGGTTACTACATCTGTTATGCGATCCCGCTCATCGTGTTCCTCTTGTCTTTTTCCGTAATTGTCCAGTATTACAATAAGCTCAGCAAAAATATCAGCCTCTCATTGCTCCTCTTTACGATTGTTCCGATTGCCGCCAGCGTGGCACAGATGTTCCTGTACGGACTGTCGCTAAATAATATAGCGGTGGTTTTGGTTGCAATTATTCTCTACATCTTTGCGCTTCTTGATATGAATGAAACGATTTCCCGGGCGAACAGGCTGGAAGTGGAATTTTTGACAAATAAACAGAAGGAAATGCGGGAGCTGTTTGAGCAAGCAGCGGAAGCGCTGGCCTCTGCGATAGATGCCAAGGACAAATATACACACGGTCATTCATCAAGAGTCGCTGATTATTCGAGAAAGATCGCCGAGCTTGCTGGTCTGGATGATGATATGTGCGATAAGGTGTATTATGCCGCTCTGCTGCATGATGTGGGCAAGATCGGTGTGCCGGACCGCATTATCAATAAGGATGGAAAGCTGGACGATGAGGAATTTGCCTGGATCAAAAAGCATCCCCTGATCGGCAACGAGATTCTGTCACGTATCAGCCGCTCGCCATATTTAAGTATCGGAGCACATCATCATCATGAAAGATACGACGGAAAAGGATATCCGGATCGGTTAAAGGGCGATGATATCCCGGAAATCGCCCGGATCATAGCCGTTGCCGATGCCTATGATGCGATGACCTCCAAGCGAAGCTACAGAGATCCCATTCCGCATGATCAGGTCAGGGAAGAAATTGTAAAGGGAGCAGGCACGCAGTTTGATCCTGAGTTCGCCAAGCTTATGCTCCATCTCATCGATCTGGACGTAGAATATGAGATGAAGGATCGGGGAGAGATCCGGGAGCTTGCGGGCAAGAATACGCTTAACTGCCGGGAATACAAAGAAGATATCTCTGAGGGGATTCTGATAAGCAGCAATATCACAAAGATCACGTTGAAGGCTAAACCGAGCGCAAATTACAGAGGAAAGCAGTATATTCCATCGCTCATCCTCTTTGATTCGCTCGACGGAAGAGTTCAGCGCTCCGAAAAGGAGATCGAGGATATGCTGTATGTTGAATATGCCGAGGTAAGACTTGACGGCAAGACGGTGAAGCACAATGCAAGAAAAATCATCACCGAACGTTCCGGTTACGAATCGATGGATAACCTTAACCTTGAAAAAATCTATGCCAAAGGCCAACGGTATGAGATCGAAGCTGTCCGTTACAGAGATCATATTCAGATCAAGATCACGAATTCCTTCGGCAGCGTTCAGGTTACCATCGCGCTTTCGGATGTCACAAGGTATGCTTATCTGTCGCTGACGGGCGAGCACTGTCATATATGGAATGTAACCGTTGACAAGGAAACGGAAGAAATCGGGCCGGAGGATATACCGAGAATCGCCGAAGAGATCAGCTATATCAACGCTCCTGCGGGGGATATCCCGAATGTGCAGGTGGAAGGATGGTGTGCGGCATTATCCGAGTCTATTCCTGTCAGAGATGGAATGAAAATATCCTTCCATTCCATGAGCTTTCCGACCGCACGTTTAATCTGGCACTGCCCGTATATTAAACTGTTTACATCTGAAAACGGCAGCACGGGTGATCCGGATCACAGAGATCTTGTGCTGATCCGATTTGACGGTGAGGATTGGGAGTCAGATAAAAATGTAGATAACAAGATTTTCATACAGAAAGATGAGACTTTCACAGGATGGGACTCATGGAGAGCTCTCAACAAGAAGGGTATGGATTGCGATGTGTTTATCACTCAGAAAGAGAATGTAATCACCGTCAGAACCAAAAACGGCGGCATAGATATCGTGAGCATCACTACCATTACAGGGGAATTCGGCAGCGTTTATGCAGCTCTTACCGGGGATCAGGTGGCGCTTACAAATATAAGAATCAAATAAGCTCCCATGCCTTTTTCATACTTGCTGCATGGGAGCTTCGCTTATTTATTCCAAACCATCCAGTCCCGCATATTGAAGAAGCTTTTTCAAGCTCTCCTCCAGCTCCTGCTCATTCAAAGCGTAATGACTCTCCATCGGATCTGTGGTTTTCCGCACAGAAGATTCCTCTACCGGAACGGTAAGCTTTCCTTCCTCCTCCTCAAGCATGGTGCCAAAAGCGACCTTTGGATTTCTTCGTCTACGATAAACCCCTGCTTCTCTGGGTGACTCCTGTGAATTTGCATAAAACGGGCTCACAGCTTCGACTTCCATGATCATAAGCGTACCTCCTGTATCTTGTGCGTCCGATTCTATCCTAATCAATATCTTGTCCAGCTTTGTATTTATTATCGGCACGTAATTACAAATTCTCAACGGGAAATTAGTACCATTTATTGTATTATACGAAGGAGGAGACGCCTGGTTGCCACCAAATGAAAAAGCTCCCGGAGAAATCTCCGAGAGCCTTTTTGTTTTGTTAAATGAAGTTCTTCTCGCTAAACTCAATCTGCGCTTCGCTTGATTTCGTTAATCTCGAAGAACAGCCTCGCACTAAACTCAGACTGCGCCGATGGCTTGTCTTCGTTAAGTTGCTTTCGGCTTATTCGATAATCGAAGCAATACGTCCTGATCCAACGGTACGACCACCCTCACGGATAGCGAAGGTAAGACCCTGCTCCATAGCAACCGGATGAATCAGCTCGATGGTCATCTCGATGTTATCGCCAGGCATGCACATTTCGGTACCGGCCGGAAGGTTGCAGACACCCGTTACGTCGGTGGTACGGAAATAGAACTGCGGACGATAGTTGTTGAAGAACGGTGTATGACGGCCACCCTCGTCCTTCGTCAGAACGTATACCTGAGCCGTAAACTTCTTGTGGCAGGTAACCGTACCCGGTTTTGCAAGAACCTGTCCACGCTCGATCTTATCACGATCGATACCACGAAGCAGAGCACCGATATTATCACCAGCCATAGCCTCGTCAAGCTGTTTCCGGAACATCTCGATACCGGTAACAACAGTCTTCTGAACATCCTCACGAACACCAAGGATCTCAAGCTCGTCATTAAGGTGAAGCGTTCCACGCTCTACACGGCCGGTAGCAACGGTACCACGACCGGTAATGGTGAAGACATCCTCTACTGCCATCAGGAACGGCTTGTCAGTGTCGCGCTCCGGATCCGGGATATACTCATCAACAGTGTTCATGAGCTCCATGATCTTGTCGCCCCACTCGCCTGACGGATCCTCAAGAGCCTTCAGAGCGGAACCCTTGATGATCGGGCAATCCTTGAAGCCGTACTCCTCAAGCTGCTCGGTAACTTCCATCTCAACCAGCTCGATGAGCTCCGGATCGTCAACCATGTCGCACTTGTTAAGGAATACAACAATGTACGGAACACCTACCTGACGGGACAGAAGGATATGCTCCTTGGTCTGTGCCATAACACCATCGGTAGCAGCTACTACGAGGATCGCACCGTCCATCTGTGCAGCACCGGTGATCATGTTCTTGACATAGTCAGCGTGGCCGGGGCAGTCAACGTGTGCGTAATGTCTCTTCTCGGTCTCATACTCTACGTGAGCTGTAGAGATCGTGATACCTCTTTCTCTCTCTTCCGGAGCCTTATCGATGTTTTCGAAATCGGTTGCAACGTTTCCTGCCACCTTCTCGGAAAGCACCTTTGTGATTGCTGCGGTCAGAGTGGTTTTACCATGATCTACGTGACCGATGGTACCAATGTTACAATGCGGTTTGGTTCTTTCAAATTTTGCTTTTGCCATTTCGTCTCCTTCCGTAAACCTCTCTCCGGTTTACATTTGATTAATACAGCTATGCTTGATTATATAAAAATTTCTAGGATTTTTCAAGCATAATGTTACGTTTGATTGGTTCCTGAGTCCACTAAACTCATCCTCAGGCTTTGCCCTTGATTTGCCTGGTGTCCCTGTTTTTTATTTCTTGTGTTCCGAGATGATCTTATCCGTAACAGACTTCGGTGCGGGAGCATATTTCTCGAAGAACATCGAGTAGTTTCCGCGTCCCTGCGTCGCACTACGAAGATCCGTAGAGTAGCCGAACATTTCCGCAAGCGGCACATGTGCCTTCACGAGCTTGCCGTTTCCGACATCCTCCATACCTTCGATCTGTCCGCGGCGGGAGTTGATATCACCGATGACATCACCCATGTATTCCTCGGGCATTGTAACCTCCACCTTCATGATCGGTTCAAGAAGGGTCGGCTCTGCTTTCTGCATTGCCTCCTTGAAACACATGGAACCTGCGATATGGAATGCCATTTCGGATGAGTCTACCTCATGGTAGCTTCCGTCAAATACGGTCGCATGAATACCAAGCACCGGGAAACCTGCAAGGATACCGGCCTGAGCCGCTTCCTCGATACCTTCGCCGACTGCCGGGATGTACTCCTTCGGGATCGCTCCGCCGACAACCGCGGATTCAAACTTGAAAGTTTCCTCCGCATTTGCATCCATCGGCTCGAATCGAACCTTGCAGTGTCCGTACTGACCGCGTCCACCGGACTGCTTCGCATATTTGTATTCCTGCTCCACCGGCTTCGTGAAGGTCTCCTTGTAAGCAACCTGCGGCGCACCGACATTTGCTTCGACCTTGTACTCGCGGAGAAGTCTGTCTACGATGATCTCGAGATGGAGCTCTCCCATACCGGCAATGATCGTCTGTCCGGTCTCTTCGTTCGTATGAGCGCGGAACGTCGGATCCTCCTCTGCCAGCTTCGCAAGGGCTTCGCCCATCTTCTGCTGACCCGCCTTGGTCTTCGGCTCAATCGCGAGCTCGATAACCGGCTCCGGGAACTCCATGGACTCCAGGATTACAGGATGCTGCTCGTCACAGAGCGTATCACCGGTTGCCGTCACCTTGAGACCGACCGCAGCCGCGATATCGCCTGAATAAGCCTTGTCCAGCTCGGAACGCTTATTTGCATGCATCTGCAGGATACGTCCAATACGCTCTTTCTTATCCTTCGTTGCATTTAATACATAGGAACCGGAGTTGACGGTTCCGGAATAAACACGGAAGAATGCAAGCTTACCGACAAATGGATCTGCCATGATCTTGAACGCAAGTGCCGAAAACGGCTCTTCGTCCGATGCGTGACGCTCGATCTCATTTCCCTCCATATCCGTTCCCTTGATCGCCGGGATATCGGTAGGTGCGGGCATGAATTCTACGACCGCGTCAATCAGCTTCTGGATTCCCTTGTTCTGGTGAGCGGATCCGCAGCAAACCGGAACGCCTGCATTGGAGATTGTTCCCTTACGAAGACCTGCCTTCAGTTCTTCGATGGACGGCTCTTCGCCCTCCAGGTACTTCTCCATGAGGTCGTCATCAAACTCGCAGATCTTCTCAACGAGCTCCGTATGATACTGTTCCGCCTCATCCTTCATATCATCCGGGATATCGGTGATCGTGATGTCTTCGCCCTTTGCATCGTTATAGATGTAAGCCTGCATCTCAAAAAGATCCACGATTCCCTTGAAATAATCCTCTTTGCCGATGGGGAGCTGTGTCACCACCGCATTCTTTCCGAGCTTGGTGCCGATCTCCTTCACAGTATTGAAGAAATCCGCTCCAAGGATATCCATTTTGTTTACGAACGCCATACGCGGAACGCTGTATGTGTCCGCCTGTCTCCAGACATTTTCGGACTGAGGCTCAACACCGCCCTTTGCATCGAAAACACCGACCGCGCCATCCAGAACGCGAAGCGAACGCTCTACCTCCACCGTGAAATCCACGTGTCCGGGAGTATCGATGATGTTGATACGATGCTCCAGTGCACCGGCTTTCGGTTTTGCTTTCTCCTGCGGCGTCCAGTGGCAGGTGGTGGCTGCGGAAGTAATGGTGATACCTCTCTCTGCTTCCTGCTCCATCCAGTCCATGGTAGCAGTACCTTCGTAGGTCTCACCAATCTTGTAGTTGACACCGGTGTAATAGAGAATACGCTCGGTAAGCGTCGTCTTTCCGGCGTCGATATGAGCCATGATCCCGATATTTCTGGTTCTCTCTAACGGGTATTCTCTTCCAGCCAAAATCTTTTCCTCCTGTTACTAGAAGCGGTAATGAGCAAATGCCTTGTTTGCTTCCGCCATCTTGTGCATATCTTCTTTTCTCTTAACCGAGGAACCGGTATTGTTCGCTGCATCCAGGATCTCATTCGCGAGACGGTCTTCCATCGTCTTTTCACCGCGATTTCTTGAGAACATGGTCAGCCACCGGAGTCCAAGAGCCTGACGGCGATCCGGACGCACCTCGATCGGCACCTGATAGGTTGCTCCACCGATACGTCTTGCTTTTACCTCGAGAATGGGCATCACATTGTTCATTGCCTCTTCAAAAACCTCGAGTGCCGGTTTTCCGCTCTTTTCCTCGACCTTAGCGAATGCTCCGTATACAATCTTCTGGGCTACACCCTTTTTGCCGTCCAACATGATATTGTTGATCAGCTTGGTAACCACTTTGCTGTTGTAGATCGGATCCGCTAACACGTCTCTTTTCTGAGTATGTCCTTTGCGTGGCACTTTTACTTCCCTCCTTAATCATACAATTAAATCATCGGTACTGCGTCGGAACAAGCTCCGTTTACGTTCGCACCGGATAAATCCGATGCTCACATCCACTCCGCTGTTCCTCCTTTCGAAAAAATCAGAGATTTTTTCGATTCTTACGCTCAGGTGCCGGGTATATCTTCATATCTTGAAAAACATATCCAACACTAACCTTTGATTCTGCCGTTTCAGGCATCTTTTACTTCGCTTCCTTCGGACGCTTCGCGCCGTACTTGGAACGGGCCTGGCGACGATTGCCGACGCCTGCGGTATCCAGCGTTCCGCGGATGATATGATATCTCGTACCGGGAAGGTCTTTTACTCTTCCGCCGCGGATCAGTACAACGCTGTGCTCCTGAAGATTGTGGCCTTCTCCCGGGATATAGCTTGTGACTTCGATCCCGTTTGAAAGACGTACTCTGGCAATCTTACGGAGCGCCGAGTTAGGCTTCTTAGGAGTAGCAGTCTTAACCGCCGTGCAGACACCTCTCTTCTGCGGAGAAGATAAATCTGTATACTTCTTCTTGAGAGAATTGTAGCCTCTCTGAAGAGCCGGCGCCGTAGACTTCTTTACAGATGTCTCACGTCCTTTTCTGACTAACTGGTTGAATGTTGGCATGTTTTCACCTCCTTCTGTTTGAATTATTACCTATTATAAATACGGCAGCATGCACAAAAACGCACACTACCGTATTATAGAAGCGGTTTTCACCGTTGTCAAGCGATTTTTGAAAAACGGGAACCCTTAAGCCGGGTTCCCGTTCCTGAATATCTTTTTTATTCGGTTTCTACCAGCTCTTCCTCGAGCTCTTCAGCGCCTTCATCCTCAAGATCGCCTTCTTCATCAATAAACTCTTCCGCTTCAGCAGCGGCTTCCATCGCTTCTTCGAAGGTGTCGTCCGGAGTCTCTTCCGGATCTTCATCCTCCTCCGCTTCCATCTGCGCCTTCATCATAAGATTATAATCCGTATCCAGCTTGATGTTGCGGTAGCGCTTCATACCGGTTCCGGCCGGGATCAGCTTACCGATGATGACGTTCTCCTTCATACCGATCAGCGGATCGACCTTGCCCTTGATCGCTGCCTCGGTCAGCACCTTCGTCGTCTCCTGGAAGGACGCTGCGGAAAGGAACGAATTCGTCGCCAGGGAAGCCTTCGTGATACCGAGAAGTACCTGCTTGCCTTCCGCAGGAGTCTTGCCGGCTGCCTCCAGCTCCTCGTTCATATCTTCGAAGTCGAGAGTATCCACGAGTGTTCCCGGCAGGAAATCGGAATCTCCCGCTTCCTCCACGCGCGTCTTCTGAAGCATCTGACGAACAATGACCTCGATATGCTTGTCATTGATCTCCACACCCTGAAGCCGGTACACTCTCTGTACCTCGCGGAGCATGTAATCCTGAACCGCGTTCACATCCTTGATCTTTAAGATGTCATGCGGATTCACGGAACCTTCTGTCAGCTCGTCGCCGGCCTCCAACTCTGCGCCGTCCAGGATCTTGATCCGGGATCCGTAAGGAATGAGATACGTCTTGGAGTCTCCGGTCTCTTTATTGCTGACTACGATCTCGCGTTTCTTCTTCGCATCCTTGATAAGAGCAGTTCCGGCGATCTCCGTGATGATCGCAAGACCCTTCGGCTTACGTGCCTCGAAAATTTCCTCGACACGGGGAAGACCCTGGGTGATATCGTTTCCGGCAACACCACCGGTATGGAACGTACGCATGGTCAGCTGGGTACCCGGCTCACCGATGGACTGTGCCGCGATGATACCGATCGCTTCACCGACCTGCACGGCATTTCCGGTCGCCATGTTCGCACCGTAGCACTTCGCGCAGACACCCATATGGGAACGGCAGGTCAGGATCGTACGGATCTTTACCCTGCGGATCGGCTCGCCCTTCTCATCCACGCCCTTTGCGATGATATCCGCAGCACGGCGCGGTGTGATCATATGGTTTGCCTTTACGATCACATTTCCGTCCTTGTCACTGATCGTTTCACACGAGAAACGTCCGGTGATGCGGTCGCGAAGGCTCTCAATCTCCTCCTTGCCGTCCATGAATGCCTTTACATACATGCCCGGAAGCTCTCTGTTCTTACCTGCACAGCAGTCATGCTCACGAACGATCATGTGCTGGGAAACGTCTACAAGACGTCTCGTCAGGTAACCGGAGTCAGCCGTACGAAGCGCCGTATCGGAAAGACCTTTCCGCGCGCCGTGAGCAGACATGAAGTACTCCAGAACGTCCAGACCTTCACGGAAATTGGACTTGATGGGAAGCTCGATCGTACGTCCCGTCGTATCCGCCATGAGGCCTCGCATACCGGCAAGCTGCTTGATCTGCTTATCGGAACCACGGGCTCCGGAGTCTGCCATCATGAAGATGTTGTTGTATTTATCAAGCCCGGACAGAAGCTCTGTCGTCAGCTTGTCATCGGTTTCCTTCCATGTCTCAATGACTTCCTTATAACGTTCTTCCTCGGTGATAAGACCTCTCCGGTACTGCTTCGTGATCCGGTTCACGGTATCCTGCGCTTCCTCGATCATCTCGGGTTTCTTTGCAGGCACGGTCATATCGGAAATGGAAACGGTCATCGCCGCCTGGGTGGAATACTTATATCCCATGGCCTTGACTTCATCGAGCACCTCGGCGGTCTTTGTAGCGCCGTGGATATTCATCACCTTTTCAAGGATCTTCTTTAAGTGCTTCTTGCCGACATGGAAGTCGATCTCGGGAAGCAGGAGATTCTCCGGATTGCTGCGATCCACAAAGTCAAGATCCTGCGGAATGATCTCGTTGAAAAGGAGACGTCCCAATGTCGTTTCAATGATACCGGAAACGACTTCGCCATCTTCCGTTTCCTTTGTCACTCCTACATGGATCCTGGAATGCAGCGTTAATGCGCCGTTTTCATAAGCTAGGATCGCTTCATTCGTATTCTTGAAGTACTTGCCTTCTCCAAGCGCACCCTCACGTTCCTGTGTCAGGTAATAAATACCGAGGACCATATCCTGCGACGGAACAGCCACCACGCCGCCGTCCGACGGTTTCAGGAGGTTGTTCGGGGAAAGCAGCATAAAACGGCATTCTGCCTGTGCTTCCTGCGTCAGCGGAAGGTGAACTGCCATCTGGTCACCGTCGAAGTCCGCATTGAACGCCGTACATACGAGGGGATGGAGCTTGATCGCCTTTCCTTCTACAAGGATCGGCTCAAACGCCTGAATACCGAGCCTGTGCAGTGTAGGAGCACGGTTCAGCATAACCGGATGCTCTTTGATCACATCCTCGAGCACATCCCATACCTGATCCTCCAGGCGCTCCACCATCTTCTTCGCGCTCTTGATGTTATGCGCGATGCCGTTCATGACAAGCTCTTTCATTACGAAAGGCTTAAAGAGTTCCAGTGCCATCTCCTTCGGAAGACCGCACTGATAGATCTTCAGCTTCGGCTCCACGCAGATAACGGAACGTCCGGAATAATCGACACGTTTTCCGAGCAGGTTCTGACGGAAACGTCCGGTTTTACCCTTCAGCATATCGGAAAGGCTCTTTAAGGCTCTGTTTCCGGGGCCTGTGACCGGTCTCCCTCTCCTGCCGTTATCGATCAGTGCATCTACCGCTTCCTGAAGCATACGCTTTTCATTCCGGACAATGATATCCGGGGCGCCAAGCTCAAGAAGCCTGCGGAGACGGTTGTTACGGTTGATGATACGACGGTAAAGATCGTTGAGATCACTCGTTGCGAAACGTCCGCCATCCAGCTGTACCATGGGACGAAGATCCGGCGGAATGACCGGGATAACCGTCATGATCATCCATTCCGGCTTGTTCCCGGACTCGCGGAACGCTTCCACGACCTCAAGTCTTTTGATGATACGTGCTCTCTTCTGTCCGGTGGAGTTTTCAAGTTCTCCGCGGAGCTCATCGAACTCCTTTTCCAGATCGATGTTCTGAAGGAGCTCCAGGATCGCTTCCGCGCCCATTCCGACACGGAAATCATTCCCATATTTCTCACGTGCTTCCTGATACTCCGACTCGGTCAGCACCTGCTTTTGCATAAGGCCTGTGTTGCCTGCGTCAAGTACGATATAGGAAGCAAAGTAAAGAACCTTTTCCAGAGTACGGGGCGAAAGATCAAGCATCAGACCCATACGGCTGGGGATTCCCTTAAAATACCAGATATGTGATACCGGCGCCGCCAGCTCGATGTGACCCATACGTTCACGCCGCACGGAAGCCTTTGTGATCTCAACACCGCAGCGGTCGCAGACAACTCCTTTATAGCGGATCTTCTTGTACTTTCCACAGTGGCACTCCCAGTCCTTGCTCGGTCCGAAGATCTTTTCACAGAAAAGACCATCCTTTTCGGGCTTTAAAGTCCTGTAGTTGATCGTTTCCGGCTTTTTGACCTCGCCGCGGCTCCACTCACGGATCTTCTCCGGAGAAGCCAGTCCGATCTGGATCGCGTCAAAGGTCATTGACTGATTTACTTCTGTATTTACTGGCATCGATCTTTCCCTCCTATTCGTCTACGTCGTCGAAACTGTCTTCTGGAAGAACATCGTCGTCATCAAATTCGCCGACTTCTTCATCGTCGATGGTTTCGAGTTCGCCCTCTTCGTTGAATTCCTGTTTGGAATAGCCATGTCTCTCAAACGACTCGCTATCCTCAAACGCAAAATCCTTATCTCCCGAAATAATGGAGTTCAGATTCGTATTGCCGTATTCCGAGGTTTCCATTAGCTGAACCTCATTACGGTCCTCATCCAGCACACGTACATCAAGTCCAAGAGACTGAAGCTCCTTAAGAAGCACCTTGAAGGACTCAGGCACACCCGGTTCCGGAATATTGTCGCCCTTGATGATCGCTTCATAGGTCTTGACACGGCCTACCACGTCGTCAGACTTCATCGTCAGGATCTCCTGCAATGTGTAGGAAGCGCCGTATGCCTCAAGAGCCCACACCTCCATCTCACCGAAACGCTGTCCGCCGAACTGGGCTTTACCGCCGAGGGGCTGCTGCGTCACCAGGGAGTATGGACCGGTGGAACGTGCATGGATCTTGTCATCTACCAGGTGATGGAGTTTTAAGTAGTGCATGTGTCCGATCGTAACCGGCGCGTCAAAGAACTCTCCGGTACGTCCGTCACGAAGCTGTACCTTTCCGTCACGGCTGATCGGTACGCCCTTCCACTCCTCACGGTTTTCAAGATGCTCACCGAGATATTTCAGAACATCTTTATTCAGCGTGGATTTATATTTTTTCTCAAACTCATCCCACTCCAGATTGACGTAGTCATTCGCGAGTTCCAGGGTATCCTGGATATCTTTCTCGTTTGCGCCGTCAAACACAGGGGTCTCGATATTGATGCCGAGCGCTTTCGCCGCAAGCGAAAGGTGGATCTCAAGGACCTGTCCGATATTCATACGGCTCGGCACGCCAAGAGGATTCAAAACGATGTCAAGCGGACGCCCGTTCGGCAGGAAAGGCATATCCTCCACAGGGAGCACGCGGGAAACCACACCCTTGTTTCCGTGACGGCCTGCCATCTTGTCACCGACGGAGATCTTTCTCTTCTGTGCAATGTAAATGCGGACGGACTGGTTGACACCCGGTGAAAGTTCATCACCGTTCTCACGGGTGAAGACCTTTGCATCCACAACGATACCGTATTCACCGTGCGGAACTTTAAGACTCGTATCACGAACCTCTCTTGCCTTTTCACCGAAGATCGCGCGAAGCAGACGCTCCTCTGCAGTCAGCTCGGTCTCTCCCTTCGGAGTGACCTTTCCAACCAGGATATCACCGGCACGGACCTCCGCACCGATACGGATCACGCCACGTTCATCAAGGTCTTTTAACGCGTCATCGCCGACACCCGGTACGTCTCTCGTGATCTCCTCGGGTCCGAGCTTCGTATCACGCGCTTCCGCCTCATATTCCTCAATATGGATGGAGGTGTATACATCCTCCTGAACGAGACGCTCCGAAAGAAGGACCGCGTCCTCGTAGTTGTAACCTTCCCAGGTCATGAAGCCGATCAGCGGGTTCTTTCCGAGAGCAAGCTCTCCGTTTTCCGTGGAAGGACCATCCGCTATGACTTCGCCCGCTTCCACATGATCACCCTTCAGCACGATCGGTCTCTGGTTGTAGCAGTTACTCTGGTTGCTGCGGACAAATTTCTGGAGTTCATAGACATCCACCTGTCCGTCTTCATCCGCTTTGATCCGGATCTCGTTGCTGACTGCGCGTTCCACCGTACCGGAACGTTTTGCCACAACGCAGACACCGGAGTCAACAGCAGCCTTGCTTTCCATACCGGTACCGACAACCGGTGTTTCGGTGGTCAGAAGCGGTACGGCCTGGCGCTGCATGTTGGAGCCCATCAGCGCGCGGTTCGCATCGTCGTTCTGCAGGAACGGAATCAGCGCGGTCGCGACCGAGAAGACCATCTTCGGAGAGACGTCCATAAAGTCGAACATGTGCTTGTCGTATTCCTGCGTTTCATCCTTATAACGGCCGGATACGGAGTTACGGATAAAACGTCCCTTCTCATCCAGCTTTTCGTTTGCCTGCGCAACATGGAAGTTATCTTCCTCATCGGCAGTCATATATACAACCTCATCAGTTACGACCGGGTTTTCCGGATCGCTCTTGTCGATCCTTCGGTACGGAGCCTCCACGAAACCGTATTCATTGATCCTCGCGTAGCAAGCAAGGGAGTTGATCAATCCGATGTTCGGACCTTCAGGCGTTTCAATCGGGCACATACGTCCGTAATGGGAGTAGTGGACGTCACGAACCTCGAATCCGGCACGGTCACGGGAAAGTCCGCCGGGGCCGAGTGCGGAAAGACGACGCTTATGCGTCAGCTCGCCGAGCGGGTTATTCTGATCCATGAACTGTGAAAGCTGTGAGGAACCGAAAAACTCCTTGACAGCCGCAGTCACAGGTTTGATATTGATCAGGGACTGGGGAGAAATGCTCTCCACATCCTGTGTTGTCATACGCTCCCTGACCACACGCTCCATGCGGGAAAGTCCGATACGATACTGATTCTGAAGCAGCTCACCAACCGCACGGATACGGCGGTTTCCGAGGTGATCGATATCATCCTTGTTTCCGATGCCCCACTCCAGATGAATGTTGTAGTTTACGGATGCAAAGATGTCTTCTCTTGTGATATGCTTCGGTACCAGATCGGCAACGTTTGCCCTTACGGCCTCGATGAGATCCTTCTCATCCGGATTCTCTTCCATCAGCTTCCTGAGCACCGGGTAATAAACGAGTTCGCCGATACCAAGTTCTTTTTTGGTATCCTTCACACCCGGAAGATAAGTCTTGATATCTACCATCATGGAGGAGAGCACCTTTACCTTGCGCTCTTCCGTCTCGATCCAGACGAACGGTACGCCGGCATTCTGGATCTGCTCGGCCTGTTCTCTCGTAAGACGTGTTCCTGCCGAGAAAACCTCGCCCGTGCTCTCGTCGAGCACGTCTTCTGCAAGCACCTGGTCCTTCAGACGGTTCTTAAAGTGAAGCTTCTTATTAAATTTGTAACGTCCGACCTTTGCAAGGTCATAACGACGCGGATCAAAAAACATAGCCGTAATCAGGCTGTCAGCACTTTCCACGGTAAGCGGCTCGCCCGGACGGATCTTCTTATAAAGCTCAAGAAGTCCGCCTTCGCGGCTTCCCTGCGGCTCTTTCTCGGTAATGGACGGGTCCTTTCCAAGGCTCGCCATAATCTTCGGCTCTTCGCCGAACAGGTCAATAATCTCCTGGTTCGTACCGATACCGAGTGCACGGATCAGAACCGTGATCGGGACCTTACGGGTACGGTCTACCCTTACGTAAAAAACGTCATTGGAATCTGTTTCATACTCCAGCCATGCGCCCCTGTTCGGGATCACGGTACAGGAATAGAGCTGCTTTCCGATCTTGTCATGGGCGATATCATAATAGATACCGGGAGACCGGACGAGCTGGCTGACGATAACACGCTCAGCACCGTTTACAACAAACGTACCGGTTTCGGTCATCAGCGGAAGATCTCCCATAAAGATCTCATGTTCGCTGATCTCGTCATTCTCCTTGTTGTGGAGACGAACTTTAACGCGGAGAGGTGCGGAGTAATTCGCATCACGAAGCTTGCACTCCGCAATGGAATACTTCGTCTCGTCTGTACAGAGCTTGAAATCCACGAACTCGAGCGAGAGGTGTCCGTTGTAATCGGTAATCGGAGAAATATCCGCAAAAACTTCTTTGAGGCCTTCGTTGAGAAACCACTGATACGAATCCTTTTGGACTTCGATCAGATTGGGCATCTCCAGAACTTCTTTCTGCCTCGAATAGCTCATGCGGATACCTTTTCCGCCCTTTACAGGACGTATTCTGTTCTTTTCCATTTGACGCTTCACCTTTCATTATTTAATTGCTAACACACGAAGTGGCGCGAATGGGCATAGTTCACCTATCACACCATAACAGTGCAATCTATATTATAAACACAACTTTTTGGGACTGTCAAGGAATTTTTACTGGGAATTTCAGAACAGTTTTCAGAAAAGAAATAAGAGCGGAGCCTTCTCTTTGGAAAGCTCTGCTCTTATTGATAAGGCTGTTATTTCGCTCATTATTTGAGGGTAACCTTTGCACCTTCTCCTTCGAGCTTTGTCTTGATCTCTTCAGCAGTTGCCTTGTCAGCGCCCTCCTTAACAATCTTCGGAGCACCCTCAACAAGCTCTTTTGCTTCCTTGAGGCCAAGGCCGGTGATCTCGCGGACAACCTTGATAACCTTGATCTTTTCGGAACCAACCTCGGTCAGCTCGACGTCGAAGGAATCCTTCTCTTCTGCTGCATCTCCGCCTGCTGCGCCTGCTGCTGCGGATACACCGAACTCTTCCTCACATGCCTTTACGATCTCATTGAGTTCCAGTACGCTGTACTCTTTGATCATCTCGATAAATTCTTCTTTGGATAACTTTGCCATGATTATGCTTCCTCCTTATTTTCTTCAGTAGTTTCTGTGGTTTCCTCTTCAACTGCGGGCTCGGCAGTCGTCTCGCTGCTTTCGGTCTCCTCAGCTTTTGCTTCTTCTGCAGGAGCCTCCTCTTTTGCAGGAGCTGCTGCCGCTGCGTCTGCGGGTTCTGTCACGCTCGGCTCCGCCGAACCTGACCCGTCGGTCGCCGCATCCTGAGTACCGCCTTCGGCGGTAGCGGCTCCCTCGCCACCCTTTTCCGCGATCTGATTCAGAACGCGTGCCAGGTTGGTGATCGGCGACTGCAGGCTTCCGAGCAGCTTGCTGATCAGTTCATCTCTGGACGGAACTGCCGCAATCGACTTCATGCCTTCTGCATCATAAAGCGTTCCTTCCACAACACCAGCTTTGATCTCGAGCGCCTGAACATCCTTCATAAACTTCGAGATGATCCTTGCCGGAGCTGTCGCATCTGTCTTGCTGATCGCAAAGGCGTTCGGTCCTTCCAGAACATCGCCGAGACCTTCAAATTCCGTTCCTTCGATCGCACGTCTTACCATGGTATTCTTGTATACCTTGTAATTCACGTCTGCTTCACGGAACGCTTTTCGAAGCGCGGTGTCCTTGGCAACATCGATACCGAGATATTTTACAACCACGACAGACTGTGCGCCGTCGATGCTTTCCTTGATCTCATTTACGATCGGCTGTTTCAATTCTACTTTTGCCACGAATCTTTCCTCCTTTTTCAATTTTATCTAAAAAACCTCTCTGTCCGAAATGACAGAGAGGTTCTACATTACATACTTTCGTATGAAATCGTTCCTCGGCTGGCACTTCGAAAAGTTTACGGATCATTCCGCCTGCTGTCTTCGGACTGATTGAAGTTTTCTTACAGAAGTTTCTGAACGTTTACCTTTACGCCCGGGCCCATGGTGGTCGCAAGCGTCACGCTCTTCAAATACTGGCCTTTGAGTGCCGACGGCTTTGCCTTGATTACCGCGCTCATCAGCGCATCAAAGTTGCCCTTCAGCTGTTCCTCGGAGAAGGATGCCTTCCCGATCGGCACATGGATGATGTTTGCCTTGTCAAGACGATACTCGATCTTACCGGCTTTGATATCCTCGATCGCTTTTGTAACGTCCATCGTGACGGTACCTGCTTTCGGGTTCGGCATCAGGCCCTTGGGGCCGAGAACCTTACCAAGACGTCCTACAACACCCATCATATCCGGTGTTGCAACAACGACATCGAAGTCAAGCCAGCCATCGTTCTGGATCTTCGGGATCAGCTCCTCGCCGCCGACATGATCCGCACCGGCCGCCTGTGCTTCATCGAGCTTTACGCCCTTTGCAAATACCAGCACACGTACGGTCTTACCTGTTCCGTTCGGAAGAACCACCGCACCACGGATCTGCTGATCCGCATGTCTTCCGTCACACCCTGTACGGATGTGTACCTCTACGGTCTCATCAAACTTTGCCGTAGCGGTTTTCTTTGCCAGTGCGATCGCTTCCTCGGGATCGTACTGGGTGCTGCGGGTGATATTCTTCGCAGCCTCATTGTACTTCTTTCCGTGTTTCATAATGTATATTCCTTTCGTGGTGATGGCGACTCTGTGAGTCTCCCACTATAGTTACCTGTAATGAAGTTCCGTTCGTTAAGTTCGATCATCGCTGACACTTGATCTCACTAATCTCACTGGGCAGCTTCTACATTCACTCCCATCGAACGTGCCGTGCCGGCGATCATGCTCATCGCAGCCTCAAGGCTTCCGGCATTCAGGTCGGGCATTTTGGTCTCTGCGATCTGCTGCAGATCCGCTCTGGAAAGCGTTGCCACCTTTGTCTTGTTCGGCACGCCTGATGCCTTGTCAATCTTGCAGGCCTTTTTGATCAGAACTGCTGCCGGCGGAGTCTTCGTAATGAACGAAAAACTCCTGTCTGCGTATACCGTAATGACAACCGGGATGATCGTATCACCCATATCAGCGGTCTTTGCATTGAACTGCTTCGTGAATTCCACGATATTGACACCGTGCTGACCGAGTGCCGGTCCGACCGGTGGTGCCGGTGTTGCTTTTCCGGCAGGAATCTGAAGCTTAATATATCCTTCTACTTTCTTAGCCATGACTCTTTTCCTCCTAAAGCTAAAGCTATACTTTTCTCACATCTGCGAAACTGACCTCAACCGGTGTTTCGCGTCCGAACAGATCCACGTTAATCGTCAGAACCTGTTTGTTATGGTTCATGCTGCGGATGACACCTACCGTATCTTTCCATACACCCGCAAGTACTGCCACCGTATCGCCCTCTTCAAAGTCGATTACGATGTTGTCCGTCTTGATGCCGAGGGATCTCATTTCGATATCCGACAACGGAACCGGCTTGCTTCCGGGACCGACAAATCCGGTCACTCCGCGTGTATTACGTACCACGTACCAGGTATCGTCGTTCATGATCATATTGATCAGAACGTATCCGGGAAACATCTTCTTCGTCGTGTTTTTGCGGACTCCGTTCTTGATCTCTACGACATCCTGCATCGGAACACGCACCTCGAGGATCTGATCCTCCAAATGTCTGTTCTCGATGGCCTTGTCGATATTTGCTTTCACCTTGTTCTCGTAGCCGGAATAGGTATGAGCAACATACCAATGTGCTTCTGCCATATATACTCCGCCTCCTATAAGCCGATCAGGAAGTTGACGCCATACTGAATCAGTGTATCAAGCAATGCGATCAGAATTCCGACGATCACAGAAACGATCACGACCGCTGCAGTCTGCTTTGCAAGAGACTCCTTTGTCGGCCAGATGATCTTCTGGAACTCTGCCTTAAGGCCGCCCCACCAGCTTTCTTTTACTTCTTTCTTTTCTTCCGACATAACTATGACCCTCTTTTATTTCGTTTCCTTATGAAGCGTATGGGCGTGGCAGAATCTGCAATACTTTTTCGTTTCCATACGATCCGGATGCGTTTTCTTATCCTTTGTCAGATTGTAATTACGGCGCTTGCACTCCGTGCATGCGAGTGTGATCTTGGTACGCACTTTGTTTCACCTCCAATAAACGCTATTACAAAAAGGGCAAAAAAAAATAGCCCAAAGTCTTTTCAGCTCGTTCACTATATCATAATTATTTTCCTCCGTCAACGATATTTTTGAGAAATCAGCAGATTCGCGTAAATCTTCTTTATAAGAGATGAAGGACTGCATTTTCAAATCAATATTTTGTGGTGTATGAAAGACAGCCTCTTTATATAGAAGAAACATTTCGCCGGAATGTACGGAAATGCCCTATTTGCACAGTTTCCGGGCATTTTTTTTGTGAATTATTTCCTGTAAATAATGCGTGACAATTGTCGACGGGCATGTTATGATGACAGTAATAAAAGGAGTTATTCTACCCCGGCGTAATTGTCAGACAATTTGGAGGAAGAACAATTACGTTATTTCAAGGAAGAAAGGAGGGGACGTCATGGCAGCGATAGACTCTGTTTATCAATATTATCTATCTACGTACGGGAACGAGCATTCTTCCCGTTATGATTCGCACAAAAAAAGCGATCTCAAGAAGACTTACAATAATATTGTAAAGTCTAATAATGAATCCCCTCTTTATAAATTGAAAGATGATGATGGCGATGTGCGTCGTTTTGCGATCGACATTAAAGAAAGTGCACGCAATATCAAAAACGTGATCGCAAGTCTCGCCGACGAAGGCGAAGGAATTGAAAGCCTCTTCCGCCGCCGTGTCGCTGTTTCCGACCGTGAGGATCTTCTTTCCGTGGATTATATCGGGAAAGACGGAGAGAACGAACACACCGAAAGCTTCGAAATGGAGATCGAAAGTCTCGCGGAACCGCAGATCAATGTCGGCAACTTCCTCCGTAGCAGCGGCCACAATATTCCGGAAGGCAGCTACAGCTTCGACCTTTCAACACCTTATAATTCCTACGAATTCCAGTTTAATGTGGCGGCCGAGGACACCAACCACGATGTCCAGAACAAGCTCGTCCGCCTGATCAATAACGCGAATATCGGCCTCGTTTCCGAAGTAACGGACGGCGAGCGCGGCACCTCGGCAGTCCGGATCGAATCCAAGCGGACCGGCGTCGGTGAAGATGAGGACTCCCTGTTCAGCATCATGCCGCAGTCCACCCCCGGCTCCATACATGCAATGGATGTGCTGGGACTCAACAAAGTAGAATCGGAAGCCAAGAATTCCGTCTTCTATCTGAACGGAAAAGAGCGTTCCTCTTATGCGAACACCTTTACCATCAACAACGCTTTTGAGGTCAATCTCAAAGAAGCAAGCCCCGGCACAAAGATCCATGTCGGATTCAAGGCAAATGCCGATGCAGTCGCTGACAATGTCGAACGTATGACAAACGCATACAACTCCATCATCGACATGGCGGACCGCTACCGGGATACCGAGCAGCAGAGCAACAAGCTCGTATCCGACATCAGCAATGTCGCAAGACGCTTCTCGGGAGATTTTGAAAAACTGGGTCTTGCAGTTGACGAGGATGCCAAGATCTCCGTCGACAAAGAAAGACTGAAGGACGCGGTCACAAGGGAGGATGCAGCATCAACCTTTGAAACGCTGAATTCCTTCAAAAACGAACTGTCTGCAAAAGCGGATAAGGCCTCCATCGATCCGATGAATTACGTCAACAAAGTCGTGGTCGCCTACAAAAATCCCGGACACAATTTCTCGACGCCTTATATATCCTCTGTGTATTCCGGTCTTATGGTTGATCGGAATCTGTGAGTACTACCTTTAGCATCAGATCCAGTCTCTGGCGGATCTGATGCTCTTTTTTTACGGTTTCATATCCCCGCGCGGCAATCTCCATCCGTTCTTCTTCATGCGTCAGATAATAGTCACAGAGTTCTTCCATCTCGGCGGGGGATTCAAAACAAACGAGATCCTTTCCGACCGTAAAGCAGGAGGGCAGCTCCGCCTGGAAATTGGTCAGAAGAAATCCACCCGATCCGAGCACGTCAAAGATCCGGAGCGGCAATCCGCTTTTAATATCCGGGATCGTCAGATTGAGATTGATCCTCGAATCATGAAAGACCCTCGGCATCTCCGTCCAGTAATCAACGGTCCCGTTTTTCGGAAGTCCTGTCATCTCCTGCACGTTGCTGTTGCTGTAGATATCAACCCTGTGTTTTTTCGACAGAGCAATGAGCGCCCGTTTTCTCTGCTCGGAAGCCGTCTTGAACCCGAGTACGGTCGTTGCAAAGATCAGGGACAGATCCGAAAAAGAATCCTCGGATTTCTCCAGCGTCACATACTCCGAAACCTCTGCGAGGATCTCAGGTGTAAGGAGCTTTTCCAGAAGATTCCCTCCGCTGATGGAAAGCTGGGCTTCAATCGCCGCATCAAAATAACCGCGGAGATATTCCGGGAGACTTCCCTCCAGCCGGTCATATGTATTCCGCTCATAAAGGCTTCCGACAAAAGAAATCTCATGGTCGTAGTGTTTCCCTTCCGCATGCACCACTGAATCAAGCCGGTCCGTATCCACTCCGAGCGGCAGATGGTACACTCTTTTTGCTCCCATGGATTTCAGTTCGAGATAGTTTGTCATATCAAAGGTGAATATGATATTGCAGGAATTGAAAAGACTTTTGTGATACATACTGATCAGTGGATTATCACAGGTCCAGACCACATAAGGGATTTTCTGTTTTTCACAAAGATCGGAAATGGCTGCAAAATAATTGACCGTAAATAAAAAATCAACCGGCTCCTTTTTCAACAGGGCGCCGATCTCTTCCGCAAATCCGGGATCCTCATCGTAAGACGCAAGCCTCCGGTCGATTTCCATTACCTCATGTCCCATCAGGCGGAGCGTACCGATGATATCCGTGTAGTTGTATGCCTTCCATCGATAAACCAGGATTTTCATATTTTTATTACTTAAACAGAATATACCGTATCACGATGTCCGCACTGATAACCAGATAGCAGATCCCTCCTGCGATATTGGTACCGCGCTGGAAGGCTGCGCCGAAATGATATCCGATGTAGATCCCGATTACAACCGCAAGCGCTGTAAACACTGCGATCGTCGGAAGGATAAAGGATACATTGACGATCAGAAATCCGACTGCAAAGCCTGCAAGGAGCGTATAGAGTGTAATGGTAGCAAGGAGTTTGATGATCGTGCTATACGGGATTGTGTCCACGCGGCGTTCTTCGACCGGTTTGTTCTTATATGCCTTCCAGAGCATGCGGATCCCGAGGATGATGAAAATCCCGGCTGCAATCACTCTTCCGGCCCGGTCCGCATTGGCTCTCGTATCAATCTGATATAAAAGGGTTCCGAAGAAACGTCCGATAAACAACGCGCCTGTCTGCCAAAGCGCCATCACGATACAGATCCCGACCAGCCGTTTCCAGTTGATCTTGGGAAGCAACGCTCCCTTGCAGGCGATCTCTCCGAAAATATCGAAGGAAAGCCCGGCTGATATAATTAAAAATTCGATAGATGCAAGTGTCATTTTAATCTCCGTATTTCACTGAATCCCGTTGCACAATCCGGCTCTCCGCCATCGGATCGGTTCCCTTTCAAGTACTTTAAAGTTCACCGAGCACATCTTCAACAGAATGGTTTACCAGGTACTTATAAATATCCGCCATTTCCTGCGGTGTAGCTTTCATACCGGAATCAATCCAGGAAAGAACCATAAAACACATCGCCTTCGCATAATACATAGAAAGTATCTCCGGAGTGAGTGCTCCCGGCAGATTTTTCGCAGAAGTCTTCATTCCAAAGACATCCAGCAGAATCTCCCGGATACAGATCGTAACAATGCTTTCAAAGGAGTTCTGCCCCTCCAGACGGCGGGCTCTGGTGTAAAAATCCATTTCATTCTGGATACCTGTGAACACAAAAAGAAGTGCCTGATCCGAAAGCCCGTTCTGAATCAGTGGGCGCATGGGATCAAGCAGATCGGTTCGTATGATCCATTCCAGAAGTTCGTATTTGTCCTGAAAATGGTTATAGAACGTCGGACGGATCACACCGGCTTTGTCCGTGATTTCTTTGATTGTGATTTTTTCAATGGGACGCTTTAATACCAGTTCTTTGAAGCTCTCGGCAAGTAAAACGTCTACGTTGCCTTTTCCCTGACCCGGCATAATAATACCTCGTTAGGATCAAAAGTCATGAATTTCCGAGTCTGTAACGAGACCGCCTTTTACCATTTCAACGATCACGATGCTCAGCGCATTAAAATCACTTCGCAGGTCAAGTTCTTCCCCGCTGTCAACGATACGTACTTTCGGTCTGAGGGGAAAATGAGGATAATTTCTTTCTACGATGGCATTCCTCCCGTCGGAAAGCCTTACTTCGCTCCCGACCGGATATACCGCAACCCAATCCACAAAAAGATCGATGATCTCCGGATCAAACTCCTGCCCGTCACTGGCCATTAGATATTCCATCGCATCTGCCGGCCGGAACTCACTGCGGTAGGGCTTCTTCGTGATCAGTGCATCGTATACGTCAGCAACATGAAGGATACGTGCATAGAGAGAGATCTCTTTTCCTTTCAGACGGTTTGGATATCCCGTTCCGTTGTAGTTTTCATGATGATCATTGATCGCCTTGATCACGTCGGGAGAAAAATGGAAGTTCTCGTCGATGAACTTCGTTCCTTCGACAACATGACGTCTGACTTCTTTCATCTCAGGCGGTGCCAGGGGGCGCTTTAACTCCTGAAGCTTTTCGTCCACGAACTTGCGTCCGATGTCATGTAAGATCCCCGCCGTCGCAAGGTCATTGAGCTGGTGGCGGTTCAACCCGCAACGGATGCCAATATGAACCGACATCATCGTCACGTAAAGTGTATGATAATAAACATATTCATTATAAGTCTTCAGGTTGAGAAGATTGTACATGATATCACCGTCACTCGTGATATCGCTGACAATGTTCTGCACCATGTTGCGGATCCGCTCTTCTTCTTCGTTTTTTCCCGTCTCCGATCCGACAAGTTCCTGCTCCGGTGCCTTGTACATATTACTGATCAGTTTGAGTGCCTCCGCCTGAATCTCCGGCCGGATGACAGTCTCCACCTCTATGCTGTCCGTAAACTCGTCGTCTACATAAACACCCGGAAAACCCCACTCTTCCAAGAGCCGGATGCTTTCCTCGTCCAGGATCCGATGCTCTTTCATCAGAAGCTCGCCGGATCCGTCAAGGACATCCTGCCCTAAGATCATGCCTTTTTTCAATTTTAAGAGTGGACGATATTTCATTAGAAGATGTGACCCCCCAAAAATGCAACACCTTATTATATTACAATGGTTATTTCCGAATTACAAGAGTTTCGAAAACGTTTTCGAACTTTTGTGAAAAAGTAACAAGCGCCTCCTCATTCCTCAAATTCCACTGTCACATAATACCCTCTCGGTGTCTCCTCAATGTCCACGACTTTTCCCTCGGAAGACTGTATGCGGTTCGATGGAGGGAAGTTCGCTGACATGGCAAATGCTTCTCCAAGCGTATAATAAAAAGATCCCGGAAGCTTTCCTTCGGATATCGGATACGTTTTGCCGATCTCAACCAGATTCATTCGTTCCATTTTAAACTCTTCACGACGCATTTTCCTGTTCCTTTGATTTTTCAGATAATTTTTTGTATGATAGGTACATGGTTACGTTCAGCTTATGCATGATTGTCAAAAATGAAGAGAAAAACCTGAGCCGGTGCCTGACATCCCTCTGCGATCTGATGGATGAGATCATCATCGTCGATACCGGAAGTACCGACCGTACAAAGGAGATCGCATCACAGTTTACGGACAGGGTCTATGACTTCGAATGGAATCAGGACTTTGCCGCTGCCCGCAACTACGCTTTTTCCAAAGCGTCCATGGATTATATCTATACTGCCGATGCAGACGAGATGCTGGATGAGATCAACCGTGACCGCCTCCGTAAATTAAAGGAAGTGCTTCTTCCGGAGGTGGAACTCGTCCAGATGAAATATGTGACAAAAACCGGATTTAATACCGTTCTTAACGCGAAAAAAGAATACCGTCCAAAGCTTTATAAACGTCTTCGCACCTTCGAATGGGTGGACCCGATCCATGAGACCGTACGCCTCACCCCGACTGTTTATGACAGCGAGATCGAGATTTTGCACTTTCCGGAAGGAGGTCATGAAAAACGGGACTTCAGCTATTTTCAGATTTCATTCGACCGGAAAGGATATCTTTCCAATAATATGCTGGCCATGTATGCACAAGAGTTGTTTCTTTCCGGAAACTCAGAGGATTTTCTCGATGCGGAAAAAATTTTCGATCCGGCTTTCCGAAGCTGCAAGGATCCTCTCATCCGCCGGAAGATCGCCTGTGTTCTGACGCGCATCCGAAGGCTTCAGAAGAATTTCAGTGATTTCTTGGCACTGGTTCTGACAGATATCTCCACCGCACCCACCTCCGAAGTCTGCTGTGAAATCGGAGAATATTTCTTTTTGGAGGAAAACTATTCTGTCGCGTTGGATTGGTTTTATAACGCAGCCTATGAGACCGAACCGGTTCTGGATATCCATTCTTCAGGAGACCGTCCGCTCTACCGGATGGCAGACTGCTGCGAATACCTGGCCATAGAATCGGAAAACGGGATCTTTATCCACCGGGAACTCCGGGACGAGTACAAAGAAAAGGCCGCCGCGTACCGAAAAGCCGGCGATGAATGGACTCTTCCGGAAGAAAACTGACTCAGAATACGACCCGGTTCCGTCCCTGCTCCTTCCCTTGATACAGCTTCTTATCCGCTTCGCTGATCGTATGCTCATAGGACTCACCGATATTCCATTCCTGCATACCGAAGGTCATCGTCGCATGGATCTTCGCATTGCCGAGATCAAATTCCTTTTTTTCTATCATCTGTCTCATATCTTCCAGATCGATCTTCGTCTGATCACCGTTCTCACCGAGAAACAGAAACAGGAATTCCTCGCCTCCCCATCTGGCAACCATGCCTCTTCCCTTCATGAAATTCCGGAAAACATCGGCAAGAATCTTTAACAGTTCATCGCCTGCCGCATGTCCGTAGGTATCATTCACCTTCTTGAAAAAATCAATGTCCCCGATCGCAAAATTCAAAAATCCCTGATTCTCTGATGTGTTATTTACCTGGCGCGCGATATAGGTTTCCATTCCGCGTCGGTTCATAAGTCCCGTGAGCGGATCCACGGAAGCCATCTCTTTCACCCTGTCATTGTATGCCATGAGTTTTTTCTCTGACTCCAGAGAATCCAGCGAGAAAAGTGTCACCAGAATCGTTACCTGTGAAAAGGCGATAATAGTATTCAGCACCTGCAGTTCCCTCATCAGATCGGGCGCCACATAATGTACGGCAGGATGTGATTGCATGAAAAAATAAATACCAAGACGGATCGCCGCGATGATCCCTGCTCCGGCTACCTTTGCACCGATGGGAGCATATCCGGTCATAAAGATCAGAACGAGAAGGACATAGCAGAAATTCTGGAATCCGCTGTTCCAGCCCATGTTATAAATCGAAAAAACCATCCAGACCGGTGTGAAATAGATCAGAATACCGCGTGCAATCCGGGAGTGTCCCCGATAGCTCAGATAAAAGGGCAAAAAATAAAGAACCATGCCGACAAGCATCACCACCGCGATCCAGGACTTGCTTGATAACATGATCATCAGGAAGGCAATAAAAAAATAGACACAAAAAGAGAGGCTGAGTACACGGACCAGAACAGGCGTGCGCTTTGCCTCATTATCATTATCCACATCCTTCAAAATCAGACTTTTGAACTTCCCCCAGATTCCCATGAAAGTATTATAACATAATCACGAAATGGAATGAACTATTTTTCGTTGATATGAAAAGATACAAAAAAGACGCCTGGAATACATCCAAGCGTCTCTCCTAAATATTTCGTCATTTCTTTTAAAAAAGTACAAACAAGTATTATGGTAAGATTATCATCAGATATATGCGTCAACATACTTAACTTCGTCTTTATCTTTTTATTTTCCACTGTTAAACAACTTTTCAAGCTCCTCCTGATGTTCTTCAAGAACCTTTAATACCCATTTGCTCCAATGTCTTGCGTCAGTCTCGGAATCACCAAACACATAGTCTTCCTGACCATAATCGATTACGTCAAATCCCGGAGTAGACTTGCTGGCACGAGCTGTTCTGTAGCTGACCGCATCTGCCACTGTGAATGTCACAGCAGATGTATCATCATAATTTACCCAGCTGCTTATATCCGTTCCGGTTGCCTCTGTAGCATCTCCATTTTCAGTCTGCGGCTCAGCTGCAGCCTTTGTAATCTTAACTGCACCGTCTACATACTCGCCGTACATAGTATCTACAGTAAGTGAAAGAGAATTGCCAAGAATCTCTGACGGTACATGTCCGCCATCCCACTGCCATTCGATATCTGCATCAACTCCTGAAGAAAGGAATTCAATCTGAAGGTTAAGGGAATTGAACATTGAAATATCGCCTTCTGATGCTCCGCAGACCATCCTTATCCATGTAGGATCTGTTCCGTCTTCATCTCCTATATAGTTGAGCGGATTGTAAAGATCCACAATCACATTTCCATATTTATCGCCTTCATATACTTCTGCAACATCACTTTGGTATCCTGCAAGCATTTCTTCATATGTTGAGTAATTTGAGGAATCTGTTTTGCTACCAGCTGACTGGGTTGTACCTGCATCAGGAGTTCCTACATCCATGGTGTCTCCTGCTGAGTTTGCAGCAACATCAGCGTTTGCAAAGCTTCTGTCATCTCCTTCAGTTTTTTCTGAAGTCTCGTTATTTTCAGCCATATCAAGAGGTGTTCCGGTCATGTCTCCGCCGGGACCGCCTGCCATGTCACCATTTGATCCTTCTGCTTTATCTCCGCCGGGACCGCCTGCCATTCCGTCATGGCCTCCGGGCATTCCACCGCCAGGGCCACCCATTCCTCCTGATGATGAACTGCTCTTAGCATATCTGCCTTCTATAAAAGCAGTCGCCTTGTCTTCAGCTGTCATAGCTGCTACTTCTTCGTCAGAAAGTGCATTGCCATCTTCACCGAACCAGGTCCATCCATCTGCATAATCCAAGTTATCAAGGTACCACTGCAAATCTGAAACAAATTCTGCAAGATAGAAGTCAACATATGTTCCACCATAGCCATTGGTGTCAGCATACTTTGTTTCATCATATTCAATAGAAAGCTCTATAGTATCTTCTGTATCTCCATCACCATTAATATCAAACTCCACATCAGCCTCATTAACTGAAAGATTCTGGTCATTGATGTAAGTCATGTACTCTTCTGAAAGGTACTTTGCCATCTGCTGTTGGAATGAGGTATTGAAATCATAATCAGAATCCATGTAGTACTCAAATGCCATGGCCATATCCGCTTCATACAAAGAGGTGATAGGGGAATAGGCAACAGCTCCCCATGCTCCATCAGAAAGATCATAGGTCACTCCATCAATGGTAACTGTTGTGTCATAAGAGCCATCTTCATTGACGTAAACGCCAACAGCCCCGACCGCTATCTGATAATCATAGAAATCAGAACTGTTTGATGTGGCTGCAAACATTGTTGCATGCGCTCCACCACCACTTCCACCGGTAGAAACCCAGTACTCTGTACTTCCCGGAAGATTTCCAAGCAGAATATTATATCTTACGAATCTCGACGCTGCTTTCTGATCCACAAGGCAAGCCGGCGCATCTCCTGTATAGTACTCATTTCCACTCTCATCTGTAGCAGTATCATTTTTGCCTCTGTTTCCGCAGGAAACATTGATATAGCCCTCAGATGCATAAGATGTTGAGGCCTTGGTGTTAGAAGAAGAGCTGTAACCTGCAGCACCGGTATTCAGAATTACAGGCGCGGTGGAAGCTGTATATATCTGTCCGTTTGAGCTTGTTACTTCTGCTTCGTAATCAATCACCAGCTGTCCATGAACATCTTCTGTATAGCTTGCGGCAGTGATATCTTCTACTCCATCACCATCCGTATCAATTCCCTTTATATACGCTCTCGGGACACAAACAGAAACGCCTTCTTCATCTTCAATTTCCGCATTAGCAACTGCTGTCACAATGCTCATTACCCAGGCATCCGCATCTTTGTCATAGGACCAGGTAACTTCCTCGTTATTTGCAAGGTTAAGCGCTTCCTCTATGGATGCCCTCTCCTCAGCAGAAGCTGCTTCCTGAGTTGTTGCACTCTCTGAAGCAGTATCGCCGCATCCGATAAGCGATGCCGTCAGAGAAGCAGTTGTTAATAATGCAAGTATCTTCTTTATTTTCATTTATATATGCCTCCGATCAATCTGGTTTAGTTATCTGATAGGCATATTATATAAAATGAAACTTGAAGAAAGCTTGAAGACTTTTTAAAGAATTTATAACCTAGTTATTTTAGAATAGGAATCCTGACTGCAAATGTAGTGATTCCTTCAGCGCATTCCACACTGATTTCGCCGTCATGAGCTGTTGCAACCGCCTTTGCTATTGTAAGCCCCAGACCATAATGGCCATTAAGCTCCCGGGATGAATCTGTTCTGTAAAAGCGTTCAAATATCCGTTTTCTTTCCTCTGCAGGAATCTCTTTTCCCGGATTGGATACCTTAAGCACGGCACATTTATCCTCTGCATGGAGAGTGACTAAAATCTTACCGGCACTTTCATTGGCATTTTGTGTTTTTTCAGCATGTGAAACAGCATTGTCCAAAAGTGTAGCTACCAACTGTCCCAACTGGTTTGGATCCCCTTCTACATGGATATCTTGCTCAATTTCGCTCTCCAGAAGCAGGCCTCTCTCAAATGCAACCGAGTCAAAAGGCAATATCCCGCCTGTAACAATTCTGGAAAGATCAACATCTGTATGTACTGCTTCCATGTTCTCTGTCCTTGAAAGATCCAGAAGTCCTGTCACGAGCTCTTTCATGCGTCTGTTCTCATAAAGAATATTGTCAAGCCACCTGTTGTTCCCAATCTCGCGCTGCAAAATCTCGGCATTGGCACCGACTGTTGATATGGGAGTTTTAAGCTCATGTCCCGCATCTGAGATAAACTGTTTCTGTTTCTGATATGTATCTTCGACAGGTTTCATTATCTCCTTAGACGCCTTCAAGGAAACAAAGAACAGTATTATCAGGGCAACAGCGCCAAATACAACTGTATTCATTATGAGCGTTTTCATACTGTCATCTATCAGGGTATTATCCATCATTGCCACATAGCTTCTCCCTGATGATTCATCTGAAGCGATGCGATATATCATCCTACCGCTTATTCCGTGTCTTTTCCCACCTGTCATTAGCTGCGCTGCAAGATTTTTGAGTGCTTCATCGCTCATTACGGGCTTAACATCATTCATTATTCCAACAGCACTTCCATCAGAAGAAAACTCCACAAGATACATAACCGCAGCCTCTGTGGCAATTCTATCTTCAGGAGTTCCCATGGCATCTTTCGGCGCTTCTTTTGGGCCATTTCCATTGATGTAGTCATCAAGAAAGACTTCAAGGATCCTTTGATTATTCCTGTATACTGTGCTGTAAGTAGTAAGTGAAATAGTCAGCAGGGTTCCTAAAAGGATCAGTGTAAGGAGGCCCATTATCGTAGCTGTGATCTTATTTTGTGAAGCTTTAAAAAGTCTGTTTCCAAGCTTTTTTGCCATTCCTACTCCTTCTTTCGCAGTTCATATCCAAGACCGCGCACCGCCTTTATCTCCATCATTGAAGCCAGGAATTGAAGCTTTTTTCTGGTAAAAGAGATATAGACCTCCACATTGTTATACTCAGCTTCGTTGTCAAATCCCCATATCTTAACAGCAAGCTGCTCCTTTCCGATAATAGTTCCTTCATTTGCAAGGAAGATCTCCAAGATATGCAGCTCTTTTTCTGACAAACGTACATCCATGCCATTTTCAGTATTTATAAGCATTGACCTGTTTCTATCCAGTTTAAGGTCTCCCGATACGAGATTTCCGGTATCATCTGTCTTCTGCATGTTATTCCTGCGAAGCAAGGCTCTTACCCTTGCCAGGAGCTCTTTTGTCTCAAAGGGCTTTGTAAGGTAATCATCTGCTCCGCTATCCAGGCCACTCACCTTATCATCAGTATCTGCTCTCGCAGTGAGCATTAAGATGGGAGCCTGTATTCCCTCTCTTCTCACAGTTCTGGCTATGTCAAATCCATTTATTCCGGGGAGCATAACATCAAGAATAAGCAGATCATATATGCCGCTTCTTGCAGCATCAAGTCCACTTATTCCATCCAAAAAGGGATCTGTATCATATTTTTCCTGCCTGAGGATTTCACACAACGCCTCGGACATTCTCTTTTCATCTTCAACAAGCAATATTTTCATGGAATACCTCTGAAATTATATATATCTATTGTACCAAAGTATCCTTGAAGAAATATTGAAATCTAAAAAAAAGCATTAACTCTCACCTTTATTGTCTTTTTATCTGCTTTGAAAAATCAGTTAATCTGTAAGTTATATTAGGTACATCATATACGGAGGTATTTTTATGACTCCATCCGCTTCTGAATATCCCTTAGGGTGCACTATTATCTGCTTATCAATTCTTTTCTTAAAGAGTTCTTTGAATGTTCCAAGTGATGATGTAGTGTAATTCTTTGATGATTTCACTTCTATAGGGCTGATTTTAAACTTTGTCTTGCTCTCGTTCGAGATGATGAAATCTATCTCAATATCATTCCGATGCTTTTCCTCGCTGTATCTTGTGTAAAAGAAGAGCTTACGACCGGATGCTGTAATCATCTGCGCTATCATATTCTCATAGAGCATTCCCTGATTAAGTGACAATTTCCCATCCATTATCTGCTTATAAAGCTGTTCATCCATGATTTCATTCTCACTGAATGCATGGCTTACTAATAATCCTGTATCTCCCATATAACACTTTACATAGGATTCATTTTTATTTAGTGCCAGACCAACGTTCGGGTCATTACATTTGTAACAAAGATTACATATCATGGAATCGCCAAGCCAGAATAAGGGCTCATCGTAGCGGTCAAAGGTCCCATTATTACTATCCACTTCACTTAAAACAACCCTTTTTTCATGCGTTGACAAAAAGCCCGGGATATTATCAAAGATAGCTGAGACCTTTGATTTATATTTCTTGGCTGCCTTTTTGATGTCATCTTCATAGAGTGCAAGAATATCCCTCTTTTCTACATCGGCAGCATGAAAATCCCTTCCATTTTTCTTATATGCTACTATTGCCTGAGGCATTCCACCAACAAGCATATACTCCATAAATAAGCGCATAGCCTTATTATGTATCTGCCTATCAAGCGACTGGCTTTTCTCAAAGCATTCTCTTATATGATCAAGAAGTATTTCTTCGCCCATGTATACCATGAATTCCTCAAAATTCACAGGATACATTTGCATTTTCCGCTCTTCTGATGGAATTGTTATGTTTTCTACGTTCTCTTTAATTGATATCAGCGAGCCTGTCTCAATGTAGTCATATCTTCCGTCAGCGACAAGATATTTAATTGCCTCCCTGGCCTTTGGAAATTTCTGTATTTCATCAAATATTATCAGAGATTCTCTAGGATAAAGCCTTGTATTGTATTCAAGCGTCAGTGTCTGAAAAAAAACATCCAGATCATCAAGGGATTCAAAGGCATCTTTTATCTTTTTCTTAGCCTTATTAAAATCAATGAGAATATAGGACTTATACTCATTCTGAGCAAATTCTTCAGCAACCGTTGATTTTCCGATTCGTCTGGCTCCTTCAATCAGTAATGCCTTCGTCCCATTTGTCTCTTTCTTCCACTCAGATATCTTATAATAGATATTTCTTTTAATTTCCATAACTCACTCCTTGTCAATAATACGCAAGGTAATATTTTGCAAAATATACCACAGTACGCAAACTAATATTAACACATTATTACGCCTGTGCGCAATGTATTTGCAAAAATCATTTAATGTATCGAATTAAAAAATCAGTAATCCCTATTATAGTGAAGCCATTTTCATCCATGGTTTCTTTAATTGGTTTATTTACAACAAGTAGCTTTAGTACTTGATCATTCAGTTTAAAATATGGTCGTATTTCTCTTTCTCTTGTTTCTGCATTAGAGATATCAGCAGTTACCTGTATATATAGAGATCTAAGCCCTTTTGTGGCGTAAAAATCCACTTCATTATTTTTTCTTATTGATTTTCCATTTTTATCTTTTTCAACAGTGTCAAAAGCACCGACATTAACAGAATAACCATTATAACAAAGTTCATTATAAACAATGTTTTCAAGCATTTGTCCTTCATCAGGAAATGCGAAATTAAGTCTTGCATTGCGTAATCCAGTATCTATAAAATAATACTTTCTGAGCGCACCGATTTCTTTCCTTCCTTTTAAATCATAGCGTTTTGCCTCACGCAAAAGGAAAGCATCTTTAAAGTAACTAATATAGTTTTCAACTGTCTGTTTATCGATATTTTCATGTCTAACACTTTCAAATGTATTGGCTATTTTTTCTGAATTAAGCAGCGAGCCTGTTGAAGAACTAATAATATTACAGAGTTCATCCAAAGCCTCTTCTTTTTTCAATTGATTTCTTTCAACAATATCAGCGAAATATGTCGTAGCGAACAAGCTCTTTAGATATTCTTTTCTCTCTTCGTCACTTTTTAATACAGCTAACGGCATTCCACCGTATTGCATATATGTATATATTGCTTCAGTTGCTGATCCTCCGACATATCCATAATATTCTTCAAATGACAGTGGAGACAGCTTTATGTTCGTTGCCTTATCTCTAAAATCAGTAACAATATCTGAAGACAACATTTTAGAATTTGATCCCGTCACATATAAATCTATATTCTTTTCTCTTGATAGCCCAAGTACAACATCAACGAATGATATTACCTCAGTATCATTAGCATCTGCTAAAACATGTTTGCCGTCAGTGAAATTAGGATTGATTATAGAATATACCTTCTGTATCTCATCAATAAATACATAATAATTTTCATTTTCCTTGCATCTTTCCCTTATATACGCTCCTAGTTCCAAAGGATCACGATACTTACTATTTTTATCATCATCTAATTCCATGATAATTATCCTATTCTCTGGAACGTTCTCCGAAAGCAAGTATTCTCTATAAATCTCTTTAAGAAGAAAAGATTTTCCACATCTTCTTACGCCTGTTATCACTTTCGGAAATCCATTATTTTTAGCATTAATCAACTGATTTAGATATCTATCTCGTTTTATCATATAATCTCCTAAATTGTAGAATTCTACATTTTCATCAATTACATATTACCACTTCGCATTATCTTAATCAACAAAGTTGTAGAGTTCTACAATTTTAGAGATTATCATAATTCAATCGAGTAGGAGGAAATTTCTCTAAAAGAGAAATTTCCGACCTCTCACACCACCGTGCGTACCGTTCGGTACACGGCGGTTCAATCAACTTAGCAAGCAACACACCTCTCGGTGTAGTAGTCTAACATGGAGATTAG